>NZ_JBXSOQ010000005.1:0-453751 GCF_057784475.1 Martinezella sp. CNPSo 3795 | reverse complement strand
CTCAAGAGACAACACGACAATTGTCAGGGTTTCTCGCTCCGTGGCCGGGGCCATCCAAGGGACGACTGTTTTTCGGCCCGACAAGGTTAAACTCAGCGATGAAGACAAGGATTTGTTGAAGTTACTAAACCAGTGGGATCCCTACGTCGCTGAATTTTTCTTTGGTGGACGAACGATAGTCGTCGAAGGGGACACGGAGTATTCCGCGTTTAGGGAAGTCGTTTTGAGCAATCCAACAAAGTATCGTGACGTCCATGTCGTTCGTGCCAGAGGAAAGTTTATCGTCCCGATCATCGCCAAGATCTTGAACCACTTTGGCACCCCTTATGCTGTGCTTCACGATACCGACCGTCCAAAAGACAAGAATGGCAATGGGAACGCTGCTTGGACCGCCAATGAGCGTATTCTCGCTGTGGTCAAAGATGCGCCGGAGCCCTCTGCCGTGCGTTTGGCTGCAAGTGTGATTGACTTTGAACATGCGATGTTCGGGACAACGGCCTCGAGCGATAAGCCATTTGCGACAGTCATGAGAATGCGCAAAGAAGCCTTGGCTTGGGAGCGAGTCCAGTGGCTGCTCGATTACCTCCTATTTGAACGTGATGACGCACCGGCTGGAGTGTTGGCGTATAACAACGTTGCGGAGCTAGAAGCCGCCGTTGCTGCAGAGGAACCCGCCACAGTGCCAGCGACTGCAACTTCGCTGCCCAATGCGCCCGAGGAAACGCAACCTGAGTAGGTCTAACCGATAGTCAGATATTTACTTGGCGTTTGGTGCCACTACATCGTGTAAGTGTTGATTAACGAGCTTTGTGCAACTTATCCTGGTCATCATTAACCGGGGCACATAGCTTGTTAGATATTATTGAACGGATCATCGAACTGCAAGCCGAATGGACTGCGGAGAACACTCCGGCAATGCAGGAGCGCGGTAGACTAGTTCGGGACACACTTCCAGAGGCGCTGCGTCGCCTTACGCCTGCCTTGTCTCTCAGGCTAAACGTCGAGGAAGAGGACGTTGGAGTTGTCGGACGCGATGGATCGGGACGAAAGACCGCAATCCCCTGGGTTAGGATATTCTCTCGTGAGCGCTCCCCAGACCCGCGCAATGGCTGGTATCTCGTCCTTCTCTTTCACTCGGAAGGCGAAAAATTATACCTCTGTCTGAGCCACGGGTCGACGGATTGGACTGGGGGCGAGTTCAAAGCGAAACCGGCCGAAGAAGTTGCACCCCTAATGGAATGGGCAGGCAGGCTACTTTCGCCATACTTTGCCCAGCACACTGACCTTGTAAAGAAGATTGACCTTGGTAGGCGGGGGAAGCTGGGGCGTCCGTATGAGGCATCGACCCCTGTCGCAAAGTTGTATGATATTTCCAATTTGCCCACTGAAGCGGGCCTAGAGGAAGATCTTTTGATGTTTGCTGAGATGCTTCGGCTTATCTATGAACAAGACGACCTTGGTCGTTTGCCCAATTCGGGTACGTCTAGCTTCATAAAAGCCCAGGCAGAAATCAAAGCCATTGCAGAAGGTGGTCGCACAAAAGGAGGCCAAGGTTTCGGCCTCACTGCAGCCGAGAGGCGCGTTGTGGAAGATCGTGCAATGAAGGTGGCAGAAGATCATTTGGCGGCTAAGGGATATACCTGCGAGGTAACAGCTGATTGGGCCCCTTATGACATTGTCGCCAGCAACGACGATGAAGAGTTGATAGTGGAGGTGAAAGGGACGACTTCGGCAGGCACGCACATAATTCTAACGGCGAACGAGGTGGACGTTCATCGACAGCGCTATCCTGCCAACGCGCTCTGTGTTGTGCACAGTATCGAACTGATCAGAGAGGCCGCAGGCATCGAGCCCGTGGCGACAGGTGGTCTCTTGGTTATCTCGAAGCCATGGGATATTTCGCAGTGCGAAATGAAGGCATTAGCCTATCAAGTGAAGATCTAGCCCAATCGCGGTTGGTGCGGAATTCGAAGCACGGTATTTGGGGGTATGGCAGGCTGAATGACTGACTTGGCATCGCGGGGCCATTTGTTCAGATTGTGCCATCCCCTATCGGGAAGCTCGACCGGGGTACGGGGGGATACTAGCGCGAGCCTCTATAGTGATGCCACTTCAGAGATTTTGTCAAAAAATATTCTGCTCAAAAAAAATCGCCAGTCACTGCAGCGGGTGTTGCGCGAAATAGCTTCATTCCGCATCCGAGTGTTTGGGTCCCGCAAAGGATCATCTTTGCAGCCGGTCATGGACTTTGTAGAGGCTTCACCTCATATCGCGGATACTTAGCCAGAGCTGCGGCCTTGGCTTTGTTGGTGACAGTCCCGTATTTGTCGCCTTCATCCTTGCTATCATGCCCGGTGATGTCGAAGCTAATATCTCGTGGTATTCCAGCGTTGCGGGCTTCGGTCCTGAACCGGTGTCGCCAGCCATGGTTCGGTTGAACTTCAGGGTCTTCGACAACCTCACGAACGAAGTCCGTCACGCGGTTCTTGGTAGTGCGCCATGCGGCTCGCTGGGCTTTGTCGGTGTCGCCAAACACCTTCATAAAAAGGTGGCCCTCTTTAGCTCTGGACACGAACGCAGGAAATCCCATGTCCACGAGGTGAGCATGCAGCGGAACCTCTCTAAACTCGCCATCCTTCACGGTACCTGCCTCAGGGGTAATCTTGATGATCCAGAGGCCATCCTCCTGACGGAGGTCTTGCTTCCGAAGTTGGGCCATCTCCCCCACGCGTGCACCTGTGTAAGCACAAAGCCATGGTAGCCATCTCTTGGCGTTAGACAGGTGTTCCGAGGCCTTCCCTGAGCGCTTGTGATAGAAAGCGTGGGACAGAATAGCGACTGCTTCCTGATCGGAGAAACCGGGATCGCGGGTCCGCTTCTTCTTCACCTTTGCGACCTTCACGCCCTCGGCAGGGTTGTGGCTCACTTTCCGGTTGGCCATTCCCCAAACATATAGCTGCCGTATTCCGGGCAGGTCGCCACCAGTGATCGTCTTGAGGCCGACGCCTTGGGAAAGCCGGTGATCTTTAAACGCTATGATATCGTCTTCGGTCACTGTTCGTGCATCGTCATGACCTAAGAACTCTGAGAGCAACCTGGCCGCCCTCGAATAGGCGTCATATGTGCTGATAGCCCTGCCTGCGGCCTTAGCTTCGCGCCACCACCCTTCAGCCAATCCGGTTATGGTCTGAGACCCGTTCGGTAGCGGTTTGGTGGCCTTGGTCTCCTTTGGTAGTGCAAGCGGCGGGTAACGCGGCGCAATCGTGTCCGGGCTGTAATCGCCTCCTGCATTCTGTGCGAGGCGTACCGAAGCCAACGATAGCGAGACACCAACAGCATCTATGAGAGCGTTACGGCTGTCATTGTCTGTGGTGAGTCGGTGTTTCGCTAAGGTCTGGTCAACGGTGGGACCGAACCAGCTTTCACGCGCATCATGGTCCCCTGAAAGGGCCTTTGCGTGTAGCTGGATGATTTGCTTCCATGTTTCGGACGAACCGGGGTCATCTTCAAACGACGCCACAAGCGCGTTGTACACTTCTCCCGCAAGTGCGGCTATCTGTTTATGGGTTAGACGCTTCGGTCCGTCTCGGAGTGCCTGCCACACGCTATTCAGATAAGCGAGAGCGACAGCCTGCCGCTCCTTGGCTTCCCTTGGGTCCCGCGTTCGTAGCGATACTGTTACTTCGACGGCCTTGTCGCGCATCACGGTGTGAAGGACTTCTTCACCGACAGGAATGGCCAGCGTTATGCCACCGGTTTTACCGAAAAGGTCCTTCGGAATGCGCTTTCGGAATTGGATAAAGGTAGAGCCTTTACGGCGCATCGGACTTGCCATTCTGATATGCACTGTGTGTCACCCGTGTGTAGCAATGGGTGAGCGAAAGACCTAGCAATATCAGGAAGTTGAACGTAATCAATACGTTCTAAATGGAATGGTGCCCAGAAGAGGACTCGAACCTCCACGCCTCGCGGCACAGGTACCTGAAACCTGCGCGTCTACCAATTCCGCCATCTGGGCGACGGACACGCATGTAAGGGGGTGGCCGTCCGGTGTCAACAGGGTTTTTGAAGTTTTCGTGGCAATCATGAAAAAAGCGGGTGGAGCCCGGGTCAAACCCGGGCTGCAGCCCATGCGCTGATCAGGCCAAGTCCCTGTTCCAGCAGGGCCTTTGCCTCGCTTTCGCTCGATGCTTCCACGTAGCAGCGCATTTCCGGCGCGTTGCCGGAAGGGCGGAAATGGATGATTCGGTTATCCACAAGTGTCACCCGCAGGCCGTCGATATCGCTCTTGGAAGCGACCGTCGCGATCGGCTTCAGGAAATCTGAAAGATTGGCGTCGGAGGCGCGCAGATAGGCCATCAGCGCGGCACTGGTTTCTACGGGAAAATTCTCCAGACGGTCGGCGGCGGCAAAGGGCAGGCGGTAGCTGCTGGCAACGGCCGAAAGCGATTTGCGTGCCTTGGCGGCGGTATAGAGCGTCGCGAGAATCGGCAGAAAGCTGTCGCGCGTCGGCAGCGGCTCGAAAGCTTTTCCCTCGACGGTGAAGCGGCTGGCCGTCAACGTACCACCATTGGCCTCGAAGCCCATGACATTGGTCTTGCCGGCCGCAATAGCCTCGTCCATGCCGGCGATCACATAGGGAGAGCCGACGCGGGTGCGGGTGACGGCATAGGAACCAGCGGCCTCGATGCCGGAATTGGAGGTGACCGGCGTCACCACAACATCGGCGCCGAGGAAATTTGCTGCGATGAGGCCAAGCAGATCGCCGCGCAGGGGCTCGCCGGTTTCGTCCGCGACCAGCGGCCGGTCACCGTCGCCATCGGCCGAGACGATGGCATCCAGGCCGTGCTCGGGCGCCCAAGCCTTCATGAGGCGGATGGTTTCGGCGGAGACCGCTTCGGTGTCGACCGGAATGAAGCTGTCGGAGCGGCCGAGCGGCACGACGCGGGCGCCGTAATGGGTAAGCACCTGACCGAAGAGATCACGTGCCACCGTGCTGTGCTGATAGACGCCGATGGTGAGGCCGGCGAGGCTGCCTGGAGGCAGCAGGCCCTTGTTGCGCTCCAGGAACAGCGCCTCCGTCTCCGCCGTGCGGTTTTCCGCCTCGGCAGGGGTTTCGTCGAGCACTGAATCGCCAATCGCAAGCGCCTCTTCGCTGATCGCCACCTCGTCGCGCTTGTCGATTTCGCCATCAGGGCGATAGAATTTGATGCCGTTGCGGTCGGCGGGGATATGCGAGCCGGTGATCATCAGCGAGGCGGCTTTCAGCTGCAGGCCGTAAAGCGCCAGCGCCGGCGTCGGCAATGTGCCGCAGTCGATCGGCGTCAGGCCGGCCCGCTTCAGCGCGCCGATGCAGGTGGCGGAGATTGCCGGGCTCGATTCGCGGAAATCGCGGCCGACGAGGATGAGGTCGCCCGGTTTGGCATGGCCGTTTTTCAGCAGATGGCGGGCAAAGGCTGTCGCGTAGAGCGCCGATGCCCGTCCGGTGAGGTCTGCGGATAGGCCGCGAAGGCCGCTGGTGCCGAATTTCAAGCTGCTCACAGGCAATCTCCCTTGCAATGGTTGGGCTGTTATGGCGCAAGCGGTGGCGGCGATCAACTCATCGTGGATCGATAGGTTCCGGTTGCAGCAGCACTGGTTTTGCCATCGTCATGACCCCAACTAAGATAAGAGGTGCGGCGGCCCGCCATAGGTTCGCAGCGTCTGGAACAGGAGTATGTCATGGCTGTTTTTCATAGGATCGCGTTTGGCTGCGTCCTCGCGCTTGCCTCGCTGTCGCAGGTGGATTTCGCTACGGCCGCCTCGGACTCCCGGAAGCTCATCACTCCGCCGCGCACCAATACGGTCATCTGCGATTCCCGTGGCTGTTTCGGTTTCGGCGAGCGGCAGTTCTACACCCGCCCAGGTCAGCCGCTTCCGATCACGCCGCCCTATAACGGGGGCCTCAATCGCTTTGGCAGCCCGCGAGTCCAGGTTCCTCCGCGCGAAACCTTTACGCCACCGCCGAGAACAGTCTATCCCTCGCCGGCCCAGCAGCTCAAGCGACATCAGACCTGGTGCGCCGAGCGCTACCGGACCTACAATCCCGGCACCGACAGCTATACGACGATCAACAACGGTACCAGGCCCTGTCGTTCGCCCTTCGACTGATGCCCGCGCAGCGGGCCTAGCTCTCCAGCGATGCGCGGTCGGTATGGCCGAGATCGCGTTCGGGGTCGATGACATCCCGCACCCGCTGCTTCAGCTCCTTCGGCCCGGGAAAGCCGCCATCCCGCTTGCGTTCCCAAAGCAGCTCGCCGTCGATGCGGATTTCGAAGACCCCGCCGGTGCCGGGGATCAGCGCCACTTCGCCAAGGCTGTCGGTAAAGGTCTGCAGCAGCTCCTGCGCCATCCAGCCGGAGCGAAGCAGCCAGTTGCATTGCGTGCAGTAGAGAATGGTGATCCGCGGCTTGTCGCTCATCGTCCTGATCCTTCGTTGTTTGCTGAGATCTAGGCTCAACTTTAGTCCGCTGCAAGCCAAAGCAATTCCAGGAAAAGTGCCAGGCGGTTTTCCGTCCGGAATTGCGCAAGGACAGACGGCCGGAGTGGTTCGACATTTCCGTTGAGTGTTGAAACGCTCTGGCCACTTGCCTCTCCTGCCGCCTCATGCTCATCTCTGGTGGTAACATTGCTCGGGAATCAACGGTATGCGCGTCGCCATCATCGAGAATATGAAGAACACCCCGCTCGGCGCTCTCGGCATAGCGCTCGAAGAGGCCGGAGCCGAGATCGACTGGTTTCGCCCCTGGGGCGGCGAGGCCTTGCCGAAGGAAACGAGGTCCTGGGACGCTCTGGTTGTGCTCGGCGGCGAACAGAGCGCCCGCGACGACCACACCCATCCCTATCTGCCCGAACTGGCAGGACTGATGCGCCGCTTCGAGAGCGAGGACAAGGCCGTGCTCGGCATCTGCCTCGGCAGCCAGATTCTAGCGCGTGCCTACGAGGCCGAAAATCTGCTCGGCACCGCCCATGAATTCGGCTGGAAGACGGTCGGCCTCACTGACGAGGGCAGGAAAGACCCGTTGCTCACCGATGTCGGCGACGAATTCACCATCTTCGAATGGCATGGCGACACCTTTACCTTGCCTGATGGAGCCACGCGCCTTGCCGCCAATGGCGTCACGCCGAACCAGGCCTTCCGCATCGGCCGTGCCACCTATGGCACGCAATTCCACTTCGAGGCCAATGCTGCCGTGGTCGAGCGCTGGCGCGGCGAATTCAGGGACACCATCGAGCGTAAGGAGCCGGGCTGGCTCGATCGCTATCCGGAACTTGTCGCCAAGCATGCGGCGGCAGCCGAAACGGCCGGCCTTGCCATCGCAAGGGCCTGGGTGCGGACGATTGGCGCTGAGGCGAAACTTCCCCAGGTCGCAGAGGCTTGAGGATCGTAAAGAATCTCTAGTTAATCGCGCGACAGTCGAATCCGACAGCGATGTGCCGCGCGTCGATAATTCATGACATGGGAGGAAATGACATCATGAGCACGCTGGAATTACCGAACGAGGGCGGTTGCCGTTGCGGGCAGGTGCGGCTGAAGATCAGCGCCAAGCCGATGCTCACCATGGCCTGCCACTGCACGGGTTGCCAGCGCATGACCGGCGGTCCCTATTCGCTGAGCGCCGCCATCCCCTCGCAAGGCTTCGAGGTGACGCAAGGCGAGCCTGTCATCGGCGGCTTGCACGGCGATGTCATCCATCACTATTTCTGCCCGCATTGCATGAGCTGGCTATTTACGAAGCTCGAAGGCGTCGACTGGTTCGTCAATGTCCGCGCCACCATGCTCGACGACGCCACCTGGTTCACGCCCTTCATGGAGACCTGGACGAGCGAAAAGCTACCATGGGTGACGACGCCGGCCAAGCACAGCTTTGCCGCGCTCCCGGCGATGGAGGAGTATGAAGGGCTGACGAAGGAGTATATGGGGCAGGGGTAAGGCTGACGTGGTGAAGCCCGCTGTCAGAACTGACGGTATCGTGCAAAAGGCAAACCATGTCTTTCGACATAGGCATTTGCCTTTGCAATCGCCTCGGCATTTTCGATCAACCAGAGACGCTCGCGCTCAATCTTGCTGACGCGAGCGGCCTTATCTTCAATGGGAGGTGAGGTACCGCTCTTCGAGTCGCTCACTCATCCCCCATCTTCAGAGCGGCAATAAACGCTTCCTGCGGGATTTCGACCTTGCCGAACTGCCGCATGCGCTTCTTGCCTTCCTTCTGCTTGTCGAGCAGCTTGCGCTTGCGGGTGGCGTCGCCGCCGTAGCACTTGGCGGTCACGTCCTTGCGCAGCGCCTTCACCGTCTCGCGAGCGATGATGCGCCCGCCGATGGCGGCCTGGATCGGGATCTGGAACATATGCTGCGGGATCAGGTCCTTCAGCTTCTCGCACATGACGCGGCCGCGCTTCTCGGCGGCGGAGCGGTGCACGAGCATGGAGAGCGCATCCACCGGCTCGGCATTGACGAGGATCGACATCTTGACCAGATCGCTCTCGCGATAGTCGGTCAGGCTGTAGTCGAAGGAGGCATAGCCCTTGGAAATCGACTTCAGGCGGTCGTAGAAGTCGAAGACGACTTCGTTGAGCGGCAGATCGTAGGTGATCATGGCGCGGTTGCCGACATAGGTCAGCTCGGTCTGGATGCCGCGGCGGTCCTGGCAAAGCTTCAGGATCGAGCCGAGATAATCGTCCGGCGTCAGGATCGTCGCCTTGATCCACGGCTCGCGGAATTCGGCAATCTTGACGACGTCGGGCATGTCGGCCGGATTGTGCAGCTCGATCTCGGTGCCGTCGGTCATGGTGAGTTGATAGACGACCGAAGGGGCCGTCGCGATCAGGTCGAGATTGAATTCGCGCTCCAGGCGCTCCTGGATGATTTCCAGATGCAAGAGGCCGAGGAAGCCGCAGCGGAAGCCGAAGCCGAGAGCGGCAGACGATTCCATTTCGAAGGAGAAGCTGGCGTCGTTGAGGCGCAGCTTGCCCATGGCGGAACGCAGATCCTCGAAATCGGCGGCATCGACAGGGAAGAGGCCACAGAACACGACAGGCTGCGCTGGCTTGAAGCCCGGAAGAGCCTCGGCAGTCGGACGCTTGTCCTCGGTGATGGTATCGCCGACGCGGGTGTCGGCCACTTCCTTGATCGAAGCGGTGATGAAGCCGATCTCGCCGGGGCCTAGGCTGTCAACGGCGACCATCTTCGGCGTGAGAACACCGACACGCTCGATCTGGTACTTCGCGTCCGTGCCCATCATGCGGATGGTCTGGCCCTTGGTCAGCGTGCCGTCGATGATGCGCACGAGAACCATGACGCCGAGATAGGTGTCGTACCAGCTGTCGACCAGCAGCGCCTTCAGCGGCGCCTTCTCGCCGCCCGCGCTTTTCGGCGCCGGCAGCTTGTGCACGATGGCTTCGAGAACGTCGGGAATGCCGAGGCCGGTCTTGGCCGAAATCAGCACGGCATCCGAGGCGTCGATGCCGATCACTTCCTCAATCTGTTCCTTGATGCGGTCGGGTTCGGCTGCCGGCAGGTCGATCTTGTTGAGGACGGTGACAAGCTCGTGATTGTTGTCGATCGCCTGATAGACGTTGGCAAGCGTCTGCGCTTCAACACCCTGAGAGGCGTCGACGACAAGCAGCGAGCCCTCGCAGGCCGATAGCGAGCGCGAGACTTCATAGGCGAAGTCGACGTGTCCGGGCGTGTCGATCAGGTTGAGGATATAGGTCTCGCCGTTCTGAGCCTTGTAGTGCAGGCGCACGGTCTGGGCCTTGATGGTGATACCGCGCTCGCGCTCGATCTCCATATTATCAAGCACCTGCTCCGACATCTCGCGCTCGGCAAGGCCGCCCGTTGTCTGGATCAGGCGGTCGGCCAACGTCGATTTGCCGTGGTCGATATGGGCCACGATCGAGAAGTTGCGGATATGCGAAAGCGGAGTGGTGGAATTGGTGCTCATGCGCGCCATATAGCAGCGCCGCCCCGCGCCGCAAAGCGGAAAAGCGGGGCTTTGGCTGGTATCTTCACGTTATGTTAGCCTTTTCTGGCTCGCAGCTGCCGAGTGTCACAATGCTCTTGATTCCATCATGAGATCATGTATTTCTCATATAGTAGAATCACGAAGCGTGAGACATGAGTCATGGCGGATGATGATCTGGAACTGGCGATCGGTGCGCGCATCAAGGAGCTGCGCATCGCCCGCGGCCTGACGCTGGATGAGCTTGCCAATGCCTCGGCCGTCAGCCGTGCCATGATCTCGCGCATCGAGCGGGCGGAGGCGAGCCCGACGGCCTCGCTATTGTCGCGGCTCTGCGCAGCGCTTGGACTTTCGCTTTCGGCCTTTTTTGCCGAGGAGGACAAGGAGGTGTCGCCGCTTGCCCGCCGCGATCAGCAGGCGATCTGGCGCGACCCGGGAACCGGCTATGTCAGACGCGCCGTCTCGCCGCCGGGAACCGACTCGAATGTCGATGTCGTCGAAGTCATCTTCCCCGCCGGCGCGCGCGTCATCTTCCCGCCGAATTCGGCAAGTGCCGGCATGACCCAGCATGTCTGGCTGTTCGAGGGCGAAATGGAGGTGACGCACCGCGACATCGTGCACCGCCTCATGCCTGGCGATTGCCTCTTCATGGGCGTCGGAGATGGCCACGCCTTCCACAATCCCGGCGAGGTGCCGGCGCGCTACAGCGTCATCCTCGATCGCGGCCGTTCATAAACCCAAGGACCTTCTCATGCCCGATATTCGTCTTCTCTCCGCCGTTGAGGCTCGCACTGTCCTGCGGGATCTCTGCGATGTGCTTGCCGATTGCGTCAATGGCGGCGCTTCCGTCGGCTTCATGCAGCCTTATATGCCTGCCGACGCATTGCCTTATTGGCAGAGCGTCGCAGACAGCGTCGAAAGCGGCGGGACATTGCTTTTTGTCGCCGTGATCGAGGGCAGGGTCGTAGGCACGGTGCAGGTGGGCGCAGCCCAGATGCCGAACCAGCCCCATCGCGGCGATCTCAAGAAGTTGCTGGTGCACCGATCCGCGCGGGGTAAGGGCCTTGCCCGCCTCTTGATGGAGGCCGCTGAGCGCGAGGCAGCCCGTATCGGCAAGACCCTGCTTGTGCTCGATACGGCAACCGGCAGCGATGCCGAGGCGATCTATCCGCGCCTCGGCTGGCAGCGCGTCGGCGTCGTGCCGGATTATGCGATGTGGCCGGAGGGCGGCCTTTGCGACACGACCATTTTCTATAAGCGCATTGCAGCCTGAGAAGGCTATTCAGGCTGAGAAGGCGGCAATGGCGTCTTGCAATGTCGATCCCGCTGTCCATTGCATCGCCTTCCAGCCGAAGTGCCGCGCGGCCTCGATATTGGCCTCCACATCATCAATGAAGCCGATCTCGCTTGCGGATATCCCGACACGTTCGGTTGCCAGCCGGAAGAATTCGGCTGCTGGCTTCTGATAGCCGAGGGCGGCAGAATAGAAGATGCCGTCGAAGCGGGAGGAGAGCCCGAGTTCGCCCATCAGATAGGCGGCGCGCATATGCTCCTGATTGGTCGCAAGGAACATCCTCGTTCCCCCGGCCCGCAGGGCGGCGAGATCGTCGAGCAGGTCGTGGTCCAGGCGGGAGTCATTCTCGAACCAGTAGTCGATCAGCGTTCGGGCACTGAGATGAGGAGCGATTTTGCCGAGAACTTCTGCAAGCTTCGGCTCCAGCGCATCGCGGCCGGTGACGATATCGACCCAGCAGGTTTTGAAGAATGCCTGTTGAAGCACATCCAGCCGCAAGCCCAGATCGCGCTCCAGATAGGTGAACAGCGGCAATCCGTCACTTGGCCGGCCGTGCACCAACACGCCGTCGACATCGACCATCAGGAGTTTCATGCGGCCGCCTCCAATTCCTCAAACGCAGGCGGAAGGTGCAGTTGTTTGCAGCAGCATTCAAGATTGCATGTCACCCTTTTTTCTCGGACGCGATGCATGTAAGCCTTCGTGTCATCAGCAGAACTAAGTGGGCGATGGGGAGGCGAACATGCGGGTCATCTATTCGGAGGATCACAAGCTCAGAGACGCGAAGACCGAGCTGCATGATGGCCAGCTCGTCACACCCTTCGAGGCGCCCTTCCGCGCCGAATGGATCCTTGCCGCCGTGAAGGAAGCCGGCTTTGCCGATGTGGTTGCACCTCATGCCCACGGGCTGGAAACGGCGCGAAAGGTGCATGATCCGGCCTATCTCGATTTTCTCGGCGCGGTCTGGGAGCGCTGGGTCGCCGCCGGCTATACGGGTGAGGCGATCGCCAATTCCTTTCCCGTCAGGCGCACCAGCCAGCGCGTGCCTGACAATATCGTCGGCATGATCGGCCATTATGCCAACGCGGCCGATACCTCGATCACGAAAGGGTCCTATGAGGCGGCGCTCGCTTCCATGCGCTGCGCTCTGACAGGCGCCGACTGGCTCAACGCCGGCAACCGCTTCGTCTTCGCACTTTGCCGGCCGCCCGGCCATCATGCCGGCATCGATCTCTTCGGCGGTTATTGCTTCATCAACAATGCCGGCGTCGCGGCGCAGCGGCTGCGTGATCACGGCGCGGCCAAGGTGGCGGTGCTCGATGTCGATTTCCATCACGGCAACGGCACGCAGGACCTTTTCTACCGACGCGGCGATGTTTTCACAGCGTCCTTGCATGGTGATCCCATCCACGCCTTTCCCTATTTCCTTGGCCATGCTGATGAGGAAGGCGAGGGTGAGGGCTTGGGCGCCAACCGCAATTACCCCATGCCGCGCGGCACGCTTTGGGAGGTCTGGTCGGCGGCGCTCGACGATGCGCTTGCCCGCATCAAGGCCTTCGGTGCGGAGGCGATCGTGCTTTCACTCGGTGTCGATACGTTCGAGCGCGATCCGATCTCCTTCTTCAGGCTGACATCGCAGGACTTCATCCGCATGGGCGAGCGGGTTGCTGCCGCAGGCCTGCCCGTCCTCGTCTGCATGGAGGGTGGCTATGGCGTGCCCGAGATCGGGCTGAACGTCGCCAATGTGCTGAAGGGTCTCGAAGCCTGAGGCGTCTTGCATCAAAGTGCCTGATCGCAGGATGAAAAGTTTGAATTTGCCACTGCATGGCCACGCCTCTAAAACGCCGCCTAGTTGGGGGTGTTTATGGAACAGAAGCTTGTCGACAGTGGATCGGATGGCGGCGCGGGGCTGATGCCGCATCCGGATGTCGCGCCATCGACCGGCGGCATTGCTGCCGGCGTGCTGATGTGCGTGATGTCGATGTCGTCAATCCAGTTCGGCTCGGCCCTGTCGGCTCCGATCATCAACGCCTATGGGCCGGCGGGCGCAACGTGGCTGCGGCTCGTCTTCGCCTCCATCGCGTTGGCGATCATCGTTCGCCCGAAGATCACGAGCTACAGCCGCTCGCAATGGCTCGGCGTGCTGGCGCTCGGCACAGTCTCGGCGCTGATGACGACTTCTTTCTTTTCGGCAATCGCGCGCATTCCCCTAGGGCTTGCCGTCGCCATCGAATTTCTCGGGCCGCTGCTGGTTGCGACCCTCGGCTTCGGACTCAGCCGCCAACTTCTCTGGCCAATCCTTGCGGCAATCGGCGTTCTGCTCCTGGCCTATGATGGCGAAGAATGGGTCGGCAATCTCCCCGGCATTCTCTTTGCCATCGGCGCAGGCGCGGGCTGGGCCTGCTACATTCTTTTGACGAAGAAGGTCGGCAATGCCTTTCAGGGCCTCGAGGGGCTTTCCATGTCGCTGCTGGTTGCAGCGGTCGTTTCCACCCCCTTCGGCTTTGCCTCGGCTGTCCCGCATCTGACGGCCTTCGGCCTGCTCGAAATAGCCGGGCTTGCGCTGCTCGTTCCGCTGATGCCCTATGTGCTGGAAATGGTGGCGCTGCGGCGCATGCCCACCTCGTCCTTCGGCATCCTCATGAGCCTCGAGCCTGCCATCGGCGCCTTTGCCGGCTTCGTCATCCTGTCGCAGCCGATGACGCCGTCTCAGATGTTCGGCACCGCGCTTGTTGTTGCAGCCAGTATCGGGGCGACGATCTTCGCTGCGAAAGGCTAAGACTGGCGGGGGGTAAGCCGTCGTTGCTTTGAGTTTGGCCCGGCAACTCTCCGTCAATCCGCGGCTTGAAGCCTGGCGATCTGGGGTGCAACGATTGCGATGAACAGTTCTGGATCGCCGAAAGCTCTCGCCGAGAGCATTGCTCCATGAACCGAGGCCATCAGGATTTGCGCCTCTTCCTCGGGCCGTTTGTTCAGCCGGAAGAGGCCATTCTCGCTTCCCGCCTGCAGCACCGACGTAAGCCATACGGCGAGGCTATGAAAATGGCCTCGCACCTGGGATGCGACCTCTTCCGGCAGCATCTGCATCTCGCTGGCAAGCATCGCACAGACGCAGAAGGGCAGGGAGGCGTCCCGAATGCATGAGTGCCAGTAGCTCACATAGGCCTGCAGCTGTTCAGCGGGGCTCGAGATGCTTTCGCGCAAAGACTTCAGACCCGCTTCCGTCTGCTGCCTGTAACGGCCCACCAGCACCGAAACTAGTTCGGCCTTTGTCGGAAAGTGATGGTGGATGCTTGCCTTCCGGATGCCGATCGCAGCGGAGATGTCGGCATAGCTGAAGCCGTTGTAGCCTCCGGCCACGATAAGAGCCTGTGCGATGTCGAGAATTTTTTCTGAAGTGGAAGTTATTGATTTCATATCGCTGCCTACCTTTTGGTAGGCTGGTTGTCAAGATTGCCGCACCACTTCTGGCTCTCACGAAACGGTGTTCGAGCCTGTGTTGACTTACTGAGTGTATCTTCCTACTAGTAGGTAGGTAAATACAAGGAGCCTCCCGATGCAAAGTCGCATTTCATCGCAGCCCAACTGGCTGCAATCCTACTATTTTACACGTGCCCTGTTCTCGATCGTCTGGATTGCAGCCGCGATCTTCCTCAGCGCAAAACCGCCATCCGCCGCGTTTCTGCTGGTGATCTATCCTGTCTGGGATGCCCTCGCCAATCTGGTCGACGCCCGGGTTAACGGCGGCCTGAAGGTCAATCCGTCCCAGGCGTTGAATGTTGTCGTCAGCATCGTCACGGCGCTCGCCGTTGTCGTGGCCGCCTACAATAGCACCTATGCCGTCCTGGCCGTGTTTGGGGCTTGGGCGATCCTCTCGGGCTTGCTGCAACTCTACACCGGCGTGAGGCGCTGGCGTATCTACGGCGCTCAATGGGTAATGATCCTGAGCGGCGCGCAGTCGGCGCTTGCTGGCGGTTTCATGCTCAGCCGATCCCTCGGCACGGTCGAGCCGACCATTCTGGATATCGTCCCCTACGCGGCGTTCGGAGCCTTCTATTTCCTGCTTTCCGCAATCTGGCTTGCGGTCACGGCCTATCGCAAAGCACATGCATAGGCGCTGCGTGATCTTGTGGCGGCGAGTTTGAAGTGACTTGCCGCCGTATTTTCGCGCGGCCTGCCTTAAGCCGTCGTTCTCGCGGGATCGTCCAGCGCTGGATTATAGAAGAGTGAGAGCGTCAGGCTCTTGGCGATGCGCTCGGCCGTCGCCATGAACCAGTCTCTTGCCTCTTTGGAAGGCGCGATATCGGCAAGGGTTTCGGAGAAAAGCGCCAGCCATTCTGGAAAGAGGTCGGCGGCCATGCCCTCGACGCCGAGATGCGCCTGGACCGGTTTGCCGCCATAGGCGCCGTTCTTGAAGGCAACGGAGGACCAGAAGCGCTTCATCTTTTCCATGTGGTCGGGCCAGCGCCCGGCAAGGCGCCCGTCGAAGACCGGTCCGAGCCGGGGATGCGCCTGAACGCGCCCATAGAACGTGTCGACCAGCCTGTCGATGAAGGCGGGATCGATGCCCATCCGCGCCATCTCCGCCTCGGCCCTTTCGCGGATGCCGGCCAGATGGGCGGCGCTAGCCTGTATCTCGTTTTCCATAATATTCTCCGAGTGCCGGCGCGTGGAGAACCGCTGCTCCGACGTCTTTCAGGTCCCTATGTATGCAATTTCTCAGCGCGACCAAGACGTCATGGAGATGTTGCGGCAATCTGTCAAAGTCGCGTTACTATTTTCCGCGGCCCCGTTCGGCGGGCCACAAATTTTCCGGCACGATTTTCCCTCCGCAATGACGTCTCCGTGCTTGACCAGCGCAATTGCCGACTTTAGAATTAGAATAATTCTAAAGTTATGAGGTTGCCCCGATGCTGCTAGGCTTATTCCGCCCGTCGAAACGTCCCTTCACCTCTCTTTCCGAACAGGAGATTCTGGCGATTGCCATTGCGGCAGAGGAAGACGATTCACGCATTTATCTCGCCTATGCCGATACGCTCCGCCCGCATTATCCCGAGTCCGCCAAGGTTTTCGAGGACATGGCCGAGGTCGAGGATACGCATCGCAAGACATTGATCGACATGCACCGCCGCCGCTTCGGCGAGCGTATCCCGCTGATCAGGCGCGAGCATGTGCGCGGCTTTTACGAGCGCAAACCCGATTGGCTGCGCAAGAACCTCTCCCTCGATGCCATGCGCGACGAGGCCGAGGCGATGGAGCAGCAGGCCTATAATTTCTATGTCGAAGCAGCCAAGCAGGTATCCGATGCCTCGACGCGCCAGCTTCTCGGCGATCTCGCACTTGCCGAGCAGGGTCATGAAGATGTTGCCCGCCTGCTTGGCGAGAAGCATACGCCGGAAGAGGTCAAGCACGAGGAAGATGCACAGGCGCGCCGCCAGTTCGTGCTGACCTATGTGCAGCCGGGTCTCGCCGGGCTGATGGATGGCTCTGTCTCCACGCTCGCGCCGATCTTTGCCGCCGCCTTCGCCACGCAGCAGACCTGGCAGACCTTTCTCGTCGGCCTTTCGGCTTCGGTCGGCGCCGGTATCTCCATGGGTTTCACCGAGGCAGCCCATGACGACGGCAAGATCTCCGGTCGCGGTTCGCCGATCAAGCGCGGCCTTGCCTGCGGCATCATGACCGCGCTCGGCGGCCTTGGCCATGCGCTGCCCTACCTTATCCCGCATTTCTGGACCGCGACGATTACGGCCGCAATCGTCGTCTTCTTCGAGCTTTGGGCCATCGCCTTCATCCAGAACAAATATATGGAGACGCCGTTCCTGCGGGCTGCCTTCCAGGTCGTCCTCGGCGGCTCGCTGGTGCTGGGTGCCGGCATTCTGATCGGAAATGGGTGAGACGCGTTCGGCATAGCCGACGAAACGATCCGGTGAATCGTTTCGAGCGCCGAACGCCCCGAGCCCAAACGAAAGGCCGGCGGTGAGGGATGGGCAATGTTTTGTCGCATCCGGAAGGGCAAAGACACTCCGAGATCACGAAATGTTAAACTTCGGAACGCCTTCCGCCGCCACCGGTTAGCAACACGAGGCCGCTCTTGGCCTCGTCTGCAAACCAAAGGAGATGATCCAATGGCAAACCAAGGTGGAACCCACGAGCAGCATGTGAAGGCTGGCCAGCAAAGCCACAAGCGCATGGACAATGACAACACCAGGAATGCTTCGTCCACCGGCTCCCGTGAGCAGCACTCTGCCAGCTCACGCGGCGGCACCCACGAGCAGCACGTCAAGGCCGGCCAGCAGAGCCATAAGAACTCTTGACGCTCGTGCTGGTAGCAAATTCGTCCGCACACAGGAGTGAGGACGGGTCTTATTACAAGACGAAAAAGCGAAAGGCCGGTCCGATGGGCCGGCCTTCTTGTGTAACGAGAAATTAGCTCGCGCTTACTTGACGGCGCCAACCAGGACGTCGTTGCCGTTCTCGATGGTGACCCAGCGGCCGGCATTGAAGCTCGCCTGACGCTTCAGATAGGAATAGGGAGTTTTGGTCCAGACCTTGATCTCGTCCTCAAGGTTGTCGAGGATAAAATCGCCCTGCTTGGTGCGCAGCGTCAGCACCGCATGTCCTTCGCCATCAGGCTTGCGAACGACCGTCATCAACAGGTTGGAGGCGGAAATGCCGCTCTGGATGAGGAGCTTGCGCTTCAGCAGGGCAAAATCCTCGCAGTCGCCAGCGGTCTTCGGATATTCCCAATATTCCTCCTGGCCGTAGACTTCCATGTCGGTCGCCGGGCGGATCGTCTTGTTGACGCGCAGGTTGATCTGGTTGACAAGAGCCCAGGCGGCCGCGTTCATGTCGACGGGACCGACATTACGGGTCGGACCGCATTCGTCGGTATGTCTCTGACAGAAGTCGTAGTGTCCGATCGGCTGGGAGGTCACGTTGCCGACGGTCATCGAAACACCCTGCTGAGGTGCCGGCATCGCCGCCGACGACATCGCAACTATAGCAGCGAAGGCAATCAACAAGCCCTTAATACGCACGCCCACTATCCTTGTATCGTCCCTGCATTTGTTAACAAATTGTTAATGTAGGGGGGTGCGCGAAGTCAATCGTTACTTAAGTGTTAACACCGGAACCGGCTCCTATGGTTAATTTCGGCACAATCAAGGAGATAGTTGCCATAATTTCCTGCTGCCTGCGATTACGCAAGCGCGCCCCCGAGGCCGCCGGAAAAGGGGCCAGCGCGCTGAGAATTTTGCAGATATCTATTTGTTTTTATGGCGCTTTATGTAGCGCCAACGTCTCGGCCACAGCGAGCATGCGCTCGATGTCCTGCGGCCGCGACAGGCGATGATCGCCGTCGCGCACAAGCGTTAACACGACATCGTCCGCCGGCAGATGCTCGACCAGCTTTAACGAATGCGAGAAAGGCACGTCTGCATCCTGCATACCCTGCAATATATGTACCGGGCAGCGAGTCTCGATGATGCCGGTCAGCACGCGATTGGCGCGGCCGTCCTCGATGAGGGCGCGCGTGAAGATGTTCGGCTCGGGGCTGTATTCCGAAGGCTCCTCGAAATAGCCGCGTTCCGCCAGCGAGCGCCGCTCGACATCGGAAAGGTTCGGCTCGATGAGATCGATGGTGAAATCGGGAGCAGGCGCGATAAGCACGAGGCCGGCGATGGCGGCTGTCTTTTTGCGTTTGCGCAGTTCCTGGATGACCCTGAGCGCGATCCAGCCGCCCATCGACGAGCCGACGAGAATGATCTTCTTCGGTTTGGTATGATCGATGACGGCAAGTGCCTCTTCCAGCCAGCGCGAAATCGTGCCGTTGGTGAACTTGCCGCCGGACTGCCCGTGGCCGGAATAGTCGAAGCGAATACAGCCGACACCAAGCCGCTCCGCCAGCGCATCCAGCTCCACGGCCTTGGTGCCGCTCATGTCGGATCGATAGCCGGACAACCAGACGAAGCTGACATTCCTGGCACCCTTGCCGGCGGTGCGCTCGATGATGGCGATCTGGCGCTCGCTCTCGCCCGTGCCAACGGGAAGGAAGGTCTGTTGGATGGATGTGGCGGTCTCGGACATGGAAAACTCCCGGATTTTCTGCCCTATAGAACAGATTCGCGTCCGCGTGACCTGAAAAATCCTCGATCTTTTCGCTGTAGTTTCTATATAAAGGGAGAAGGATACTGTGTCCTTCGCGCATCTCGCGCTTCCAGGACACTCCATTGACACGCGGGAGGTGCTTTTTTCCTGCTGTCATGCTATTGACTTCAACACAGCTTTTACGACATTTCCGTCAGTTGCGCCGACGGGGAGCGAGAGGCTGCAGCTATCCGAAACAATTCGTGGAGAATACGACCATTCGCAGACCTTTTAAAGCCGACGCGCCCGTAAAGGACGGGCCGCGTTCCAACAGGGAAATTCGCATTCCCAAAGTTCAGCTCATTACGGCTGACGGCCAGAATATGGGCATCGTCCCGACCGACCAGGCATTGAGAATGGCAGAGGAGGCCGGTCTCGATCTGGTAGAGATTTCCCCCAATGCTGAACCGCCTGTGTGCAAGATCCTCGATCTGGGCAAGCTGAAATACGCCAACCAGAAGAAGGCCGCCGAGGCGCGCAAGAAGCAGAAGATCGTCGAAGTCAAAGAAATTAAGATGCGTCCCAACATCGACACCCATGACTATGAGGTGAAGATGAAGGCGATCGGTCGTTTCTTTGAAGAAGGCGACAAGGTGAAGGTGACCTTGAAGTTCCGCGGCCGCGAAATGGCCCATCAGGAACTTGGCATGAAGCTGCTTCAGCAGGTCAAGGAAGATACGATCGAGATTGCCAAGGTAGAGGCCGAGCCCAAGCTCGAAGGCCGCCAGATGATGATGGTGCTTGCGCCGAAGTGAGGCGCAAGTCGGAGTAGAGAGGCCGGAGCCGTCCCTTGGACGGCTTTTTCCTTTTCTGCGGCAGGGGTCGATGCCTGTCATCGATCTGCAAAGATTCCCGCATTCGCACCGTTGCACTTCGGGGCAAGTGCGGTTATAAGCGCGCGTCCGAACTGACCGGCAGGGCATGCCGTGGCAGTTCAGAATGCTGGTGGAGCGGTTCGTCACCGTATCCGCCGTTCAACAACAAACGCTCCGGCACCTTGTTGCAGCCCGGCCAGTCCGGATCTGTGGGAAGGGCTTTAAGCAAAGCGCGCCAGGAAGCATCGAAGGAGTAGCAAAATGCCCAAGATGAAGACGAAGTCCTCTGCCAAGAAGCGGTTCAAGATCACCGCATCCGGCAAGGTCAAGGCAGCCGCTGCTGGCAAGCGCCACGGCATGATCAAGCGTAGCAACAAGTTCATTCGCGATGCCCGCGGCACCATGGTTCTCGCAGAACCGGATGGCCGTAAGGTTGTCAAGAACTACTTGCCGAACGGTCTCTAAGACTATTCGTAACGCTATAGACTAAGGAGATCATGAAATGGCACGCGTAAAAAGAGGCGTTACCGCCCACGCCAAGCACAAGAAGGTTCTGAAGGCAGCCAAGGGCTTCTACGGCCGCCGCAAGAACACCATCCGTACCGCCAAGGCCGCCGTCGACCGTTCCAAGCAGTACGCTTACCGCGACCGCAAGGTCAACAAGCGCAACTTCCGCGCCCTCTGGATCCAGCGCATCAACGCTGCCGTCCGCGAATTCGGCCTGACCTACGGCCGCTTTATCGACGGTCTGAACAAGGCTGGCATCGAAGTCGACCGCAAGGTTCTCTCCGACATGGCAATCCATGAGCCGGAAGCTTTCGGCGCCCTCGTCGCTGCCTCCAAGAAGGCACTTGAGTACCTCAAGGACGCTGGCACGAAGAACGAGTTCGAAGCCGCCGTTGGCTAAGAGCGTCTACTAGACAGTTTTTGTCATATTTATGAAACCCGCGCTTGTGTAACTAGCGCGGGTTTTGTATTTTTTGCAATACAATCAATTTGCGATAGTCACCTTGAGGATTCCCGGTATCGGGAATGGGTGAAATTGTTGAATGGCAAGACTGCGGAACTGAACTTCATACCCAATCTGAACGGTAAGGACATAGAGGCCTTGCTGACGGTGCTGGTGAACGGTTCCAGCCGTGTCGAGCGAGTTGCCCTTTCTGCCTGTCAGGTCTGGATCAAGCGATACGGCACGAAGAAACCCTCTACCTGGCGTCATCTGCAGAGGGTCTTTTCACGCATTGTCCCGCTCGCCTTCCTGCGCCCCTGCGCCTATCTGTCTGCGCGGCAGATGGCCGAGCGGGAAATGCAGCGCATCGGCTTGTTCAGGCAGCGGGGTGTAGCCGTTCCGGAGGTTCTCTACGCTTCGAATGGCGCGCTTGTTCTTGCGGACGCCGGGATCACGGTTCAGCGCCGCCTTGCGCAGCTGAAGGAGAGCGATCCCGCTGCTCACGATGAACTCATGGTCGCTTGCGCTGCCGAGCTCGGCCGGCTGCATGCCAAGGGGCTTTGTCATGGCAGGCCCTATCCGCGCGACATGTTCTTCGCCGGCGATCGGCTTGGCTTCATGGATTTCGAGGAGGACCCGCAGACAGTCATGTCGCTTGCAGTGGCGCAGGCCCGTGATATTTGGCTGCTCTTCCTGCAGATCGCAACCGGCGCTCGCCTCGGGCTTGCGACGCAGAACAGAGCCTATGAAGCCTGGTCGGAGCAGGCACCAGCGGCTGCGCGCGCCGAGCTTCAGCGCATGATTCGCTTTCTAGGCGGTTTTTTGTTCTTTGCCCGGTTGATTGGCCGCGTGCACATGGGTAGTGATCTCCAGCGCTTCATCGTTGCGACAAGCTTTCTGATGCATGCGTTCACCACTTATTCCGTGGACTGAGAGCCCGATGGCCCCTGGTCCGCAAGGCAGGACCAGATGACGGAACTCGTAACACTTGAAACCCAACTCATGGCCGAGGTGGCCGCGGCGAACGACGAGCAGGCGATCGAGGCGGTCAGGGTTGCTGCGCTCGGCAAGAAGGGCTCGGTTTCTGAACTGCTGAAGACGCTGGGCTCGATGTCGCCGGAAGAACGGCAGACACGCGGCGCGGCCATCAATGCTCTCAAGAATTCCGTCACCGATGCCATTAACGCCCGCAAGGGCGAGTTGCGCGATGCGGCGATCGAGGCGAAGCTGAAGGCGGAGACCGTCGATGTCAGCCTGCCGGTTCGCTCCTCGCCGGCCGAACGCGGCCGCATTCACCCGATCAGCCAGATCGTCGACGAAATCACCGCCATCTTCGGCGACATGGGCTTCTCGATCGCCGAAGGTCCCGATGTCGAGACCGATTATTATAACTTCACGGCGCTGAACTTCCCGGAAGGACATCCGGCCCGCGAAATGCACGACACCTTCTTCTTCCAGCCGGATGAAAAGGGTGAGCGCAAGGTGCTGCGCACGCACACCTCGCCGGTGCAGGTGCGCACCATGGAAGCGCAGAAGCCGCCAATCCGCATCATCATCCCGGGAAAAACCTACCGCCAGGATTCGGACGCCACGCATTCACCGATGTTCCATCAGGTCGAAGGCCTCGTCATCGACAAGACGGCGAACGTCGCCAACATCCGCTGGGTGCTCGAAGAGTTCTGCAAGACCTTCTTCGAGGTCGACAATGTGACGATGCGCTTCCGCCCGTCCTTCTTCCCCTTCACGGAGCCGTCCTTCGAAGTGGATATCCAGTGCGACCGCTCCGGCCCGATCGTCAAGTTCGGCGAAGGCACCGATTGGATGGAAATCCTCGGCTGCGGCATGGTGCATCCGAACGTACTGCGCTATGGCGGTCTCGATCCGGACGAATATCAGGGCTTTGCCTGGGGCATGGGCCTCGATCGTATTGCCATGCTGAAATACGGCATGCCCGACCTGCGCGACTTCTTCAACGCCGATGTCCGCTGGATGAACCACTATGGCTTCCGCCCGCTCGACATGCCGACGCTGTTCGGCGGCCTGAGCGCGTAAGGAAGGGATAAAGCACATGAAATTCACACTCTCCTGGCTGAAAGAGCATCTGGAAACCGACGCCACGCTCGACGAGATCTGCGCCCGCCTGACGATGATCGGGCTGGAAGTGGAAGAGGTCGACGACAAGGCGGCGTTCAAGCCCTTCGTCATCGCCAAGGTTCTCTCGGCAGAAAAGCATCCCCAGGCCGATCGCCTGAAGGTGCTGATGGTCGATACCGGCAGCGGTGCGCCCGTTCAGGTCGTCTGCGGCGCACCGAATGCGCGCGCCGGCCTCGTCGGTGCCTTCGCTGCCCCCGGCACCTATGTTCCTGGTATCGATGTGACGCTCGCCATTGGCAACATCCGCGGTGTCGAAAGCCGCGGCATGATGTGCTCGGAAAAGGAGCTGGAAATTTCGGACAGCCATGACGGCATTATCGACCTTCCGGAAGATGCGCCTGTTGGCACGAGCTTTGCCGCCTATGCCGGTCTTGACGATCCGGTCATCGAGATCAACCTGACGCCGAACCGTCCGGATTGTACCGGTGTCTATGGCATCGCCCGCGATCTTGCCGCCTCCGGCCTTGGCACCCTGAAGCCTCGCCTCACGCCAACCTTTCCTGTCCAGGGCGAAACGCCGACCGAGCTGAAGATCGAGCTGGATGATGCGCGCCTGTGCCCCGGCTTTTCGCTGCGCCTCGTGCGCGGCGTCAAGAACGGTCCGAGCCCGAAGTGGATGCAGCAGCGCCTGCTCGCCATCGGTCTCCGTCCGATCAGCGCGCTGGTCGATATCACCAACTACATGACCTTCGATCAGGGCCGGCCGATGCATGTCTTCGACGCCGCCAAGGTCAAGGGCAATCTGGTCGTGCGCCGCGCCAGGGACGGCGAAACCGTGCTGGCGCTCGATGAGCGCGAATACAAGCTCAACCCCAGTAACGTCGTCATCGCCGATGACAACGGCGTCGAATCGATCGGCGGCATCATGGGCGGCGAGCATTCCGGCTGTGACGAGAACACCACGGACGTGCTGATCGAATCGGCGCTCTGGGACCCGATGAACATCGCCAAGAGCGGCCGCAGCCTCGGCATCATCACCGATGCGCGCTATCGTTTCGAGCGCGGTGTCGATCCGGAATATATGGTGCCCGGCCTTGAGCGCACGACGGAACTGGTGCTTGCCTGCTGTGGTGGCACGGCCGCCAAGGCCCGCGTCGAGGGTTACAAGGGCTATGAGGCAAAGGTCGTCGATTTCCCGCTGTCGGAAGTCAAGCGCCTGACCGGCCTCGAAGTCTCGGCCGATGAGAGCAAGTCCATCCTGACCAAGCTCGGCTTCTCGGTCTCCGGTTCCGGCGAGCGCATCTCGGTCGCCGTTCCCTCCTGGCGTCCGGATGTCGATGGTAAGGCTGACCTCGTCGAAGAGATCATGCGCATCCATGGCGTCGACAATATCAAGCCGCAGCCGTTGGCGAGCCACACCGCCGTGAACGGCAAGATCCTGACGACGCTGCAGATCCGCACGCGCACCGCCAAGCGGGCGCTCGCTGCGCGCGGCATGCTGGAAGCGGTCACCTGGTCTTTCATCTCGGAAGATCAGGCCAAGCTCTTCGGCGGCGGCTCCAACGCGCTGAAGCTTGCGAACCCGATCGCCGCTGATATGTCCGACATGCGTCCCTCGCTGCTACCGGGTTTGCTTTCGGCCGCGCAGCGCAATGCCGACAAAGGCTATGGCGACGTCGCGATCTTCGAAGTCTCTGGCACCTATGAGAACGATAGGCCCGAGGGCCAGCGTCGTGTTGCCGGCGGCATCCGCCGCGGCACGGCAACGCTTGTCGGCGCCGGCCGTATGTGGTCGAACGCCACCAAGGGCGGCGGCAAGCCGGTCGATGTCTTCGACGCCAAGGCCGACGCTTTGGCCGTCATCGAGGCCTGCGGCCTGCCGATGGGCAATATCCAGATCGAGCAGGGCGGGCCGGCCTGGTATCACCCCGGCCGCTCCGGCACCATCAAGATGGGGCCGAAGGTCGTGCTCGGCTATTTCGGCGAATTCCATCCGAAGACGCTGGAAGCGCTCGACGTGTCGGGTGCTCTCGCCGGCTTCGAAGTCTATATCGATGCCATGCCCGAACCAAAGAAGAAGGCGACCCGCACGAAGCCGGCGCTGGAGCTTTCCCCCTTCCAGGCCGTCAAGCGTGACTTCGCCTTCGTGGTCGACAAGTCGGTGGAAGCCGGCGCGATCATCCGCGCTGCGGCCGGCGCCGACCGCAAACTGGTCACCGGTGTAAACGTCTTTGACATTTTCGAGGGCGCATCGCTTGGCGAGGGCAAGAAGTCCATCGCCATCGAGGTGCAGATCCAGCCGGCAGAGCGTACGCTGACCGATGAGGATTTCGAGGCGCTGACCCAGAAGATCGTGGCAAACGTCACGAAGTCGACGGGTGGGGTGCTGAGAGGGTAGAGCGGCTTATCACTATCAGTAGCTCTTGCGTTTGCTGATAGTGCAACACCCCCCTCTGTCCCTGTCGGGACATCTCCCCCACAAGGGGGGAGATTGGTAACTCGTGGCGCTCGAGTCCCTCAAGGAAATATCGAGTCCGTAGAAACTGCAGCTTATTGTTTTACGGATAAAGAGAGGCATACTCCCAACAATCTCCCCCCTTGTGGGAGAGATGTCGCGACAGCGACAGAGGGGGGTATCAGACGCTCGGCATAAAAGGCGTGCCTCGGGCCGCATCATCTACCGATGCAGATGATAAACCTTGTTCACCACACTCCACCGCCCATCGATCTTCACCAATGACAGATAGTCCGAAAACCGCATCCCGGCGAATTCGTCGACGACCTTGACGGTTGCCGCATCGCCTTCGATGTCGATCAACTCGATCTCCATCAGCGGTATGGTGCCGGGCGGCGCGCTGCCTTCCTCGACGATCGCCGCGATAAATTCATCCCGCGTCATCCATTCCACCGCGCCCTGGTAATTGCCGATGATCGCTGCTCGCGGATGGAAGGCCTTGCGCAGTGCCGGCTCATTCGCGAATGCCATGCCATCGACATAGAGATGAACGACCGCACGGATTGCCTGCTCTTCCGACATCTCGTCATTCCTCGTTTGAGTTATGCCTAAGATATCATAGACGCCGGCAGCTGACAAAAATGCGAGGTCGTGAGCGCAATGATTTGACTTATATTATTCGACAAAAACCCGCACGCTTGCTGCGCGCCCTGCCGCATCGATGACCGTCAGCGTCGAATAGCCGGCGCCATCGGGCGTCCATTGGTTGGTGCGGCGGCGCGACATGTCGGGTAGCGGCTTGCCGTTGGCGAGCCAGCGGAACGGCGCCCTGCCACCCTGCAGCTTCAGCGCCAGCGGCATGATCTGGTCGTTGCCGCTGCTGGCGCCGAGATCGACGCGCGCGCCTTCCGGCGGATAGACGATCTGTGGGGCGGGTTCGCGGCTGGAGGCCGCCAGCAGCCCGGCGGCAGTCACGGAAAAGCGCCGCTGACTGATCGGCAGTTCGGTCGGCGCGATGCGCACGGCGCCCATGGGAGCGGCAGGGAAGAGGGTTATGGCAACGCCGGATTTGGCAAAGGCTTCGAACAGGATGGGAGCGGCGGAAACATAGCCCGCCAGCCCCGGCACGGCGCCATTGTCCGGACGGCCGACCCAGACGCCGAGTACATGCGCGCCGTCATAGCCGATCGACCAGGCATCGCGGTTGCCGTAGCTGGTGCCGGTCTTGTAGGCGATGCCGAGCTGCTTGCTGCCGCGCGGCGCGATGATGTCGGAGAGAATATCGGTGATGTTCCAGACCGCGATCGGCTCCATCAGCGGCTCACCCTCGATCGGTCCCGGCTCGTCCTGAACGCCGTCGCCGATCCGCATCGCCTTGCCGCGATTGGCAAGCCCGGCATAGAGCTGCACGAGGTCCTTCAGTGTCACACCGACGCCGCCAAGGCCGATGGCAAGCCCGGGCGCTTCGTTCGGTGGCAGCTTCGGCTTCACCTCGGCGCGGCGAAAGCGCACCAGCAGCCGCGTGGGACCTACGGCATCGAGCAGCCGCACGGCCGGCACATTGAGCGACAGCTGCAGCGCCTGGCGCACGCTGACGTCCCCCTGATAGCTCATGTCGAAATTGCGGGGACGATAGCCGTAAAAATCGGCGGGGCGATCCTCGATGATCGTTTCCTGCGCCACATAACCCTGCTCGAAGGCAAGGCCATAGATGAAAGGTTTCAGGGTAGAGCCGGGCGAGCGCAGGACGCGGGTCATATCGACCCAGCCGGCGCGCGAGGAATCGAAATAATTGGCCGAGCCGACCTCGCCGATGATCTCGCCGGTCTTGGCATCGGCCATGATCATCGCGACCGACACCTTCGGCCCGAGCCGCTTTGCCGCCGCATCCGCAACGGCTTCGAGGCCCTGCTGCACGTCGCGCCGCAGCGTCGTCTTGTGCTTGATAATGCCGGGCTGCTTGCGAAGCGCCAATTCGGCGACATGCGCGGCATAGGCCGGCAGCTGCCGGCGCTGAGCCGGAATGGGTGAAAGCGAAGCGCGCTCCGCTTCGCCTTCGCCGATGACAGCTGCCACCGCCGCGCGCTCGAGCACGCGATGGCGGGCAGCTTGGGCTGCCGCGAGATTGCGGTCCGGCCGGCGCTTTTCCGGCAGTTGCGGCAGCGCCACAAGCAAGCCTGCCTGTGCGACCGTCAGGTGTCGCGGCTCCTTGCCGAAATAGGCAAGGCTCGCTGCCCGAACCCCCTCGAGATTGCCGCCATAGGGCGCATGCGTCAGATAGAGGTCGAGGATCTGCTCTTTGGTCAGCCGGCGCTCGATCTGGATGGCGCGAACGATCTGCAGAAGCTTCGCCGTCATCGAGCGTTCGCTGCGCGGTTCGATCAGGCGCGCCACCTGCATCGAAAGCGTCGATCCACCCGAAACGATGCGGCCATGCGTGACGAGCTGCAGGAAGGCGCGGCCGATCGCCATCGGGTCGACGCCATGGTGGTCGTAGAAACGCCGGTCCTCATAGGCGACCAGCATGCGCAGAAATTGCGGATCGACATCGGTAACGCCGGTCTTCAGCCGCCAGCGCCCCTCGGGCGTGGCAAAGGCGCGCAGGAGATCGCCATTGGCGTCGAGCACCTCGGCCGAGACCACGCGGGCATTGTCCAGCGGCGGCGGATAGGCTCCGTCCGCGGCTCTCAGACCAAAGACCAGAGCCACCACTGTTGCGGCAGTGGCTCCAAAGCCGATCGCAATCTTCCAACGCGCCTTCATGTCTGCTTCTTATTGCTGGGCGCCCAGCACCTCCATGCGGCCCATCGCCGTGCGGGCCGAAAACTGCGGACGATACATGTCCTCGACGCTTGCGGCCGGATGATCGTAGACGCCCGGGGTTACGGCGCGCACGACATAGGCGAAGGTCATGTCACGGTCCGCGCCCGAACCCTGGTCGAAGGCGGCGACAAAGCGGTCGTTGCGGAATTCGACATGGGCCGGCTGAACTTCGCTAAGCCAGTCGAAGTTCGACAACTGGGCGCTGTTAACGATGCTCGGATTATCGATCTCGAAGCCTGCCGGCAGGAGATCGGTCACGAGGATGCGCTTTGGCCAGTCATTGTCCTCGGTCACGTGCAATACGACGACATAGCGTTCGTTCTGCTGTGCCTGGCTGACATTCGCCTCTTCGCCGTCGAGCGTATAGTACTTGCGCTCGATCTTGAAGCCGTTGCCGCCGGCCGGCAGCTGCGCGACCGGAGCCGCGACCGTGGTTACGGCAGCCGACAGCGGCTGGCGCGTCGTGTTGGTCACGGTCAGCGGATGGCCCATCAGAGCATCGCCCGACATCTGTGCCATGTAGGTGCCGCTATGGGCGGCGCCGTTGACGTCGAGTGTCAGGCCGTCATCGCCGTTCTGCAGGGCGCGGGCGGCGAGCAGCATCCAGGTCTGTTCCTGGGTGCTGGTATATTTCCGGCTCTGCCAATCCTTGGCGACGACGCTGGCGAGTTCCGGAATGATCGGCGGCACCGGGCGGCTTTCGGCAGCCAACGCCAGCACGGCCGCACCGTCGCGCAGCGACGAGCCGTAATCCGAGCGGACGAAGCTGACCTTTGTGACTGCCGCCTTCTGCGACATCTGCAGCGAGTCCACGAAGATGTTGCGAGAGCGCTGAGCATCCCCATAGAGCGCGAGAGCCGCAGCCAGATGCGCCTTGGAGAGCGGCGTCGGGAAGTCGTTCAGCATCGTGTCCGCATAGTAACGCAGATCGCTGATCGAGGCCTTCTTGTTGCGCGCGAGCACATAGAGCGCATAGGCGATTTCGTTTCCGTTGTCCTTGACGTTGGTGTTGGCGCTCAACGCATTCTGGAGGTTTTCGAGGCCCTGCACCATCGCCTGGTCCGGCACGTTGTACTTCTGCTCGCGGGCGCGGGTCAGGAAGTCCATGACGTAGGCATCAAGCCAGAGATCGCCCGAGCCCGGTCCCCAGAGCCCGAAGCTGCCGGTCGAAGACTGGTAGGACAGTTCGCGATAGATCGAATCCTGCACGCGCTTCTGGATCTCGGCGTCATCGGCAAGGCCATTCTTGATGGCCATGTCGCTGAAGTAGAGCAACGGCATGGCGCTGCTCGCCGTCTGTTCCGCGCAGCCATAGGGATAGCGGCTGAGGCTCATCAACAGCGCCGGCACGTCGAAGGCGCTGGAGCGGCTGACATTCACGCTGACAGAGGCGCCGGGCAGCACGCTGTCGGCGAGAAGGTCGGCATTGACGGTCAGGCTCTTGCCGGGGGCAAGCGCGATGGCGCGCCGTTCGGTGACCGGCAGCTGCGACGGACGAACCGGGATATCGACCGATTGATCGAGCGACATGCCCGAAGCATTCGACAGCTTGATCGAAACCGTGCCGTCGCCCGGCTGTCCGCCGGTGAGTGGCAGCGTAATGGCGTATTTGCCGCCGGTTTCGAGGTTGATCTTCTGTTGGGTAGCGTTTGCATCCACCGTCACGGCGCTATTGCCTGTTACCGCGAGCGTGTATTCGCCGGCCGGCGAATCGGTGTTGGCGACGTCGAGACGCAGGTTGGCCTTGTCTCCGGGCGCCAGGAACTTCGGCAGGCTGGCGGTGACGACGACAGGATCGCGGATGATGACGTCCTGCGTCGCGTGACCGACGCCGGCCTTCGACCAGGCAACCGCCATCAGCCGCGCCGTTCCGTTGAACTGCGGAATGTCGAAGCTGACATTGGCCTTCCCATTCGCATCAAGCTTGATGGGACCGGAGAAGAACGCGATCAGCTTTTCCTTCGGCGGGCTTGCTTGTAAAGCCGCCTGTCCGCCGTCGCCGCCGGTGCGTAGCTTGCCGGTGGCGCCGAGCGAGCCATCGATGAGGCGACCGTAGATGTCGCGGATTTCGAGCCCGAGCTGACGCTGGCCGTAATACCAGTCATCCGGTGCCGGCGGCTGATAACGCGTGAGATTGAGGATGCCGACATCGACGGCGGCGATCGTGACATAGGCGTCCTCATTGGCGCCTGCGCCTGATACCTGCAGGCCGATATTAAGCGGCTGACGCGGAAGTGTCTTCTGCGGCGCGTCGATCTTGATCTGCAGCTTGCGCTCGCCGGGGTCGACGGGAGCCCATTTGATGCCGATGGCGCGCATCGGCATGCGGCTCTCCTGGGCATCGCCGGGACGGAACAACGTAGCCGTCAGATAGGTGCCGGCACCCCAGTCCGCCGTCACCGGAACATCCACTTCGCCGCCCTTGGCGCCGATATCGGCATTGGTGACCGAGATCAGCGTTTCCGAACCGGCCGTCACCATCAGCTGACCGGCATAGCGCGACGTGACCTTCAGCTTCGCCGTATCGCCGACATGGTAGCTTTCCTTGTCGAGCGCGATCTCAAGCGCGTCAGGCGTTTCCGTCGAGGTGGAGGCCACATACCAGCCGGCATTGAATTCCACGCTCGATTCCGGGCCGTTCGCGTCGGCGGTGGAGACTTCGAGCCGGTAGCGGCCCCAGGTAACGGGCATGGAAATGGCCGCGCCGTCCGTCGTAGCATTGACCGTGCCGACTGCCACCTGCTTGGTGGACATGATCGGCTCGAACTTCCAGCTGCTGCCGTCGCGGTACCATTGATAATTGCGCTCGACGCTGAGCAGCTTCCAGGTCAGGCCCTGCATGGCCTGTTTCTGGCCATTGGCGTCGACAACGATGACATGGAAGTTGCCGACGGAGTTTTCCCCGAGATCGCCGTCGAATTCCGGCTTGATGCCGATGCGCGGACCGTCCGCCTTGACGGGCAGCGTCAGCGAACGCTCGACGGCGCGGCCGCCGGCTTCCTGCATGCGCACCGTAATATTGGCGTTCAGGAGCTGCGTGGTCGAAGGCGTATCGTTGATCGTGACGTTGAAGGTGGTCTTGCCGTTTTCATCCAACGCCTGCAGGTCTTCAAGGGGAACCTGCGTGCTCTCGGCCTTGCTGTCGCCGCTGCCGCTGTCTTCGTCGTCATTGTTGGCGTTTGCCTTGCCGGCACCTTCGTCGGCGAGGCCGAACTGATAGCCTTTGTAGGCGTCGCTCTGGCGCGTCGGCTTCAGCGTCACTTCGCCTTCCAGATTGAGGCCGGCGGCCGGTGCGCCATAGAGATAGCGGCCATCGACATTGACGGGCGTCGGCTGGCCGACTTCGATCTCCTTGGCGTCGCTCTTCATGTCGAATTCGATGCGATCCGGCACGAAATCGTCGACGAGGAAGGTCTGTGAGCCGATAGAGGAACCCTTCGGGTCGGTATAGATATTCATCGTCCAGGTGCCGCGCATCGAGGTCTGCTGCAGCGGAAGATCGACATTATAGCCGCCCAGCTTGCCGCCATCGGTGACGATGCGGCGATCCTCGACGCCATCCGGGCGGAGGAAGACGAAGGTGAGCGGCAGGTTTTCGACCGCCGTCGAGCTGACGTCGCGGGCAAGGGCGGAGGCATGCACCGTCTCGCCGGCACGGTAGATGCCGCGTTCCGTCCAGGTCAAAAGGTCGATCGCACCAGGCGCGGTTCGACCGGCGACGCCGCGATCGGAAAGATCGAAGCCGGCGCGCGTCATGTCGAGGAAGACATAATCCTGATCGCCGTTTTGGGCGGTAATCACGGCCGGCGTCATGCCAGCAGTACCGCGCATCAGGCCGGCGCTGAAGACGGCGCGTCCGTTGTCGTCGGTCTTCGCCGTGCCGAGGATTTCATTGTTCTTGGCGAGCAGCTGCAGCTGGATGCCGGCCAGCGGCTTGGCGCTGCCGAGCGAGCGGGCGAAAACGTTGAGCCCGTCGGTGCCGGCATAGGTGGTGACGCCGATGTCGGAAACGACGAACCACTGCGTCGCCTGCGGGTCCCATTCATGACCGCCGCTCTCGGGCGCAACCGCCGTCAGCACATAGACGCCGGGCTTGCGCTTCGGCAGTGCCTCGTCCACAGGGAAGCTGGTTGCGACTTCCTTGTTGAGTTCCTGCTTGATCTCGATGGAGCCCTGCCAGACCAGTTCGCCATTGGTGTCCTGTATGGTCTGGGCGCTGTAGCTGTCCACCTGCGTCAGGAACTGCGAGTTGTTCAGAAGCTGCGCGATATTGCGGTCGCCGATGCGGTAGAGCTTGAGATTGGCCGTAGCGGCGTTGACCGAAACGATCGGGATGCCGCGCCGCGCGGTCGAAGGCAGGACGAAATTGTCGCCGGTGAAGCGCAGCGAAGCCGTGCGATCCTTGACGTAGATATCGACATTGACCTGCGAGGCGAGGTTTTCATCCACCGAGGAGGGCAGGCCGGCGCGCAGCGAAATGCGGTAGTGCTGGCCGAATTCCAGACCTTCGACGCAGATCTGATTGTCCTTGGCGTCGACACCCTTCGGCGTGGCGTCGTTGAGGGTGACGAAGGGCGTGTAGTCGACGCCGCTCTTCACCAGCTTTTCGGAGAACTGCACGCAGGCGCGGGGCGAGGCATTGTCGTTGTCGAGCGTATTGCCGGTCACGCGGAAGCCCTGGCGAGCCAGAAGATCGTTATAGGCTGCCTGGACGGCGGCGGAGCTGACGAGATTGAGGCTTGCCTTGTAGGCGCTGAGCGCGGGGCGATAGTTCTGCGCGTTCTTTAGCGCTTCGGCGAGCACAGCCAGCGCATCGGCGCGGCTGCTCGTCGTGCGGGTCAGTTGGTAGCCGTTGAGCGCGGCATAGGCGGCCCGCGTGGCGACGGACGTGTCGTTCGTGATCGTATTGGCGGCGCGCGCCATCTCGATCCACAGATCACCATTGTCGGGATTGATTGAAAGCGCGCCCTGGAAGGCGTTTAGGGCATCGTTGACATTGCCCGAAGTCAGTTCGATGCGGCCGAGCGCGATCAGGCTTTCGACGCCCTGGCCCTTCAGCTCGTTGCCGAGCGTCAGCGTGTTCTTTGCATCGCGCGCGCTCTGGACGAAATTGTCGGAAAGGAAGGAAAGGGCAGGGGCAGCGCCGATATCCGGCTCGCTGGTGGCGGCCGTCTCGACGATCTTGCCGGCGATCGCGCCGGGGAAACTGTTGAGCTGATTGAAGTCCGACTTCATGAAGCACCACTTCACCTTGGGATTGTAGGTGAAGGCCTTGCAGGACTTGTCGCCGATGCAGGAGGCGGAGCACTGATCCAGCGTCACATTCTGCTCTGTGCGCAGATCGAAGCCGAAGTAGTCGCCATCCTTCGTGGTGACCACCTGGCGCTTGACGTCAGCGGCGACCGAAGGGGTCAGAGATGCGAAAGTGGCGAGAAGAAAAGCAGAGAAGCCGATAAACGCGCGCCTAGACATAAGTCCTCCCCACGCTGCCCGTTTTTGATGGCGGCAATCTTCAAATTTCGCACCCGTTTGTCAACCGAGCGTGGAGCTTTCGAACGAGCTTCGCGTCCATGACGATCAATCTAGGAATTTGAAAAAGCCTGCAATTCAGGCGATTCGCATGTTCGGCCATCTTCTCTGCGATGCTTCACTTTTCTTTTCGGTCCCAAAAAGACACCGACCTTTGCGGCCGATGTCTTTGTGTGGGCAGAAGGAGCAGCCCGTTTGTCATATATTCGTCATCGCCAGGGAGGCATCGGTGTATCGTTTGCCGGCGACCGTTTCGGGCGAGATGATGCCACCAAGTTCCTTCAACTCCTGCGGCGACAGCGCGATATCGGCAGCGGCGGCGTTCTGCTCGAGATGGTGCAGTTTGCGTGCGCCGGGGATCGGCACGATGTCGTCGCCCTGATGCAGCACCCATGCGAGCGCCAGTTGTGCCGCCGTGACATTCTTTTCTTCGGCAAGAGCTTGAAGCCTTGCCACCAAGGCCGCGTTGGCATCGAAATTCTCGCTCTGGAAGCGTGGCAGCGAGCGGCGGAAATCGTCGTCGGCGAGATCCTCCGTCTTGTGGATCGCTCCGGTCAGGAAGCCGCGGCCAAGCGGGCTGTAGGGCACGAAGCCGATGCCAAGTTCGCGGCAGGTGGCGAGCACGTCTTCCTCGGGATCGCGGCTCCAGAGCGAATATTCGCTCTGCACTGCAGCGATCGGATGTACGGCATGGGCGCGGCGGATGGTGGCAGAGCCGGCTTCGGATAGGCCGAGTGTGCGCACCTTGCCCTCTTTCACAAGCTCCGCCATGGCGCCGACCGTATCTTCGATCGGCACGTTCGGGTCGACGCGATGCTGGTAGAAGAGGTCGATGACATCCGTGCCAAGTCGCTTAAGGGAAGCTTCGGCGACTTCCTTGACATGCTCGGGCCGGCTGTCGACGCCGATCATCGCCGCCGGGCCACTTTTCGTGAGATCGAGCTTGAAACCGAATTTGGTGGCGATGACAACGCGGTCACGCACAGACTTCAGCGTGCGGCCGAGCAGCTCTTCATTGGTGAAGGGGCCGTAGACCTCGGCGGTGTCGAAAAAGGTGACGCCGAGATCGACGGCGCGATGGAGCGTCTTGACGGATTCGGTCTCGTCAGTGGCGCCATAGGCAAAGCTCATGCCCATGCAGCCCAGTCCAACGGCGGAAACGGTGAGATCCTTACCTAGCCTGCGGGTTTTCATGATGTATTCCTTCTTGAGACGTATGGGAGCGACAGGGGCTCGTGTCCGCTGCCTACGAGTTCAAGTTAGGGTTCCGGACAATGAATGAAAATCCATGCAAATTCTTACAGGTTGTTCTATAATTTAGATCAATGAACAGAACACAACTCTCTCAGCTTGCGGTTTTTGCCGCCGTCGCCGCCCATCGCAGCTTCCGTGCCGCCGGCAAGGAATTGTCGATTGCGCCATCGGCGGTCAGCCACGCCGTCTCCAGCCTTGAGGAAAGCCTCGGCGTGCGGCTGCTTGCCCGCACCACACGCAGCGTGCTTCCGACCGAGGAGGGGCAGGCGCTATTGCAACGGCTGGGGCCGGCCCTGGAGGAAATCGATATCGCGCTGGAGGATGCGCTTGCGACCCGAGGCCGCCCGGCGGGGACGTTGCGCATCACCGCGCCGCGTTTTGCCTCTGACCTCCTGATGGCACCTCGGCTTGGCGATTTCCTCAACACCTATCCCGATATCACGCTCGAGATCGCCAACGAGGATGGCTTCAGCAATATCGTCAAGGAAGGCTACGATGCCGGCATCCGGCTGGCGGAGAGTATCGAAGGCGATATGATCGCGGTGAAGGTCTCGCCTGACATACGCACGGTCATCGCCGGGTCGCCTGCCTATTTCGAGAAGCATCCGAAGCCGCTGCATCCACGCGATCTCGTCCACCACCGCTGCATCAAGCGGCGATTTACCGATGGCTCGATCTATCGCTGGGAATTCGAGAAAGACGGCCGCGAACTGGTCGTTGCCGTCGATGGCCCCCTGATCGTGATCGAGGATCGGCTCGGCGTTTTGGCCGCCCTCAATGGCGCCGGCCTCGCCTATCTTTTCGACATTCGCGTGCAGCAAGAATTGGCCGAGGGCAAGCTCATCCGCGTGCTTGAGGACTGGTGTCCGCCCTATCCGGGCTTCTGCATCTATTATCCGAGCCGCCGCCAGATGCGCCCGGCCCTCAGAGCTTTCATCGATTTCTTCAGATATAGCGGGCCATAGCCATACCGGGGATGGATGGAGAAGGGCGGCCGAGCGTGGCCCGCCGCTCTTCCCTGATTGGCCCGGTATCGGCGGTCAAGCCGCGGCTTTTTGGTTGGCGGCGGTCGTCGCCAGCTTCGAGAGGGTCTTATCGGCATTGCCCTCTTCCTGCAGCGTCTGGTCGAGCAGCTTGACCACCTGCTGCTGGCCGAGCGTATTCGCCCAGGTCCGCAGCGTGCCGTAACGGGCGATCTCATAGTGTTCGACGGCCTGCGCCGCGGAAATCAGCCCGGCATCGAGAGCCGGTGTTCCCTTGAATTCATCGATGATCTCCTCGCCTTCCGCGATGATTCCTTGAATGGCTTCGCAGGTCTTGCCCTGTGCGCGCTTGCCGATCAGTTCGAAGACCTGTTGCAGGCGTTCGACATGTCCCTCGGTTTCCTGCAGGTGCTTTTCGAAGCCGGCCTTGAGATCGGGCGATTGAGCGGCGCGCGCCATTTTGGGCAGCGCCCGGACGATCTGCCGTTCGGCAAAGTAGATGTCCTTCAGCGTATCGTAGAAAAGATCTTCCAGCGTCTTGTCCTTCGGCATTGTTTCTCTCCATCTTCGGGATTGCCTATCTAAGCGATAGCCGCCTTTGGCGACCCCTACAGAAGCCGGTGCAGGATGAATTGTTCCCGTTGCTGACGGATTCGGGTGGTAGCCAGGGCGAAAATCGTCTGAGTTGGCCATGCCGATCGAGGAGGGAAGCGCACTATGAGAAAACCGGGATCGATGAAGGGGCTTGAGGATCTCGGCCGCGTCAGGCTTTCGAAGAACTTCTTCTTTCGCGATTTCCTGCATTCGGAAATCGCGGATTTCTATCGTATTCCCAATATTCCCGAAGACCCGGATCTGGCGATCGAGGCTGGACGCCGGCTTTGCGAGGAATTGCTGGAACCGCTGGAGGCGACATTTGGCCGGCTACATATCCGTTCCGGCTATCGCTCACCCGAGGTCAATGCCTTCGGTAACAGGAATGGATTGAACTGCTCGACCAATCCCCATACCGCCGCGCACCACATCTGGGATATGCGCGATCTCGATGGCTGCATGGGCGCGGCCGTCTGCATCGTCGTGCCCTGGCTGATCGATCACCATAGTCACGAGGGCGATTGGCAGAGGCTCGCCTGGTGGATCCACGACCATCTGCCCTATGCCTCGCTCTGCTTCTTCCCGAAACTTTGGGCCTTCAACATCCAATGGCACGAGCGGCCCAAGCGGGCCATTCAGAGCTTCGTCAGTCCACGCGGCATGCTGACCAAACCGGGCATGGCCAACTGGGAAGGCGACCATTCCGCTCATTACGAGGGCTTTCCCAGACTTAGAAGCTGATGCGATAGCGAATATGCCCGTCGCTCTCAACATAGGTGTCGTAGAGCTTGCGGGCGGTCGCATTGCCCTCTTCCGTATGCCAGTAGAGACGTGCCCAGCCGTTCGTCTTGCAGAGCGCAACGAGATCATCCAGCAGCGCCCGGCCGACGCCGCGGCCTCTGGCGCTTTCGTCGACGAAAAGATCTTCCAGATAGCAGTCGGGCGCGCGCACCCAGGTGCCCTCATGCGTGAGACTGAGGGTAAAGCCCTTCACTTCGCCATCGACCTCGGCCACGCGCATGAAGATCGCCGACGCCGGATCGAAGACCCTGCGCCAGGTCGCATCGGTGATATCAGGCGCGACGGTGACGCCATAGAAGGCCAGATAGCCGTCCCAAAGCGCGCGCCAACGGGCTTCGTCTTCGGGTCTGGCGTCGCGGATCGTCACCGTCATAGGCCTGCCTTTCTTATTCGCCGGCTGCGTCGAGCAGACGCATGGCGTCATCGGAAAGCGAAAGCTTTGCCGAATTGATGAGCGCGTCGAGCTGGCCAAGGCTGGTGGCGCTGGCGATCGGGGCGGTGACGCCGCGCTTGCGCAAGAGCCAGGCAAGCGCGATCTCGGCGGGCTTGGCGCCGGTTTCGGCTGAAACCTTGTCGAGGGCTGCGAGGATGCGCAGGCCCTTGTCGTCGAAATAGGCGGCAACCCGGTTCTCGCGTGCCCGTCCCTCCGTATCCGCCTTGGTGCGGTACTTGCCGGTCAGGAAGCCGGCCGCGAGGCTGAAATAGGTGATGACGCCGATCTCTTCCTTGACGCAGAGATCCGCAAGCGGACCTTCGAAGCTGTCGCGGGCGTAGAGGTTATATTCCGGCTGCAGCACGTCGTAGCGAGGCAAGCCGGCCTTTGCGGCAGCATCGAGCGAAGCCTGGAGCTGCGTCGCATCGAGGTTCGAGCAGCCGACATGGCGGATCTTGCCCTGTTCCTTCAGCTTGGCATAGGCGGCGAGCGATTCCTCATGCGGCGTCTCGGGGTCCGGCCAGTGCGAGAGATAAAGGTCGATGTGATCGGTCTGCAGCCGCTTCAGAGAAGCCTCGGCCGCCTCGATGATATAGCCGGCCTTGAGGCCTTTCTTGCCCGGCCCCATCTCCGATCCGACCTTGGTGATGATGATGGCCTTGTCGCGCGAAACGCGGCCCTGCTTCAGCCACTTGCCGATGATCTCCTCGGAATCGCCGCCCTTGTTGCCGGGGACCCAGCGGGAATAGACATCGGCCGTGTCGATCGTGTTGAAGCCGGCATCGAAGAAAGCATCGAGCAGTGCGTAGGAGGTTTTCTCATCGGCCGTCCAGCCAAAGACGTTGCCGCCGAAAACGATGGGGGCGACAAACAGATCGGTTCGTCCAAGCTTGCGCGTGTCCATGCTATTTCTCCAGGTCATTTGAAAGGTAAACCGGCGAGCGGACGCCGGAGGAAGGGACAAGGCAGGCTATCGGCCTTTCTCGGCGAAGACCACACACAATTTCTTTATTCCGTCGTCGAGCGCCGATAGTGGCTGGGCGGCAGCGCGTTGTATTTCGACCAGACGCGCCGCATATGCCGCGGCGAGGCGAAGCCGGATTTTTCCGCCACGCGCTCCATATCCAGCCGCGAATTGGCAAGTACGTCGCGGGCCAGCGTCACGCGCATCAGATTGACATAGGCCGTCACCGACAGGCCGGCATGCTCCTGAAACAGCCGCGAAATATGCCGTGCGCTCATTGCGCCGATGCCCGCAAGCTCGGCAAGCGACCAGCCGTGGGCCGGATCGGCCATGATCGCATCCTGAACGCGATGGATGGCGGGGTGGACGTGATTACGGCCGCTGAGCCAGGGCGAGAGCTGCGGCTCGCTGCCGGTCCTGCGCATATAGACGACCATGTGCCGGGCAATGGTCAGAGCCGTCATCGGTGAAGTCAGCTTGGAGGCGAGATGCAGCATCAGATCGGTGCCTGTGGTGATGCCGGCGCTAGAATAGCGATCGCGGTCTTCGACGTAGAGCCGGTTGTCGAGAACCCTGGCCGTCGGAGCGAATTCCCTGACTTCGTCGAGACAGGCGGCATGTGTGGTGCAGGCATAGCCGTCCATCAGCCCGGCGCGGGCGGCGAGCACGGCTCCGGAGCAGATGGTGACGAGGGTAATGCCCGGACGGATCGCGCTTTTCAGCCACGCCGCGAGCGTGGCTAGCTCCGGCTCTATATCCTCGGCATCGTCGGGCGGCGTGACGCTGCCGGACAGGATGACATAGGCGCCATCAGGAATGTGATCCGGCAACGGCCTGAGATCGGCAAGCGTCAGCCCGACCGAAGTCGTCTGTGACGGCTGGGCAGCGATGAACTGATAATCGAACAGGACGTCGTCCTGTTCGATATTGGCGCGGCGCAAAACCTCCACCGGCCCGGCCACGTCCATCAGCAGCGTATAGGGCGGCAGAAGCACGTAGACAGGAATGATCCGCCGATGGAGGCGCTGGTCGCTTTGGGTCATGCGGCATTCAGGATCGTTGCATCGGCGAGCGCCTCTTCGACCGTTGCGATACGGGCGAAACGGCCCGATAGCACCAGTTCGCTGCGCTTCTTGATATCGTCGACGCTGAAGACCGTGCCCGAGGCATGCGTCATCGGGAAGGTCAGCGTCGCCTCGGTGACATAGTCGACCTCATAGCCGAGATCGGAGGCGTGCCGGGTCGTCGTCTCGCAGCATTGCTCGGTGCGGATACCCGAGACGATCACCTTGCGGATGCCGTTTGCCACCAGCCAGACATCGAGACCGGAGCCGACGAGTGCCGAGTGGCGGCGTTTGTGGAAGACGGCATCGGCCTCCAGCGAGATCTCATCGAGCTTGCGCACATAGCCGCTCTTCAGGCTGAAATGCGCGTCGCTGTCCTCGACATGGAAGATCTGGACGACGGGAATGCCTTTCGCCTTGGCGCCATTGATCAGCGCCTGCAGGCGGTCGGTAAAGACCGGCAGGTCGTCCGTTCTCCAGTAGGGACGCTGGCGAAAGGATTCCTGGACATCGATGACGAGCAGTGCGGTATCCGCATGGGACATTTTCGTATCTCCTGTGCTTGAAGGATAGCCGAGATTAGGCGTCGCTTGAAAGCTTCGAAAGCCATCTGGCAGACAGAAAAGGGACAAATACGGACATGGTGAGATGGTCCTTATGTCCTCGGGTTCGCGCCTGCGGGCCGTCTCGGGCGTTGCGCCTTCGGCAGGGGCCGAATAAGATTGGCGTCGATTTCGTTCAGAGCGGAATGCCCCGTTTCGCTTTACCCCACCGTGTTCACAAAGGATCCCGCCGGAAAGCCCGTGTTGCGATCATCGCCATGCGGCCGTCTGCTTCGGGACAATGCTTCAGGAGAGAGATCATGCTGCGCTTCGGAATTCTGTCGACGGCCAAAATCGGCCGCGATCTGGTCGTGCCCGCCATTCAGGATGCGGAAAACTGCGTTGTGACGGCAATTGCCAGCCGCGATCTCGGTCGCGCCCGGCAGATGGCAGACCGCTTCTCCGTGCCGCATGCCTTCGGCTCCTATGAGGAGATGCTTGCCTCCGATACGATCGACGCCGTCTATATTCCCTTGCCCACATCGCAGCATGTCGAATGGACGATCAAGGCTGCCGATGCCGGCAAGCATGTGCTGTGCGAAAAGCCGATCGCGCTCAAGGCGGATGAGATCGACAGCCTGATCGCCGCCCGTGATCGCAACAAGGTGCTGGTAACGGAAGCCTATATGGTCACCTATGCGCCGGTCTGGAGGAAGGTTCGCTCGCTGCTTGCCGATGGCGCGATCGGCCGCCTGCGTCATATCCAGGGCGCCTTCACCTATTTCAACCGTGATGCCGGCAACATGCGCAATATCCCGGCGCTCGGCGGCGGCGGCCTGCCCGATATCGGCGTCTATCCGACGATCAGCACCCGTTTCGTCACCGGCCGCGAACCCCTGCGCATCCAGGCGGTGACCGAGCGCGATCCGGAATTCGGCACCGACATCTATTCCAGCGTCAAGGCAGACTTCGGCGACTTCGAGCTCACCTTCTACATCTCGACACAGATGGCCAACCGTCAGGTCATGGTCTTCCACGGCACGGAAGGCTTCATCGAGGTGAAGTCGCCTTTCAATGCCGACCGTTACGGCGCGGAAGAGCTGGAACTAACCAATCGCGGCCATTCGGAATCGCAGATTTTCCGTTTCCCAGACAGCCGCCAGTACAGGCGCGAGGCTGAGGCCTTCGCCTCTGCTGCGCTTGGTCAAGGCGCAGAGGTCGTGTCGCTGGAAAGTTCGAAACTCAACCAGAAGGTCATCGACGCCATCTACCGCGCCAGCGAGAAGGATGGCTGGGAGCCGGTCTGAGGGCGTTCCTTATTGTCTGAAGCAATTCCCGGAAAACCGCTGCGCACTTTTCCGGGAATTGCTTCAGGAATTTTGTCGGTGGCGGAAGACGAAGCGTGAATAGCCGAAGAAGCTGAACGCCGTTGCCGCCGCTGATGCCAGCGTCAGCGCAATGATCGGTCTTAATGACGGCTCGGTCATCAGCAACGAGCTGAAAAGGGCGTAGTTCAGCAGGGCCGAGGTCAACCCGACCGAACCGTAGCGGAAGCCCTCCGCCGCAAGCGAGCGGTCGGACCGGCCGAAGGTGAAGTTGCGGTTGAGCACCCAGGTGGCAAGCAGCGCACTCGGGATCGAGATGGCGCGGCCGACGAAGGGTCCGAAAGGCGTAAACCACAGCAACAGATGCAGCACGCCCGCATCGACCACGAAGCCGACACTGCCAGCGATCAGGAAGCGAAAGAGCTTCTTCATGCAGCCTTGGCCCTTTTCTTCCGGCTTGCCGGCTTTTCGAGCTGTGCCACGTAAACGGTCCGGTCATCGCCGCTTTCACGCGAGGACGGTTTCGGCAGGCTCATATAGTGGATGCGCAGCTGTTCGGCGCGGGCGCGTGCCACGGAATCGAGGATGATACCGGCCGTAAACAGCATGAAGGCGATCATTGTCAGTGCCAGGGAGAGCATCCAACTCGGCATGCGCAATACCTGTCCGGTTTCGAAATACTCGATGAAGACCGGGATGGAGAAGCCGATGCTGAGCTCCATGGCAATGGCGCTCAGGATGCCAAAGAAGGCAAAAGGCCGGGTTTCCTTCATCAGCATCGCGAACATCCAGAGGATCTTGCCACCGTCGCGGAAAGTGGAAAGCTTCGAATGCGAACCTTCCGGCCGCCGTCCGTAATCGAGTTCCAGCTCGCTCACAGGCAGCTTCAGCCTGGAGGCATGCACCGACATCTCGGTCTCGATTTCAAAGCCGCCCGAAACGGCCGGAAAACTTTTGACGAAGCGGCGCGAGAAGGCGCGGTAGCCGGAAAAGATATCCGTGAAATCGGCACCGAAGATGGTGCGATAGAGCCAGTTGAAAATGCGGTTGCCGAAGGCGTGTCCCTGCCTGCCTGCATCATTATGCACGTTGCGCCGCGTACCGACGACCATATCCGATCCCTCGGTCAGCAGCGTGCGGATCAGCTCTTCTCCGTCCTCGGGCGCATAGGTTCCGTCGCCGTCGGCCATCAGATAGATGTCGGCTTCGATATCGGCGAACATGCGGCGCACCACATGTCCCTTGCCCTGCCGACGCTCGCGCACGACGGTTGCGCCGGCGAGCATGGCATGCAGCGCGGTGCCGTCAGTCGAATTATTGTCGTAGACATAGATCGCGGCCTGCGGCAGTGCCTTGCGGAAGCCGCGCACGACCTCGCCGATCGTTGCGGCTTCGTTGTAGCAGGGCAGGAGGACAGCGATGTTCAACTTCTCATTCGACATGGTCTTGGCCGGTTGCTGCGTGTGAAGTCAAGTCGAGGCCTGATTGACGATCCGGACGAGAGCTTATCCCGGTGGCTGTTAATAAGACCCTATGGCTGCGAAATAAAAAAGGCGGGGTACCGGCGTTGCGAAAAACATTCTCGTGATGAAAGCGGCTGAAGGCAGCAGCTTTACTTTTTTTTGATCGGCAACCGTTAGCGTATCGCCCCGACTATCCTTTCAACATGGGGTTCACCGAGATGGCGCAAACGCTGGCAATGCCGCCCGAGGCAGCCGGAACGGCAGAGAAGAAGGGACCCCTGCGCTGGTCTCATCCTGCTTTCGCTGCGCTCGTCTATGCCGCCATTGTCATCGTCGCGCAGCTCATCATTCATCGCAACCTCACGGACTATGTCGGGCCGGATAATGACGACGCCATGCGTCTTGTCGAAGTGCGCGATTTTCTCGCAGGCCAGGGCTGGTTCGACATGGTGCAGTACCGTCTCGGCCTTGCGGGCGGGACGCTGATGCATTGGTCGCGCTTCATCGATCTGCCGATTGCAAGCCTCATCCTCTTCTTCCGAATGTTCCTTTCACCAGAAAGCGCCGAGGCGGCGGCACTGACCGTCTGGCCGCTGATGCTCGTCCTGCCGCTGATGTTCTTCATGGGTCTTGCGGGCAGGCGCATCGCCGGTCTGCAGGGCATGCACTTCTCGCTGATCCTGACGGCACTCTTCGTCCTGCTCTCGCCGCGCTTCGTGCCGGGCTCCATCGATCACGATAATGTCCAGCTCGGCCTCGTCGCGCTTACTGTCGCAATGCTGGTCGACGAAAGTTACAGGCCTCGCAACTTTGCAATCGCTGCCATCGCCCTCGCCGCCCAGCTCGGTATCGGCGCAGAGACGACGCCCTTTGTCGCCATCGCCTGCATGTCTGTTGCCTGTTTGTGGGCTTGGAAAGGCGAGATATTCGCACCCGCTGCAAAAGCTTTTGCGCTGACGTTGACGGTTGCCGTCAGCGCCGCCTTCTTTTCGCTGGTGCCACCGCGCCTTTATTCGATGGTCACATGCGACAATCTCTCGCTCGGCTTTTATGGCATTACCAGCGCCGGCTGCGTCGGGCTTCTCCTGTCGTCCCTTTTTGCCAGCCATCTCTCCCGCCCCTGGCGCATTGCAATTCTCGCGGCCAACGGCGCATTCGTGTTGGCTACGACAGTAGCCCTCGCGCCGCAATGCCTGCGCAATCCGCTTTCCGATCTGGATCCCATGCTGGTGGATCTCTGGCTCAGCAGAGTGAGCGAGGCGCAATCGATTATCTCCGTAGCCCACCAACAGCCCGATACGCTCGGCGTTTTCTACGCAACGGGTCTTCTGGCGATGCTCGTCTGCGGCTTTCGTATCCTGCGGGGCAACCGCGCGAGCCTCCATGCAATGCTGATGGCACTGATCGCGATCAATTGGGTGATTACGCTGGTGCAGGTGCGCGGAGCCGAATTTGCCAATCTCCTGGCCATTCCGCCATTGGCGTTGTTGATTGCCGAATTGCGAAAAGACTACATGGCCGATCCCAGAAATCTGCGTTCGATCCTGCTCTATGCAGGGACGCTATTGGCCTCTGTCCCAGCCGTTTGGGCCGTGGGCGGCGCGCTTGCAAGCAAGGGGGTCGTCAATGGTTTTATGGTCGCAGCGCCGGTCAAGGCGGAAGAGACTGCCAATTGTGCCTCCAGGCAGGCTCTGGCACCGATTGCGGGTCTCGAGCCGGGCGTCGTCGCAGCGGCCTCCAATATGGGAGCGCCGCTTCTGCGCTTCACGCCGCACCGTACCCTTTCCGGTCCCTATCATCGCGATCCCGACGGGATGCTGGCCGAGCTGCATATCGGTCTTGCAGAGCCGCAACGGGCGGAAGCGCTTCTGCATGAGGCAAAGGTGACGATTGTCGCCTTCTGTAAGGGGGATCCCCAGGTGGAGTTAGTGAGTGAGCGGGCGCCGAAGGGGCTTTATGCGCAGCTGACTGCCGGGCATATCCCGGTCTATCTGGAGCCGATTGCGGCGCCGGCGGAATCGGATGTGCGGTTCTTCCGCGTCAAGCCGCAGGATTGATTTGGAGCGTTTCAGCTCCTCCTGGATTCTTTGAATCACTCCGCGTCACTTAAATTGGCGAAATCGCCAGACACTTCCTGACGTTGCTTTTAAGCGCGGCGATGCTCCACCATGTCGATGGTGACGAGGTAACCGATGAAGCCGAGATTGTAGCCGCCGAGCGCGATGAACAGCGTCGTCAGCGGCGGCGGAACGATCGATGTGGCGACGGCGGCCATGAAAGCGATGCTCACGAGTGCCACGCCGAGCAGCGCGCCGATCGTCGAGCGCTGCAGGCCGGCGGCAATTCCGATGATCGTGGCGGTCGCGAATATCATCGCTCCATATCCTCTTTACCAAGAATCATTTTGCACAGGTTTACGCGCAGATGGCTAAGAAAGCCTTTGTCAGCAGGGTTAACGCTTGATGAAGCAATAGGCTCCGCGCCCTTTGTGAGACATGCAAGGAGGCGGAAGCATCTCAAGTATGCGCACAATCCCGTCTTTCGATCGATTCAGACTTAAGCGGTATGAAGCAGGCTCCGAATTTACCGCGACATCGGGTAGAAGGGGGACATGAGCAGCTTTTTTGAGAATGATTCGCCTTCGAACCTGACGGAATACTCCGTCTCGGAACTATCCGGATCGATCAAACGCACGGTCGAGAATGCGTTCGACCAGGTGCGTGTGCGCGGGGAAATCTCCGGCTATCGTGGGCCGCATTCCTCGGGCCATGCCTACTTCTCGCTGAAGGATGATCGCGCGCGTATCGATGCGGTGATCTGGAAAGGCACATTTTCCAAGCTGAAATTCCGCCCTGAAGAGGGAATGGAGGTCATTGCAACGGGCAAGGTGACGACCTTCCCTGGATCGTCGAAATATCAGATCGTCATCGAAACCTTGGAGCCCGCCGGCGCCGGTGCCTTGATGGCGCTTTTGGAGGAACGCAAGCGCAAGCTTGCTGCCGAAGGCCTGTTCGATCCCGAGCGCAAGCGCCGGCTGCCTTTCATGCCCAAGGTGATCGGCGTGGTTACGTCGCCGACCGGCGCCGTCATCCGCGATATCCTGCATCGCATCTCTGATCGCTTCCCCGTACATGTACTGGTCTGGCCGGTGAAGGTACAGGGAGATGGCTCTGGCGATGAGGTGGCGAACGCCATTCGCGGCTTCAACGAATTTGCGCCCGGTGGCCCCATCCCGCGCCCCGATGTGCTGATTGTCGCGCGCGGCGGCGGCAGCCTCGAAGATCTCTGGAGTTTTAACGATGAGGCGGTCGTTCGTGCCGCCGCAGGTAGCGATATCCCGCTGATCTCGGCCGTCGGCCACGAGACAGACTGGACCTTGATCGACTACGCCGCCGACGTGCGCGCCCCGACGCCCACGGGTGCGGCGGAAATGGCCGTGCCGGTCAAAGCGGAACTTGAGGCGCAGCTTGCAAGCCTTGCTGCCCGGCTGCAGGGGGGAATGACGAGGCAGATGGACCAGCGGCGGCAGGCGGTTCGCGCGCTGCTGCGCGCTTTGCCTTCGCTCGACCAGATCCTGGCTTTGCCACGCCGCCGCTTCGATGAGGCCGCCGCCGGCCTTGGCCGCGGATTGGAGCTGAACACGCTGAACAAACGCCGTTCCTTCGAACGCACGGCCTCGCACCTCCGACCCGATATACTGTCGAACCGGATCGCCGAGCGCCGCCAGCAATTGGGCGAACGGATGACCCGCGCGGAGCGGACCATTGAGCGCATGCTCGACCGGTCCCGCGCTCGCATCGAACGCGCCGATGCCGTCTTCGCTACGTTGCCATCGCGCCTTGAGGCACAGACGGGGAGGGCTCGCGATCGCCTCGGCAATCTCGTCCGTCATGCCGATACGGCTATCCGCCATCAGCTGACCCGAGCGCGCAGCGAACTCACGGCGCAGGAGCGTATTCTGCAGTCGCTTTCCTACAAGAATGTCTTGAAGCGCGGATACGCTGTCGTGCGCGATGAGGACGACCGCCCGGTTTCGCTGGCGGCAGCCCTTTCGACGGGTGCCGCGATTTCGATCGAGTTTGCGGACGGCCGCATCGGGGCAGTCACCGGCGATGATGTCCCCCCACCGTCTTCATCCACGCCGCCATCAGGCACTGCGCCTTCGAAGAAACGCGCTACCAAACCGGCCGAGCCTGCCGCGCCACCGAAGCAGGGAAGCCTCTTCTGATGCGCATCCTGCTGGTGCTGGCCCATCCGCTGGAGGATAGTTTTGCTGCCGCGGTGGCAAAGCTTGCGCAAGAGACGCTCGTTGCTCGCGGCCATCAGGTCGATCTGCTCGATCTTTACCGTGAAGGCTTCGACCCACGTCTTTCAGAGGCCGAGCGGCGCGGCTATTTCGACCAGCCTTACGATGCCTCAGGTGTCAGCGATATCGTCGCGCGACTGCGAGCGGCGGAGGGACTGATCCTCGTCTTTCCGCAATGGTGGTTCAATTTCCCGGCGATCCTCAAGGGTTTCTTCGATCGCGCCTTTGCGCCCGGCGTTGCCTTCACCCATGATCCCGCCGGCGGACGTATCGTGCCTGAACTGACCAATATCCGCCTGTTCTGGGCGCTGACGACGACAGGCTCGCCGTGGTGGATCGTGCATCTCTACATGGGCAATCCGGTGCGGCGCCTGCTAAAGCGCGGCATCGCCGCCTTCTGTGCCAAGCGGCTCAATTTCCGCATGCTGGCGCTGCATGACATGGACCGCGTGACCGAAACCGGGCGCAAGGCGCATCTCGAACGCGTCAGGAAAGCGCTGGCGACGATCTGATCTCACGATTTCCGAAAAATATGCCGCGATGGAGATACCGCGGCATGATCGCATTCGAACGTCTGAGCTTTGGTTATGCCCATTCGCCCTTGCGCATGATGGGTACGCGCGAGCCATCGGCATTGATGCCGTCGATATCGACCTTGTCGGAACCGATCATCCAGTCGATGTGGATCAGGCTGGAATTGCCGCCCTGAGCCTTGATCTGTTCCTGGCTGAGCTTGGCGCCGTCGATGAAGCACTTGGAATAGCACTGGCCGAGCGCGATGTGGCAGGAGGCGTTTTCGTCGAAGAGCGTGTTGTAGAACAGGATGCCGCTCGCCGAAATCGGCGAGGAATGCGGCACCAGCGCGACTTCGCCGAGCCGGCGCGCGCCTTCGTCGGTGTCGAGCACCTTGTTCAGCACTTCCTCACCACGCGTCGCCTTGGCCTCGATGATGCGGCCGCCCTCGAAACGCACCTGGATATTGTCGATCAGCGTGCCCTGATGCGACAGCGGCTTCGTCGACGAGACATGGCCTTCGACACGCAACGCATGCGGCGTGGTGAAGACCTCTTCGGTCGGGATGTTCGGATTGCAGGTGATGCCGTTCTTGGCGGTAGACGCGCCGCCATGCCATTCATGGCCATCCGCCAGACCGACGGTCAGGTCGGTGCCGGGTCCCTGGAAATGCAGGGCGGAAAAACGCTGGCCGTTCATCCAGGCCGAGCGCTTGTGCAGATTGGCATTGTGCTCCGTCCAAGCCGCGATCGGATCTTCGACATCGACGCGCGAGGCAGAGAAGATCGCCTTGGCAAGTTTTGCGACCGCGATCGCCTCCGGATCATTCGGGAAGACCAGCTTCGCCCAGGAGGGATTCGGGTAGGAGACGATGTTCCAGTTGGTATCGAAATTCGAGATCTTTTCCAGCGCCGGCTTATAGGCGGCCGAATTGGCGCGGTTGGCACGCGCCACCTTGTTCGGGTCCTGATTGGACAGGAGCATCGGGTTGTCACCGGCAATGGCGAGGCGTGCTGTGTTGTTGGAGAAGGCCTTGGCCATGCCTTCGTAAAGCCATGTGGCGGCGCGGTCAAAGCTCGCATCCTGGCCGTATTCGTAGCGGGCGAGCGTCGTCTCTTCGTCGGAATAGAAGGTGGAGACGAGGCCTGCGCCGGCCTTGTAGGCTTCGCGCGTGATCAGCCGAACCAGCGGCATCGCCGCGACTGGCGCCGTTATCAGCAGATCCTGGCCTGCCTGCAGCTGCAACCCGACCCTTACGGCTACTTCCGCAAGCTTCTCCAGCTTGGCGTGATCGACGGGATGATGGTTGGGAATGGCTGATGTCATGGCAAAACCTGCGTGCTTGCTATCGAAAGATGGTTCAAAGACTTAGACCGGTTTGCGACGAAATTGAAGGCGCTATGTCCGATCTTGAAGATCGTCAGGCAATCAGGGGTGCAGCCTTGGCTTTAAGAGCGCTCAAGGCATCCTGCGGACTGAGGCGCACCTGAAGCCCGCGCTGGCCGCCGTTGATATAGACGTAAGCCTCGCTCATAGCCTGCGCCTCTATGGCCGTCGGCACAAGCTTCTTCTGGCCGAAGGGGCTGATGCCGCCGACATGATAGCCCGTCAGACGCTCGGCATCCGCGGGCTTCATCATGGCAGCCGATTTGCCGCCGAAGGCTGCGGCGAGCTTCTTCATGCTGACTTCGTGATCCGAGGGCACGACGACGCACACCGGCTTCCCGTCCACTTCGGCCATCAAGGTCTTCAATACCCGATGCGGCTCTTCGCCCAGCGCCTCCGCCGCCTGCAGGCCGACACGCTCCGCATTCGGATCGTAGTCATAGGCATGCACGGTGAAGGCGACTTTCGCCTGGGTCAGCACTTGCGTGGCGCGGGTGGTTTTTGACATTGCTCGCCTCTAGGTCGCCTTGCCGAATGCAGCCGCATAAATATCCGGCTTGAAGCCGATGAGCAATTTGCCGTCCGCTTCCAGCACCGGACGCTTGATCATCGAGGGCTGTGCCAACATCAGCTGAATGGCCTTGTCCTTCGAAAGATCGGTGCGGTCCGTTTCCGGCAAGGCCTTGAAGGTGGTGCCGGCCCGGTTGAGCACGACTTCCCATCCCGCTTCCTTCGTCCAGCGCTCCAGGTGATTCCGATCAATGCCGACGGCCTTGTAGTCGTGGAAGTCATAGGCAATGCCGTGGCGCTCGAGCCAGGTCCGGGCCTTCTTCATCGTGTCGCAGTTCTTGATGCCGTAAATGGTGATCGTCATGGCGAATCCGTCTCTTGCTGTCGGATAGCGCATAGCATGCGGATAAAGGCGGATGAAGGCCGCTCGGATGGGGAAGCGGTTCTCTCATCCGTTGCAGTTGCCAGCGATAATCGCATAAATATGCAGCATGCATATTTATAGTGCGGGTTGGAAGCATGGCGACGGACAAGGAAATATTGCGGCTGGAAAACCTCTTTGGCGCTATGAGCCTTGCTCTGGTGGACAAGATGGAGAAGGCTTTCGCCGATGAAACCGGCCTTGGCCCGAGCGCCATTGCCGCACTCGTTCAAATCGGCACCGAGCCGGGCCTGACGATCGAGACCCTGAGGCGGATGATCGCGCTCTCCCATTCCGCCACTGTGCGCCTGGTCGATCAGCTGGTGGCGTCCGGCCTCGTGCTGCGGGACGGCGGCGTCGAGGGAGACAAGCGAGCCCGCGCGCTGCAGCTGACAGAAAAAGGCCACTTGCTCTTTGATAGAAGTCTCTCCGCCCGCCGGGCCGTCATCCATCGGGCTTTTGGCGTTCTCAGCCCGGAGGAGACGGCCGAGTTCGGCCGCTTGGTCGAAAAGCTGCTGCCCGCCTTGGTCGATCTCGGCGATGACCAGGATGTGGTCTGTCGCGTGTGCGATCAAGGCGTTTGCGACCAGGATCGCTGCCCGATTGCCTTCATGACGTAGGCCCGGAACAGCGTCTTGACATTTTCATTATATATATGCACACTGCATACATATATTTCGAAGGGCGATGATTGTCGCCTTCGCTGACCTGAACATTGCCTGCATCAACTCGATCGGAGGCATGATCGCGATGGAAAATCGTTCAATTCTTGCCCGGCTGAGGGGTAAAGCGCGTGCCGCGCTTGCCGGAACGCAGCATCATGTCAATCGTTTCGGTGTGCTTCTCCGCGAGGCGGCGGCGATCGCTTTCATCATGCGCTGCAAGGTGATCGATCGCCGCTAAAGGAAATCAATCCTCAAGTGTTCCCGGTTTGCGGGCGACGGAGCTTGGTCTGTCCGAACCGATCTTCATCAGATCGCCGCGCCGGCGCACCAGCCGGTCCGAAACACGGGTGACGATCAGACCTGCCTGCGGCGCGCGGATATCGATGGCGCCGGCCGGCATACCCGGGGCGGTGATGATCGTCGCCAGCAGATCACCTTCTTCAACGCGCTCGCCGATATTGCGATGGAAAAGCACCGTGCCGGCCTGTGGTGCGCGGATCATCTCGACATTGTCGAGCGGCACGGCCGGTCCGCTAAAGGAGGTGCCGGGCGCGACGCCGTCGTCCTGTACCGCGCCGCGCGCGGCCAGGAAGCGCCAGAGTCCTTCGGCATCGTTCTTTGCCATTTCGGGATAGACATCGCGGGTGCCGCGCAATTCTACCGTAACTGAAAGCTTGCCCGGCAGCCTTGCCTTCTTCTCCCCCGGCACTTCGTATTTCCAGGCGAAGCTGACGGCCTCCTCGAAGGCCGAGCTTTCGCCATCCGACAGCAGCACCGCATCCATCTTGAGCGCCGCGGCAAGATCGGCGGCTTCAGGCCAGAATGCCTCGTCGATATAGGCATATTGCAGGGATTCGTCATCGCAATGCAGGTCGATCACCAGATCGGCACCGAGCGCCATATGGATCAGCTGACGTTTCAGCCGATCGACGGCCGGGTAGCGTTCCAGATTTTCGATCAGGAGATCGCGGTCGCGCAGCGAGATCAGCGGAAAGTCGCGGTTGAAGTTGGTGCGCGAACCCAGGTCGAAGCGCCCTTGCATCTCGCCGAAATGCGATTGCGCCGCGCCGATCGGATTGGCATGCGGCACCACGATGATATCGCTTAGAATGGCGCCTTCGGCTTCCGCTTGCCGAAGCCGCTCGCAGAGGAAATGCACCAAGGCCGTGCCCGGCAGCTCGCCGGCATGCAATGCGGCCTGAATATAGATCTTCGGCGCGTCTGCCTTGCTGCCGGCAAAATGCAGGACCGGCAGCCGCCAGGCGATCCCCGGAGTATCGCCTTCGATGACGATTTCGGTGACGTTCATGGGCGGGCCTCCTGCTGATGATGATCAGAGACCCATATCAAGCCTTAAAGGCAGCCTGCAACCGTTTGTCACCACATGCCGAAATCAGGACCGGGGACAAACAGCGCCAAAAAAGCTTTCAGCGGCTGCCATTCCTGCGCAGGCAGAAGCTCAGGATCAGGCTGAGCAATACCGCGCCGACACCGAAGGAGAAGGGTGCAGCATAGCCGAGATGATCCGCGAACAGGCCGGCGATCGGGCCGGTGCTCCCAAGCGACACGTCGAGGAAGATCGAATAGAGCCCGAGCGCGACGCCACGGTTCTGCGGCGGGATACGTTCCATGGCCTCATTGCCGAGCGCGGGGAAGACGGGCGCAAAGCCGGCGCCGGCGAGAGCCGCGCCGATGATGGCGACTATCGGCGATGGCGCAAAGGCAAGCGCCGCCAGGCCGATGATCTCGATGACAAGCGAGATGCGCACCAGCGGCAGACCGCCGAAGCGGGCGACAGCTTGCGCAAGACCCAGGCGCACGCCCATGAAGGCAAGGCCAAAGGCGCTGAGTGCAAAGGAGGCGCCGTCCCAGCTGCGGCTATGGAAGAACAGCGCGACGAAGGCCATGACGACGCCGAAGCCGCTCGAGGCAAGCGCAAGCGCGACGCCGTACGGTGCAACGCGGCTCAGCACCTGGCCGGTGCCGATGCCCTTTTCCTTTACGCCCGGAACCGGCGGCCGCGTTTGCGCGAGCATAAAGCCGGCAACCGCAAGGATGATGGTGACGACGCCGATGGCGAAGAAGCCGTATTGCCCTTGCAGCCAGGCGCCGATCGGGGCGGCGAGCGCAATGCCGCCGTAAGTGGCGATGCCGTTCCAGGAGATGATGCGCACGGTTTCACGCGATCCCATCAGGCCGATCGCCCAGGTGATCGCCGCCGTGCTCACCCAGCTCTCGCCAATGCCGAGCGCCAGCCGTCCCGCAAGCAGAAGGGCAAGGCTTGCTGCCGGGACTTGGATCGTAAAGGTGGAAGCGATGGTGAGTGCACCCGACAGACCGTAGGCAAGGAAGCCCAGAAAGACCGAGCGGCGGGGTCCATATTGATCGCAGAGCCGCCCGACATGGGCGCGGCTGACGATGGTTGCGACATATTGCGTGCTGACGGCGATGCCGGCCCAGACGACGCCGAAGCCGAGGCTGCTGTCGACATAGGTCGGCAACACTGCAAGCGGCAATCCGATGGCAAGGTAGCCGAAGAATGTCAGCGCGACGATCGATATGAGGGACAGGGTCGAAGTGGACCGGATGGTCTGGGAAGCAGTGTTCACGGGATATCGCCTGTGGGCACCGGCAGCGGTGTCCATGCTGTTTGCCACGAAGGATCGGGTTCGTATCGGATAGCCATGACGGCGGTGGCCTGAGAGCCGTGCGTCGCCATATGCAACCGGTATCAGGCAGGAGCAGGCATGGTCAACGAATTGCTGCCTTGCAGCAAAAACCATTGACGGGATGAATGGATTGTGCGTCGAAGCTAAAACACCCCATCGCCCCGCCGCCTCATCGCAATGAGCGGAGCCTGCCAGGAGGCTCCGCTCACCGGGCGTCACATCGTCAGAACGACGCTGGCCGTCGTTCGGCCCGCTTCGAGGTCGGCATGAGCTTGGGCGGCATCCTTCAGCTTGTATTCGGCGCCGATCGGGTTGACGAGCCCGTCCTGCAGCGCCGCCATCAGCGCCGTTGTGCCCTGGCGGTAGAGATCCGGATCGCTGGCATAGGTCAATACGCTCGGGCGCGACAGGCCGATGGCGCGAGGCGCGGTCAGCTCCTCTATCTGGATCGGCGGAATGGGGCCGGCCGGCTGGCCGAGGCTTGCGACCATGCCGAAGGGGCGGACGACCGCAAGCGTTTGCGAGAGCATGGTGCCGCCGATCCCGTCGACGGCAAGATGTACGCCGCGGCGATCGGCTATGCGACGTGTTTCCTGCCCCCAATCCTCGGATGTATGGAGGAGAACCACGTCGGCTCCGGCCTCATGGGCAAAGCCGGTCTTGGCTTCGGAACCGACCGTGGCGATGACGTTTGCTCCGATCCGCTTGGCAAGGCGGATGACGAGTTGGCCGAGGCCGCCGGCGCCGGCATGCACCAGCACCCATTCGCCTGCTTTCACGGGATAGACCTTCTGCAGCACCATTTGCGCCGTCAGCCCGCGCAGCATCGTGCTGCCGGCAGCCCGCTCGCTGACGCCGTCTGGCAATTTCACCAGCCGAGCGGCGGAAAGAGTGCGCACCTCCGCATAGCTGCCGAGGGGATGGCCGATATAGGCGACGCGGTCGCCGACCTTGAGCCCTTCGACTTCCGGACCGATCGCCTCGATGATGCCGGCGCCTTCGAAGCCGAGCACGCTCTGGCCGGGTGGGAGCGGATAAAGCCCGGAACGGACATAGATGTCGACGAAATTGACGCCGGAAATGCTCTGGCGGATCCGCGCCTGGCCGGGGCCGGGTTCAGTGACTGGTAGATCGACGGCTTTCATGGCTTCGGGTCCGCCGGGACCGGTAATGGCAATCGCTAGGGGCATAGGCAAGTCTCCTTTCGGGAGATCTTTGACCATAAGCGTCGACCTGAATAAATTCGGTATGAACTCACAATATCTGTGCAATAATGCACCGATGATTGATTGGCAGGACCTTCTTCACTTCGCCGCTCTGGCGAGAACCGGCTCGCTTTCGGCTGCCGCGCGGGAGCTGGGCGTCGATCACGCAACCGTCGGAAGGCGCATTGCGGCCCTGGAAAGGTCGCTCGATCTGCGCCTCATCGACCGTCGGCCGCGCACCTCGCCCTTGACCGCCGACGGCCGTGCCATCGCGGAACTGGCGGCGGGGATGGAGGAAAATGTCGAGGCCATCAGACGTTATTCGAAGAGCGCCGTCGCCGGCCTTTCCGCCGCGGTCAAGGTCAGTGCGCCGCCATCGATCGCTGCCCACCTTCTCGCTCCGAAGGCGACGCTTTTTCGTGAAGAGCACCCCGATATCACGCTGACCATTGCCGGTGTCACCCGTCGCGCCGCGCTGAATTACGGTGAAGCCGATATTGCCGTGCGCATGACGCGGCCGGAGGAAAGCGATTTGCTGGTGCGCCGCATCGGCGTCATGCGCTTCGGCCTCTACGCCATACCGAGCGTGGCGCAGATGCCGGAGAAGGATTGGGTGTTCATCGGTTACGATGCGGCGATGGAGCATCTGACGCAGCAGACCTGGCTGCGCAGCCTATTGGAAGGCCGCCCGATCGTGTTCCGCGCCACCGATGTCTTCGGCCAGCTGGAGGCTGCCCGAACCGGCCTCGGCGTCGTGGCGCTTCCCGCCTTTCTGGGCGATGGCGAGCCGGCATTGGTACGCCTGCCGGTGGCGGTGCCGTCGCCTGCGCGCGACCTCTGGCTCGTGACATATCCGGATCTGCGCCGCTCTCCGGCGATCCGCGCCGTCATGGATTTCGTCGCCGATACCATCGGGCGAAGCTGTCCGTTGCGTAACGGCAGCGACGCCGCAGCGTGACACACTGGTTTTGCTTATCATTTTCCTGTTGCAGACCAGACGCGAATCTCTATCCATAAACGGATGCGCCATCCCTATGGTCGGTGATTGATGACGAAGCTGAGCAGCTGGTTCGTGGTGGACAGGGCGGATCTGGTCGCGGGCATATCGGTTGCCGGACTGATGCTGCCGGAAGCGGTCGCTTACGCAGGCATTGCCGGCCTGCCGCCGCATCGTGCAATCCTCGCCGGCATCGCCGGATGTCTCGTCTATGCCATATTCGGCCGCAGCCGCTTTGCCATCGTCTCTCCCACATCCTCGTCCGCAGCCATTCTCGCAGCCACCTTGGCGGTGGTGCCGGGCGATGCCACGATCAAGGCGGGGCTTGCCACGGTCGCCGTCGCGCTCGCCGGCATTCTCTTCGTCATCGCCGGTGCCTTGCGCCTGGGCGGCATCACCGGTTTCATCTCGCGGCCGGTCCTGCGGGGCTTCGCGCTCGGGCTGGCGATCACCATCATCCTGCATCAGCTGCCGATTCTGGTGGGCGTGCCCGTGCAGGGCTCGAATATTCTGACCTACGCGGCGGCACTCTTCGGCGCTATTCTGCAGTGGAATCCGATCAGCGTCATAGTCGGCATCGTCGCGTTGGCGGCATTGCTGCTCTTGAAGCGATTGCCGGGCATTCCCGGCGCTTTCCTCGTGCTCGTCGCCGGCATCTTCACCTCCTATCTGTTCGGCTTGGAAGGCCATGGCGTCAAGCTGGTCGGCCCCATCGAGATCCTGCCGCAATGGCCGTCGCTGCCGGACGCCAACTGGACCGCCTATTCGCGGCTGGTACAGTTCACCGTGCCTCTGGTCCTCATCCTCTTTGCTGAGTCCTGGGGAACCATGCGAGCACTCGCCCTGCGTTATGGCGAGACGCTGGAGGTCAATCGCGAGCTTGGAGCGTTGGGCGCCGCCAATATCGCCAGTGCCGTCGTTCAGGGCATGCCAGTCGGCGCCGGTTTTTCCGCAGGCTTCGCCAGTGAGGCGGCTGGCGCGAAGACGCGAGCGACGACCGTTTTCGCTGCAATCGGCCTGGCGATCCTGATTGCCTGTGCGGAACCATTGGTGGCGCTTCTGCCAGAACCGGTGCTCGCCGCCGTCGTGATCGCGGCCCTTACGCATGCGCTTGACCCCAGCCCCATTCTGCGCCTGCGCCGCCTGCATCGCGATTTCTACGTGGCAGTGGGTGCCGCTGTCGGCGTGCTCGCCTTCGGCGTTCTCAATGGCATGCTGCTGGCGATCGCGCTCTCGCTTGCCGCCATGATGCATCGCCTGGCATCCCCGTATATCGCCCGATTGGGACGGCTCAACAACAGCCATGACTTCGTCGATGTCAGCAGGCATGACGATGCGTCCGAGATACCGGGCATTGCCATCTGGCGCCCCGGCGAAACCCTGTTTTTCGGCAATGCCGATACGATCTTCGGCGAGATATTGTCCGGCAGTCGCAACGAAGCCGGGTTGCAGGCAGCTATTCTCAGCCTGGAAGAAAGCTCCGATATCGACAGTACGGCGATGGACGCCTTGATGGAATTCGACAGCGCGATGCAGCGAGCCGGCCTCCGCGTCCAGTTCGCCCGCGTACATGACCGCGTTCGCGATCTCATGACGGTCGCCGGCATGGTCGACGTCGACAAGCGCTGCAGCTTCAGCGTCGATGATGCCGTTGCGGCTGTGATGGCTGAAGAGAAGCCTCCAACGGCTTAAAGAGGCCGCTCAATCATGTAAAGTCCAATAGCAGAGATGATCGTGCTTGGCCTCTCCCTGCAGGCTGTTGATAAGGACGAAGTCCCTGGCGGTCCAACTCACGGGTTCTGCAAGCATGATGTCGGGAACGAGATGGCCCTGATAGAGCAGCGTCATATGCGGCTCCACGGGCTTTTCCTTAGTTGGCATAATGCCCGTGAGCCGCATGGCATCGGCCAGTTCCTGATGGAGCGCTTTCAGTTCCGCATTGCCATCCTTGTTCCATAGGACAAGCGGGCGGTTATCGCCCTTGCCGAAGCTGACGGCTCGATCGAAGACGACGGGAAAGTGTGATTTCCTCACCCTCGAGGCAGCTTCCATTGCCGCAAATGCCACCTCCTCGGGCAAGCGGCGAAACGAGCCGATCGGGTAGAGCGTCACATGGAAGAGATCAGGCCGACGCGGCTTCGTGGAAAAGCGGTGCTGTCGGCGAAGATGTCCTGCAAGCTCATGACTGCGTGCGGCAATTGCCGCATCGGGCAGAATTGCGAAATAGAACTCGTTGACAGGCCCTTGATCGATGGGCGCTGGTGCCCGCATGTGTGATCCGCCTGCGAGATAGAGCGAAAGCTGCCCATTGTTCTTCATGGGTTTGCATCAAAGCCGTGTTGCTTTGCCTCCTCTTTTTTGACCGCGGCATCGTAGTGCATCGCGAACAGTCAATCAAGAACAAAGCAAGAACATTTAGAAAGATCACGGTTACAAGGGCCACAATCCTCGTTTCAAAAATGCGATCGAATAAAAGTCCTGTCTGATCTGTTCATTCCAAGCGGGGCTTGCTCTCCATTCTCTCCAACAAGGAATGACCGTCCATGTTTACCAGGGCCATCTTTTCAGCCGTATTTCTCGTCCTCATCGGGCTCGGCATTTCGGCTTGCTCTACGTCGGGAGATCACAATTCCGGCGGCGGTATGACGCTGAACGCGCCTCCGACTGGCGGCGGATATTGATCCCGTTCTGTCAATCGCCCTGAATCCGTTCGGCGGCCGTCAAAACGGTGGCAATTCTCGCTCCTCGCAAGAATCGGGTTGAATTCGAGGCTCCCGAGGACGATTTTCATGACAAGTGGAAACACGGGAGCTTTCGTCATGAACGAGACAAGGCAAAATTATCTGATCTTCGAAACCGCTGGCGGCTTCTGCGGCATCGCCTGGAACGAGGTCGGCGTGCTGCGCTTTCAATTGCCGACCAAGGATGCGGGCGCGACCGAACGCCTGCTTCTGCGGCGTTTGCCGAACGCGCAGCCCGGCGCGCCGAGCACGGAGATTGCGGGAGTGGTCGCCAAGGTGAAACGCTATTTTGCCGGTGAGGAAATCGACTTTTCCGACGTCACGCTCGATCTCGGCGAGCAGGACGCCTTCTTCAGGCAGATCTACGATGCCGCGCGACAGGTCGCTTGGGGGCATACGACGACCTACGGCACATTGGCCAAGCAGCTTGGCGCAGGGCCGGAAGCCGCGCGCGATGTCGGGCAGGCCATGGCGAAGAATCCGGTGGCGCTGATCATTCCTTGCCACCGCGTTCTGGCCGCAGGCGGCAAGATCGGCGGCTTTTCCGCACCGGGCGGCTCCAACTCCAAGGCTCGCATGCTGGAGCTGGAAGGCGTTCAGCTGGCGCCGCCGAAGCCGGTGCAGCAGTCGCTGGCGTTTTGAGCCAGTCGATCCGGGTGTGCGGCTAAAGCTGCCCGCCCCCTTCCTTCGGCTGACGGGCGCGGGAGAACAACAGTGTCTGCTTGTCATTGAGGCGCATTGGCTTCGGATCGCCATAGCCGGCTTTTTCGGCAACGCGGATCGAGGCCGCATTGTCGGGCGAGATCAGGCAGACGCTGCGGTCAAATCGCGGCTGTTGGTCGAGCCAGGCGACGGCGGCTGCCAGGGCTTCCGTCGCAAAGCCTTTGCCATGCGCCCACGCGGCCAGTGCCCAGCCGGCCTCTGGAATACCCTTGATTGGCGGTTCCATCACCCTGTGAAAGTCGGCAAAGCCGAGATCGCCGACATAGCGGCCGGAGGATTTTTCGCGGATTGCCCAATAGCCATGCCCGAGCAGCGGCCACAGACCATGATAGGACAGCATCCGCATCCACGACTCCCTGGAAGTGGAGACCACATTGCCGAAAATATGCCTCACGACCAGCGGATCGCTCCACATGCCCGCAAGCGGCTCGAAGTCATCGACCGTATGTCCCGTCAGGATAAGCCGTTCGGTTTCCAGTCGCGGCGGAGAAAGCGTTACTTCCATGAAGGCAGACCTCTGGTTTAGCTTTGGGCATTCTGCTGCAGGCGCTCCGCAAGCGCATCCAGATCGGGCAGAAACCAGACCTCGCGACCCCTATTGGATTCATAGACGAAATCGCGCAGGGCATTACTGTCCGCGATCCATCCGGAGACGTCGCCGAGAATGATGAGCTGCGAACGATAGTTGACGAATTTCTGGATGATTGCGCCGGCAATGCGGGTTGAGAGCCGGAAAAACTCCTGGCTCAGCCGTGATGTCGGAACGACCACCAGCTGTGCTTCAGCGTCCCATGCAGCGCTGACCCAGTCATTCACATCCCTTTCGCTGGCGAGGAGGGGACCGTCGTCATCGCCGATAACGACTTTTCGGCCGGAGAATTCTTTGACGGTGTACATGCTGGTTCGACTTTGCATTCCATCGAGGGAAAGGTTGTTTGTTGTTGCTCTAAGTTGATAGTGGTTTCAAGGCGTCAGTCACCATCCTTATGCTTCATTGATATCCGCAATTCTTTTTCGGAGATCGGAGCCAAATCCTAGCCTAACGCGTTATCGCCGCTGCGTCATATCACTTGATCTGGTGATCTCATCCGCAATAGGACGATGAAGGCGAGAATGTGACTCACAAGGAGCAGCGGCACGTAAAGCGTCGGTATATAAATGCCTGCGCCGAAGAGACCGGGATTTCCGATTTTCGTTACGCCCATGTAATAGGCATTCAGAAGATCCAGAGTTCCCCAGATGTTGAATATCCAGACAACCGGAATGGCGATCGGCGACCGCCAGGAAAGGGCGGCCATGGAAGCGAGCGCGAGTATAGCCGAGATGAGATCGCCCCATCCGACCTTGTTGGCAAAATCCGAGCTCAACTGCGGAGATACGAATCCGGATACCAGAAAATTCATCCCCAAGAACCGGAACGCATGGAAAGCAGCAAGAAGTCTTAGAGCCTCATAACGCCGCATTGTGCGAAGCGCTGGCCAGACATAGACATAGGCTATCACCGAACTTGTCAGGAAGGCGCCGGCGACACTTAGAACGAATGGGAGATTGAGTTCCGGTGGCATCTCGGTTTCCTTCGTGTTTATCTTTCTGGTCTGACGGCATCGAAATCAATAAGTGTATTTCGCTGCCTTCGGGCGTTTAGGCATTGGCCAAGAGCAGGCGGAGCGGCAAAAGCGGACCGATCGCGATATATTCGTGATCCATGAGATTTTGCTTGGCCAACGGCAAGCCTTCCATGATTGCGTGAGCGTCGGCGACATCTCTCGAATCCAGCAGGAACACGGCTCCCCGGCCATCGCCTCGCGAATACCATTCGCGTATTTTTCCATCGAGATAGAGCTGCGCGGTCCGCCGGATTTCATCTGGCATGATAGCCATCACCCGCTCGCGTGTGACGCCCGCCTTCACGGTGAGGATGACCATCACTCCGGTGACTACGGGTGAGACGGCTTGCGCTTGAGCAGGGGTTGCGTGATCGTTCATGGAAGTAGCTCCTGTGAGAGTAAAGACCAGGAAGAGGTTGCAGAGCCGGGACGTCACAAACGTTCGGGCTTGGCGTTTGCGATGCTCCCGATTTGCAACTCACGTATAAGGCCACTTTCCATGAGCGACTATTCTCGATAATGTCGACGAGTTATGAAGCAGAACTTCACAGTCAGGCAGGGTGCACTCGATGGCGTGGAAGCCTTTCTGAGCGTCGCCCAGCATCGTAGTTTTCGCAAAGCAGCGGCCGAGCTGGGGGTAACGCCATCGGCAATCAGCCAGGCGGTACGCTCACTTGAGGCGCGCGTCGGCGCCGCACTTTTTATTCGCACGACGCGCAGTGTCAGCCTGAGCGAAGCCGGCGAACGATTTCACTTGCGCGCAAAGCCTGCTTTCGAGGAGCTTGTCGCGGCAAGCGAGGTCGCGCGTGACCTTGGGCAGCGGCCTGCGGGACTGCTGCGCCTCACCGTACCGCGGGCAGTGATGCCAATCCTGCTGGAGCCGCTGATCGCATCCTTCTGCCAAGCTTATCCTCAGGTCGAGGTGGAGATCGCCGCAAGCGCAGATCTGGTCGATATCGCTGCCGAGGGATTTGACGCCGGCATCCGGCTGGGGCAGTTCATTGCCGCTGACATGGTTGCGGTTCGGCTTACCCCGCCCTTTCCGCTGGTGGTCGTTGGTACCCCCGAGTATCTTCGCCGGCGGGGAAGGCCCGAACGTATCGATGATCTGCGCCAGCACGCCTGTTTGCGCATGCGCCGCTCGGACGCGTCGATCGCACCATGGTCCTTTGTCGATGGCAACAGGCCGATCGAGGCAATCGTCTCAGGCCCGCTGATTGCTCGTGATTTTCCCACCATTCTTGGTGCGGCCGGGGAGGATATGGGACTTGCACAAGTGCCTGAGCCGATTGCCCTGAGCCTGATGAAAGCAGGCAAGCTCGTGCAGGTTCTGGAGTCATTCGCGCCGTTGGCGCCGGGAGTGTTTCTATACTATCCCAACCGCCATCAAATGATGCCGAAGCTGCGTGCTTTTATTGATCACGTAAAAAGCCATTCGGGCGCTATCAGCAAAACACAAAGACGCATCGATGACAAACGAACACGCGAGGCGAAAAAGCGCTGATGTCGGAGGCGTTGACCGGCTTGAACCGGATTGAATTGAAGTTACCAGGTGCTGCGGGCCAGGATGTGAGGTCTCGACTGCGGTTGCAAGGGCGCCATTGCATCTGATACGTCGCGTTGATCTGTTTCATTCAGCGCTACCATCTCCTCATTTCCATTCGGTTGTCTGGATGTATTCTAACGCTTTGTTTTAATGTGTTTTGGAACTAAAGGTCGTGCGAGACCGTTTATCTCTGACTTTGACACGGCGCTGACGTCGTGCCCGGCCGGCTGGGTAAGCGGCGCTTTTGAGGAGTGTCTTAATATGAGGATTTCATCTGGATTTCGTTCGGTCGCGGTTGCCGCTATTGCTGCCGCGGGGATCGGCTTTGCCGGCGTCGCGCATGCCGATAGCGGCACAATCCGCTTTTCTGTCTATAAGGCGGCTTTCTTCGTCGGCGGCTCCGGAGGCGAGGGCACACTGACCTTCCATGGCCGCAAATATCCCATCTCGATCGGCGGCATCTCGGGCGGCCTCGCCTTTGGTGCTTCCAAGACCTATTTCCAGGGCACAGTGCGCAATATTCGCCGCGCCCGCGATGTAGGCGGTGTCTACGGTGCCGCCGGCGGCGGCGGCGCGATCGGCAAGGGTGCTCAGATGATCGTCATGACCAATGACAAGGGCGCCCAGCTCGAACTGACAGGCAGGCAGGTCGGCCTGCAGGTCAACGCCGATCTCAGCGGCCTGAGCATCACGGTGAAGTAAGGTCACCAGTCCAAGCCTATGGTGCAGAAGAGCCCGAACGGCTGAATTAGCGTTCGGGCTTTTGAGGAGAAGGTATGGTTTCCTCCTTCTTTCCATGCCCTTGAAGCGCGCGATGAACAGCTTCTCCGTCGGCGCGAGATGTCGTATAGCCGCCATCCTTGACGAAGTATCAAGCCAGCCCGCTGGCACCAGTATTGCGCTGGTCATTGGAAAGGGCCTCGATGACGTTGTCGTGCTGGCACGGGGAGAACGATTGCTGCTCCCGGTATTGCTAAAAACAAAAGGCTCTAGACGAGCACGGCACCGCCATCCACGATTACGGATTGGCCGGTGACATAGGCATTGCGCATGAACGACAGGTACGCTTCAGCGATATCCGACGGCTCGCCGACACGTCCCACGGGCAACTTCCCGCCCACCGAGCGGAAGATCTGGTCCCGTGCCTCGGATGGGATACCGGACCACAGATCGGTGGCAACCATTCCGGGCGTCACAACATTGACGCGCAGAGGCGCGAGATCGAGGGCAAGCGCGCGGGTCAGGGATTCGATTGCGCCGCAAATGCTTGCCGCGAAGGCAAAACCTGCCGGCGGCCGCCGGGCCGAGGTTCCGCTCGTCAACACGATGGACCCGCCATCGCGCATGTGTGGCTGTGCCGCCTTCACGGCAGCGACCGCACCCCAATAGCGCAATTCAAAAAAGCTGCGTGCAGCCGCCAGATCGATTTCGGCGACGGGCTTGCCGAACGGCAAAGGCTCGCCGGCAGTGAAGACCAGGTGGTCGAACGCGCCGAGCGTCGTGAAGAATGCCGAGAGGGACTCCATCGACCTTACATCGACGACCGCACCTGTGGCGGTTCCTTCCGGTAAACGCGTGATGGCGCCCGCGACGTTCTCTTGTTGGCTGGAAGCGATGATAACATGAGCCCCTTCATGGACGGCTCCTTGAGCCACCGCAAAGCCGATACCACGAGATCCGCCAAGGATCGCGACCCGCTTGTTATGCAACATGACTTTTCCTTTCGCAGATGCGGATGGGTTATCCGTTGAGTGCGGCCCGCCTCTTGAAGGAAAGACTACTTCGATCTAATCATTCGATCGATAATGTATCTGCCATATTAATTTATCAATCGGCCGAAATTTGGATCCTTTTCTCGACCTCATCCATTTGCTTCGCCCGCGCGCCACGCTCTGGGGCGGGATCGAGGGCTATGGCCGATGGGCCGTGTCGTTCCGCAATCGGGACGACCTGCTGTTCTGCTGGCTGGAGCGCGGCGCCTGCCAGCTGATCCGAGCCGACAAGGAACCGCTCCTGCTGCAGGAAGGCGACTTCGTCCTCATCAGAACCGACAAGAGCTTTGTCCTTGCCTCGGACGCGCAAGCTGTCGCTCAGGACAGCGAGGCGATGGTCGCAACCACAGGTAAAACGCTTCTGAGGATGGGTGCAGGCTCGGAAGCGCCTGTGGTATTACGTGGCGGGCGGTTCGTCTTCGACACCGCGAACGAGGGCCTCCTCACCTGGCTAATGCCATCCTTTGTCCATGTCATGCGTGATGACGTCTCCTCTTGGCGTGTTCGCAGTTTGCTGAGTTTGAACCTGTCGGAGTCATCGCAACCGAGAGCCGGTAGCGACTTCGTCATTACGCGCTTGATGGAATTGACATTTGTCGAGATTCTTCGCGGCGCCGTCCCTGACGCAACCCGGGAGCACAGGGGCTTGCTCGCCGGATTGAATGATCCCGTGACAGCCCGGGCGCTGACGGCACTGCACGAAGACGCCGCGAAAGACTGGACGCTGGCAGACTTGGCGCGGCTCTGCGGTGTTTCCCGATCCAGCCTTTCGAGCCGGTTCCGCAGCGTGGTCGGCATGGCGCCGATCGGCTATCTTCAGCACTGGCGCATGTCCGTTGCGAAGGATGCGTTGCGTCGCGGTGACAAAACTATTGGCGAGATCGGGCTCGCCATAGGCTTCCTGTCACCAAGCGCCTTTAGCACCGCCTTCACCCGATTTGTCGGCGTCTCGCCCAAGACGTTCGCCGCGCGGGAGCGCCAAGCCCCGTCGTGAACATGTGCCCTCGATAGCAATTGTCCCGATCCAGCCACCGTTCCAGGCGCACGCGCGCCTGGAGCCGGATGATTTTAGGTCGAGCCGACCTAAAATCTGAAATCCGTTCCCGAACCAAAAAAGTAGAGCGTGATGTCGTTCGAAATCCCTCATACTTTTAGGCATCACGCTCTAACGCAGGGGACCGGAAGCGGACAGACCTAAACGAGAGGAGCATCCCTTTTGAAGCCAGTCGATGCTTCGATGGAGCGATGCAACAAAGCCGGAATAGATACTCCCTGTTGATCCAGGCGGGGCGTGTAAGCCTTCTCGAGTCGCTCCGCCTCCTCGTCGCTCAACACGACCGACAGCGAAGCCACGGCATCGTCGATATGCTTGGTCTTCAGTGCGCCCACGATCGGCGCAGCGACCACGCGATTTCGACGTAACCACGCCAGGGAAATCTCGGCGGCGCCGACATTACGTTCCGCGGCGATGGCATTCACCGCTTCGACGATTGCCCGATCGCTGGCCGCCGTATCCGGATTTTGCTGGGCACCGGACGGTTCGGTCTCCGTTCGCGTCGTCGTCATCCCCCATGGGCGGGCCAATTTCCCACGCGCGAGCGGACTGTAGATCAGGGTCGACACACCCTCATCGGCACAGAGCGGGATCATCTCGCGTTCTTCTTCGCGCGCGACCAGATTGTAATTGTGCTGCATAGAGATGAAGCGCATCCAGCCGTTGGACTGCTGGATGTGCAACGCTTTGGCAAACTCCCACGCCTTCATCGACGAGGCGCCGAGATAGCGTACCTTGCCCGCTTTCACGGCGTCGTGAAGCGCTTCGAGCGTTTCCTCCCACGGGGTCAGCTGGTCGCGGCGGTGTATCTGGTAGAGATCGATATAGTCTGTGCCGAGCCGCCGCAGGCTGTGATCAAGTTCAGCCATGATGGCCTTGCGCGATAGCCCGATCGCATTGGGGCCGTTGCGTGTCGCGCCCGCAACCTTGGTGGCGATGACGACGGCATCCCGGTTCACGAAACCCTTGATCGCGCGCCCGAGGAATTCCTCGCTTGTGCCGGTGGAGTACATGTTGGCTGTGTCGAAGAAGTTGATCCCGGTCCTGAGGGCGTGATGGATCAACTCCCGGCTCGAGCTTTCTTCCACTGACCAGGCCGGATGGCCCTTGGCCGGATCGCCGAACCCCATGCAACCGATGCAGACGGGCGACACGTCGAGTCCCGAATTGCCGAGCTTTACATATTGCATAAACGCCTCCACCGTATAGAAACGGACATATGTCCGATTTCTCGATATGGATATGGACAATTGTCCGTTTAGTCAAGGCTCATGACCCAAACCCATAAGCGTCGCGCCGACGCCCGCACCAATCGCGACCGCATCCTGGCTGTCGCACGAGACGCCCTTGCAATCGATCCAGCGGCCTCGCTGCATTCCATCGCCAAGGCGGCGGGCGTGGGGCAGGGCACGCTGTACCGCCACTTCCCGACCCGGGAATCGCTCGTCCTCGGCATCTATCGCGATAGTATCGACGAGCTGGTGAGCTTCGCACCGTCGCTCCTCGAGGCGTTCAAGCCACTCGAAGCCTTCCGAAGATGGGCGGAGCGGTTCGTCGATTACGGCCGCAAGAAGCAGGGTGTCGCGGATATGCTGCGGGCCGCTATGACCGACCAGGACTTCCGGGAAACCTATTGGCCCATGGTCGACGCCGTCAGGCTTCTGATGGACGCTTGCGTCGATGCGGGCGAAGTTTCGAAGCCGGTCGATGCCGAGGACTTTCTGCAGTTGCTCGCCTTGCTCACCCAACTACCGCCTACAGCGGAAGGCACAGCACGCAGCGAGCGCCTGCTAAAGCTAGCCTTCCACGGGCTGGAGCGAAGTGAGGATCACTGAGGCTGCCGGTAACTCGGACGATTGGCAGCTTACTCGTCGCTCACAGCCAGAAGCCGATTGACCTCCAAGGTCCCAAACGTAGCCGGCGCAATTGTAACGTTGAAGAGAAATCCAGCCGGTGCGCGCCTGCGTCAAAAGGTTAGCGAAGGGCCTGGCTGTCGCTCAATTGCTATTCCGTGCTACCGACGGAGCAACTTACGCTACAATAGCCAAAACTATCCGGCTGTATCCCCCGTCACTCCCACTCGATTATTTCCTATCATCATAAAGCTTTGAAAATAAAGGTCAAATTATTTTTCGCAAGTGGCTATACCGTCAGGCAGCCCGTCAAAAAACCGTGCTGTTGAAATCCTTAGCTTTTTCGGTCGTTGTGGCGACATGCACCTTCCACCATCTATTGCCAGACACGGTTTAGGAGCGGCACCGAACTACCGTCAGACTGGGCTCGCCGCCTGTACGCTACAGCACGAAGGGCGGGCGACGGCCTGTCATCGATATACCGTCATCGCCTCTCGCTCCCCCTAAAGATTCAAGTCCCGCACAGCGACGAACGCCCGGTTTGTCTCGGCGGCACGGCGCTCCTTGCCTTCCAGAACCGTGACGAGTGAGACCTTCCGTGAGAGCACTTCATAGAGGTCGAGCCCGTCAGCGCATATAAGGTTGGTCTGGCGTCCACGCGAGAACGCTTCCAGCCCCTCGGCGGTGAAGCCGGAATTGCTCACGAACAGGCCGCGCGACCAGGATGCCTTCCCGCTGACCTTACCCGAAAATGTCATAAGGTCGGCAAAGCCGATCTGAGGCCCATGCCATTTTGCTTCAACCAGGTAGGTTTGGCCGTGGAGCTTGAAGCTACCGTCGATCTGCTCGCCGACGAGCCGAAAAGATCCGCGCGGCGCTAGGCCGAAACCAGCGAACAACTCGTTGAGAAACCCCTCGAAGCGCAGACCACGCGTCTGGGGATCGAGCTTGGTGATCTCGATGAGGAGCGCGGCAAGCTCCTGCGCTTTGGCCGTACCCAGCGTCGATGACGCCTGCGACGTCGGCTCTGCCGCCTTTGGCGCGCCGAAGCTGCTTAGGAAACTTGGATCGAGTAGGTCAGGAATCTTGAATTGCACGCCGGGAAGAAGGCTGTTGAGCCGATCAATCTCTTCGCGACTGAGCGGGTTGCCTTTCCCCCGCCGGTAGGTCATCGCTTGGCGCACGACCGCTACGATCAATTTCGTAAAGCACGACCTGCGCTGTTCCAGCGTGGCGGTCAGGAGTTGAACAATGGCAGGTCGCTTGCTGCCCGGCACCCACAGGTCGCCGACGCCAGCCTGCGCGGCGGCAAGAGGAAATGCAGTCCTGTTATTCCCGCTCCCAGGAAGAAAATCGTACAGGAGGTCCGCCAGGTCTTCGATCGTCTGAGCTTCACTGAATGACATCATAGGTTCTCGTCCTCCGCCTCCTCCATGCGAGCTTCGAGCTCGTCGAGGAATGGAGAGCGCCCCCAATGCATCCTCCCGCGGGCTGTATCGACGTACCCGGAATAGAGCATGTGTATCTCGTCCCGGGCGCGCGTGAGGCCGACATAGAATAGCCGGCGGCTTTCGCGGCTAGCCGCAGGCAATTCATTGCGCCATGGCAGACTGCCGAGATCGAGACCGACCATAATCACCACGTCGTACTCGCAGCCTTTGGCAGAGTGCAGCGTCAACAAATTCAGGTGGAGCGGCGAGCCATCTCGCCCGCCAAGACTGGCGACGTCGAGATCCGTGAGCGGCCCGCCCACGGCAAGCGCCGTTGACATCCGGTCAACCTGCTCGCGCTGATCTGCCAAGCCCGGTTCGGCAGCCATGAGTGCGTCAAGCATTCCTGCCCGCAGCGCCATCACGAAGTCTCGGGCAAGTCCTTCCTCAACCCGCAGCGACCAGAGGAGTTGAGTAAGGCCCTGCAACTCCGCGCTGGCCTCAACATCTGAAACTCGCGCGCGATGGAAGCCGATCCACCGGTCCAACAAGCCACGCAACTGCGGCCGCGCTTCACGCCAACCTCCCGCGCACCAGGCTGCGCAATCCTCAATCCAGCTCGTCAGCGCGACCTTGCGATATGGCGCGGCCGTGTCGACCCTCACAAAGTCGAGGCCCGCGGCTGCAGCGGCTTCCGCCACTACGTCGCCGGCACGATAGTCCCGGTAGAGGACTGCGATGTCGCCCAGCGCACGTCCCGGTTTGGCGGCAAGAGCCGCTGGGATGATCTCGGCGATCGCGTGTGCTGCTTGGCCTTCCAAGCCATCGTCGCACTCAACGAAGGCGATCACCGCTTGGCGATCCGGGTCGTTCGATAGGTATCCGCGAGCCTCACCGAGCGCCATCTCGGAGGCGCTAACAATCCGCGAGGCGGAGCGATAGTTGAGCTGAAGGTGAACTCGCTCAACGTCGTCGCGCTCGGCAAGCTCCTGCAGGAGCGCTCCATCGGCGCCGGTGAAACCGTAGATCGACTGATCAGGGTCGCCCACCGCAAAGAGGCGGACACCGCCGTCGAAGGCCATGCGCTTGACAATGCGATGCAACGCGACCCCGAGATCCTGATATTCATCGACCGCGAGCACCGGGAATTTCGCCTGGAGCAAGGGGAGGACCCAATCATGCTCTGAGACCAGACGCTGGCCGAAAATCACGAGATCGTCGAAATCGACCAGGCCTGTCCGCCGCAACTCGGCTTCGTAAGCCTCGGCCCAGGCCGCAAGCTCCTCCTCACTGGTCCAGTCCTCCGAGGCTCGGTCGAGGATAGACCTTCGTTGGCGGCCGAGGTCCATCGGCTTGTTCGGATGACCCACGCCAAAGAGCCTGTCGCCGACTCGCTTCATCGCCTGATCGCTCTGGCGTTGCGTGGCGACCGCAAGCGGAAACGGGACCGGCAGGTCGGCAAGCCGGCCATAGGGCATCAAGAGGTGTCGCAGGCAGAAGCCGTGAACCGTGCCGATAAACAGGTTCGGCGCCTCTCGCAGGCCAAGCCGTTCCAACCGGCGCGTCAGCTCTCGCGCGCACTCCTGGCTGTAAGTGATACATGCCGCGCCTCGTGGCGCTCGGACATCTTCAGCCATGATCCGGGCAAGCTTGAGCACCAGCGTCTTGGTCTTGCCGCTGCCGGGGCCGGCGAGCACGACGCAATGGCCGGTCGAGTCATAGGCAGCTTGCTGGCCCGGGTTACTGGCCAAGTCCGCCGCTTGCGCGAGATATGCGGCGCTGACACTACGCAACGGCATCGCGAACGTGCTCCAGCGCTTTCCGGATATAGTCCGGGCACGTATCCTCATCGACGTGCGGCGCCAGCGCCTGCGCGAAGCGCCCCTTGCCGATCCGTTCGATAAGCTTGATCAGTCGCTCCTCATCGAGCGTGTCGGTATCGTCGACCCATCCTTGAATTACGTCGCGTGTCGCCTGATTGATCGACAACTCCTCCTCGATGACCTCCTGCATCGCTTCCGCGAGACCACCGCAGAACAGTTCCGGCTCAAGCGTGTTGCCGTTTACGAAATACCCAAACGGTTCCGCACGGGCGATCACGGCATCGGCGTCCAGCGGCGTATAGTTTACGCCGTTCTCGACCAATCGCAGCACGTTGATGAGGCGGCGGCGCACCAGCGGCGGGTTCGCGCCGATGGGATCGCGATCGGTCAGGATGACGTGGGGAATGTTCAGGCTCTGTGGACCCAGCAACTTCACATAGGGCGTGAAATTGGTGCCGCTTACAGAGCACACCGTGATGCCAAGCATGTCGAGTGGAATACCCAACGCCTCAGCGAATGCGGGAATGAGAAACCGCTCGGCGTCACCCTCGACGAGGATGACGCCGCGCGCAAAGAAGATCTCGCCGCGGCTGACATCGATATAGCGCTGGAGGTCAGCCTCATCACGTTCGGTCAGCGGAGCCGTCGCCGTCGAAACGGCGGTCGTGGCATCCTGACCGGCGTCGTGACGGAGCAGGACGATCGAGCGTATCGGTGTGACGCTGGCAATATGCGGCGAGTGTGTGGTGAGGATGGTCGTGAGAGGCGGCAGGTCCTCTTGGTCAACTGCAGCATTGTCAAGGAAATACCGATAGACCAGACGCTGCACATGCGGATGAAGATGTGCCTCAGGCTCTTCGACCACAAAGAAGGTGTGGTCACGCTCGCCGTCGGAAACCAAGCGATCGAGTTCTAGGCTCTTCAACGCCAGGAAGATCAGGTTGGCGGTGCCGAGGCTGGCGTCGCTAATGCCGCGCGCCCCATTGTCAATCAGCAGGCGCAGGCTGCGCAGCAACGCATCGACACGCGTCGGAGCTAAGCCGAGCGTGAGCGGAACGGCATGCTGTTCACCCGCAATGGCGATCAGGCGGTCGCTGATCCGCTGCGCGGTAGCAACCACCTCGCCATGGCCTGCAAGCTCGGCTTGCGCCTCGTTTACCTGTTCCTGAATTTCATCGCGAGCGTCTTGGTCGAGCGACGTCGTCAACTGCTCAATCAACGGCCTGAGCGGCGAGTTTCGCCAGCTCGACAGGTCTTTCTCGGCATCGCGCAGCGCTACTTGAACGTCGAGCGGTAGCATCCGGCGCAGGGACGATCCGATGGCCATATCTGGGTCGTCGCCACCGAAAATGACGTACTCGTAGTCGGCCAGGCTTTCAGGATCGCGGCCAAGATTTGCCTTCGGTTGGAAGCGGTAGGTGAGGCGCGCGACCATCGGTGGGCCCGGGTCCACCACGCAGTCGTTGAGATGCGCCATCAGGCGCGGATCCCCGGTGAAATCGGTCAACTCGACCGAGATTTCAATCGTCTCGCCAAGCTTGTCCTCGCCCAGGCCATCCCAGAAATGCTCCAGCCCGAGTTGGCGGTCGCGCTCCGACAGCCCCGGATCGAGAATCAATTGCAAAGCGCGGATGAAGTTGCTCTTGCCGACCTTGTTCTCGCCGACAATGACAATACTCTCGCCTGTTTCGAGGTCGATGTCCGAAAAATTCGCGAAGTTTCTTATCTTTACGCGCGAAATACGCACGGCCACCCCCCCGTTTCTATTCAACTTGACGCGCTAACCGAGTAGCACCTCAATCTCCTTGTTCTCAACAAGCGTGCTGATCTCGCTATAGAGATCGATATTCTGGCCGGGCGCAGAGATTGAAATGACCAGAGCATACCGTGCTTTGTCAGCCACGCGCTTCTGTCCAACGTGCGACTTCCACCATCCGCCCACCGGGTAGACCGCGATCGCGTCGTGCCCCGCCAGTTCGATCGCCCGGCCGCGCCACAAGTCGCAATGCAGCGAGCCCGCCTGAATAGCTTTTGGCCCAAGAAGCCAGCAACTGGCCTCGCCATCGGCTTCGGTGCCGTCCTTCGCTTGGCTCGCCGAAATCCTGCTACGAAACCGGGCTGCAGTCTCGGTGCGCTTCTTCATGTCAAATCGCAGCCCGAAGGAGCGGTATGTATCCGGCCGCGTAGCCGCCTTGCCCGCCAAATTCGGCTCGACGAAGTACGACAAGGTGACCTTCATCGTCACGATCTCGTTCTCGAGCGCCTCCAGCGCTGCTTTGGGCCAAGGCAGGTCATAGAAGTGCATCTCGTTGAAGACTCCGGTCCGCCCATCGGCGCCGATCGCAAAGGGCTGAATCTCCGCCTGCGCGACCAGCGTGGCGTCGTTTCGCGCCGACTGGATCGCTCGCTCAATGTCCGGCACGCCGTAGCCAAACTCCCGGAGCATCTCCTGTTTCTTGCCCTTGGTAGCCGCTTTCCCAGTCTTCCAATGGGCTCCGGTGCCGATGAACCTATTCCGGATCGGTTCGGGCCATCGGGCAGAATCAACGGTCAGCGCGCGATGCGTCTCGGCCCACAGGCCCGGCCTGGCGGCTTGCAGGCGGCCGATGAAGTTTCCAGCCATGCCAGCGGCTGCGCTCGTGGCCCAGAACGGGACCAGCGGTTCAGCCGCGACATCGGAGCCGGCCGACAGGAGGGAGACGGCCGGGTCCCACCCGCAGAATCCGGTCGCGTCGGAGACCATGTTTCCGGCCTCGAACAACACTTCCGGTTTTATCGGGGTCAGGTCGTCCGGCAGCGACTGCGAGCCACGACTAAACGGGCTGCGATGATTGGCCGGGACCGCGGCCTGCAACACCGGCGGCGGCGCCGGCGGCTGCTCCTTGCGCGTGAAGCCGCCAATAGTAAGGGCGTTCCAGCTCTGTGATGGATCCTCCAAAGGCTGCGATGGCAGGACATCCACCGCCATGCCACCAGAGACGTTCCCGGTGGCGACGACAATCAGCCTCTTGGGGCGCTGAGCCGCCGAAACGGCGTCATCAGCCTCGCCCGGCATTGCGCCCGCCGCGATCTGGTCGATCGCACCGCTCCAAGTCGATGGCCGGCTCGGAGGGAAATCGGTGGCGGATGTGGCGATGCAAAAGCTCCGCACCACATCTGGGCGCTCGATCTCGACAGAACTGACAGCGCCCTGGGTCACCACCCCGTAGCTGGGCGGCTTAGTTGGAGGAAACCCACCAGGCGGCAGCAGCTTCATCGATTCTGCGCCATGGGTCAGTTCGACAGGGCGCGCATCGTTCATCAATGGTTCGAGGTCGCCGTAAAGGACGAGCCCCGCAAGCGGTGTGCCGTGACCACCGAACGGTGCGTGGTCATCCGCGCCCCAGGCAGAATCGTAAGCCCAAGCCCCGCGCAGGCCGGGCGCGATCAAGGGATGAGCCGCCATGACACCTGTGTCGAGCGCACAGACCACGGGTGCGTCCGGAGACGGCGCGCTGACGCGCTGCGCCAGCTCGTCCACCCAATCATGCTGTCCGAGGCCAGTCTCGCCACGATCCAGAAAGGGCTCAATCGTCCCGATCGCGCGGCGGATCTCGGTGATGGCACCTGGCACGCGCGCCGCGAACGCCGCCACTGCCGCAGCGGCCGCGTGCAGGAAGACAACCGTCGTATCGGGGAAGATGAGGCGATCGTCATGCACATCGATGTTTGCGTTGCGAGCCGCAGCGACGAGGCGATCCGCAAGCGCGACCGGCTGGCGAACCCACAACTCCCACCAGACGACGTCCGGCGCCGTCAGGTCCACCTCGCCGGTGAACAGCGATCCGGCCTCCGCCGCCCTGACTTCCTCGATCACCTCAAACCGCTCGACATCGGGACGTCGTTGATTGCCAGGATCGCGGCCGTAGTCGGTGATGCGATTACGCAGGAAGGCGCGCGCATCATCGGGCACGAACAGCAACGCGCTTTCGGTGCGGTCTTCGTTGCGTTCCGATCGCAGGATCACAACGTCCTGTGTGGGGAACTCCAAGGCCGACGGGACCTTGACGGCTTTGGTCCGCGAGCCTTCCGCCGGCGGCAACGTCGTGACCTCCACCACTGTACCGGATTTCAGACCCTGCACTGACAGCCGCGGATCCGAAGCTGCAACCGGAACGGCCCCTAGCGCTTCCGAGAGCTGATCGAGGAGCTGGTTCGCATGCGCCGCATAGTCTCCACGAAGGGGTTTGCGGTCCTGATTGCGGGATGGGAAAGTGTAGGCTGCTGTCTCACGAAAGACGTCGATCGGGATATGCGGTCGGTCTCTCGCATCGAAATTATCGGGCTCCGCCATAGGCTCCTACTTCTTCATTCGCGTTCCATTCGATCCGTTCGGCGGAGCCTGCCTAACGGCTGGGTTGGCGACGGAATTTGCCCTTCAGCGTCTGTCGATTTTCGAGTGCGTCGCGCAAGGCGTCGGGCGACACCTTCGACGCGCCTTCCAGAATAGCGTCTTTGACGACGGCATCGGCGGCGCGGACCAGTTCGCCCTGGCTGAGGCCATTGAGCGCGGCTTCAATCCCCGCCCACGCCTTTGCAGCGAATTTGAACTTGCCCAGACGGCGTTCGAGGACGGCCCGTGCAGACGCCGCGTCCGGCAGCGTATATTCGACCACCTCGTCGAAACGGCGGGCCAACGCTTCGTCCAAAATCTCGACATGATTGGTCGCCGCCAGCACGAGACTATCAGTGGAATTCGGCTCCTCCATGAAGGCCAGCACCGAATTCAGAACGCGACGAATTTCGCCGACATCGTTCGGGTCGCCACGGCGCGCGCCGATCGCGTCGAACTCATCAAGGAGGTAGACGCCGCGCGTCTGCGCGATCTGATCGAAGAGCAAGCGCAGCTTGCCCGCTGTCTCGCCGAAGAATCGGCTGAACAGCGCTTCAAGCCGAACCGTGAACAGGGGTAGCCGCAATTCGCCGGCCAAAGCCGAGGCTGTCATCGTCTTGCCCGTTCCGGGCGGCCCGACGAGGAGCATGTGTGTGGCGGGTATCTGACCGTGTTCGCGTAGGGTCACCCGTTCCTGCTGCTGCCGCACCACGCGGCCGAGCCGTTTGGCGATCTCATCGGAAAGGACCATGCTCGAGAGCGCAACTTTGGGATAGGCACTCTCTACGAGACCCTGCAATTCGCCGCGCGGTCGGGCGAGCGGAATCGGAGTTTGGCCGCCGGCGGGCTTGCCGGTCTGGCGTTGATCACGCGCCTTCTGAACAAGCCGCTTCAGCTTCTCAGCATCGTCTGAACGACCCTGACGGGCTTCCTGAGCGGCGATCTGCAGGGCGATCGACAGGAGCTGGTCTTCATCACCGTCGATATGCGAATTCAGGAGCGCGAGAATCTGTTTGGTCGACATGCTCGCCTCCTTTCTTTGGTCCGGCCTCGCTATACTGTTGCTTGCCTAGATGCTTCCGGCTCTCGCTCGCTCCGTCAACGCTAGCGGAATCCGTCTAAAAATGCCACTGTTTCCTTCTACCGCAGAGCTTCCTAAACACTCTTTTCGCGGGTTAGTCGACATACACGTGGAGGCGGTTGTCGGGAATGCGCCTACCGCCCTCCGTGCTGAGTTAGCCACGCAACCGAGACCCGAACTTTTGCGAGCGCTCGGCGTCCCGCGGGATGGGGCGAGGCGACCGTCGATGCCCTTTAGCTAAAGGCGACTCGTGGCAACCCTTGGTCCAGGCTCACAGGACCTTGAGTCACGTCGCGCCTACTCGCGTAAAGTGGCACAACGCCCATGGCTCCTGTCGCGTGTCGGCCGAGAAGCGCGCTGGTAGTCTCCCGGTCGGCCGGATATGCGAAAGCGAAGCCTTGGCCGAGCTTGCACCCCATCGACCAGAGCTGGCTCGCTTGGACCTCCGCCTCAATGCCTTCGGCAACAACGCTGATACCCAGGCGGTCCGCGATCTCGATCAATCCCTCAACGATGATCATGCTGGGATCGTCTGGCCAGAGCCGGGCCGTAAACGCCTGGTCGATCTTGATGATGTCGATCGGCACGGTCAGCAGATGCGTCAACGAGGCGTAGCCAGTGCCGAAGTCATCGAGCGCCACCCGCACCCCGGCAGCTCGCAGCGCTTTAATCTCGCGCGCGACGACCCGGTCGCGGCGCCCCATATAGACGTCTTCGCTCACCTCGATCAGCAGTTGGCCGAGCGGAACGCCGGCTCGGTCAAATGCGTCCGAAACCTTTCGGACAAGGCTGCCACTGTAGAAATCCGCGGTTGAAACATTCAGCCCGACGTAACCGATAGGGAGCCCCTGATCGCGCCAGTGGACTATATCATCGGCAACGATCGTCACCATCCGCTGTGTCAGCCCGGCAGCTACGTGAGCGTCTGCGGTAGCCTCGTGAAAGGCGCTGGCCGGGATAAGCTCATCATCCTGCGTCCTTAGGCGGCACAGCGCCTCAAGCCCCACGATCTCGCCCGTGTCGAGACTGACAATCGGCTGGTAATGTGCGTGAATCCGGCCATCTGCCAACGCATCGGCGACATCGCGAATGGCGTCGCGCCGGTGCGTGATCCGCGTTCCGATCCCAGGCCAGTAACGCACGAATCCGCCGCGGCCGGTCTCCTTGGCATGATAGAGCGCGAAGTCGGCCGCCTCATTAACTGCAACCGCCGTAAGCTCGGTCTGGCCGAGCACCGCTCCGCCGATGGTCGCACGAGGCACGACCGAATGACCTTCGCACACGGCAGGAGCCTCAAGATCCCGAAAGATCCTCTCCGCCGCCGCATCGAGATCCGCTAGGGCGCCAGGCGCCTGCACAATAACCGCAAACTCATCGCCGCCGAGCCTGAAAGTCACGTCAGGCAGCATGACGCGCGATATGCGGCCCGCAGCGACACGGATCAGCGCGTCTCCTGCAAGATGGCCGAACGTGTCGTTGACGATCTTCAGGTTATCGAGGTCTATAACGAACAAACCCCACGACCCCGGATTGTCGCATCGTATGTTCGACAGCGCCGCATTGAACGCCGAGCGATTTGGCAGCCCGGTAAGCGCATCGATGTTGGCTCGACGCTCGCGATCAACGGATCGTTCGTGGCGGCGCAGCGCCGTTGCGCAAAGCTCAACGCAGGCGTCGATCAGCTCGCACTCCTGCGCACTTGGAGGCCGCGACTCTCTTGAATAGACCGCCAGCGTCGCGACCACATCGCCCAGCGCGCCAATCACCGGGAACGACCAGCAAGATTGGAGGTCCAGGCCCTCAAGGAGATGGATGAACCCAGCGAACCGCGGGTCGTGTGTTATGTCCTCGACCACAGCGGGTTTGCGAAGATAAGCCGCCATTCCGCATGAGCCGACGTCCGGGCCGATCATAATGCCGTCGAGAGATGCGCTGTAGGAGCTCGGCAACGCTGGGGCCGCCAATGGATGAATTAGGCCCGCGCGATCGACAGTGAGAATAGAACAGGCGACGCCCGGCAATGCGGCTTCGAGGCATGCACAAATCTGGCCCGCAGTTTTATCAAGCGGCTCGCAGTCGGCGATCATTCTCAGTATATTGTTTTGCAGTCGAAGCACGGATCCCGGACCACCTCTCAATATGAATGCACGGCCCGACTATAATAGCTGTCGATGAACAACCTGCGATTAGACTTGCTAAATCTTTAATTAACGAACCTGCCCGCCTCCAAAGACGCATAAATGCAGGCTGCTGAGATTTAGGCGTATTTTGCGCTTCCGCCCTTATTTTGGTGCAATTCGTGGACCGACTACAGACTATCCTTCACGATCGCCGCCCACACGGCCAGCATCTCCCCCTCAAGCTGATCATCCTCCGAAACGACAACGCTGAATACAGCGAGCGTGCCCGCGAACTCCTTGGCGTCCAAGACGCCACGCGCCTGAAGGGTTATAATAAGCATCGCCAGCGCCTTTCCCTGGGCCGCAATCAACGCCCGTTCTTCGCCGGAAAACCTTGGGTGGCCGAAACGCTCGTCTCGGATAAGTCTCCAGAGACGACGAACAAATCCATTGCGCTTTGGCGCTGATCTATCAGTGGTCGTAGTCACGCCAAATCCCCCGCCTCCTTCGGATCGTTCGTCGAGTGCGCGAACTGGAACGCCGCCAAGCGTCTCAGCACTGCCAGGACACCTGCGTCCTATCGATCCCCGGCAGTCTTCCAATGACTATGCGTAACAATCACGGGTTACGCACCACAAAGACGACTATTATGGTCGTTCTATGCCACGTGATGTCGGTTCTGACCACATGCGGTACGCCCGAGTTTAGCCGTGTATCTTGCTTGTCGCAGTTTTCGCCGGCCGGCCGTAGCTGGGATATCCTAGCTACGGTCCATCCATCTCGCATGAGGTTTCGCTTCGCGGCCTACTCGGCTGCTACATTCCGAACCCGCCCGACACTTCGATGTTTTCCCCCGTCACCCACGCGAGATCGTCGGACAGTAGAGCTGCAATCGCGCGTCCGAGGTCTGCCGGCTCTCCCAGTCGTCTCAGTGCAGTCTCGGCTGCGATGGCAGGGATGACTTCTGGATGACGAGCAAATCCGTCATTGCCGAGTCTGGTCCTGGTGGGGCCTGGCGCGACGCCATTCACTCGGATGCCGCGCGGCGCAAGTTCCTTCGCCATGTACCTCGTCAGGGTGGTCAATCCGCCCTTCATCGCCGCATATGCAGAAAATCCCGGCGATACGCTGGTCGGCATCGTGGCCGAACTGGTGACATTGACGATGGCACCCCCGTCTTTCAGCGACGGGAGTAGCCCCTGGCTCATGAAGAAGTGGCCCTTGAAGAGGACGCGATTCATTTCGTCGAACGCGGCCTCTGTCGTCTCCGGGAACATGGCCATGATGGACATGCCCGCGTTATTCACCAGATAGTCGAAGCGGTCAGTGTTCCACTCTCGCCTCAGCGCTGCCCGAACGCTCTCCTGGAACTGCGAAATGCTGTCCATATGGTTCAGATCCATGTGGAACAGCACCGATTTCGCGCCACGCCGTTCGGCCTCTTCGGCCATTCGACGCGCGCCCGCTTCGTTGTTCCGATACGTGCCGATGGTGCTGACACCGCGGTCCGCCAAAGCCAGCGCGGTCGCATATCCGATCCCGGAGCTGACGCCACTGATGACAGCAATCTTGTTGACACCTCTCCCCTGAGTGGCCGCCCCCGATCCGGCGCCTTCCTGAGCCCGTGCGGTCTGTGCCAGCGTCGCCGCTGCGACGCCCATCCCCATTCCCAGCAATACCTTTCGACGTTCCATATGCTTGCTCCTGTCTGAGGTTCATTCACCTCTGCAGGATAAGCTCCCTCCGACATACGTTATATAACTAACGATCCCTTATTGCTTATCAACAGTCCAGATATTCATCTGCCGACGCTGTCACATTCCGAGCGCGCGTTGGCTGAGCGCTGGACGTGCGGCGACCGATGTTGGGGAAAGCGTTCCCCCGCGCCCGATCCTGTCGTCTCGGCCGACCCCTTCTGCGGTGGAAACCCCCAGGCTGTGCGAAACTCCCGCGGCTCGCCCCCGTAAGGCGGCGGGCTTAGATCTTCACGACCTCGGCATCTTCCTTGGTGAAGCTCTCCGGCTGTCGATCGAGCAGGCCGAGCACGGCTTCGGATGGCCGGGAGAGTTTTACGCCCTTGGGCGTGACGACGATCGGCCGATTCACCAGGATCGGATGCTGGACCATCGCATCGAGAATCCGATCGTCGGCCATGCTCGGATCGAGCAGGCCGAGTTCGGCGGCCGGCGTGCCCTTCTCGCGCAGGATGTCGCGCGGTCGCGCGCCCATTGCTGTGAGCAATTCCTCAAGCTGCGGTCGCGTCCACCCCGCCTGGAGATATTCGGTGACGGTCGGTTCGTAGCCCGCGGCCCGGATCATGGCGAGCGTGTTGCGCGAGGTGCCGCAGGCCGGGTTGTGGTAGATGGTGATCGGGAAATCGCTCATGCGGGACGCTCCTGTCTGAACAGCCAACCGCAGAACGCCGCCGCGATTGCAGCGCCTGCGAGCTGGGCGAGGATGAAAGGTGGAACCGACGACGGCGCAATGCCGGCGAAGCTGTTGCTCAGCGATCGTGCGACCGTCACGGCCGGGTTGGCGAACGACGTCGAGGCCGTGAACCAGTAGGCTGCGGTGATATAGAGTCCGACGATGAGCGGCGTTGCGTCCGGGCGAAATCGAAGCGAGCCGAGTATGGCGGCGATCAGGCCGAAGGTGGCGACGCTTTCTGAAAACACCTGCGCAGAGCCATCCCTTAGCTTCGTCGAGATTTGAAACGCCGTCTCGCTGAACATGAGGTGCGCGACCCACACGCCCATGATCCCAGCGGTTATCTGGACCACGATGTAGGCGAGCGCGACCGGTGCCGTGATCTCCCGTCGCGCTGCGAACACCAGCGTCACGGCCGGGTTGAAATGGGCGCCGGAGATCGGGCCGAACATGGTGATGAGCACCACCAGCCCCGCGCCGGTTGCGAGCGTGTTGCCGAGAAGCGCGATGGCGAGGTTCCCGCCGGACAGCCGCTCCCCCATGATGCCCGAGCCAATGACGATCGCGAGCAGAAGTGCCGTGCCGAGCGCCTCGGCGGCGAGCCGGCGTGGCAAGTCGAATGGGATCATGATTGCGTGCCTTCGTTCCCGGCGGCACAACAGGCTGCGCGGTTCACGACCTCGGCCAAGGGGGCGCAGATTTCGGATGCGCCCTGGCAGCAATCTTCCATGAGGAAGCCGAGCAGTCCGGCCATGCGATCGTACGACGCTGTATAGATGATCGACCGGCCCTCACGCCGGGAGCCGATCAGCTCGGCATGGCTCAGCACATTGAGGTTGGCGGACAGCGTGTTTGGCGGCACGCCAAGGCGTTTGGCAATCTCGCCCGCCGGGAGGCCCTTACCCCCTGCCTGCACCAGCATACGGAAGACGGCGAGCCGGCCTTCATGGGCCAGTGCGGATAAAGCGGTGACGGCGAGCTTGATTTCCATATTTCCACGATATTAGAAGTATCGTGATTTGCCAAGCCAGAGTATCCCGATGACAGACAGCTTTCCCGCGCTCGATCCTGCGTTCCTTGATCCGCCGACCCTCGATAAACTCGCCCCCGCTCGCTCATCGTCGCACCCGCCAAGGTTCCTCCTCCTCTACGGCTCGTTGCGCGAGCGCAGCTACAGCCGCTTGCTGATCGAGGAGGCCGACCGGCTCCTCCGTAGCTTCGGCGCGGAAACCCGCATCTTCGATCCGCGCGGGCTGCCGCAGCCGGACGATGCCCCGGCGGATCATCCAAAGGTGGTTGAGCTGCGCGAGCTTTCGATCTGGTCTGAGGGTCATGTCTGGTGTTCGCCCGAGCGCCACGGCGCGATGACCGGCATCTTCAAAAGCCAGATCGACTGGTTGCCGCTTGAGAGTGGCGGCGTGCGGCCGACGCAGGGGCGCACGCTTGCCGTCTGCCAGGTGTCAGGCGGCTCTCAATCGTTCAACGCCGTCAACCAACTTCGCGTTCTCGGCCGCTGGATGCGGATGATTACCGTGCCCAACCAGTCATCGGTCGCCAGAGCCTATGAGCAGTTCGATGAGGCCGGTCGCATGAAGCCGTCTTCCTATTACGAGCGGCTCGTGGACGTGATGGAAGAACTCTACAAGTTCACGCTCCTGACCCGCGATCGGGTGGATTATCTTGTCGATCGCTATAGCGAGCGGATGGCCGAGGGGCGCGTTCCACATGGCGCTCAACACATCGCCGCTGCGATGAGCGGGACCGAATGAGCCTGACTCATCGCTGCTAAGGTTGAGCCTGTTTGCTGCTGGGCTTGCTGTTGCTTCACGGCGAATGACATAATCTCTCGACCATCCGGAGGCCGGGGGGGGGGAAAGCCTTCCCCTGCGACCGAGCCTTTGTCTCGGCCGACCCCTTCTACGGGGAGACCCCGCAACGCCCCCTCAGAGTGAGAGTGCGGACCGGCTTTGCCGTGACGGGTTGAGAGCTGGGAGAGAGTCTTCCGGCGCCCGTCGCGGAGATCCGCGATGTCCAGAAAGACCGCACCCGCTCGCGCCGGCCAAGACCGGACGAGCCTCTACGACGAAATCACCGGCAAGATCATCGACGAACTGGAAGCCGGCCGCGTGCCCTGGGTCCAGCCTTGGGGGACCGCGGCGGCGAAAGCGCCGCTCGCCATGCCGAGAAACGCCGCCACCGGCCGCCATTATTCCGGGATCAATGTGTTGATCCTCTGGGGCGCCGTCATCGAGCACGGCTTTCCCGGCCAGAGTTGGCTCACCTTTCGACAGGCGCTGGCGCTCGGCGGCAATGTCCGCAAAGGCGAGCGCGGCACGACTGTCGTCTATGCCGACCGCTTCGTGCCCGACGACGAGAAGCGGCGCGCCCGCGAAACCGGCGACGAGGCCCAGGCGATCCCGTTCCTGAAGCGCTTCACGGTGTTCAACGCCGCGCAGTGCGAGGGCCTGCCGGAGGACGTCGCGATCGTCGTGCCGCCGCCGGCGCCGAACCTGATTGAGCCCCAGGTCGAGGCGCTGATCCGCGCCACCGGCATCGACTTCCGCATCGGCGGCAACCGCGCCTTCTACGTGCCGGCGCTCGACTATGTGCAGGTCCCGCCGCCCCAGGCCTATTTCGAGCCGATCAACTGGCACCGGACGGCGCTGCACGAGCTGGGTCACGCCACCGGCCATCCGTCGCGCCTCGGCCGCGACATGACGGGCGGCTTTGGCACCAAGCAATACGCGTTCGAGGAGCTGGTCGCCGAGATGAACGCCGCCTTCTGCTGCGCCTCGCTCGGCATCGTGCCGACCGTGCGCCATGCGGATTATATCGGGTCCTGGCTCGAGGTGTTGCGCGAGGACAATCGCGCCATTGTCCGCGCCGCCAGCCAAGCGAGCAAGGCTGCCGACTGGCTGCTCGGCTTCGTGCCGGCCGACGGGGCCGCGCTGTCGGCCGAACCCGCGATCGACAGGAGGGCCGCATGATCCTCCTAACGGACGAGCTGCGCGAGCAGCTCTTGGCCAACGGCCGTAACCGCGACGCAGACCACATTCCAGTGGTGAAATTCTTCAATCCCCTCGGCCAAGGCGTCTGGCTCGCGACCGAAGTCGACGAGGACGGCGATACGCTGTTCGGCTTGGCCGACCTGGGCGAACCCGAACTCGGCTCCTTCAGCCTGGCCGAGATGACCGCCGTGCGCCTGCCATTGGGCCTCGGCATCGAGCGCGACATCCTGTGCCTCTATCCGATCTCGGCCTGGGCCGAGGTGGCGCGCCGGACCGGCGGCATCCGCGAGGCCGAACGCGTGCTTCACGCCGTCCGCCGGGCGGCGTCGGGCTCGTCCGTAGAAGCGTAGATCCGTGGAGGCGGGTCTGCACTTTTGCGTCTTCTCTCGTTTACGACGAGACGCTGTCCTTCAGCAGGCCCGCCCAGACGGCGAGGATCATGCCCTCCAGGTTATCATCCTCGCCGACCAAGACGCTGAAAACGCCGAGCAGGTCGGAAAATTCCCGAACGTCGAGATGACCGCGCGCTTGCAGCGCGGTCGCCAACATCGTCAGCGCCCTGCCGTTGGCGCCGATCAGCGCGCGCTCGACCTTGGTCAATCGCGGCCGCGATCTCCGGCGGCCAAGCACCGCCAGCCAGTCGCGCCATGGCGTCCGCGCGCCACCCCTCACCACCGTGTCCATCGCTTCCTCCGATCGCCCCGAGCGCCGGGCGATCCGACACGCGCGCAGCTGCCGCGGCGCGTCTTCGTCTCCAACCGCACCGACAAAGCGACTATTATAGTCGTCTTTCGGTGAGGCCAGAGGCTTGCGCGCGAATGTATCTAGATCGGTCCGGTCGCCGCGTGTTGAGGCGGCGGCCAGAAGAGAGTGAGAGGGAGGACGGGATTTTCGTGACGGGTTGGAGGTTGAGAGAGAGTCTTTCGACCGCCCGTCGCGGAGTTAATCCCGATGGCTACTGCAGTTCAGAAGATCGTCCTGTCGTCCTCGCGCGACATCCCCTTCAACAAGCTGGTGCTCAGCCAGTCCAATGTCCGGCGCGTGAAGGCCGGCGTGTCGATCGACGACCTGGCGGCCTCGATCGCGCGTCGCGGCCTGATCCAGAGCCTCAGCGTCGTGCCCGTGGTCGATGCCGAAGGCCAGGAGACCGGCATGTTCGAAGTGCCCGCCGGCGGCCGCCGCTTCCGCGCCCTGGAGCTGCTGGTCAAGCAGAAGCGCCTCGCCAAGATCGCCCCCGTGCCCTGCGTCGTGCGCAAGCGCGACGACGAGGTCCTCTCCGAGGAGGTCTCGCTGGTCGAGAATATCGACCGCGCGCCGCTCCATCCGCTGGACCAGTTCCGTGCGTTCCAGGACATGCGGGTGAAGGGCAAGACCGAGGAGGAGATCGCCGCGGCGCTCTTCGTGCCCGTGCAGGTGGTCAAGCAGCGCCTGCGCCTCGCGGCCGCGTCGCCCACCTTGCTCGACGTCTATGCCGAAGACGGCATGACGCTCGACCAGCTCATGGCCTTCACCGTCACCGACGACCATGCCCGCCAGGAGCAGGTCTGGGAGGCGATCAAGGACGCCTGGTCGAAGGAACCGTATCAGATCCGGCGCATGCTGACCGAGACGACGGTGCGCGCCTCGGACAAGCGGGCCGTGTTCGTCGGCGTCGACGCTTATGAGCTGGCGGGCGGCATCGTCATGCGCGACCTGTTCCAGTCCGACGATGGCGGCTGGCTGCAGGATGCGGCGCTGCTCGACCGGCTGGTCGCCGAGAAGCTGAGGGCCGAAGCCGAGACGATCGCGGCCGAGGGCTGGAAGTGGATCGAGGTCGCGGTCAGCTTCCCCTACGACGCCACGCGCGGCCTGCGCGAGCTGCAGGGCGAGCCGCTCGACCTGACGGCGGAGGAACAGGCGACGATCGAAGCGCTCAACGCCGAGTACCAGAAGCTCGAGGCCGAGTATGAGGACGCGGACGAACTGCCCGACGAGGTCGACCAGCGGCTCGGCGAGATCGAGACGGCGCTGTCCGCCTTCGAGACCCGTCCGGTCCGCTTCGAGGCCGAGGACATCGCCCGCGCCGGCGTGTTCATCAGCATCGCTCATGACGGCAGCGTCGCCATCGATCGCGGCTACGTCCGGGCCGAGGACGAGGCTCCCGAACCCAACGCCGAGACCGATGGGGACGAGACCGGAAGTCAGCCGGGCGAACCGGGTGCGCCTGCCGTGCAGCGCGCCGTCATCACGATCGGCGGTCAGCCCGTCGAGGCGGAGGACGACGAGGACGACGCGATCAAGCCGTTGCCCGAACGCCTAGTCATCGAGCTGACGGCCTACCGCACGCTCGCGCTGCGAAACGCCGTCGCGGAAAACCCGCACGTCGCAATGACCGCGCTCCTCCACAAGCTGGTCTCCGACACCTTCATGACCCGCATGTACACGGGCGCCATGGAGGTCGGGGTGAAGCACATCTTCTTCCCGGCGCAGGATGATGGGTTGAAGGACAGCCCGTCCGCACGCGCGGTGCAGGACCGTCACGCCGCCTGGGCCGGCGACATCCCGAAGGACGACAACGCCCTGTGGGACTGGCTCGCGGGCCTGGACGATACCAGCCGGATGGCGCTGCTGGCGCATTGCGTCAGCTATGGCGTGAACGCGCTCTATGAGCGGCCGAACCCGCACAGCGCCGGTGGCGTGTCGCAGCACACGCTCGACATGCGGCTCGCCCAGGCCGACCGCCTGACGAAGGCGACCGGGCTCGACCTGGTGGAAGCCGGCTGGCGCCCGACCTTCGGCAACTACCTCAACCGCGTCACCAAGCCCCGCATCCTGCAGGCGGTCCGCGAGGGCGTCGGCGAACAGGCCGCGCAACTCATCGACCACCTGAAGAAGGGCGACATGGCCAAGGAGGCCGAACGACTGCTGGCCGACACCGGCTGGCTGCCCGAGCCGCTGCGCCTAATCGACGATGCCGAGGCATCCACGGCGGAGGTCCTGGCCGGCGGCGAGGACGACGACGCGGCGCTGCCCGCGTTCCTCGCCGGTGATGACGAGCACGTCACGGCTGAAGCCAACGACGATGATGCGCATCTCGTCGCGGCCGAATGACGAGCCCCCGGAGCGGCTTCGGCCGCTCCAGCCCTTTCCCCGACCGAAGGAGCATCGCCATGTCGCGATCCACCCCGTCGCCACGCCGCGTCGTCTTCCAGTTCCTCGTCCCCGTGCATGTCGAGGTCGAGGACGGCGTCGTCGGCTGCGTGACGATCATCGACGAAACCCCGGTGCGCGATCCCGTCGTCGTCGAAGGCGATACCGCCTATCTCGCCGACGCCGTGCGCGCCGCCGACGACGGCCAAGCCTGGCCATCCTGGCAATTCGGCTACTAGCCGCCGCCACCCCGAACCCACTCCGAGCCCGGCCCGAGCGCCGGGCTCATTTCGTTTCCGGAGCCCGCCATGACCGATTTCTTCACCCGCTATTCCTGCCTGCTCGACGTCGGCACATCCGCCAACGTCGACCGGGCCTTCGACATCTACGCCGCCCTGATGGCCGAGAACGGCCGCGAGGACCCGCCGGCCGATCCGTTCCGTCTGTCGGTGACACCCGACCATGGTGCGTCGCGGCTTTGGCTGCGCGATCCCGGCACCGCCGATCCGCAGCTCGTCATCACCTTCGTGACGCGGTGCGCCGAGGCCTTCGGGCTGACCGGCCGCTGGGGATTCCAGTGGGCCGGCATCGCCTCCAACCCCGTGATCGACGGCTTCTCGGGCGGCGCCCATGTCCTCGACCTCACCACGGGCGAGACGATCGCATGGAGGAGCACCGGCCGCTGGCTCGCCGACCGGCTTGGCGAGGGAGGCACGCGATGAGCATTCCCGACCATGCCCGCGCCAATTTCCAGACGTTGCTGCGCGCCGCGTCGAGCGGCGATCTGGCGCTGATGGAATGCACCGACTTAGCGACGGGCGAGCCGCGCTACGTCATCTGCGCCGTCGGCCGCGATGACGGCGATTTCGTCTTCACGCCGTTCGGCCATCTCGCCGATGGCAATCCCTTCCAGATCTACAGCCCGCCGGAAGCGTCGACATAGCTGCGCGCGCTCAATGCCTTCGCGCGCCGTTACCAGACCGCCACTTCCCACTGCCCGTTGACGCGGGCAAAGCCAATCGGCCGGTTCTGCGGGCTCGCGTTCGGCCTAGTCGGATCGAGCACGATCTGCGTCATGCAAGTCACGCCCGGGCCGACCCCGCCCGGCGAGCAATCGCCCAGCTTCAGCGTCGCGTTCGCCAGCGACGTACCCGTGAACAGGCGGTGGCGCCGCACCGCCGCGGTCGCTTCCCCCTCGCTTGGCTGGGCGACGCCGGCGGCGACGGCCGGAGATGCAGTGACCGGCGAGATCACCGGCCGGAGCACGAAGCCCGCGCCGAAGCCGACCGCCAGACAGGCCGCGCCGAGAATTCCAATCGCGCTACCCTTCATCTCGCCTCCTTGCTCATTCATCGGGCGCTGCGCGCCCGAAGGGTGCGAGGCGCAGCGCTTTTTCCTATGAGAGCTTAGCGCCCGATCCGCGACGTCGAAAGCCGGTGCGGCAGGCCGGGTTCCGCCCGCGCCAGAGTGAGAGGATGGCGGCCGCCATCCTCGCCGCCGCCGAACGGCGCCGTCGCCGGATCAGCCAGCGAGATTTTGCTTCGACAGACTGATGAACACCGCGAGACCCTCGGACCGCCAGTCGCGCTCGATGGTCGCTCCGAGCGCGCGGGCCAGACCCTCTTCGAGGCGACTTCCAAAACCAAGCGCATCGGGGCGTCGGATCGCGGGGCCGCACGTCTCTATCCAGACGAGACGGACCGCATCGTCCTCCTCGGAAACCGTCACATCGAGACGGCCTTCCGGTTCCGAAAAGCAGCCATACTTTGCCGCATTCGTCGCCAGCTCATGCAGCAGCAACGCCACACTGGTCACCGCCTTCCCACCGATCATCGGGCTGGCGCCTTCGACCTTGATGCGGTCCTTGCCCTCGAAGGGCTTGAGGATGGCGCTCAACAATGCTGGCAGGCTGGTTTCCTGACCGGCGATCCCGTCGCTGGTGATGTCGGACATCGTCAGTTCATGGGCACGCGAGAGCGCGGCCAGCCTGTTCTGGATCGATTGGACGACATCGTCGCTGCTTGATGCCGATTTGCCGCTCAGCGCCACGATACCCGCCGTCAGGGCGAACAGGTTCTTGATGCGATGTTGCATCTCACCGAACAGCAGACTTTGTGCCTCCTGGACCCTCCGCCGTTCGGTAATGTCGCGGGCGATCTTGGACGCCCCTACGATCACCCCGGCGGCGTTGCGGATTGGCGAGATCGTCAGTGACAGATCGACCAGCGAACCGTCCTTGCGCCGGCGCTGCGTCTCGAAATGCTCGACGCGCTTTCCCTGCCGAATCTGAGCCAGGATCGCGGGCTCCTCGTCCAGCCTGTCAGCCGGTATCAGGATGGTAATCGGGCGGCCGATCACTTCATCGGCCGCATAGCCGAACAAGCGGGTCGCACCGGGATTCCAGCTTTGGATGCGACCAGAGAGATCCTTGCTGATGATAGCGTCGTTCGAACCGGCGATGATCGCCGCTAGCCAATCGCGTGGATCGGGTTCTCCTTCCGCGTCGATGGATACAGGCGTCGATGAGTTCGACATGCCGAGCGTGTCGCTCGGCTGGGACAGGCCAGCCTCAGGCTTATCAAGCCCGTCTACGGGCAGCGGGTTCTGCTCAATGCTACTCAAACGAAGCGGCCTCCTCGTGTGCCGCCTCAGGCGCAGCTTATCCTTGATTTGTCCGTGAGCTGCAATCGTAGCAAAGATGTGGCCCGAAGGCCACATCTTAGAGGAAGAGGATGGCCGGGACGGGTTTGAGCCCGTCCGGTCGAGAGAGAGCCGGGCCGGTTCGTTCCTGTCCCGCTCTCCGAGGTCATCCTCCATGTTTCATGCTCCGCTTCCAGCCGCTCAGGCGGCTTCGCTTCCGCTTGTCCCGCACACACCGCCGGCCGCCGCCATCATCGCCGCCGCCGAGCGCATCCTCTCCCACCTCGAACAGGGCCGCACCGTCGATGCCGCCATGCTGCGCAGCGCCATGGAGGACGCTTTCGGCGCGTCCGACGCCACGGGCGCCTGGGACTGGAAAGCCGCCTATGACGCCTGCGAGGCCGCGACGGTCCTGTTCCTGCGCAAGTACGGAAAGCCGCTTTTCCGCAAAGCCGCATCGCCGGCTTCACGGCTGTCGGCACTGACCAAGATCGTCGGACTGCTGCCGACCCACACCCGCCGATCCGAGGAGACGCAGGTCTTCCAGCAATTCTCGACGCCGATCCCGCTCGGCCTTGCCGCGCTGACGGCGGCGACATTGACCCCGGCCGATCGTGTGCTGGAGCCGTCCGCCGGCACCGGGCTGCTCGGCGTCCTCGCCGAGACCGCGGGCGCATCGCTCATCCTCAACGAGCTGGCCGAGACCCGCGCGGATCTTCTCGCCTCTCTCTTTCCGGCCGTTCCCGTCACGCGTTTCGACGCCGCTCAGATCGACGACCATCTCGATCCCGCCGCCGTGCCGAGCGTGGTCATCATGAACCCGCCATTCTCGGTGATGGCGAACGTCTCCGGACGCGTGGCCGACGCCGCCTATCGGCATATCGTCTCGGCGCTCGCCCGTCTCGCCGATGGCGGACGCCTGGTCGCCATCACCGGCGCGAGCTTCTCGCCCGAGCTTCCGGCCTGGCGGGACGCCTTCGTCCGGCTACAGGCGCGCGGACGCGTCGTGTTCACCGCCGCGATCACCGGCTCGGTCTATGCCAAGCACGGCACGACCATCGAGACCCGCCTGACCGTCATCGACAAGGCACCGGCCGAGGACCCCGAGCATTTCCCGGACTCCGCCGGCATCGCACCCGATGTCGCGACGCTGCTCGGCTGGATCGAAGCGCGGCTTCCCGCACGCCTGCCGGTCTCGATCGAGCGTCCCGCCGCGATGCCGGCCACCACGCCGCGCACGGTGCGCGGCTATCTCGCCCGCGCGGCGACGGCCCAGCCCACCCGCCGCATCGCCCAGCTCGATGGCGTGCCGCTCGCCTATGAGACCATCGATTGGACGCCGCCGGAGAGCGGGCGCCTGTCGGACTCGATCTATGAGGCCTATGCGCTCCAGTCGATCCGCATCGAGGGCGCACAACCGCACCCGACCAAGCTGGTGCAGTCCGCCGCCATGGCTTCGGTCGCGCCGCCGAAGCCGAGCTACCGGCCGACGCTTCTTGCGCCAATCGTCGGCGACGGCATCCTGTCCGATGCCCAGCTCGAGACGGTGATCTATGCCGGCGAGGCTCATGGCGAATATCTCGCCGGAGCCTGGACGGTCGACGAAACCGGCGATCTCGTCACCGCCGCGCCAGACAATGCCCCGAACGCGGTGCGCTTCCGCCGTGGCTTCATGCTCGGCGACGGCACTGGCGCCGGCAAGGGCCGCCAGTCGGCCGGCATCATCCTCGACAACTGGCTCCAGGGCCGCCGCAAGGCCATCTGGATCTCCAAGTCCGACAAGCTGCTCGAAGACGCCCAGCGCGATTGGTCGGCGCTCGGCATGGAGCGGCTGCTCGTCACGCCGCTGTCGCGCTTCCCCCAGGGTACGGCGATCCGGCTGCCCGAAGGCATCCTATTCACCACCTATGCCACGCTACGGTCCGACGACCGTGGGGAGAAGCTTTCGCGGGTCAAGCAGATCGTCGAATGGTTAGGCTCCGATTTCGACGGAGTGATCATTTTCGACGAGTCTCACGCGATGCAGAACGCCGGCGGCGGCAAGGGAGAACGGGGGGATGTCTCCCCCTCGCAGCAGGGCCGTGCGGGGCTTCGGCTCCAGCACGCGCTGCCGAACGCCCGCGTCGTCTATGTCTCGGCGACCGGCGCCACGACCGTCCACAATCTCGCCTATGCCCAGCGTCTCGGCCTCTGGGGCGGCGAAGATTTCCCCTTCGCCAACCGCGCCGAATTCGTGGAGGCGGTGGACAATGGCGGCGTCGCGGCGATGGAGGTGCTCGCCCGCGACCTGCGCGCGCTCGGCCTCTACACGGCCCGGTCGCTCTCCTATGACGGCGTCGAATATGAGCTGGTCGAACACCAGCTCACGCCCGAACAGACGCGGATCTACGACGCCTATGCCGGCGCCTTTGCGATCATCCATAATCATCTCGACGCGGCGATGCAGGCCGCCAACATCACCGGCGACAGCGGCACGCTGAACCGGCAGGCGAAGTCGGCCGCCCGTTCGGCCTTCGAGAGCGCCAAGCAGCGCTTCTTCGGTCATCTCCTCACAAGCATGAAGACACCGACGCTTGTCCGCTCGATCGAGCAGGACCTGGCCGCCGGCCATTCCGCCGTCATCCAGATCGTCTCGACCGGCGAGGCCCTGATGGAGCGCCGCCTGGCCGAGATCCCGACGGAGGAATGGAACGACGTCCGCGTCGACATCACGCCGCGCGAATATGTCCTCGACTATCTCGCCCATTCCTTCCCGGTGCAGCTCTACGAGCCTTTCTCCGACAGCGAGGGCAATCTGTCGTCGCGGCCGGTCTATCGCGACGGCCAGCCCGTCGAGAGCCGCGAGGCCGTCGCCCGGCGCGACGAGCTGATCGAACGCCTGGCATCGCTGCCGCCGGTCCCCGGCGCGCTCGACCAGATCGTCCAGCGTTTCGGCACGGACGTTGTCGCCGAGGTGACCGGCCGCTCGCGCCGCGTGGTGCGCAAGGGCGACCGGCTTGCCGTGGAGAACCGGGCGGCCTCCGCCAATCTCGCCGAGGCGGCCTCGTTCATGGACGACGACAAGCGTGTCCTCGTCTTTAGCGACGCCGGTGGCACCGGCCGCAGCTATCACGCGGACCTCGCTGTCCGAAACCAGCGCCTGCGCATCCATTACCTGCTCGAACCGGGCTGGAAGGCGGACGCGGCGATCCAGGGGCTCGGTCGGACCAACCGGACCAACCAGGCGCAGCCGCCGCTCTTCCGGCCCATCGCGACCGACGTGAAGGCCGAGAAGCGCTTCCTCTCGACCATCGCGCGCCGGCTCGACACGCTCGGCGCCATCACGCGCGGCCAGCGCCAGACCGGCGGCCAGGGCCTGTTCCGGCCCGAAGACAATCTCGAATCCCACTATGCGCGCGACGCGCTGCGCCAGCTCTACCTGCTGCTCGTGCGCGGCAAGGTCGAGGGCTGCTCGCTCGATCGCTTTGAGGCCGCCACCGGCCTCAAGCTAATGGACGACAACGGCATCAAGGACGAGTTGCCGCCGATCACCACTTTCCTCAACCGGCTGCTGGCGCTCACCATCGAGCTGCAGGGCATCCTGTTCACTGCGTTCGAGCAGCTCCTGACGGCGAAGATCGAGGGTGCGATCCGCAGCGGTCACTATGACGTCGGACTGGAGACGCTGCAGGCCGAGAGCTTCGTGGTCACCGACAGCCAGGTGATCCATGTCCATCTTGGCACCGGCGCGGAGACGCGGCTCCTGACCATTACCCGCCGGGAGCGCAATCGCCCGGTCACGCTGGTCGATGCGCTCGGTCATCTCGCCGATCCGCGCACTCGGCTGCTGGTCAACGGTCGCTCCGGCCGCGCCGCGGTCCAGATTCCGGCCCCGTCGATGATGCTCGACGATGGCGAGATCGAACGCCGTGTCTGCCTGATCCGGCCAATGGAACAGCATTACGCGCCCCTGCGCATGATGGACGAGAGCCGTTGGGAGGAAGCCGACCGCGACCGCTTCGCCGCCGCGTGGGAGGCTGAGCTTGCCGACGTGCCGGACTTCTCCGACAGCACGATCCATATCGTTGCCGGCCTGCTGCTACCGATCTGGAAGCGCTTGCCGGACGAGTCGACGCGGGTCTACCGGCTCCAGACCGACGCGGGTGAGCGCATCATCGGCCGCCGCGTCTCGCCGGCCTGGGCTGCGAACGCCGCCTCGCAGGGGGCGACCACGTTGACGCCCGAACACGCCTTCGCCGCGCTGATGGAGGGGCGCACGATCCTCGACTTGGCCGAGGGCCTCCAGCTTCGCCGTGCCCGAGTCATGAGCGCCTATCGCCTGGAGCTGACCGGCTTCACCGAGGCGATGCGCGAGCGACTGCGGGCCTATGGCCTGTTCAGCGAGATCATCTCCTGGAAGCTGCGCTTCTTCGTGCCGGCCGACGGCACCGGACCGGGCATCCTCACCAAGCTGCTCGACACCTATCCGGTGGCGCGCATCTCAGAACGGGAGGCCGCGTGATGTCCCGTCACGATGCTTCCGATCTTGCGCAACGTCTCGGCCGGCAGGCCGAGGCGGTGTGCCGACACTACCTATCCAGCGGGCGGCGCGAAGGCCGCTACTGGCTGGTTGGCGACGTGCGCAACACGCCCGGCCGCTCGATGTATGTGCGGCTCAAGGACTCGCCCAAGGGTCCGGCCGGCAAATGGACCGATGCCGCGACCGGCGAGCATGGCGATCTCCTCGACGTGATCCGCGAGAGTTGCGGCCTGATCGACTTCAAGGACGTCGCCGATGAGGCGCGGACCTTCCTCAGCATGCCGCAGCCCGAACCAGTGCCGGCAAACCCGCGTCAGGCACCCGTACCGCACGGGTCGCCAGAGGCGGCCCGCCGTCTGATCGGCATGTCGCAGTCGATCACCGGGACGCTCGTACAGTCGTATCTACGGGAACGCGGTATTACGGATTTACGCGGAACCGGAAATCTGCGCTTCCACCCGCGCTGCTATTATCGGCCCGACGAGCATTCGCCGACCGAAACCTGGCCGGCCATGATCGCCGCCGTCACCGACCTCCGCGACCGGATCACCGGGGCGCATCGGACCTGGCTCGACCCGCGACGCCGCGACAAGGCGCCGCTCGACACGCCAAGGCGGGCGATGGGCGATCTTCTCGGCAACGCGGTGCGCTTCGGCACGGGCGGTGAAGTCATGGCGGCGGGCGAAGGCATCGAGACCGTCCTGTCCGTCAGGCAGGTCTTGCCCGACATGCCGATGCTGGCGGCGCTCTCGGCAGCACATCTCGCCGCCATCCTGTTCCCGGACACGCTGCGGCGGCTCTACATCCTGCGCGACAACGATCCGGCCGGTGACGGGGCGCGCGACAGCCTGGTCGAACGGGCGAACGCGGTCGGGATCGAGGCGATCGTCATCTCTCCCCAGCTCGGTGACTTCAATGAGGATCTCCGCACCCTCGGCATCGACGCGCTCAGAAGCCAGACCCGGATGCAGATCGGGCCGCAGGACGTGGCGCGCTTCTTGGGCGTAGCGGCATAGCCGGCAGGAAGGAAGGTGGCGGCGGTGCCGTCATGTCCGTCCGGATGCCCCATACCGTCTGAGAGGACCGCGCCTCGGCCTTCGAGAGGGCGATCGGCCCACAGTCGGGCCGGCCCGGCAATGGCGGCGGCCGACTATTTTCCGGCGGCAGGCAGAGCCTGCCTTTCCATCGCGAGGCAAAATAGCCGGCCTTCGCCATCCTCCGCTGACGCTCCGGCCCTGCGCTGCGCTCCGGGTGCAGGGCCGTCTCGCCGGTGGGCTTCGTCGCCATGAAGGCCGCGACGGTCGCGGTCCAACCGACGGAGCATCACATGAACGCGCATGACGACTTTGAACCTCACCACGGATCCTCACCCACCGACCACGTCCTCAACGAGTTGCAGCTCCACGGCTACCGACCCTTTGCCGACGAGCCCGACCAGCGGCTCCTTCCGGACGGCAACGCCGTCGCGGGTGCCATCGCCGACATCTTCGACGCCCTGATCGCGACCCTGGAGGACACGCGCCTCGAACCCGACCTCGACGATCTCCTCTGGTCGACCGTCAACGTCTTCCACCGCGCTACGGAACGGATCGCGCGCGAGCTCGACGACAACGAGCAGGCGCAGAAGCGCTCGCAGCGCGAGCAGGACGGCAGCGAGGTGAAGTCGGTCGAACTGGAGCGCCAGATCGCCGAGGGCCAGACGCTCATAGAACGCCAGGCCGCCTTCGAGCTGATGCGCGACCAGGCCGCCGAACACTACGAACGCCACGTCGGCAAGGCATGGCTCCCGCGCAGCGGATCGAAGGTCAACCATCGCAATCTCACCTCGGCGATGATCGACAGCCGCGATTTCCTGATGGCGAAAAAGCGCGCCGATCAGGAGGTCCTCCTTCCTCCCGGCCCGAAGATCGTCGTCACCGGCGGGCTCGACTTCAACGATCACCGGCTGATCTGGGCCAAGCTCGACCAGGTCCACGAAAAGCATCCCGACATGGTGCTGATCCACGGCAAATCGCCGAAGGGCGCCGAGAAGATCGCCTCGCTCTGGGCCAACAACCGCAAGGTTCCGCAGATTGGTTTTGGACCCGACTGGACGAAGCACGGCCGGGCAGCACCTTTCAAGCGCAATGATGAGATGCTGGAGATCGTGCCCAAGGGCTTGATGCACTTCCCGGGCACCGGCATCCACGACAATCTCGCAGACAAGGCCAAGAAGCTCGGCATCCCGGTTTGGAAGTTCGGCGGCGCGTAAGCGCCGCCCATTTTTCTAATCTTCTGACGAAGGAAGACCGACTGGCGTCGGCCTGAACAATGTTGCGTACATTGGAGGGCACCATATCTCACCGCCAAAGACGAGTTCCCCAGCGAACGGCACCACCCGGTCGAGTTCTCGCCGATCATTAATGGCGATGGTCACATGCGGCCGGTAATCTCGATGTTCCCAACCAGCACCCGCGGCCCGGAAGTCGCGGTGACGAGTGGCGATCGTGGCGCACCTGAACCTAAGAGCGATGAATTCACCCATGCGCGCAACGAGCCGGTGGAGTGACGCTGGGACGATCACGGAGGATGCGTCCGGTTTAAGGTTGCTGACATCGACCGTCTCATAAGTTTTCGCGATGGTCACATGCCAGTTGGACGGGACGATATCGTCAAAGCCTGCGGAGCGAGCCCAGCTCGCCAACTCTTGGGCATTGGCCAAAGGTCTCACGACTGTAAGCATAACAATGATCTCCCAACATAGTCGCGTGACTTGCTCGGCAGTCCAGCGATCGTGCCCAGCCGCATCGGCCCTGGGGACAGAAGACCATCCCCGCTTATCTGCGCTGATCCTTGGTCAGACTGATCGCCTGACGCCATCAACCCGTAAAGGGTCGGCTATGCGAGCATGCCGCCGCTTCGGCTGCGCCTGCGCGGTGATTGCAGCGTTCAGTTCGACACTTCGGGCGCCTGTCAGCGGGGGATGGTCCTCCGCTCAAACAGGAGCCGGATCGATGTCCCTGAACGACGCGCACGCCTTCGCCTTCAGCCTCGCCACCACCCTGATGGCCGCCATTATCATCTTCCAGGCCGGCGACGGCACGCTGTCGGTCACGCCCGCCAGCGAATATGACGGCGACATGGCCGCGATCGTCCATGAGATTGATCCCTTCGCCCCATAACCGGGGCGAACCGGCGCCTCCGAGCGGACGTCGCACGCGATTTCCGCTCCCGGCGCAGGCGATTTTTAGCTATAGTTCGAGTGCGCCGTGGTGGTGGTGGAGGCGCGACCGTCAGACTTTTTCTCACGGAGGCTACCACCATGATCATCCTCGCAATACTCACATCCCTCGCGGCCATCGGCCTGCTCTGCTGGCTGCTATTCACGCTGGCCGTCTTCGCGCTGCCGGCGTTCGTCGGCGTGACCGCCGGATCGTGGGCGCACGGCACCGGCGCCGGGATTCCCGGCGCGATCCTCGTCGGAGCGGTCGCCGCCGCCCTCACGCTGGCGGCCGGCCATCTGCTGATCGCCTTCGTCCGACCCATGTGGCTGAAGCTCGCGGTCGCCGTCATCTTCGTCGCGCCGGCCGCCGCGGCGGGCTTTCACGCCACCCATGGCATCGTGAAGCACCTGATGCCCTCGGACGCTTGGCAAATCACGTTCTCTGTCGTCGGGGCCATCGCCGTCGGCATCACGGCCTTTGTCCGGATCGCGGGAATGGCCACGGCGACCGGCCCCACCGGCCGGGACCTCGCGCGGGCCTGACATCACGCATGTCGCCGTGGTGCAGACCAAGGCGACAATTGAAGCGGCGATCCCCGTCAGAAGAGTGGGCGGTTGAGGGGCTTGGAAAGCGGATCGTCGCGTTTGAGGCCCTGAAAGCGACCCATGGGGAGCGGAGGCGCAGCGTTAGCCGTCTGAGCTTGTGCCGAGATCCGGTTGATGCGGGAACGTCCCACAGAGGCAGGCCGGGTCAGGATGCCGTGATCGGCCCGGCCAGAGAAACATTGCTCGCCTGTTAGGTTCGTGGCGATGTCATCTTGGCGGCGGCGGTGGGACGCCATCTCTCCCTTTCAGTCCGTCACGCGACCGCTCCAAACGGCCTCTCCAATGGCCTGATCTGGCCGAAGGCCGGCTTCGCCTCGATCGCCTATGACGCAACAGCCGCGTCAAACTTTCTTCCCCTGCCGGCTGCGCCGTCATTCCTCGCGAGACAAGAAAGCCCTCCTTAGCTGTCAGGCCCCTTCGGGGTGCGCCGTCGATCGCCTCCGTCCAACCGATCGCCATCGAGGCCGCAATGGTGCGGGCTCGGGAACGGAAAACGGAGACTTACAATGGCGACCATCGGCACCTTCAAGAAAACCGGCTCGAACGAGTTCACCGGCGACATCGTTACCCTCAGCGTCCAGGCCAAGAACGTGCGCATCGTCCCCGACCAGCGCGCCACCGGCGAGAACGCTCCCAGCCACCGGGTCCTGGTCGGCCGCGCCGAGATCGGCGCCGCCTGGTCCAAGCGCTCCAACGAGGGCCGCGACTATCTGGGCCTCAAGCTCGACGATCCGAGCTTCAACGCCCCGATCTACGCTAACCTCTTCGATGACGAGGGCGAAGATACCTTCTCGCTGATCTGGTCCCGCCCCAACGGGCGGCGCGGCGACTGAGGCGACAAAAAAGGCCCCGGCCTTAAGGCCGGGGCCTCCCTGGTGCGACCCAAGGGATGCGGGTCAGTGGTCCAGTTTCCAGAATGCGTCTTCGGCCAACTGATCATCTGAGAAAAGCCAGACCTCTTCGATTCTGCCATTGCTGACACGAAGAAGATCGATCCCCTCCATTGACATCGAGCGCGCCCCGGCACTCGCCGAGAATTGGAGGGTAACCGCGATAAGGTCGCCATTGGCGAGCAGGCGGCCTATACGATCAAATTTGAACGTGCCTTCGCTTCGCTCCATGAACTTACCGATAAGCTCAAAGACAGCGCCTCTTCCGCGATGCGTCCCAGATAGATCACTAGAACCAGGCTGATGCCAAACGAGATCATCGCTCAAAAGATCATTAAGCTTCTCGATCTCTCCGTTTGACACCGCGCTGAAATACTCAGCCACAATCTTCTTATTTTCTTCGCTCATTCGCACCTCACCCACACGTTCGCTTAATTATTAATGAGGATCCGGAAATTCGACATGTCCAAGGCCACCATCACGGTATCGCGCATAACGTCGTATTTCTTGGAAGCGGTATATGCCCGACGCTTCGACATGAACGTGAGCCCCTCAACCTCAATCGGGTCGATCGCATAATTTGCAACGTTGAACCCGCCGGCAATGTCGAGCGTGTAGTCCTGCCTTCGCAGCATCATGTCAGCGTCAAAGTAGAACTCTTGAGCCCGGCTATGCGTCGCAATCCCCGCCGGCATCACAGCGCGGATGCCCCGCAGCTCCTCCCCCCTATCCTCGATCGGGTCGATATCCCAAATCTGAACGCCTTCCATGGTCAGGGAGAACGGGACCGTCAGATAACTCCACATCGCGTAACTGCCGAAGTAAGCGCGCTGGATCGGATCCCAGGGAGTCGCCAAGTCATGACCGAAGAATGAAAGGCGAGGATCATCCCGGGCAGCAATGACGCGGCCTCCCCACGCCGCGATCTCAACTCGCGCTGGTTCGAATGCCGCAACCGTCTCTCCGCCCAGCGGAGACATCGCCGCCCGCTGGGTATGCGCTTGCACGGTCATCTGCCGGGTCTCGGTCGAGTCGGCCCCTTTTATTTCGAGCAGCCTTCCCCTGCTTTGAAAATCGACCACTACAGCCATGATTTCATTCCACCGCTGCAAGCCGCCATGGGCTGCAATCGCAGCCGCCAAAAGGCTATTCATGGTTTGCCTTCCCTCTCACTGCCCGCCACACCGGCGACGCTCCGGACCCCTGCGGTGGCCCACCAGCTTCGTCATGGTTCCCAAACGAGGCGCCGATCCTTCCAAGGGTCGCGCCGCAATTCGCTGTTGAAATCCAGGATCATCACCTCCCGAGCGTCGGCAGAGTATGGAGCCCAGTTGGGGAGTCGTGCGTGGTTCGGATTTCCGGTGCGGGCAAACGCGACGAACGCATCGGTGACCTGCCCTGCCAACGCCTGCGCGTACTCGCTCGAACCCGTCGCAGTACCCATCAAGAGATCATAAGGTACGCTTGCGCCGTTGCCCGCATTGAAAAAGTAAACATACGCCGGGGCGCCAGCAGCCGCTCTGGCTTCTGCAAGCCGCACATGCGGCATCCACCAGTCGCGGTCTGTGACGATCTCCGCTAGCAGCGTCGAGGGCGACGCCCACGGACTTGTTTGTCTATATCTGCCGATGATCTCAGCGCTGCGAGGGCCTAGATGCGGAGCGAGCATCTCATCGAGATCGGTCTCGGTCATCCACCCAAACTTTGCTTCGGCTGCGACGCGGTACCAATGTTCGAAGCGTGCGATGCCGAGCATCATCGGCACGTCCGCTCCGCGGCCTTGCGAAAGGGTATCCCGCAGCGGCTCGGTGAGCGTCACGCCATCGACAACGGGCGCAAGCAGGTCGAAGTTTATCCACGGACGATACCCCGAGCCTGAAGTCGGAGCCATATTGGCCTTGACGTTTCCGAAGGCCGCGAGCACCTCCGATGTGCTGAGAGACTGAAGCCGTTGCAGATCGCCCGGCTGAACGTTCAGGTCAGCCAAGATTTGGCTCGACGCCGCCGCACTGTCCTCTTGCCGGTTTTCCTTCCAGAGATCATGTCCGGCCATGACGATACCGCGATCGAACAGCCCGGAGAACGCTGGCATCGCGAACGCATGCGCAACCTTGGAACCGCCGCCGGATCGACCGAAGATGGTTACATTATTGGGATCGCCGCCAAACCGAGCGATGTTCGCCTTGATCCACTGTAACGCCTTCGCGAGATCAAGCATTCCCACGTTGGCTGAGCTTGCATACGCAGATCCGAACTCAGGACCGAGTTGAAGAAAGCCCAGGGCGCCGAGGCGATGATTTACCGTGACGACGACGACATCGCCTCGGCGAGCGAGAGATGCACCTTCGGCTAATTCCGATATCGCGTTGTAGGCACCGCCGTGAAACCAGACCATGACCGGTCGGGAGCCCGAGACGGCGGGCGTCCAGATGTTCGCCAGAAGGCAGTCCTCGCTCTGGCGTTCGAAGCCAGGCATGATCTGGGCGTGCGGACAATAGTCGCCGTAGGCTCCCGCATCCCGGACCCCCGACCAAGGCTCGCGGTCCTTGGCCGGAAGAAACCTGTTCGCGCCGCCGGTATCTGCGGCATAGGGAATGCCCTTGAAGGCAAGCAGATCGCCCCCCTCAACGACGCCCTGGACCTTGCCGTAGACGGTTTCCACGACAGGCGATTGCGGGAGAGGTTCCGCATGAGCCACTACTCCTGAAGACGCGCAGGTGCTTGCAAACAAGCCCGCCGCCAAGCTCCGAAGCCAATTGCTTCGCCGTACTGACATCCTAATTCCTCATGCGCGTTCGTTGATCGGTCCTACGGACAGGGCGCGGCGCGGGCGCCTGGTCTCTCGGCGGCTCAGCCTAGGACGGCCTTCCCGCCCAGTGGCACCTCGTCCACCATCGACCAGTCATCCACCAGCGGCGCAAACCTTGCGGTGTAGGCTTTCGCATTCGGCGCTTCGGAGAAGCGCTTATGCGCCTCTTCGCTGGTCCATCCTTCGGTGACGAACACCAAGTCCGGGTCGCTCTTTGAGCGACCGATCAGAAACACAGGGCATTCAGCGACGGAGAACCCGGGAGCCTCGAAAAGGAGATCGACCAGCGCGTCGCCCATGCCGGGCTTGGCTTTCACTCGGGCGTGGAAGCCATAGCCGATATTGGAAGTCCTTAGCGCTTGCGCAGCGGCCGGCATCGCGCCGACAGTCGTGACAGCGGCAGCAGCGCAAAATGTAAGTAATGCCTCGCGGCGCTTCATTCTTTTGCCTCCGTTGAAGTTCTTGTGCCGCTCTAGCTATCACTCAAGGGCCACGACAATCGATCATCACTGGTCCGTATTTCATTACCAACCGTCCAAGAAATTGGCTGCGATGAGGCATCAACATCTATCGGCCAGACGCATGGCGTCGGGTTGCACGGTGAAGCTCGGCATCAACCCAGTGGTCTTCAGCACCCCGAGACGACCGAATCAGTTCGTCGGAGCTCCTGCCACAAACCTCCCCGCACGAAGCATTTGGCCTCGCCAAGGTGGCCATGGGCGACTATTATAGTCGTAGTTCTGGCGTGCGTATGGGTCCGAGTGGGAGGTGATCATGCATGATCACCGCCCGACAATCACGGGCCGCACGCGCGTTGCTGGGCTGGACACAGGAGACGCTCGCTGACAAGGCCCGGGTCTCACTAACCGCGCTGAAGCGCTTGGAATCCGAAAGCGGGCTCCAGGTTTACGAAACCACGCGCGACGAAGTGAGACGCGCCTTTGAGCGAAACGGCATCGTCTTGCTGAACTCCGCCCAAGGCGTGGGAGTGATGCTTGTACACGATAAGGCCGACCATTGATCGGCAGCGTCTCACCGACGAGCCCTTGACCGAGCAGGTCGCGAGCGCAACACGCGCCATCAAATCATCGTTAACAACCGGCTGTAGACCGGGTACATCTCTCGGCGGGGGTCACCGTGCGACAAGATGAATTCTTAGATCAGCCTCCGACTGATCAGGCGCTTACCGCCTACGACGAAGCGCATGCCAAATTGTACCTTCGCCTTCTGGACGCTGAAGCTCAGGGCGCAAGCTGGAGCGAGGTTGTATACACCCTGTTTGGCATCTCTGCGACTGCCGAACCTGATCGTGCCTGGAACGTCTACGCCGCACACCTCACTCGCGCGAAATGGATGACCGAGAACGGATACTCCTCCCTGGTAAGACGGCCGCCATGCTGAGGTGATGCGATTCATGCATAGCGTGTATCAGCCTTCGTTCTTCCCGATGCGGAAACAACTTGGAATCGTGTCCGACATACAACTCGCGTTGCGTAGTTATGCGCGGAGGAACCGGAGGATGTCAGAGGACGAAAGTTGGCGGATGGAGTCCGCCTACGATTACGTCGATAGCTTAAACCCTAGCGGACTGGCCTGGGAGTTCCTGCGAAGGAACGCCGATTACCAACACGGATACCAAGGCCTTCTTCAGGACAATCAGCTTTCAACTGTCGCCGCTGAGCAGTTTGCTCGGCACTGGGGGTTGCGCTTTCGCCCTCGATCCAAAATTCCCTGCCACGAGCCAAGAGATATTCTGGAAACCGGAGAGCGATCCCGCGACGATCCTCCTCGATCCCGGCTCCGAATCCGTGGAGACGTTCCCGCTCGATCTTGAAAGTGCGCATCGCGGTGCGCGATGGCATGACGAAGCGGCCCTAGTGCGCTTGGAAGCGCACGGTGCCTCCTTCGATGTCGTTATGCGGGAAACTGGCCAGGCGAGCGCCGCGGCACTCATCCTGCTGGATGACAAGGTCCACGACAGACTAACAGCCCTCGCCAGATTCTGGGCAATGGCCACCGGAAAACGCATCCCTGCGGATCCGCGGCTAACACCTCAGCGCCTCTTGCGCGTCCGACAGATGCTTCGTGTAGTCGACGGTCGGTCAACTGGCGCCACATACCGAGCAGTCGCCGAAGCGATGTTTCCCCGGCACGAGATCGAAGCCGCCTCGTGGGCCGGCAGTGCTGTCCGCGAAACTACTATTCGCCTCGCACGCGACGGAATGAAGCTCGTTCGCGGAGGCTATTTCTCCCTTCTACGTCGACCGAGGCGAACGCGGTAGCGGCCCTCGGTCGCACGCCAGCTACATCCAACGTGTCGATTTTAGTTTCCTAACTTCGACATCGTGCGCCCATCGCCATCCCTCCACCGTGCTCCTGAGCCGCCACTCATCCGAAGCGGCGACCTACGACACCACGGAGGTTCGATAATGCGCGATGTAGCCCCCACATTACCCCCGCGATTTCTAAGGACTCAAGAAGCAGCACGCCTTCTCGGCCTTTCGGAGCGCACTCTCGAAAAGCATCGGACCTACGGAACCGGCCCAGCCTACCGCAAGCTCGGCGGACGCGTCGTCTATTCTGTCGAAGACCTTCAACACTGGGCTGATCGAGGCCTCGTAACCTCAACCTCAGACCCACGGGCCGGCACCGTGCTGCCAGCCAAACCTCAGGCTAAATCCTCCGCCACTGCCGGCGGGCGCTTTGCCCGCTGAGACGGCGCGCCATGTCGTTCCGTCACCAGTATCGCGATGAGCGTGCGCAGCTCGATCTGTTCCGGGCGCTGCCCGGCGATCTTGCACCTCGCGATGCGCAAGACCTCATGGCCTATCCCTTCTTCTCACTCGCCAAGTCGAAGCGCCTGGCGCCGATCGATTTCAGGGCGGGCTCGGTAAAGATCCGCGTCGAGGCCGTGCCCGAGCACGGCATGGCCACGATCTGGGACGCGGATGTCCTGATCTGGGCCGCCTCGCAGATCGTCGAGGCGCGTGACGTCGGCTTGCGACCGTCGCGGCTGATGGCGACCACCCCCTATGAAATCCTGAACTTCATCGGCCGCGGCGTGTCGCTCCGCGATTACGACCGCCTGAAGGCGGCGCTCGACCGGCTTCAATCGACCACGGTGGCGACCTCCATCCGCCAGCCGACCGAGCGGCGGATGCACCGCTTCTCCTGGATCAACGAGTGGAAGGAGCGCGCCGATCATCGCGGCCGGCCGCTCGGCCTCGAGTTGATCGTGCCCGACTGGTTCTACGGCGCCGTGCTCGACGACGCGCTCGTGCTGACCATCGACCGCAACTATTTTGGTCTGACCGGCGGGCTGGAACGCTGGCTCTATCGCTTGGTGCGGAAGCACGGCGGCAAACAGGAGTTCGGCTGGAGCTTCGATTTCCCGCACCTCCACGCCAAGTCCGGCAGCCTCTCGCCCCTCAAGCATTTCGCCTACGACCTGCGCGACATTGTCAAACGCCAGCCGCTTCCCGGCTACCGCCTGACCATCGAGCAGTGCCTCGGCGGACCAGAAATCCTGTCTTTCGTGCCGACCGATCCGGATGCCCTCGGCATCCCGCGCCGCCGTCGCCGCACCAAATCTCGCCCTGGGGATAAGCTGTGAATCGTCTCGTGCTATCAGGGACCGGCACTATCGTGCCATCGGGGACCGGACTCTCGTGCTATCGGGGACCGGAATCGTCGATTCCTCGCGCTGAATCAGCAGCTTACGCGCCCTCTAACTTATCTAACTTAGATTCCTACGGAATCTTTCTAACGCGACCGCGTTTTTCGGCCGCTGTGGACGAGTCCCCGATCGCTGGGAGACCGTCATGATTGTCGCGCTGCTCAACCAGAAAGGCGGCGTCGGCAAGACGACGCTCGCCCTGCACCTCGCTGGTGAATGGGCTCGCCGTGGACAGCGCGTCACGCTGATCGACGCCGATCCGCAAGGCTCGGCGCTCGATTGGTCGCAGCAACGCAGCCGGGAGGGGCTGGAGCGGCTGTTCGGCGTCGTGGGCCTCGCCCGCGACACGCTCCACCGTGAAGCGCCGGAGCTCGCTCGCGACGCCGACCATGTCGTCATCGACGGCCCGCCGCGCGTCGCCGGGCTGATGCGCTCGGCACTGCTTGCGGCCGACCTCGTGCTGATCCCGGTGCAGCCATCGCCACTCGATGGCTGGGCGTCGGCCGAGATGCTCGCGCTGCTCGGCGAGGCGCGCATCTACCGCCCGCAGCTCGCCGCGCGCTTCGTGCTGAACCGCTGCGCAGCCCGCACGGTGTTGGCGCGCGAGACCGCCGAGACGCTGGCGGATCACGACCCACCCTTGCTCTCGACCACGATCGGCCAGCGCATCGTCTTCGCCGACGTCGTGCAGACCGGCCGGCTCGCTGCCGAGCAGGACGAGGATTGCCCCGGCGCGCGCGAGATCGCAGCGCTCGCGGCGGAAGTCGCGAGGATCGGCGCATGAGCGAGCGGTCCCCGAAACGCAGCTTTGCGGCGCGTCCCGCCGATCCCGAAGACTGGATAAAGGCGCCCGACCGCCGGGCCTCCCGCAACCAGCCCGCCGAGGACTTCTCGGCCCGGCTGACGATCGACGTCACCGCCGACATGCGCGGCCGCATCAAGATCGCCGCCTTTCAGCGCGGCCAGACCGTCGCCGACATGCTGCGCGCGCTGTTCGAGCGCGAATTCCCGCCCCCGTCAGGAGAAGCACAATGACCGGCCTTGTCGCCGCGCCAGAATGCGTCGGCCGTGCTGCCGCCGAGCTGCCGCCCGAAGCGTTCACCCAGGTCGAACTCGTCTGGATCGAGAAGCAGACGGAGCACTGGGTCCGCTTCGGCCGCGAGCGGCGCGAGCAGATCCTCGACCGCCGCCGTCGCATCCTCTTCTTCCCTCCCGGCAGCGTCTTCGCGCTCGTGCGCTGGGCGGCGAACGAGCATGGCACCGTTCTCTCGCGGCTCGACATCCTGCGCACGGTTGAGCGCGACGCAGCGTGCCAGACGGTTCCGACGGTCACGCCCGGCGCAGAGGTTCTGTTGCATGTCGATGGCTGGCCGAAGGTTGAGCGCGTGCTCCAGCTCATCGATGCCATCGAGGCGCGCGGCATCGACCCGATCGAGGTTTCGCCCGACCATTGGCGCCACGTCCACAACCGGGTGACCGTCGGCGAAACGCCGCGCGCTTATGGTCCGCACCAGCATCGCGCCTTTCTCCTGCGCCGGGAGATCGGCGCATGACCCGGCTCTCCTACGCCATCGTCACGACAGCGGCCGTGTCCCTTCTCGGCATCGCCTCAGTGGCATCGTTCGCGCCGAAGCTGATCTGGAATGCGTCCGCCAGCACGCCGGTCGGCCTTTACACGATCGACGAACCCGGCCCGGTCGCCGTGACCGATCTGGTCGCGGTGGATGCCCCCGAACCGCTCGCCACCTTCCTGTCCGATGGCGGTTATCTGCCGCGCGGCGTGCCGCTGCTGAAGCGCGTCGCCGCGCTCCCAGGACAGCGCGTCTGCCGGACCGGGCTCGCCATCACCGTCGACGGCCTGCCGATGGGCGACGCCCTCGACCGTGATCGCGGCGGCCGTCCGCTCCCGATCTGGCAGGGCTGCCGATTGGTCGCGGCCGGCGAGCTGTTCCTGATGAACTGGCAGGTCCGCGACAGCCTCGACGGCCGCTATTTCGGCCCGCTTCCGGCCACCGCCGTGATCGGCCGGGCCACCCCTCTCTACACCGACGAGGACGCCGATGGCCGCTTCGTCTGGCGCGCGCCGACGCGGTGACGGCCCGTCCATGACTCTGTCCACCGCAATCTGAAGGAGACGACTCATGCCCGTGATCGGTCAATTCATGCGCGAAAATGATGGCTTCATCGGCCACTTGACGACGCTGTCCTTGCATCAGGACATCATCATCGTCGCGGCCGAACCGTCCGATGTCGAGAACGCGCCCGACTACCGAGTCCATGTGCTCGACACCATGAGCAACGAGACCGGCGCGGAGATCGGCGCGGGCTGGAAGCGCACCGGCGAGAAGGCCGGCGAATATGTCTCGCTGCAGCTCGACGATCCGACCTTCGACCATCCGATCCGCGCCAACCTGTTCCAGTCGGCCGATGACAAATCCGCCTGGGGCCTGCACTGGAATCGCCCGCCGAAGCGCGGCGAGCGGGACTGAACCATGCCCGCCGCGCGCCATCAGCCCGCCGTCGGAGGGAGGATCACCCTCCGACGTGCTGCCCTCCTTCTCCTTTCCGGCCTGATCCTCGCCGCACCGGTCGCGAGCAGTGCCTACGCCCAGCAGACGCCGGTCGAGCGGCCGTCACGCAGCGATCCCTATGACGCTTATATCGCCGAGGCGGCGCAGCGGTTCGGCGTACCCGAAGCGTGGATTCGCGCGGTCATGCGGGTCGAAAGCGCCGGCGACGTGCGCGCCATCTCGTCGGCGGGCGCGATGGGCCTGATGCAGATCATGCCCGCCACATGGGCCGACCTGCGCATCCGCCATCGGCTCGGCGGAAATCCCTACGACCCGCGCGATAACATTCTGGCAGGCGCCGCGTATCTGCGAGAAATGCACGACCGCTACGGATCGCCCGGTTTCCTGGCGGCCTATAACGCCGGCCCGGGCCGCTACGAAGAGTATCTCGCCGGCCGCCCATTGCCGGCCGAAACGCGTGCCTATGTCGCGACGCTCGCCCCCATTGTCGGCGGCGGTGAACTCGCCGGCCCCGTCGTGGTCGCGGCCGCCGATCCGCTCGCCTGGACGCGGGCGCCGCTCTTCGTCGTGCAGTCGACCGGCAGCGGACCTGCCGCGCCAGTGCAGTCCGAAGACGCTCCCGGTGACGTCACGGCGGCCGCCCCACCGCGCGACCGAGGCCCGGTGGCTTCGCGCACCGATGGCCTTTTCGTCGCACGCAATGTCCCCGGTGGCCCGCGATGACCGCGTTCGCATCCGTTCGCACTGTGGCGCGGTCTGGCGGGCGAATGGCGGTCCGGAGAGGAGGAGCAGTCAGCACAACCGCACGATGGCGAGATAAAAGCGCGCGAGGTGCGGCTTGGTGCGGTCGTGTTTTTTCAGGGACTTATGACGCATTTGCGCGAGGTGCGCCTGATCGGCGCAGCCTGCGCATTCGCGATTTATCGGGGCATTTCCTCGACTTCGCGCGATGTGCGGAGCCTCGGCCATGAGCGGAGAGGACGATTTCCGCATTCGGCCTGGCCGCATCCGCTCGACCCGGGCTCAAGCTGCGCGGCCCTTTATCGCGCAGGCGCTGGCGGCCGCCCAGCGCGCCGGCGGCAGCGTCTCGCGCTCCGGCAAGATCGGCTCGGGCAACCGCTCACGGTTCGGGCGCGGCCAGCGCGCGACCGTGCAGGCCAATCGGCTGCTGACCAGCCGATCACGCAACACGGTCATCAAGACGCGCGTCGTCCGCCATACGGCGCGGGCCGCGCCGCTTTCCGCCCACCTCAGCTATCTCCGCCGCGAGGGCGTCACCCGGGATGGCGAGAAGGCCAGGCTCTTCGGGCCGGAGACCGAGGACGCCGATCCCAAGGCCTTCGCCGAGCGCACCCAGGACGACCGGCATCACTTCCGTTTCATCGTGTCGCCCGAGGACGCGACCGAGATGTCCGATCTCAAGACCTATGCCCGCGACCTGATGGGACAGATGGAGAAGGACCTCGGCACCAAGCTCGACTGGGTCGGCGTCGATCACTGGAACACCGACAACCCGCATGTCCATATCATCCTGCGCGGTCGCACCGAGGACGGCCAGGACCTCGTCATCTCCCGCGACTACATCAAGGAAGGCATGCGCGCCCGCGCGCAGGACCTCGTGACCCAAGAGCTGGGACCGCGCACGGATCACGAGATCCGCCGCAATCTCGAACGACAGATCGAGGCGGAGCGCTGGACCAATCTCGATCGCCAGCTCGCCCGCGACAGCTATCGCACCGGCGTCGTCGATCTCGCGCCGCACCCGGACCGCCAGCCCGACGAATTCCACGCGATGAAGGTCGGCCGGCTACGCAAGCTGGAAACGCTCGGCCTCGCCGATCAGGTCGGGCCGGGCCAATGGGTCGTGTCCGAGAATGCCGAGGCGACGCTGCGCGCGCTCGGCGAGCGCGGCGACATCATTAAGCGCATCCATCGCGGCCTGACCGAACGCGGCATCGAGCGTGGCGCGGCGAGCTATGTGCTCGCCGGCGAAAGCCTCGATGATCCCGTTGTTGGCCGGCTGGTGGATCGTGGTCTCGACGATGAGCTGAAGGGTACGGCCTATGCCGTAGTCGACGGCACGGACGGGCGGACCCACCATATCAAAATGCCCGACCTCGATGCCGCCGGCGACAGCGCCCCAGGCTCGATCGTCGAGCTGCGCAGGTTCGACGACGCGCAGGGGCGGCGCCGCGTCGCGCTCGCCGTCCGCTCGGATCTCGATATCGAGCGACAGGTCCATGCGACGGGCGCCACCTGGCTCGACCGGCAGGCCATCGCCCGCGAGCCGGTAGCGCTCGGCGGCGGCGGCTTCGGCGCGGAGGTGCGTCAGGCGATGGACCGGCGCGCCGACCATCTCATCGCCCAGGGGCTCGCCGAGCGGCAGACGCGCGGCGTCAGCTTTTTGCCGGGGCTGATCGACCAGTTGCGCCAGCGTGAGGTGGAAGCTTTGGGCGCCAAGCTTGCCGCCGAAACCGGGCGTCAGTTCACCAAGGCCGGAACGGGCGAATATGTGGCGGGCACCTACCGTCAGCGCTTCGCGCTCGCCTCGGGCCGCTTCGCCATGATCGACGACGGCCTCGGCTTCCAGCTCGTGCCCTGGTCTCCTTCCCTCGAACGCCAGCTCGGTCAGCACGTCTCGGGCGTCTCGCGCGGCCCTGGCGGCGTCGACTGGAGTTTCGGCCGCAATCGCGGCCTCGGCATGTAGCCCAATCAAGAAAGGAGTGCCCGCCATGTCGGCGACGAAGATCCTCTGGGGCCAGATCCTCACCGTCTCCCTGATCGTGCTGATGACGACCTGGGGCGCGACACAATGGACGGCCTACCGGCTCGGCTTCCAGCCACAGCTCGGGGTGCCCTGGTTCGAACTTGCCGGCTGGCCGATCTACTATCCGCCGGCTTTCTTCTGGTGGTGGTATTTCTACGACGCCTATGCCCCGCCGATCTTCGTCGAGGGCGCCTATATCGCGGCGTCGGGCGGGTTCATCTCCATCGCCGTCGCGATCGGCATGTCGGTGTGGCGGGCACGCGAAGCGAAGAACGTGGAGACCTACGGCTCGGCCCGCTGGGCGCGGCCGGAAGAGGTGAAGGCGGCCGGCCTCCTCGGTCCGGACGGCGTCGTGCTCGGCAAGCATGAGCGTGAGTATCTTCGCCATGACGGTCCCGAGCACGTCCTGTGCTTCGCCCCGACACGTTCCGGCAAGGGCGTGGGGCTGGTCGTGCCCTCGCTCTTGACCTGGCCGGGCTCGGCGATCGTTCACGACATCAAGGGCGAGAATTGGGCGCTCACCGCCGGCTACCGCGCCCGGCACGGCCGCGTGCTGCTGTTCGATCCCACGAACGCGAAGTCGGCAGCCTACAATCCGCTGCTCGAGGTGCGCCGCGGCGAATGGGAAGTCCGTGACGTGCAGAACATCGCCGATATCCTGGTCGACCCGGAAGGCTCGCTCGAAAAGCGGAACCACTGGGAGAAGACATCGCACGCGCTTCTGGTCGGCGCGATCCTGCACGTCCTCTATGCCGAGGCAGACAAGACATTGGCCGGCGTCGCCGCTTTCCTGTCCGATCCGAAGCGGCCGATCGAGTCGACCTTGGCGGCGATGATGAAGACCGCCCATCTCGGCGAGGCAGGACCTCATCCCGTCATCGCCAGTGCGGCCCGTGAGCTCCTCAACAAATCCGACAACGAGCGGTCCGGCGTGCTGTCGACCGCGATGTCATTCCTGGGGCTCTACCGAGATCCCGTTGTCGCGGAAGTAACCCGCCGTTGCGACTGGCGCATCGCCGACATGGTCGGTGGCAAGCATCCGACCACGCTCTACCTCGTGGTCCCGCCGTCCGACATCAACCGGACCAAGCCGCTGATCCGCCTGATCCTCAATCAGGTCGGGCGCCGGTTGACCGAGGACCTGCAGGCGAAGGGCAACCGACACCGGCTGCTGCTGATGCTCGACGAGTTTCCCGCGCTCGGCCGCCTCGACTTCTTCGAGAGCGCCCTTGCGTTCATGGCGGGTTACGGCCTGAAGGCGTTCCTTATCGCTCAGTCTCTGAACCAGATCGAGAAGGCCTACGGACCCAACAACTCGATCCTCGACAACTGTCATGTCCGCGTGAGCTTTGCGACCAATGACGAGCGCACGGCCAAGCGCGTCTCCGACGCGCTCGGCACCGCCACGGAAATGAAAGCGATGAAGAACTATGCCGGCCATCGACTTTCGCCCTGGCTCGGCCACTTGATGGTGTCGCGCTCGGAGACCGCCCGGCAATTGCTGACGCCCGGCGAGATCATGCAGCTCCCGCCCTCCGACGAGATCGTCATGGTCGCCGGCATTCCGCCGATCCGCGCGAAGAAGGCCCGCTACTATGAGGATCGGAGATTTCAGCAACGCATCCTCACGCCGCCCGGCCTGACCAAACCGGCAAGCGCAAAGGCAGACGATTGGAGCACGCTGGCTTTGCCTGAACGGCCGGTGCTGAACGCGCCCATCGCCGTGGATGATGCGGTCGATGACGATCCGACGGATTCCGAGCGCCGGCATCAGCCCGAACTGAGCCGCACCCAGACCGTCGAGCGAAAGCCGGTCATCGAAAACGAGTTCGAGATCGATCCGCGCGATGACACTGACGAGGATGCCGCCCGCCTCAGCCGCGTGACGCAGACGATGCGCCAGGTCGCGCGCCAAGCCTCGCTCGATCCCGGCGACGGCATCGAATTGTAGGAGGCGCCGGTGACGAAACCTCCAAAGAAGCACAGGCTGTCGGTGTACCTCGACCCGGACGTGATGAAGGCGCTGGCGGCCCATGCGGCGCGGCGCGATCTCTCCCTCTCGCTGGTCGCCGAGGCCGGCATCGCCTCTTTCCTCTCGCCAGACGCCGCGGAACGGCAGGAAGCGGCGACGACAAAGCGGCTCGATCAGCTCGACCGCCGAATGGCGCGCATGGAGCGCGACCTTGGCATCTCCGTTGAAACGCTCGCCGTGTTCATACGCTTCTGGCTGACCTCCAACCCACCGCTCCCGGAACCGGCGCAGGTCGCGGCACGCGCCAAGGCGGCGGAGCGCTATGAGGCCTTCGTGACCGCGCTCGGACGACGGCTCGCACAGGGACCGAAGCTCAGACAGGAAATTTCAGAAGACATCGCGCCCGCGCGCGACGCGGATTAATCACGGCGGCGCAAAGCGCAAGTATTCCAGCGTTTCGCCGTTTCCCTGTCTTTGTACGCCACAGTACGACGACCACATGATGGTTGTTGTCAGACCATAAATTCTGCCTCTTCTACTCATCCCCGATCCAGGGCCGCACTTCGCGGGCCCGCAAGAGAACGGGGACGACGTGGCATCAACTCACCAGAAATCCGAGGCGATCGTTCGCGGCGCGCGCATGCTGCGCACCGCGCTCGGCCCCGCCATCGCCCAGTTTCTGGAAGACCCCGCGATCGTCGAGGTGATGCTCAACCCCGATGGGCGGCTCTGGGTCGACCAGCTCTCGGAGGGTCTTTCCGACACCGGTGAACGGCTGTCGCCAGCCGATGGCGAGCGCATCATCCGGTTGGTCGCGCACCATGTTGGCGCCGAGGTCCATCCCGGCGCCCCACGCGTCTCGGCCGAACTGCCCGAAACGGGGGAGCGGTTCGAGGGGCTGCTGCCCCCCGTCGTGTCCGCGCCGGCCTTCGCGATCCGCAAGCCCGCCGTGGCGGTGTTCACGCTCGACGATTACGTCGCCGCCGGCATCATGGCGGCGGGCCAGGCCGAGACGCTGCGCCAGGCGGTCGGGGATCGGCGCAACATTCTCGTCGCCGGCGGCACCTCGACCGGCAAGACCACCCTCACCAACGCGCTGCTGGCCGAAGTCTCCAAGACCTCGGATCGCGTGGTCCTGATCGAGGACACCCGCGAGCTGCAATGCGCGGCGCCCAATCTCGTCGCCATGCGGACTAAGGACGGCGTCGCCTCGCTCTCCGATCTTGTCCGGTCATCGCTGCGCCTGCGCCCCGACCGCATTCCGATCGGCGAGGTGCGCGGCTCTGAAGCGCTCGACCTACTGAAGGCCTGGGGCACCGGCCACCCCGGCGGCGTGGGGACCATTCACGCCGGCACCGCGATCGGAGCGCTGCGCCGCATGGAGCAGCTCATCCAGGAAGCTGTGGTGACCGTCCCTCGCGCGCTGATCGCCGAAACGATCGATCTGGTCGCAGTGCTCTCCGGACGTGGCGCCTCACGCCGCCTCGCCGAACTCGCCCGCATCGAGGGCCTCGGCCCCGACGGCGACTACCGCGTCACCCCAGCAAGCCAGCCCCTCACAGGAGACCCGTCATGATCAAGCATGCTTTGCGCATTCGCCGCCACATCGCCACGGCGGTGTCCGTCGCCTTCCTGACGCTCGCCCTCGCGCCGGCCGCCCATGCGTCCGGTTCGTCGATGCCCTGGGAAGCGCCGCTTCAGTCGATCCTCGAATCGATCGAGGGGCCGGTCGCCAAGATCATCGCCGTGATGATCATCATCATCACCGGCCTGACGCTCGCCTTCGGCGATACGTCGGGCGGCGCACGCCGGCTGATCCAGATCGTGTTCGGCCTGTCGATCGCCTTCGCCGCGTCCAGCTTCTTCCTGTCGTTCTTCTCGTTCGGCGGCGGAGCGCTCGTCTGATGGCCGACGGCGCGGATCATGGCGGCGAGGTTCCGGGCTTTTCCGTGCCCGTCCACCGGGCGCTGACCGAGCACATCCTGCTCGGCGGCGCCCCGCGCTCGATCGCCATTCTCAACGGGACACTGGCCGCAGCCCTCGGCCTCGGCCTTCGCCTCTGGCTGGTCGGTCTCGGCCTCTGGGCTCTCGGCCACTTCGCCGCCGTCTGGGCAGCCAAGCGCGATCCGCAGTTCGTCGACGTCGTGCGCAAGCATCTGCGCATCCCCGGTCACCTGTCGGTCTGAGGAGCGGCGCGATGATGAACCTTGCCGAGTACCGCAACCGCAACACCCGGCTTGCCGATTTCCTGCCTTGGGCCGCGCTCGCCGGCGAAGGCGTCGTCCTCAACAAGGATGGCAGCTTGCAGCGCACCGCGCGCTTCCGCGGCCCAGATCTCGACAGCGCCGTGCCGGCCGAGCTGGTCGCCGTCGCCGGCCGGCTGAACAATGCCTTCCGTCGCCTCGGCTCCGGCTGGGCCATCTTCGTCGAGGCGCAGCGCCACGGCGCGGCGACCTATCCGGCCAGCACGTTCGCCGACAGCGCTTCCGCGCTGGTGGACGCCGAACGCAAGGCCGACTTCGAGGAAGCCGGCGCGCATTTCGAATCCAGCTACTTCCTCACCTTCCTGTACCTGCCGCCGGCCGAGGACGCGGCGCGTGCCGAGACCTGGCTCTATGAGGGTCGCGACCACGCTGGCGTCGATGCGCATGAGATTCTGCGCGGCTTCGTCGATCGCACCGATCGTATCCTCAATCTCATCGACGCGTTCATGCCAGAATGCGCGTGGCTCGATGACGCCGAGACGCTGACCTATCTGCATTCGACCATCTCGACGAAGCGGCACCGCGTCCGCGTTCCCGAGACGCCGATGTATCTCGACGCGCTGCTCGCCGATCAGCCGCTTATCGGCGGGCTCGAGCCGCGTCTCGGCGACACGAACCTGCGCATCCTCACCATCGTCGGTTTCCCGTCCGCGACGACGCCTGGCATTCTCGACGAGCTGAACCGGCTCGCCTTTCCCTATCGCTGGTCGACGCGGGCCATCATGCTCGACAAGACCGACGCCACCAAACTGCTGACCAAGATCCGGCGGCAGTGGTTCGCCAAGCGCAAGTCGATCGCCGCCATCCTCAAGGAGATCATGACCAACGAGGCCTCGGCGCTCGTTGACACCGACGCGGCCAACAAGGCGGCCGACGCCGACATGGCGCTGCAGGAGCTGGGCGCAGACTATGCCGGCCAGGCCTATGTGACGGCGACGATCACGGTCTGGGATGATGACCCCCGCATCGCCGCCGAGAAGCTCCGGCTGGTGGAGAAGGTCATCCAGGGCCGGGACTTCACGGCGATGGCCGAGACGATCAATGCCGTGGACGCCTGGCTCGGTTCGCTGCCCGGCCACGTCTACGCCAATGTCCGCCAGCCGCCCATCAGCACATTGAATCTCGCTCACATGATCCCGCTGTCAGCGGTGTGGGCGGGACCGGAACGGGACGAGCACTTCGATGCACCCCCACTGCTTTACGGCAGAACCGAGGGCTCGACCCCGTTCCGGCTTTCCATCCACGTCGGCGATGTCGGCCATACGCTGATCGTCGGGCCGACCGGCGCCGGCAAGTCCGTGCTGCTCGCACTCATGGCGCTTCAGTTCCGGCGCTATCCGCAATCCCAGGTCTTCGCCTTCGACTTCGGCGGATCGATCCGCGCGGCAGCGCTGGCCATGCGCGGCGACTGGCATGATCTCGGCGGCGGGCTGACCGACGGCGACGACGACAGCGTGTCGCTCCAGCCGCTGGCCCGCATCGACGACGTCGCCGAGCGCGCCTGGGCCTCCGACTGGCTGATCGCCATCCTCTCCCGCGAGAGCGTACCGGTCACCCCCGAGATGAAGGAGCATCTCTGGTCGGCACTGACCTCGCTGGCGTCCGCTCCCGTCGCGGAACGCACGCTGACGGGCCTCTCCGTCCTGCTCCAGTCCAACGACTTGAAGCAGGCGCTACGACCCTATTGCGTCGGCGGTCCCTATGGCCGGCTGCTCGACGCCGAGGCCGAACATCTCGGCGAGGCGAACGTCCAGGCCTTCGAGACCGAGGGGCTTATCGGCACGGGCGCAGCCGCCGCCGTACTCGCCTATCTCTTCCATCGCATAGAGGACCGCCTCGACGGCCGGCCGACGCTCCTGATCGTCGATGAGGGCTGGCTCGCCCTCGACGACGAAGGGTTCGCCGGGCAGCTCCGCGAGTGGCTGAAGACACTGCGCAAGAAGAACGCCAGCGTCATCTTCGCCACTCAGTCGCTATCGGACATAGATGGCTCGGCGATCGCGCCGGCCATCATCGAGAGCTGCCAGACGCGCATCCTTCTGCCCAACGAGCGCGCGATCGAGCCGCAGATCACCGCCATCTACCGCCGCTTCGGTCTCAACGACCGCCAGATCGAGATCCTCGCGCGGGCCATGCCCAAGCGCGACTACTACTGCCAGTCGCGGCGCGGCAATCGCCTGTTCGAGCTGGGCCTGTCGGACGTGGCCCTGGCGCTGTGCGCGGCCTCGTCGAAACAGCACCACGCGATGATTGCCGACGTCCATGCCCGCAGCGGCACGGACGGGTTCCTGCGCGAGTGGCTCGCGGCGAACCGGCTCGACTGGGCTGCCGACCTCATCGCCGGCCTCACCAATGTCATCCCCCAAAACGAACCGGAGGTACGCCCATGACCCGTTCCCTTCAAAGCCGCGCACGCACGCTGCGCATGACGGCCGCAATTCTTGCGACCCCTCTTGCTCTGTCTCCTGTCCTCACGCCGCCGGCCGCGGCGCAGTGGATCGTCTACGACCCGACCAACTATGCGCAAAACGTGTTGACGGCGGCGCGCACGCTCCAGCAGGTCAATCAGCAGATCACCCAGCTTCAGAATGAAGCGACCATGCTGATCAATCAGGCCCGCAACCTGGCGAGCCTGCCATACTCCTCGCTCCAGCAGCTCCAGCAGTCCGTCCAGCGCACGCAGCAGCTTCTGCAACAGGCGCAGGGCATCGCGCTCAACGTCCAGCAGATCGACCGCGCGTTCCAGACCACCTACGGCAATGCCTCGATGTCCGCCTCCGATCAGGCGCTCGTCACGCAGGCGCGCGAGCGCTGGCAGAACACCGTCGGTGGCTTGCAGGACGCGATGCGCGTGCAGGCCGGCGTCGTCGGCAACATCGACACCAACCGCAGCGAGATGTCGGCGCTGGTCGGCCAGAGCCAGGGCGCGACCGGCGCGCTGCAGGCGACACAGGCGGGCAACCAACTCCTAGCCCTTCAGGCGCAGCAGCTCGCCGACCTCACCGCCGTCGTCGCTGCCAATGGCCGCGCCCAGAGCTTGTCCGAGGCCGAGCGGGCGGCAGCGGCCGAACAAGGCCGCGAGCAGCGCCGTCGCTTCCTGACGCCGGGCAGCGGCTACCAACCCGGCAACGCCCGCATGTTCCCGAACGGCAACTGAGGGCACGGCGATGGACGGGAAGATGCTCGCGCGCCTCGGCGCTGTCGTGTTCGTCGCGGTCGCGGTCACCGCGACCGCGATCGAGATGACCCGGAAAGAGGAAGCGCGGGAGACCTGGCCGTCCGGCCGCGCCGCGGAGACGCCGGCCGATCCCCTGCGAGAGGCATTGATCCGCTGCCAGGCGCTCGGCGAGGAGGGACCGCGCGATCTGGAATGCCGCCGTGCGTGGGCCGAGAACCGCCAACGCTTCCTCGCGCCCGGCGCCCGTCCCGCCGAGCGTTTGCCGGACATGCCGCCCGCACCGCGCGATGGTCTCACCCCGCAGTCGCAGCGGACCGAAGTACCCGCCGCGCCACCCGCCGCACCGAACACCCCGCAACTCGACGAGGCGCGATAAAATCATGGGCGGCACCGGCGTCATCGACCACTTCCTCGAGGTCTTCACTCGCTACATCGACAGCGGCTTCGGCCTGCTCAGCGGCGAGGTCGCCTTCATCGCCACGACGCTGATCGTCATCGACGTGACACTCGCGGCGCTGTTCTGGAGCTGGGGCGCCGACGACGACATTATGGCGCGGCTGGTCAAGAAGACCCTGTTCGTCGGCGTCTTCGCCTACATCATCGGCAACTGGAACAACCTCGCCCGGATCGTCTTCGAGAGTTTCGCCGGCCTTGGCCTGAAGGCGAGCGGCACCGGCTTCTCGACCGCGGATCTCATGCGTCCTGGGAAGGTCGCGCAGACCGGCCTCGATGCCGGCCGACCGCTGCTCGATTCCATCTCCAGCCTGATGGGCTATTGGTCGTTCTTCGAGAACTTCATCCAGATCGCCTGCATGTTCCTCGCCTGGGCACTGGTCCTGCTCGCCTTCTTCATCCTCGCCATCCAGCTCTTCGTCACGCTTATCGAATTCAAGCTGACGACACTCGCCGGCTTCGTGCTGATTCCCTTCGGCCTGTTCGGCAAGTCCGCCTTCATGGCGGAGCGCGTGCTCGGCAACGTCATCTCGTCCGGTATCAAGGTTCTCGTGCTCGCCGTCATCATCGGCATCGGCTCGACGCTCTTCTCCGAATTCACATCGGGCTTCGGCGGCCAGAACCCGACGATCGACGAGGCGATGGCGATCGTCCTCGCCGCGCTGTCGCTCCTCGGCCTCGGCATCTTCGGCCCCGGCATCGCCAGCGGCATCGTCTCCGGCGGCCCGCAGCTCAGCGCCGGCGCGGCGGTCGGAACCGGCCTCGCCGCAGGCGGCATGGTCGCAGCAGGGGCTGGCCTCGTCGGCGCTGCCGCATCCGGGGGCGCAGCCCTGGCCGGCGGGGCGGCCGCAGCCGCTCGCGGCGGCGCAGCCGTCGCGGGAGGTGCATCCACCGCCTACAGCCTCGGCGCAGCCGGCCAATCTGGCGCGGCCGGCGTCGCATCCGGTCTCGGCGGTGTCGCCCGCGCAGGCGGGAGTGCCACCGTCTCGCCGCTGCGTCGTGCCGCGTCGCGTGCCGCCGAAAGCATGCGCTCCAGCTTCAGTGCCGGCGGGAAGGCCGTATTCGAAGCCACGGGCGGCTCATCCACCATGGGCTCGACCGGTGGCGACGCCGCCGGCGACGGCGCCGCGCCCGCAAGCGCCGGCAGCCCGCCTGCCTGGGCGCAGCGGATGCGGCGCTCCCAACGCATGACCCATGCCGTCCAGGCCACGGCCCACGCCGTCCGCTCCGGCGACGCCCACGGCGGCGGCTCTTCCGTCAATCTCTCCGAAGGCGATCGCTGATGTTCAAACGACCCTCCACCCACTACGGCAAAGCCCCCGAGCCAGAGACGCCTTACCAGCGCGCCGCCCAGGTCTGGGACGAGCGCATCGGCGCCTCGCGCGTGCAGGCCCGGAACTGGCGCCTCATGGCGTTCGGCTCGCTGATCCTCTCGGCCGGGTTCGCCACCGCGCTCGTCGTGCAGTCGGCACGCGGAACCATCGTGCCGTGGGTGGTGCAGGTCGATCGGCTCGGGCAGGCGCAGGCGGTCGCACCTGCCGAGGCCGATTACCGTCCGACCGATCCGCAGATCGCTTTCCATCTGGCGCGCTTCATCGAGCAGGTCCGCAGCATTCCGGCCGACGCCATCATCGTGCGCCAGAATTGGCTGCGCGCCTATGACTTCACGACCGATCGCGGCGCGGTGGCGCTCAACGACTATGCCCGCTCTAACGACCCGTTCACGCGCGTCGGCCGCCAGCAGGTCGCCGTCGACGTCTCCAGCGTCATCCGCGCCTCTCCGGACAGCTTCCGCGTCGCCTGGGTCGAGCGCCGCTACGAAAACGGCCAGCTCGGCGAGACCACGCGCTGGACCGCGATCCTGACGATCGTCGTGCAGGTCCCCCGCAACGCCGATCGGCTGAGGGCGAACCCGCTCGGCATCTACGTCAACGCCATCAACTGGTCACGGGAGCTTGGGCAATGAAGCCGTCTTTCCGTAAAGCCGGAAACCCGGCTTCACACACATTCGTTTTCCCGGCTCTCAGGAGAGCCGCAATCCCGATGGTCCTGCTGGCGACGACCGCGCTCGCCGGCTGCGCCACCACCAACCCGCCGCCCGAGATCTCCTACGACAACGCGGCTCCCGCCGTGCAGACCGTCGATCCGCCGGCGCCGGTCACCGTGGTCGAGCTGCCGCGCCCGCTCCCACTGCCCGGTCAGTTGCAGCGGGTGGAGCCCTCGCGGCGCGCACCCGAGCCGACAGATCCGACCGCACGGGTGAACCAGGCCAATGCCGCCGCGCGCATCCAGCCCGTGCGCGACGGCTTCATCAATTCGATGCAGGTTTACCCCTTCACGCAAGGCGCGCTCTATCAGGTCTATACCGCTGTCGGACAGATCACCGACATCGCGTTGCAGCCGGGTGAGCAGCTCGTCGGCTCCGGACCGGTCGCCGCCGGCGACACGGTCCGCTGGATCATCGGCGACACCGAGAGCGGATCGGGGGCGACGCGGCAGATCCATATCCTGGTGAAGCCAACGCGGCCTGACCTGATGACGAACCTCGTCATCAACACCAACCTGCGCACCTACCACATGGAGCTGCGCTCGACCGAGCGGACCTATATGGCCTCGGTGTCCTGGCAGTATCCGCAGGACCAGCTCATCGCATTGCGCCGCCAAAACCAGCAGGCTGAGGCCGCGCAGCCGGTAGCATCCGGCGTCGACCTCGCCAACGTCAATTTCCGCTACGCGATCGAAGGGGACCGCGCGCCGTGGCGGCCGCTCCGCGCCTTCGACGATGGCCGCCAAGTGTTCATCGAATTCCCGCGCGGGATCGGCCAAGGTGAGATGCCGCCGCTCTTCGTGGTCGGCCCCGAGGGCAACACCTCCGAACTGGTCAACTACCGCGTGCGCGGGCACCACATGATCGTCGACCGCCTCTTTGCCGCTGCCGAACTTCGCTTCGGCGCCGGCGACCGCCAGCGGCGCGTTCGCATCACCCGTACCGACGGGAGGCCGTCGTCGTGAGCGAGAACCCGCCCCGGAATGAGGAAGTGCCGGACGATGCGCAGCCGCTGGCCGGCGAGCCGGCGAGCGCCGCGCCGATGCGGCTGCGCGCCGAACCGCCCCGCGTCACCCGATTGTCGCGGAAGGTTCTCGCCGGCGTCGGCCTGGTCGCGAGCGTCGGACTCGGCGGCGCCCTGATCTACGCGCTCCAGACCCGCGACGGAGGACGTCCGAACGACGAACTCTATTCGACGGAGAACCGCTCGACCGCCGATGGGCTCGCCGGTCTCCCGCGCGATTACAGCGGCGTGCCGCGCTTGGGTCCACCGCTGCCGGGCGATCTCGGTCGCCCCATCGTCAGCGCCCAGGATCGTGGACAGCCTGTGCCGACGCCAAATGTCGTCCCCCCGAATCCCGGCATCAGCCCGGAGGAACAGCGCAGGCTGCAGGAGATTGAAACGGCGCGGACGAGCAGGCTCTTCTCCGGAACCGAGACACGCGCCGGAGCGGGAGCCCCCGCATCCGTTATCGCGCCTCCGCCGGTGCCTGACCTGGCCAGCCTCGGTCTATCGCCTCCTCCAGCGACACCTTCTGCGCAGGACCGTCAGAACGCCTTCCTCAATGCGGCCGCAGATCGCAGGACCGTTGCGCCCGACAGGGTTGCGGCACCAGCCTCGCCCAACATCCTTCAGGCGGGAGCCGTGATTTCCGCTGCGCTGATCACCGGCATCCGTTCCGATCTTCCAGGCCAGATCACCGCGCAAGTCACCGAGAACATCTATGACAGCCCGACCGGCCGCATCCTCCTCGTGCCGCAGGGTACGCGCGTCATCGGCCAGTACGACAACAACGTGCAGTTCGGGCAGAGCCGCGTTCTGCTCGTCTGGAACAGGCTGATCTTCCCGAATGGCCGCTCGATCGTGCTGGAGCGTCAGCCTGGCGCTGACGCCGAGGGCTACGCCGGCCTGCAGGACGGTGTCGATTATCACTGGTGGGATCTTGCCAAGGCGGCCGGGCTCTCGACGCTGCTCAGCGTGGGCGCCGAGCTCGCCGTGGACAATGATGACCGTCTTATACAGGCGATCCGCAACGGTGGCCAGGACACCATCAATGACGCTGGCCAGCAGATCGTCAGGCGTCAGCTCAACATCGCGCCGACGCTGACGATCCGACCGGGTTTTCCTGTCCGGGTGATCGTCACGCGCGACATAGTGCTCGAACCATACGGAGGCTGAGATGACAAAGCTAAAACTCGGCGCAATCGCCGACGATAAGCCGACTAAGGTGACGATCGAGCTGCCGGCGCCGCTATACCGGGACCTCACGGCTTATGCCGAGGTGCTGGCGCGCGATACGGGACAACCGGTCATCGACCCTGCAAAGCTGATCGCCCCGATGCTCCAGCGCTTCATTGCGACGGACCGTGGCTTCGCTCGCGCACGTCGGAGTTTGCCAAACCCGGCGCCGGATCCTGGTGAATGAGCGCCAGTTGCCGCTCACTGGCCTGAGGCCACGGCTCGCGCTTTATAGAAGCTGCGGACTTGTGGACGATCTATAACTAAAATAAGACTTCAAATTATTTATCGCCCAGCCTTGGCGCGATAGCCTCCGCTCGTGGGAAAATTCCTCGAGCATCCGGAGGTGCGCAAAGTTGACATGTGGAAAGCTCACAATTTCGAGGCGCGATCTGCTCCGCAGCAGCGCAATGGCCTTGGTGGTCTCGAAGACCTTAGATGAAGAAGCGTTTGCGCAGACCTCTAGCAGTTTGCCTGCGAATAATTCACAGCCAACACTTCCAGTTGCTTTCGAGGTGAATGGGCGCGCGCGGAAACTCGACCTGGATCCGCGAACGACATTACTCGACGCTCTTCGCGAGCATCTAAACCTCACTGGCACCAAGAAAGGCTGCGATCATGGTCAATGCGGCGCCTGCACGGTGCTGGTCAACGGCCGTCGCATCAATGCCTGTTTAACGCTTGCCGTGATGCACGAGGGCGAAAGTGTCACGACGATCGAAGGTCTCGGGACACCCGAGAACATGCATCCGATGCAGTCCGCCTTTGTCCGTCATGATGGCTATCAGTGCGGCTACTGCACTCCGGGTCAAATCTGCTCGGCGGTGGCGATGATTGAAGAGATCAAGGCTGGCGTGCCGAGCCATGCGGCCACAGACGTCGCGGAACCGCCGACGCTGTCCGATAGCGAAATCAGAGAGCGAATGAGCGGGAATATCTGCCGTTGCGGAGCCTATCCCAACATCGTCGCTGCTATCACCGAAGTTGGAGGAGCCGCACTGTGAGACCATTCACGTATCACCGTGCTGCTTCGCCGGCCGAAGCCGCCGAAATGGCCTCCATCTTTCCTGATGCCCGCTTCGTGGCCGGCGGCACCAACCTGCTCGACCTCATGAAGCTTCAGATTGAGCGCCCCTCGCATCTCGTCGACATAAACCACATTGGGCTCGACACGATTTCGGAAACGTCCGAGGGAGGTATCCGCATCGGCGCGTTGGTGAAGAACACAGATCTGGCCGCGAACGCTCGTGTGCGCCAACACTATCCGCTATTGAGCCGCGCACTGCTTGCCGGCGCATCCGCGCAACTTCGCAACAAAGCGACGACCGCAGGAAACCTGCTGCAAAGGACCCGCTGTCCGTACTTCTACGATGCTGATCAACCTTGCAACAAGAGACAGCCTGGCACGGGCTGCTCGGCGATCGGCGGTGTCAGTCGGAGTCATTCCGTCATCGGCGGAAGCGACGCGTGCATCGCTACCCACCCCAGCGATATGGCGGTCGCCATGCGCGCGCTCGATGCGACGGTCGAGACGGTAAAAGCGGACGGCACCATACGCAGAACAAGCATCGCTGACTTCCACCGTCTTCCAGAAGAAACGCCCCAGATCGAGAATGATCTGGCACCGGGAGAACTCATCACTTCGGTTGTACTTCCTCGCCCTGTGGGCGGGAAGCAAATCTATCACAAGGTACGCGATCGGGCCTCATATGCGTTCGCTCTCGTCTCGGTCGCCGCAATCATCTGGCCAGACAAGAGCGGACGAGTCGCCCTCGGCGGCGTCGCCCCAAAGCCGTGGCGTGTAGAGTCGGCCGAAGCCGAACTCCCGCGCAACGCCAAGTCCGCCATGTCGGCAATTCTCGCAGATGCGAAGCCGACACACGAAAACGCCTACAAGCTTCTACTCGCCGAGCGAACGCTTGGTGGAATCCTGGCGAACGTCGAGGAGTGAGCCATGAAATTTGACGCCCCGACAGGGACCAACCCGATCGATCGGCTGGAGGTCATCGGCAAGCCGATTGACCGGATCGAGGGCCCTTTGAAGGTCGCTGGCACAGCGACATATGCATATGAGTACAACTCGGTGACTAACGCAGCCTATGGTCACATCGTCGGCGCCGGCATCGCACGGGGCCGCATCGAGAGCATTGATGATGCCGACGCGCGGCGGGCGCCCGGAGTGATCGCCATCCTGACATATCAAAATGCAGGCGTTCTTGGCCCTACCTCGCTTTTGAAATCCAAGCTGCTGGCTGGACCGAATATCGAGCACTATCACCAAGCGATCGCGCTCGTGGTCGCTGAAACGTTCGAGCAGGCTAGAGACGCCGGCGCCCTGATCCGAATCCATTATGCCCGCGCCGAAGGGCGCTTTGATCTGGCCGCTCAGCAAGCGAGCGCGCCTCTTGCGCCCGAGTATTTCCTTGGACCGTCGGAAAGCCACATCGGCGATTTCGATTCCGCCTATGCTGCTGCGCCGGTTCAGCTTGATGAGACGTATATGACGCCTGATCAGAGCCACGCGATGATGGAGCCTCAAGCGACCGTCGCGATGTGGGAAGGGAACAGGCTTACCTGCTGGACGTCCCATCAGACCGTGGCCGTCGCGATGGCGGATCTGGCCAGCGTGCTTGGAGTAGCGAAGGAAAACCTTCGTATCGTGACGCGCTTCGTCGGCGGCGGGTTTGGCTCCAAGAGCTTCATACAATCCGACATCGTGCTCGCGGCTTTGGGAGCCCGTCTCGCGCGCCGGCCAGTTAAAGTGGCAATGCAGCGGCACTTGAGTTTCAACAATACCACCCATCGGCCAGCGACGATCCAGCGGATCAGACTAGGCGCGATGAAGGATGGCACCATCACCGCTTTCGGCCACGAGTGTCTGTTCGGCAACGTACCAGGCGGCTGGCAGGAGAGTGGCATCGTTCCGACGCGCCACCTGTATGCCGGCGCGAACCGGCTGAGTGCCTTGCGAATGGCGACGCTTGATCTTCCCGAAGGCAGTGTGATGCGAGCACCCGGAGAGGCCTCCGGGATGATGGCCATAGAAGTCGCAATGGACGAGATGGCCGAAAAGCTCGGCATCGATCCCGTCGAGTTTCGCATCATCAACGATGCGAAGATGAGTCCCGAAAATCCAGAGCGCGCTTTCTCGCTAAGGCAATTTGTCGAATGTTTCCGCGTTGGCGCGGAGCGCTTTGGCTGGAGCAAACGCAACCCCATTCCGCGACAGAGCCACGACGGGCAGTGGCTCGTAGGGCTGGGCACCGCCGCTGCCATTCGTGGAGCGTTGGCAATGCCATCGGCGGCTCGGGTGCGTCTCGGTCGAGACGGCGTCATAACGGTCGAAACGGACATGACCGACATTGGTACCGGCAGCTACACCATCGTCGCTCAGACGGCGGCAGAGATGATGGGAGTCGGCATCGAAAAGGTCGCCGTGAGGATGGGCGATTCAATCCTACCGCCTAGCGCAGGCTCCGGAGGACAGTTTGGCGCAGCGTCGGTGACGGCGGCCGTCTATGCCGCTTGCATCAAGCTCCGCGAAGCGATCGCCCAGCAAGTCAACTTTAGCGGGGCAATCGTAGAATTTGCCGAAGGACATATTCGGTCGGCTGGCCGCAGCGTGCCGCTCACCGAGGTAGCCGCCAGTGGGGACTTGGTCGGCGAGGATGTCACCGAATATGGCGACCTCTTCAAACGATATGATCAGCAGACATTTGGCGCGCATTTCGTCGAGGCGGCCGTAAGTTCAGTGACAGGAGAGGTCCGGGTCAGGCGCATGTTGGCCGTATGTGCCGCAGGCCGCATCCTGAACCCCAAAACAGCGCGCAGCCAGATAATAGGCGGCATGACAATGGGCATAGGCGCAGCCCTCATGGAAGAGCTAGTAGTCGACAAACGTCAGGGCTTCTTCGTCAATCATGACCTGGCGGGATACGAGGTTCCGGTACATGCTGACGTTCCAGAGCAGTCCGTGATCTTCCTCGACGAAGTGGATCCGATGACGGGACCGCTCAAGGCGAAAGGCATCGGAGAGCTTGGCATAGCGGGCGCCGCCGCAGCCATTGCGAACGCCGTCTATAACGCAACGGGCGTTCGGGTGAGGAAATATCCTGTGACGCTGGAGAAGCTAGTGGCGCATCTGCCACCGCTTGAACAGCAATGATTGGCGGCTGGCGTCCTGGGCGACTTCGCAACGCATTTATCGCCTGTGAGGGGTGCACAGAACAGGTCGCGCCCGTGGGGAAGTCGGGGCTTGTTCCGAGAGCCTCGCTAATCGGTTTCGTGGCCGCAGGGCACGGCTTGCCTGCGAGCGAGGGATGTGCCCATGTCGATCAAGTTCTTAAGCACTCGATTAGCGCTACTCGCGCGCCAAATAATACTCGAGGGGACGCGCTCATCGTCTCCCGCGATCGGTATGAAAACGACGCTATTGGATTGGCCTCCGCCGCCCTGCAGCATCGCCAGCGTAATGCCGAACCCTTGAGCCACGAGACTGAGCAGGTTTTCTTGACTGACTCTCTGAACGTCGATCCTCGGCCGGAGACCGACCACCGACAGTCGTCTAATAAGATGATCATGGATTTCTGGTCCGACCCCGTCATCACTGACGATGAACGTCTCTCCTCGTATCTCCGACCATCGAACAACCTTATTGTTTGCGAGCTCGTGCCCGGTCGGCAGCGCGACGCAGATGCGCTCCTCCCAAAGCGGGAGAGCTTGGCAGCCCGGGAATTGATGTACCCCAGAGACAAAGGCAGCGTCCAACCTCCCCGCCAGAACGCTGCTAGCGTTCGACTGCGATGATCCTTCCTCCAACAGGAGTGAGACGTTCGGGTACTGCCGCTTGAACGTCCCGAGCAGATCCGAGAGGAGGCCCCCTGAGAGGGAGGCGGTTACGCCGATCCACAGCGCACCCTCTCTTCCAGGGAACGGCTGCCTCAAGTTCATGGTCGCAAGTTTGAGTTGTTCGGCAGCAGGGGCTGCCTCCTGGATGAATCGCTCGCCATCCGGCGTCAAACGGGTTCCTCTCGGTCCGCGCTCGAACATCGAAACACCAAGTCGCCGTTCCAGCAATTGTACCCGGCGGCTGACGGTTGACTGGGAGGTTTGCAGCACATTCGCTGCTTGGCGGAAGCTTCCGAGGTCTGCCACCAGCATGGCATAGCGCAGGTAACGGAGGTCTAGCGTGACATCAGGCAAATGGTTCATCTCCTTGGTTGGGGAGACGGCCGAGGCTAGACAGCGCGCTACAGACTTTCTATAATTTTCTGTCCTTATTTAATTATAGGCCGTCCAAAATGGATCCCGTCAGTGATGTCATCGCCCTGCTACGTCCAAGCACGGCCGTAGCCAAGCCGATTAGCGGCCGCGGCAGATGGGGTATCCGCTACGCCCCTAACAATGCCCCGGGCTTCGCGATCATACTCAAAGGTGAAGCTTGGCTATCACTCGACGGTGGTGACCACATCCCGATCCGGAAGGGCGATTTTCTCCTTCTTCCGACTACGCCTGGCTTCACGATGAGCAGCCGTGTTGACGTGGCGTGTGAGCTGCGGGAACCACTCGACGTGCCAGTTCGGCATGGGGAGCAAGATGGAGAAGCGGATTTTATCGCGTTGGGCGGCACGTTCCGCATTGAGCAGATCAACGCACCGCTGCTCCTGGCGCTTCTTCCCACCTTCATCCATATCCCTGCCACTGAGGGAAGGACGGGGCGGCTCACCCGAGTAATCGAACTTATCTCCGAAGAATGTGGAAACGACGAGCCAGGGAAGGAAATGCTACTCCAGCGTCTGCTTGAGGTTCTGCTCATAGAGGCGCTCCGGTGGCGTGGCATCAGTGACGATGTCGATCGTGTCGGCTTGCTGAGGGGCATGCGCGACCCAATCCTCGCAAGAGTGCTGCGCGCCATGCACGCGGATGTTCGAGCAGGGTGGACGGTCGCTAGCTTGGCGAAGGTCGCAGGCCTCTCACGATCAGCCTTCGCTTCCCGATTTGGTGAGGTCCTAGGCTGCGGCCCCATTGAGTATTTGGCGCGTTGGAAGATGGCACTCGCGAAGGACGCTCTCATGCGGGGCGCCAAAACGCTCGATAGAATTGCAGACGAGATAGGATACGAATCCGCGAGCGCATTCAGCACGGCATTTCGCAAACGGCTCGGTTGCTCTCCCGGAAAATTTGCGCGCGAGGCCGGCGGAGGCGGTTGAGAATATTGGACAGTTGAACATTAATACAAGATTTTAGATTATATATCGTCCCGCCGTCTTGCTCTAAAAGAGGACCATCAACCCTATGGAGGTCCTCTATGCAAACAATCCTGATCACAGGTAGCTCTTCCGGCTACGGGCTGGAAACAGCTCGGCACTTCCTTGCCAACGGTTGGAACGTCATCGCGACAATGCGGACGCCCAATGCCGAGGTTCTTCCCCGCTCCGACCAACTCACGATTCTTCCGCTCGACGTCACGAGCGAGGACAGCATCGCTGCGGCAGTTGAAGCCGCGGGTCCGATAGATGCCCTGGTCAACAATGCCGGCATAGGTGTGGTGGGGGCCTACGAAGTCACCCCGATGTCGCACATCCGCAAGGTCTTTGAAACCAACACCTTCGGCGTTATGGCGACGACGCAGGCCGTCATCCCGCAGATGCGGGAGCGCGGCTCGGGCGTCATCGTGAACGTCACCTCCACGGTAACTCTGGCCGCCTTTCCTCTCGCAGCCGTTTATACGGCCAGCAAACAGGCCATCGAAGGCTTCACTGGCTCCCTCGCGCACGAGCTCGCGTACTTCGGCATCCGCGCGAAGCTTGTCGAACCAGGATACGGGCCGACCACGCGCTTCGCCCAGAACACGGATGTGAAGGTCGAGGACCTAATACCCGAAGCTTATGCTGATTTTGCCGCTCCGATCTTCCAAGCATTCGGCAACCCGCAGGCCACCACCAAGGAAATCGATGTCGCCAAGGCGGTCTGGGAGGCGGTTCACGACACTTCCGACAAACTGCACTTCCCGGCTGGCGAGGATGCCATCGAAATTGCGAAGGCACGTTTTGGCTGAGCCCCGGCCGCATTGATCATCTGAGATCGGTGCGGAAAGTCAGGCGGTAGAGGAGCCCCCCTCTGCCGCCTGATATTTTGATAGTAAACGTCCTGCCGCCTGATTGGACTTGGCGAGCAAGCTGCGAGGTGCCCAGGCTCTCGACCATGTCCGCTCGCGAGCAGCCAACATTCTCACACGCCTATCCGTTTTACACGCTAGAGCGCGATAATCCCGCACGCGCCGGGCCGGAGACTTTAAAGTATCGGATCTATCGTCTTCTATCTCCGTCTGACGAGATGGAAGAAGGAACTGAATATGAGCGCATCTCCCTCCGCACTCCGCCGGACCATTCGCCGGCAGCAACTGCGGGAAATTGTCCCCCTTGCTGACAGCACAATCTACGACATGGAGCAGCGGGGCGATTTTCCACAGCGCTTCTACCTGACCTCACGTTGCGTTGTCTGGGATCTGACCGAGATTGAGGCCTGGCTGGACGCCCGGCGCAGCGCTTCTCAGACCAAGACGATCAAACGAGCGCCGGCGCCCGACGTGCGGCTGCGCCGTTCACGGCCCGTCAGAGACTAGGCTCCAGCTCCAGCATATCCATCGTGGGAGGAAGAAGCGTAGGCCTGTATTTCTGTCCTGCGACCCATGCGTCGATCAAGTTTGACCATTCTTGCATCATGTGGCGGCGCTGGTGCTCATACTCGGCCTTGTTGTAGACGCCTCGGGACGATCGTCCATCCTCGTGCGCTAGGCACTTCTCGATCCAGTCGCTGTTGAAGCCAAGCTCGTTCAACAAAGTCGATCCAGTGCGCCGCAGATCGTGAACGGTGAATGGGTTGAGCGGAAGTCCCTCCCTCTTCGCCCTAGCGACGACCGCTGTTGTGATGCGATTGAACGTCGCTCGCGACATTGGTGCGTCGGCGTCGTAGCGTGATGGAAGGACATATCGCGAATTACCAGCGCAGGTTTTCAGCGCCACGAAAATATCGATAGCCTGCTGGGATAGGTAGACGTTATGGGGTTTCGAACGCTTCATCCGCTCTTTGGGAATTGACCAGACCGCGTTCTCAAAATCGACTTCATCCCACGTCGCGTCCTGCAGTTCGCTCTTCCTGACCATCGTCAGAAGAAACAGCTTCATCCCCAGTCGGATCGTCGGCAGCGTCGGAACATGCTCAAGCTGTCCAAGCATGACGCGGATCTCCGCTGGAGAAAGAGACCTGTCCTTTGGGACGAAGGTCGCTATCGAGGCAGGCCCGACCTCATCCGCTGGGTTCTGGACCTTCTCGCCGTGGAGAATGGCAAACGCGAAGATCAGCTTTACGATATCTCGCACGTGAACCGCCGTGGCAGGCGCACCCCGTTCCTTCACCTTTCCGCACATCAACCGAAGATCGTCCGCCGTGATCTCGGTCAAAAGCCTGTTCCGAAATGTCGGCAGGATGTCGCGTTCATAGATCGAGCGCCGCATTGCCTTCGTGCTATCCGCCATGCGCGACTCGTCGAACCACCTCTCACCAAATTCTCCGAACCGCTTGGCTTCCTTCAGCCGCCGCTTATCGTGCTGCTTCTCCTGCGCTGGAGAGCGTCCCTCTCCAATCACCCGCTTCGCATCGATCAGCTTCTCTCTGGCCCGAGCAAGCGATAGGCCTTCCGGGCCGTACCGTCCGAGCGTTAGCGTCTCACGCCGTCCGTTCAGACGATAGTCGTAGCGGAACACAACCACTCCCGAGGGTTGGACGACCACATACATACCGTCACGATCGCTGATCTTGTACAGTTTCTTTTGCGGTTTCAATGCCTTGATGGCGGCGTCGGTAAGCATGGGAACCTCCAAAATTGCCAAATTTTCGAGGAGAGGCGCCCGCTTATACCGTCAGGCCGAAACTTGCACTGCTGTAAGCCGAATATTCTTTTCAGATCAGTGGGTTACGTCACAAAAAAATACCGTCAGCGTCTCTCTTGACCCTGACGGTATAGTGTTTCTCTCACGCGAACAAGTTGACCAATACCGTCCGCTATACCGTCAAACTGGAGCACTGCCCCTCGATAGTTGCCGATAGACGGAGGAATATTTTCCATTCATTATCAATGGGATGCGGAGAAGAGTAGCGTAGTTTCGGATACCCTCGGAGGGGTTCAAATCATTCCCACTCGATCGTGCCGGGCGGCTTCGAAGTGACGTCGTAGACCACGCGGTTGATGCCGCGGACTTCGTTGATGATGCGGGTCGCGGCGCGGCCGAGGAATTCCATGTCGTAGTGATAGAAATCCGCCGTCATGCCGTCGACGGAGGTGACGGCGCGCAGCGCGCAGACGAATTCGTAGGTGCGGCCGTCGCCCATGACGCCCACGGTCTGGACCGGCAAGAGTACGGCGAAGGCCTGCCAGATGGCGTCGTAGAGGCCGGCCTTGCGGATCTCGTCGAGATAGATGGCATCGGCTTCGCGCAGGATTTCCAGCTTCTCGCGGGTGATGCCGCCGGGGCAGCGAATTGCGAGGCCGGGACCGGGGAAGGGATGGCGGCCGATGAAGCTGTCGGGCAGGCCGAGCTCTTTGCCGAGCACGCGCACTTCGTCCTTGAAGAGTTCGCGCAGCGGCTCGACGAGCTGCATCTTCATGCGCTCCGGCAGGCCGCCCACATTGTGGTGCGACTTGATGGTGACCGAGGGACCGCCGGTGAAGGAAACGCTCTCGATGACGTCGGGATAGAGCGTGCCCTGGCCAAGGAAATCGGCACCGCCGAGCTTCTTGGCCTCATCCTCGAAGGTCTCGATGAAGAGGCGGCCGATGATCTTGCGCTTGGTTTCGGGGTCGGAAACACCCTCGAGCTCGCCGATGAAGCGGTCGGAAGCATCGACATGGATCAAATGCAGATTGTAGTGCTCACGGAACATGGCGACGACGTTTGCCGCCTCGTCCTTGCGCATCAGGCCGTGGTCGACGAGGATGCAGGTCAGCTGATCGCCGACTGCCTCGTGGATCAGCAGGGCGGCAACGGAGGAATCGACGCCGCCGGAAAGAGCGCAGATGACGCGCTTGTCGCCCACCTGATCGCGGATCGCCTGAACCGCCTTGGCGCGATAGGCCGACATCGACCAGTCGCCCTTGATGCCGGCGATATTGTGGATGAAGTTGCCGATCAGCTTGGCGCCATCGGGCGTATGCACGACTTCCGGATGGAACTGCACGCCGTAATATTTGCGCTTCTCGTCGGCGATAAAGGCGTAAGGCGCATTCGAGGACGTCGCGACCACTTCGAAACCTTCCGGCAGCGCGGTGACGCGGTCGCCGTGGCTCATCCAGACCTGATGGCGCGAACCGTTGGACCACAATCCTTCGAAGAGAGCGCAATCCTTGTCAACTTCCAGGAAGGCGCGGCCGAATTCACGGTGATGGCCGCTCTCGACCTTGCCGCCGAGCTGCATGCACATGGTCTGCTGGCCGTAGCAGATGCCGAAGACCGGGATGCCGCTGTCGAAGATGATCTGCGGCGCTCGCGGCGAGCCTTCGTCCACGGTCGAGGCCGGACTGCCCGACAGAATCACGGCCTTCGGCTGCAGCCGCTTGAAGCCAGCTTCGGCGGATTGGAAGGGAACGATTTCGCAGTAGACGCCCGCTTCGCGCACACGCCGTGCGATGAGCTGCGTCACCTGGCTGCCAAAATCGACGATGAGAACGGTATCGGGATGTGCTGTCTGGGTCATGACGAGCCTTTAATGAAAAGCGCTTTCCCTGGCAATCGGGCAAATCACGTGAGAGCCGATTTTATTGTCCCGATTGTCCTTACTTTGCTTAGTTTCTGGCCCCTCAGAACCAGAATACGCCGTCTTCCAGCGCCGTAAACAGGCCGTCGACGGCATAGGAGAGTTTGCGGTCGATCACATGCAGATATTCCGTCCAGTCGGAAATGTGCTGCAGATCGACCTTCCCGTCGGAAATGCCCCGCAGGCCGATCAGCGGCAGGCCATAGGTCTGGCAGGCGCGCAGCACCGCGAAGGTTTCCATGTCGACCATGTCGGTGCCAATGCGCTCATAGGCCTCCGCGCCGGAGACGATATTGGCGCCGGTCGAAAGGCTGCCCTCGGCAATGGTCGGGATGCGCAGCGGCAGTTCGATCGTCGCGGGCAGATCGAGAAAGGGCGTACGGCCCTTTTCGAAGCCGAGCGGCGAGGCATCCATGTCGCGGTAGGAAACCGAGGTGACTTGGTAGACTTCCGTCTGTTCCAGCCTGGCGGAACCAGCCGAGCCGAGCGACACCACGAGATCGGGAAGATCGCCCTGGGCTTCGAGCTGCGCGAAGGCGCGGGTAAGCGCGATGGCCGCCTCCACCGGCCCGACGCCGGTCATCAGCGGATCGATGCGCGAGCGCAGGAACGGGCCATACTCGGCCTCGGCCGCCATGACGAACAGGATCGATTTGCCCGATACCCGCTTCAATTCGAATTTCATCCGCTAATTCCCTCTCTGCCCCGGATGACCATCATCGTTCCTGTCATCGAGGCGATCAGCTTGGCTGGCCCATCGCCGATGGCATAGCCGCGTCCGTCGGCGACGATGATCGTCGTGCCGGGCTTGGTGACATCGCCGCGAAACAGGAAGCGCTCACCGCGCCCCGGCGACATCAGATTGATCTTGAATTCGATCGTGAGGATCGATGCGGAAGGGTCGATGACGCTATAGGCGGCAAAGCCGCAGGCCGAATCCAGCGCCGCGGCAATGATGCCGGCGTGCAATATGCCATGCTGCTGCGTCAGCTTGATATCGAAGGGCAGCTCGATCTCGACCGTTCCGTGTTCGACGCGCGTCAGCTCTGCGCCGATCGTCGCCATCGCGGCCTGCCGCTCGAAGCTGGTCCTGATACGGCTCCGAAAATCGCCGCTGGTCCCCGTATCGTCTGCCCCTGTCATGCCGTCCCCTTTCGCGGGTGCGAAATTGGCACGGGGAGGCGGTTTGGACAAGGGTTATCCGGTGGAAAAGCGGAGGCGTTCCAGCCTCCACTCCGGACATCGAATTTCCACGATCGGATCGTCATGCTATCCGAAGCGATGATGCTTGTGGCGAGGGCGCAGATGACGACGATCCGGCAATCAGTGGATGCCTACGAGACCTGGATGCGGGCGCAGCTCGGCGCCGATCTGGTCGAAGCGGGTCTGGCAAAGAAGCACAAGCTGATGAAGGCCGACAGCTTCTCCTTCCTGCGCGGTACCTATTGGCGCTGGGCGGAAACCATCCTCGACGTCTGCCCCGAGCTCAAGAGCGCGCCGCAATTGCTGGCGATCGGCGATACGCATCTGGAAAATTTCGGCACCTGGCGCGATGAAGAAGGCCGCCTCGTCTGGGGCGCCAATGATTTCGACGAGGCGGCCGTCATGCCCTATGCGCTCGATCTTGTACGCCTTGCCACGAGTGCCATGCTTGCGCGCGGCGAGGACGGCCCGACGCTGCGTGTTGTTGCCGACAGCATCCTCGCCGGCTATCGCCGCGGACTGCGCGAGCCGTCTCCCGTCATTCTCGAGCGCGATTACAAATGGCTGCGCAATGCCGTCTTGCTGCCGAACGCCGAGCGCAAAACCTTTTGGGAGAAATACCGCAACCTGCCGCCGGCGACGGATCCCGTGGCGGACCGCTACCTCAAGGCACTGCGCAAGGCATTGCCCGAACCAGCGACGACATTCGAGCCGAAACCGCGTCTGGCCGGCACCGGCAGCCTGGGCCGTCCGCGCTTCATCGCCTATGTCGAATGGCGCGGCGGCCCGGTATTGCGCGAGGTCAAGGCGCTTCTGCAATCCGGCTGGTCGCTGAAGCACGATCCGTCGGACAGGACGATCCGGACGGGTATTATCGCCGGCGGGCGGGCGCGCTCACCCGATCCGCGCTATCAGGTGGACGGAGGCTTGCTGGTGCGCCGGCTCTCGCCCAACAGCCGCAAGATCGAAGTCGACGGTGATGCCGAGGTGCTGCTGTCGCCTGACATGCTCGATCTGATGGGGTTTGAAATCGCCAATTGCCACGCCAACGATGCTTCGCTCGTTCCCGGTATTCTGGCCGATCTCGATGCGCGCAATGCCGATTGGCTGCGTGTGGCCGCCAAGGCGGCGGCCGCAGCGGTCACGGCGGAGCAGGCGGAATTTGCGGGAAGAGGCTAAGGCCGGCGAACCGGTCAATGCCCAGCAGCTTCCAGGATCAGATGGGCGATTGTATCGGGATGCGAGATCAGCGAGAGATGGCTGGCCTTCACCTCGATCGTCGTCGCGCCCATCCGCTTGGCCATGAAGCGCTCCAGATCCGGATTGATCGTCCTGTCTTCGGTGGAGACCGCATACCAGCTGGGCTTGCTGCGCCAGGCGGCCTGCGTGGTCTTGCCGGACAGAAGCGCCTTCTGGAAGGGCTGCTGCACGGCATAGAGCACCTCGGCCTTGGCCTTAGGCAAGTCGCCGGCGAAGTCGCGCAGGAACGCTTCCTCGGTCAACCGTCCTTCGTCACCATCAAAGACGATGCCGGCTGATGCCGGCGGTGTCGGATATGTCTTGGCGAGCGCCGTATAGTCTTCGCCGGCATCCGGTGCGCGGGCGGCGACATAGACGAGCGCGGAAACCTTCGGATGCACACCGGCTTCGGTGACGATCATGCCGGAGAAGGAATGGCCGACGAGGACAGTCGGGCCGTCCTGACGATCGAGAACCCGCTGCGCGGCCCCCACCGCTTCCGGAAGTGTCGTCAACGGATTTTGTACCGCCGTGCAGTTCAGCCCCCTGGACTGCAGCCGGGCGATAACCTCCGTCCAGCAGGAGCCGTCTGCGAAAAGTCCGTGGGCCAGGACGACATTGCGTGCCTTCAATGGCGCAGACTTAACCGCTCCGGATGCGGGTTTCGCATTGCTGGCGGCCACGCCGCGCGCGGAAACGAGGGAGGCAGCGGCGCCGGCGATAATGGCGGTCGAGAAACTCCGTCTGGTCATCATCATGATCGTGATCCTTATGGTTGGAGGATTAATAGGCGCCAGAAAGCCGTCCGCGCCGAATGTCGGAGCGGCAAAGCTTCTGAAATTCTGTATGTCTCGGAGCGGCATATGATCAAACGCGCGGATCAAATATGGCCGATCCTGTATTCCTGTTCAGCGTCGAGCTTACCTTGTGTATGCAAAGCGGAGGCTGTTGATTGTTTGTGTATTCGAAGTGGCGGATTTGGTCAATAATTGGATGCGTAACGGTTGCGTGATGGGTTATATGTATGCGAACACAATGAGGTGATATGCTTTTGCATACAGCCTTGGTTGACCTTGCCGAGGTAGGAGCGATGGTGGGCGACGCTGTTGAAGATCGCGAGTTGCTGTCGGAGCGTATTCACAGCCCGAAACCATCGTGCAGGCTATAGCAGAAGAGGATGGGGAAATGGCGTCGCGGCCCATGTGGAGACATATGCTGAATGCCGCGACGGCATTGCGGCGCTTTATCGAGGCAGCAAGCTTACCTGAGCATTGCAGCCAAAGTCCGGCTCAGCCGCGGGCGATCCGCACGATATGCTGATCCCAGGCGACATCGCTGTGCGCACCGAGGAAATTGCCGTCGTAGGATGAGACGGCAAAACCATGCCGTGCCGGCGCGATGCCAGCCGCATCGGCGATGCTCTCCACCTTCAGCACCTGGCCCGTCGGCGCATCCAGCGTAACCGAGGTTCCTTCGATCGGTGATGTCACGCCGACCAGATTTTCGGCGCGATTGACGGCGATGGCGCCGACGTAATTGCCAAGTGCCCGCGTGGTCTCGTCGGGCAGGGTGACGAAACTCAGGTCCTCGCCTCTCGCGAAATGGCCGACAAGCGGCGGCAGGTCGTTGCGATGCCCTTCATATTGGCAAGCGAACCAGACGCGGCCACTGGCGTCGATATCGACATGCCGGGTCGAGACCTGCGCATATTGCGCCGGCAGCGTATGTTTTTCGATCAGCTGGCCGCTCGCGGCGTCGATCAGCGTCAGCGACGGTTCCATGTGATCGAGGTTGAGCTTGGTGCGGCCGAAATCCGGATGGGTCTCGATGCCACCATTGGCGACGATCAGGAATCTGCCATCGTCTGAAACCGTCATGTCGTGCGGGCCGACGCCATAGGTCTCGTATTCGCCGATGCGGGCAAAACGGTTGCTGCTGTCGTAGAGCCCGATGATGCCGCGATTATTGTCGAAATCATTCTCGCTGGCATAGAGCAGCCTGCCATCCGGCGAAAACGTGCCGTGCCCGTAGAAATGCCGGCCTTCTCTAGCGGAAATGACGATCGGCTCGGCCTTGTTCCAGGGATCGAAGATCATCGCATAGGTGCCGGGCCGGCGCGCGAAGGCGACGGTCTTGCCTGTTGCCTTTGAGAAGGCCATGCCATGGGCGCGGGCGGGCAGCGCCACCTGATCGATGATGCGCCCCTGTTCGGTCACCGTCGCAACGGCGAAGGAGCCGTCGGCGGCGCGGATGCCGGAGGCATAGACAGCATCCGCCCGCTCCAGCGCCATCAGCGCGCTAGGCTTCAGAGCTGCAAGGAAGGTCAGCCCCGCGGCTTTGACAAAAGCTCTCCGATCGATCAGGCCGCTGCGCATCGCCCTCAGTCTCCGTCTGCGAAGGAGAAGCCGGCCGAAAGGCCGATGGCGCCGCCGTACTCGTCGCTGAAGCTGGTGGCGAGATCGCGGCTGACGGAGAGCAGCTTGTCGATCTTGGCGCGCTCCGCATCGTTGCCGATGGCCGCCTCAATATCCGGATTGATCGATGACGCTGTCGTGGCAAGCTCATTCAACAAGCTATCGATCTTGGTGGCGACGGCGCGCTTGTCTGCCGGCAGCAGGCTTGCCATGTCGGCCTTTTCCCAGAGCGTCTTCAGGCCCTCGATATTGCCCGTAAACGAGGTCCATGTATTGGCCGAGCGCCAGTAGATCGCCATCTTCGGCCGCGCCGCCGCCGGATCGCCCTTGTAGAAGGTTTCCAGCCGCTGGTCGCGCATATTGGCGGCGCTGTGCACGAGGATGCCGAGCAGTGCAGTGACGGCCTCCTTGTTATCCATGAAATCGTCGCTGGTCTTGCCCGGGAATTTCCAGGATTTCTGCACGCCGTCGGGCGCGTCCCATTCGTCGGCGATTTCCTTGGCGGTGTTTTCGATGTTGCCGGCAACCGCCGCGCCATAGCGGCAGCGGAAGCTCTGCTTCTCCTTGCCGAGGACATCGGAGCCGTTGCCGAAAAGTACATATTCCAGCGCCGTCATGCTCATCAGCGCCACGCTCTTGCCGGCGACGGCTTCGACGGTCGTATCCTGCTCGTCCGCTTTGGCGATCAGCGCCTGTACCTGCTTGAGGCCGACACCCTTGCGGTCGGGATAGAAGAGGATGTGTTCGAAGCGGTTCTGTTCGATGATCGGGCCGGTATCGACGATCTCGATGCGCGACCAGCTCTTCACGGTGTCGCCGAAAGCCGATTTGGCGCCGGAAAGGGTGGCGTCCGTGGGATCGGCGCAAAGCGTCTTCATCGCGACAGTCAGTTTCGAGGCGGAGTCGTGCATGGCGCGGTAGCCGGGACGAATCACGTCATCCACCGCCTTCTGCAGAGTGGCTGGCACCGCTGCCTCATTCAAGCCCGTACCAGCGGTCGTCGCATCCTCGGCATGGGCAGGCAGGGCCGCAACGGTAAGCAGCAGGCCGAACGCAAGGCATTTCCATTGGCGCATCAGAGGGACTCCAGAAAGTTGATGAGGGCTTGCCGATCGTCCTTCGAAAGACCGGCGAATGCGTTGCGGGCTTTTTCCGCCTCTCCTCCATGCCAGAGGATGGCTTCGGTCAATGTCCGGGCGCGGCCGTCATGCAGATAGGCCTGCCGGCCGCTTACCGTCTGTGTCAGGCCTATACCCCAGAGCGGCGGCGTGCGCCAATCGCGACCGGATGCCACGCCCACCTGCTGCCCATCCGAAAGACCTTCGCCCATGTCGTGCAGCAGGAAATCGGAATAGGGCCAGATCAGCTGGAAAGCCTGCGGCGAAACCTTGCCGTCGCTGCCCTTCAAGCCGTCCCGCGTCACGAACTTCGGTGTGTGGCAGGCCGCACAGCCGGAGCGGTAAAACATCTCCTTGCCGTGCAATACGGCGGACTGGCTCGTCGCGCGTCGGGCCGGCACGGCGAGATTTTCGGAATAAAAGGTGACGAGGGGCAGCACGGGATCCGGCGCTTCCGTGTCGCCCAGCCGCTTCTGCACGCCAGTCGGCATTGTCAGGCAGTGGGCTTCCTTGGGCGTGCAGTCGCCATAGGCGTTTGGCCGGTCCGGCGTCGAAATGCCGATATCGGCGGAAAAGGCGTCGGCCACCTGGTCGCGCACGGTGGCGTTCTGTGCTTTCCAGCCGAATCGGCCGAGCGCGATCTTACCAGTGCGATGATCGCGGACGATGGCGGGGCGACCGCGTATGCCGGTGCCTTTCCTGTCGTCCGGGTCGGCATTGGCGAGAATATCGGCATCCGGAATGGCTTCGATCAGCCCGAGCCCGATCATCGGCGGCGCGATACGTGGCGAAAGGGTGGTGCTTGCATCCATCGGCCCGTAGGCGAGATCGCTGACGTCGTAATGGGGCTTGCGCAAGATCACGGTTTCCCCGCCGGCAAGCGTCACCGTCTCCTCGCTATAGCTGACGGTCACCTTGCCTTCGGCCGCAAGGCCGGGGACGGCTAGATCCTGCAGCTGTGCCCCGTACGTCGAATCCGGAAAATTGAGCGCGTGAAAATCCTTGACGGCCTGCTCTTCCTCTGGCGTCACGGCAGGCCGTGCAAGGCGCAAGACCATCGAGGTCGCGGCAGCCCCCGCTTCCTCGGGCGGATGGCCGCGCCCGTCGCGGATATGGCAGCTCTGGCAAGAGCGGGCATTGAACAGCGGCCCCAGGCCGTCGGATGCTTGCGTGGAGGAGGGCGCGGAGACCCAAAGCTTGCGGAAGAGTGCATTGCCGAGATGAAAGTCCTGGCCCTGTTGTGGGTCTAGCTTGGCGGAAGGCTGGGAGAAAATATCGCGCGTGACCTTGTCGATCGAGGTCAGGCCGCCGCCCTGCATCGTTTCATAGGGTTCGGCCTTGAGGAAGTTGCTGGTTGCGCGAGTCACGTCGCGCACGCGCTTCAGCTCTTCCGTAGAGAGATCGCTACGCGTGCTCGGAAAATCGAGAATATCGGCGGCTGCCAGCGTGATGGAAAAAACCAAAAAACCCGCAGCGAGGGCGGGCAAAAGGGCGCGATTGGCCGGGATGCGTGTCATGGGTGTCGGGGCGGCAACGCCTTGTCGCGCTGCCGCCATCCCTTATTATTTCTTGGTGAAGACGGCGTTCGGGTTGTCCAGGCTGTCCGAACCTTCGAGCTTGATCGTGCCGAGATCGAGAGCGGCGATGACCCGCTGGATGCTCTTCGTCTGGTCGAGCAGGCCGTCGATGGCCTTCTGCACGGTGGCGTTGCCTTCCTTGTTGCCCTCGCCGATCATCTGATCGTATTTCTCGACCGTCTCGCCGCGATGCACCATCGCCTTCATGGCGGCAAGCGTCGCGTCGAGCTTGCCTTCCATTTCCTTGTCGAGCGCCGGATCCTTGGCCTTGACCAGATCGTGCAGCGACGGGCCTTTCAGCTTGGTGCCGTCGACGCGAGTGTAATTGCCGGTATAGGCAGACGCGATGCCGATGGCGTCGCCATTGTGCTCGTTATAGGTATTGTCGGAGAAGCAATCCTGCTCTTCTTCCGGATCGTGCAGCAGCAGGCCGAGCTTCATACGCTCGCCGGCAAGCTCACCATAGGAGAGCGAGCCCATGCCGGTCAGGATGGTGGTCAGGCCGGCCTTCGGATCGGCTTCCACATGCTTGGTGGCTTCGCCGTCCGCCGCCCACTTGTCGGTCATCTCCTGCAAATCCGAAACCAGCAGCGTCGAGGCCGATTTCAGATATTCGGCGCGGCGGTCGCAATTGCCGTGCGTGCAATTCTTCAGATCGTAATCGGTGGCGGGACGTTCGCCGGCGCCGGCACCCGTGCCGTGCAGGTCCTGTCCCCACAATAGGAACTCGATGGCGTGATAACCCGTCGCGACATTGGCCTCAACACCGCCGGCCTGATGCAGCGTGCCCGAGAGGAATTCCGGCGTCAGATGCGAGGCGTCGACATCCTTGCCGTTGATCTTGATCGTCTTGTTGGCGATGACGTTCGCGACATAGAGCGCGTTCTCATCGCTTTCCGTGCCGTAGGAGGCGTCGACATAATCGATCAGTCCCTCGTCCAGCGGCCAGGAATTGACCTTGCCTTCCCAATCGTCGACGATCGGGTTGCCGAAGCGGTAGACTTCCGTCTGCGCATAGGGAACACGGGCCTTGATCCAGGCCGCACGTGCCGCCTTCAGCGTCTTGTCGCTGGGGTTGGCGAGCAGAGCGTCGATCGCCTTGTCGAGTGCTTTCGCCGTCGTCAGCGCATCCTCATATTTGGCATGTGCCAGGTCCGCATAATGCTTGAGAACGGCGGCCGGCTCGGGAGCGGCTGCAAGAGCCGGCAGGCTGAATGCGGCGGTCGTGATCACGGCCACCGCGAGCGCGGCGCCAATTCTGTTTTTCAGTTTCATGTTCCTCTCCTGTGACAGCGGGGGCACCGTCAAAACTTGGCAATTTGTGTCATGTATGAAAAACAAACTTGTGTCAAACGCTCTAGTTTAGAACGATTTTAAGGCGAGAGACCAAGGGTTTAACGTCGCAAGCGAAATGGATTCGCTCGCGAATGCGCAGCTATGGGGCGTTTGATATTACGTCGGCAGGGCAGTGGAAGCAGGCTCGCTCGCCGCCAGCTCACATTTTCCGTTGAAGGCGGCTGAAGAAGAAGCCGTCGGTATCTGTGGAGGCCGGTGTCAGGGTAATGGTCTTGCCGTCGGAGGAGCGCGGCTTTGCGGCATCCTTGCCGAACAGCGTCTCCCAGGAGCTCAGGGTTTCCACCACTTCGAAATCCGGATTCTGGGCGGCGAAACGGTTCACCTGTGCCTCATTCTCCTCCGGCAGCACCGAGCAGGTGACATAGAGCAGAGCGCCGCCGGGGCGGACGAATTCGCCGGCCTGCGCCAGGGCTTCCTGTTGCTGGCTGGTGCGTTCGTCGAGGTTTTTCTGTGTCAGCCGCCATTTGGTATCGGGACGCCGCCGCCAGGTGCCGGTGCCGGTGCAGGGAGCATCGACCAGAACCTTGTCGAACTTGCCGCGCAGTTGAAGCAGGCCATTGCGGTCGTCGTGGACCTGAACGTTGCGGGTGCCCGCTCGCTTCAGGCGCTCTATGATCGGTGCCAGCCGCCGCCGGTCGCTGTCATAGGCATGGACCTGGCCCTTGTTGTGCATCGCGGCCGACATGGCGAGCGTCTTGCCGCCACCGCCGGCGCAATAATCAAGCACCTGGTCGCCTTCATCAGGCAGGACCAGATCGGCGACGATCTGCGAGCCTTCATCCTGCACCTCGAACCAGCCCTTCTGGAACGAAAGTTCGGCCGTGACGTTCGGCAGGCGGGAGGCGCCTTCACCGGCCGGAATGCGGATGCCGAAACGGGCGATGTTCGATGGCTGCCCGCCGGCGCGCTCCAGTGCCTTCACGACTTTGGCGCGCTCGGCCTTCAGCGCATTGGCGCGAAGGTCGAGCGTCGGGCGCTCGGCAAGGGCTTTGGCTTCGGCAAGCCAGCCATCGCCGAAGGCTTGGCTGAAGGAGGGCTCGACCCATTCGGGAATATCACCCTGGACGTGACGAGGCGCATCTTCGAGCTTGCGGGCCGCAAAGGCGGCCAATGTTTCGGCGCTCGGCGCCTCGGGTGCGAATTTATCGCCGTCCAGCTCGGCAGCCAGCGCCTCCGGCGTCAGGCCCCATTGGCGGAAGAGTACGGCATGGGCAAGCGCGGACGCGCTGTCGTCTTCCATCAGCCAGGCATGCGAAAGCCGCATGCGCAGGGCGTCATAGACGATGTTGCCGATCGCGGCCCTGTCGCCGGAGCCGGCGAAGCGATGGGCCAGGCCCCAATCTTTCAGGGCATCGGCCACCGGTCGCTTGCGCGCTTCGATATCGGCAAGAACTTCGATGGCCCCCTGCAATCGGCCGCCCAGACGCATTCACACTCTCCTGCTCGCGCATGACCCGGAACCCGTTGGAGCTCATCTTGGGACTCGGCGCCCTACCAAAAATCGCTGACGGCTCGCCAATCCGCGTAAATAGTGCCCAAGGCGGCGGATTTTGAGACGTCTCAATCGCGTGGTAGCCGCGATTGGCCGAGAGAGCAAGCGTCATGCCGATTTGCCGGATGGTTCCGGCTTGCGGCGATTACTTCGAGGCGACGACCTCGTAACAGACTTTGGCGGTACCCGAAGCGACCATGCCGATGTTCTGTGCAGCAGCGCGGGAGAGATCGAGAACACGTCCGCGAATGAAAGGCCCACGGTCGTTGATGCGAACGACGACGCTGCGGCCATTGTGCTTGTTGGTGACCCGGAGGCGCGTGCCGAAGGCGAGCGAACGATGGGCGGCAGTAAGATTTCTGGAACTCATACGTTCCCCGGAAGCAGTTCGGGAGCTTCCCCCGTACCATGAAGCGCCTCCGCAGCCAGCGGATGCAAATGCCGGATTCGAAACGACAGCAATGGAGGCGGATATAGTTGCGGCGATTGCCAAAGAACGTGCGATTTTCTTCAAACCGATTTTTCCCTCAAGCTATTGAACTTGCGCCCTGGGTAGGCGGCGGGGCTTAAATCAGGCCAAAAATGGCGAAAAAGTGCCACCATCGATCACGGAATGTTACAATCTGTAATATTTGTGATGTTAAGGGAATACTAGGGCTATTCAGCGGATTTGCTTGATTGTGGAAAAAACCCAATAAAATCAGTTAAAAATGGAACGAATTTTCTCGTAAGCATCGACCGATGCCAGGCATCACAAAAATCGGAAAAATAATTTTCCGGCTTTGCCATAATCACTGCCGCACTTGTGCAATTTTAGAGGTCATTAACCATAAATGCGGAGCAAATTGAACTAAGGCAGCCGGCTAAGTAGGAATTTTCATGCGATATAGCGGGGATACCGGGAGCGATTTCTCAGCCGCGCCATGCTCCAGAGGACCAGAGTTCGGCAAGTGACATGCGATACTCTGGATAGCGGAACTGGAAGCCGAGCGCGCGCAGTTTCGCGTTCGAAACGCGCTTGTTCTCGCCATAGAAGGAGCGTGCCATCGGCGTCAGCTCAGCTGTTTCGAAAGGCTGTTCCGGTGGCGGTTCGACGCCCATCAGGCGGGCGGCCTCGGCAACGACATCCTGCGGCGGTGCAGGTTCGTCATCGGTGACATTATATATGCCGCCGAGCTTGCGATCGGACAGGAAGCGGGCACATGCGCCGATATCCTCGACGCGGATGCGATTGAACACCTGGTTCGCCTTGATGAGCCGCCGGGCGGTTCCCTTTTCCAGATTGCAGAAGGCATTGCGGCGCGGGCCGTAAATGCCGGAAAGCCGCAGCACGGCAACGGGGAGGCCGAGCCGGATGCCGACGCGCAGCCAGCCGTCTTCTGCCTCTACCCGCTCGACGGAGCGATCGGCGATTGGATGCAGTGATGTCTGCTCGCTGACCCAAGCGCCCTTATGGTCGCCATAGACCCCGACGGTCGAGAGATAGCAGATCCATTCCAGCTTCGGCATCAATGCCTTGAGATTGAGCTGCGCCAGCCGCAGTAGCGGATCGCCTGATTTGCCCGGTGCGATCGATTGCACCAGATGCGTGGCGCTTTGCATCGCCTCCGAGAGAGCCGGGTCGAGGGTCTCGCCATCGAAGACGAAGGCTTCGATGCCATCTTTCGTCAGCTGCTCGGCCTTGTCGGCGGAGCGGGTGGTGCCGGTGATGCGAATGCCGGAGCCGGCGAAAGCCTTGGCGATGGCCGTTCCGGAATATCCGCAGCCGAAAATCATCACATGCATCACGATACCCCTGCCAGTTTCCATTCGGCGCGGACTTCTTCGTCCGCCTCGTCATTTCTTTCTGCCGCAAACGCGTGGAATTCGCCAGCCGTCATCAGCCGGGACAGCGCCCAGACCGCCATGCCGCGCACGACTGGCGAGGGGTCTCCAGCCAGTTGGCGACATCTCTCTATAAGGAAGCGATCGCGCGAATTGCCGGCAGCGATCAGCACATTGCGGATGAAGCGGTCGCGACCGATACGCTTGACCGGCGAACCGCTGAAGAATGTGCGGAAGCTTGCATCATCCAGATCGAGCAGGAAGGCGATGGACGGTTCCTTGAGATCGTCCCGAGCCACCAGCTTCATCTCCGAGGCGGCACTGGCGAACTTGTTCCAGGGGCAGGCGGCAAGACAGTCGTCGCAGCCGTAGATGCGGTTGCCGATCAACGGCCGAAGCTCAGGATCGATCGGACCCTTGTGCTCAATGGTCAGATAGGAAATGCAGCGACGCGCATCGAGCTGATAGGGGGCCGGGAAGGCAGCGGTCGGGCAGACGTCGAGGCAGGCCCGGCAGGAGCCGCAATGGTCAATCTCCGGCTCATCGGGCTCGAGATCGGCCGTGGTGAACATCGAGCCGAGAAAGAGCCAGGAGCCAAAGCCACGGCTGACCAGATTCGTGTGCTTGCCCTGCCAGCCGAGGCCGGCAGCCGCTGCGAGAGGCTTCTCCATGACCGGCGCCGTATCGACGAAGACCTTGACGTCCTCTTTCGAGCGCGCCGCGAAGCGGGTGGCGATCTCCTTCAGCCGTCCTTTTATGACATCGTGGTAGTCACGGTTCCGGGCGTAGACCGATATTGCCGCCTTATCCCTCTTCTCCAGGATGCCGCGCGGGTCTTCTTCGGGGCCGTAATTGAGGCCGAAGACGACGATGGACCGCGTCTCGCTCCAGAGTACGCGCGGATCGCCTCGGCGGTCGCGGGTCTCCTCCATCCAGCCCATGGTGCCGTGATAGCCCTTGTCGAGAAACTGGCTGAGCCGGACGGCCGCTTCCGGAATGGCATCCGGCCTGGTGATGCGACAGAGATCGAAACCCTGAGCACGCGCTTCCTCTCGCACGAAAGCCGTCAGCGTGCTTCTGCGCTTGTCCACTTTTTCCGTTTCGCGATCATCGGGCATATCGAGCCCTCGTCATAGCAATTCCAGGATAAGGTGCGTTAGCGGTTTTCCGTTCGGAATTGCGTGAAAAACGCCCTAGAAATCCAGATCGGCGTAATGTGAGACCGGGGTGACACCGCGCACACGCTCCGCCAGGATTGGCCGGAAGGAAGGGCGCGACTTCAGCCGCTGATACCATTCCTTGGCAACAGGCGATTCCGTCCAGTCGATCTCGCCCAGATAATCTAGCACGGAAACCGAGGCCGCGGCGGCAAGATCGGCATAGCTCAGCCGTTCGCCGGCCAGCCACTGCCGCGAACCTGCGAGCCAGGAGAGATACTTCATATGCTGGCGGATATTGCCGCGCGCCATGCGCATGACTTTGGAATCGGGCGCGCCGCCGCCCTGTTCGGCGGTCATCTGAAGCTTGAAGACGCGCTCGCGCGTCAGCGGCCGCGTCACATCCTGCTCCATCTTCTGCATGAACCATTCCGTCAGCCGGCGGATTTCGGCGCGCTGGAACGGATCTTCGGCCAGAAGCCGGCGATCGCGCTTCAGAACGCCGTGTGTCTCGTCGAGATATTCGGAGATGACCGAAGCGCCGCAGAGCGCCCGCATGCTGTCATCGACGTAGACAGGCAGGGTGCCAGCCGGGTTCAGCGCCAGGAAATCGCGGCGCTTTTCCCAGGTCTGTTCCTCGATCAGCTCCGTCTGATAGCCATATTCCGTCAGGATCAGACGAACGAACCGGGAGGAAGATGACATTGGGTGATGATACAGCGTCGGCATTGGTACTCGGGTGTTTCTGATTGATGCTACGGAAGTCTTTTCGGTCGCGATCCTGCGGCCCTAGTTATTTGTCATCGGTTGAAGCTATAGGATCTTGGCCTAGTTTGCACAAGCGAATCGGGCCGCCCTGCCGTTAGACAAAGGACACGATATGGCTGAACAAATTGTTATCGCGTTGGTTTTAGGCCTTGTAGAGGGGCTTACGGAGTTCATTCCGGTCTCCTCGACAGGCCATCTGATACTGCTTGGACATTTTCTCGGCTTCAAATCGGCCGGTACTTTTGAAGTTTTGATCCAGCTCGGCGCGATTCTCGCCATTCTGCTTGTCTATTTCAATCGCCTCGTCCAGATCGCCAAGGCGCTCCCCGTCAGCGCCAAGGCCCGTCACTTCGTGCTCGCCGTCCTGTTCGGCTTTCTGCCTGCTGCCGTCATCGGCGCACTGGCGCATGATTTCATCAAGACCGTGCTGTTCGATTCGCCGAAGGTCATCTGTATCTCGCTGATCCTCGGCGGCATCGTTCTGCTCGTCATCGACAGGATCGAGTTCAAGCCGAAATACACCAGCGCCTACGAATTTTCCTGGCCCATGGCGGTCAAGATCGGCTTCTTCCAGTGCCTGGCCATGATCCCGGGAACGTCGCGCTCCGGTTCCACCATCGTCGGTGCCCTGCTGCTCGGTGCCGATAAGCGTTCGGCCGCCGAGTTTTCCTTCTTCCTCGCCATGCCGACAATGGTCGGCGCCTTCACGCTGGATTTGTGGAAGAGCCGCCACGATCTCAGCTTCGCCGATGGTCAGCTGATCGTCATCGGCTTCTTCATGGCCTTCATCTCGGCGCTCTTTGTCGTGCGCGCGCTGCTCGACTTCGTATCCCGCCGTGGTTACGCCCCCTTCGCATGGTGGCGCATTGCAGTCGGCGCAATCGGTCTCATCGGTCTCTATTTCGGCTGAGACCGACCGTCGAGGCTGATATCCTGGAAAAAGTGAAGGCCGGTCAAAACCGGCCTTTTTCATACCCGATCAGTTCGGGGAGGATGCGTCGATGGAACCCGTCGTGCAGGGGTCGACGCCGTAGGTCGGCGCACATTCGCCCTTGATCGAGGCGATGCTGCCGCGAGCCACGAAGGAGCCTGCGAGAATCACCAGTGCCGCGCACGCAAACAGAAGCGCGATAGACTTGCCCATCGAAGAATGCCTTTCCGCAGAAGTGTGAAGCGCGCCACGGACCGGTCTGTTGTTCGAGTCTGAGACGCGCGGCTGTGTTAGTCAGTGAGATGAGCAATAGCAATAAATGTTCATATTAAATTTGACGTTAATGCTACTATTTCCGCACTGCGTCTTTTAAGCAACGCTGAGCTGTGAATGGCGGCGGCCCGCCAGCTTGCTGGAGCAGGTTTCTGCCGTTGAGGAGCAATAAAAAACGCCGCCCAGCAAAGCCGGGCGGCGCATGAATTCGTGGAACAGCCGAATCGTCAGGCGGCTTTGCCAGAGCCGGTGAACTGGCCCTGCGGACGGTAGCGCACCAGATAGGACGGCAGCACGGAGACGAGCAATGTCGGCAGCAGGCCGATGCCCTTCAGAGTGCGTCCTTCCGCTTCCGCCTGCTGGGAAACGACGTTGTCGCTCTTCAGCAGCGTTACCTGATCGGCGGTGATTGGCGGCTTGATCAGCGGCACCAGCGAGGCGATCGAGCCGATCAGCGAAGCCAGGCCGAACGGAATGGAGACGAGCGACTTCTTCCGGTTGATGACGGCAAGCGTGGTCTCGAGACATTCGCGGAAGGACAACACTTCCGGACCGCCGAGCTCATAGGTCGTGCCGGCCTTCAGTTTTCCGTCGACGCTGCGGGCGACGGTTTCCGCGATGTCCTGCACATAGACCGGCTGGAACTTGGTCTTGCCGCCGCCGATCAGCGGCAGGAAGGGCGCGGTGCGCGACATGTCAGCGAACTTGTTGAAGAATTCATCTTCCGGACCGAACACGATCGAAGGACGCAGAATGATTGCATCAGGCTTGATCGACAGGACGGCGGCTTCCGCGCGAGCTTTAGTGCGGGCATAGGCCGAGGGCGAATTGGCATCGGCGCTGAGGGAGGAAATATGCGTCAGCGAAGCGCCGGCATTGCGGGCGGCTTCCGCAATCGCCTTGGCACCGAATTCCTGTACAGCGTCGAACGTGTTGCGGCCGCTTTCGGCGAGAATGCCGACGCAGTTGACGACATGCTGAGCGCCTTCAACGGCACGGTCGATGGAATTGCGGTAGCGCACATTGGCCTGGACGATCGAAATCTGGCCGAGATTGCCGAGCGGCTGCAGGAAACCGGCAAGATCGGGGCGGCGAACAGCGACACGGATGCGATAGCCGCGCTTGGCAAGCGCACGCACGGTGTGTCGCCCGATGAAACCTGATCCTCCGAACACGGTGACGAGCGGCGGGAGGTTGGACAGGGTCATGGCAGGCTCCTCGAAAGGCTTTGATTGGGCTTATCTGGTTTCGTCTTAGCCGATCCGCGCGCCGAGGTGAAGTGCTATCGCGCTGCATTGCAGCGTCGGCTTTTCAAGCGATTTAAACCCCTTCGACGACCACCATTTCCGCGTCTGCCACCTGCTGCCGGATTTTGGCCGCGATCTGGTATTCCGGCGAATTATAGCAATCGACGGCGTGCTGCAGCGACGGGAATTCGATAACGACGTTGCGGCCGCGTGCCTGTCCCTCGAGCGGCGTAAACGCGCCGCCGCGCGCGAGGAAATTCGCGCCGTATTTCTCGAAGGCGTGCTTCGCGGCGGCGACGTAGTCCTTGTAGCGCTCGGGGTCGCGGACATCCACGCGCGCGATCCAATATCCCTTTGCCATCTCGACCTCCCTGATTGTTGTGGTGGTTTAAAGTGCAGCGTCCATTTCGGCGAGAATGGCGTGGGCGGCTTGCCTCGGATCGGCCGCCTTGACGATCGGCCGTGCGACGACGAGATGGCTCGAGCCAGCCTTGATGGCAGCGGCCGGCGTCATCACGCGCTTCTGGTCGCCCTTATCGCTCCCTGCCGGGCGGATGCCAGGGGTCACCAGCGCCATATCCGGCCCGATGATCTTGCGGACGGCGGCGGACTCTTCGGCCGAGCAGACGATGCCGCCCATGCCGGCCAGATGGGCCTGTTCGGCCCGGCGCAGCACCAGCGTATGCGGGTCATATTCGTAACCGGCGGCGATCAGATCGCCTTCGTCCATCGAGGTCAGCACGGTGACACCGAGCAGGCAGAGGTCGGAGCCCTTCGCCGCTTCGACAGCCGCCTTCATGGCTTTCGGATAGGCGTGCAGCGTCAGCATCGACATGCCCATCTTGACGATGTTCTCCACGCCGGAGGCGACAGTATTGTCGATGTCGAGCAGCTTCATATCGAGGAAGATCTTCTTGCCGCTGGCGGCAAGGTCGCGCGCGAATTCCAGGCCGCCGGCAAAGGCGAGCTGATAGCCGATCTTGTAATAGAGAATATCGTCGCCGAGGGCGCCGACCACTTTTTCGGCCTCCTGAAGGTTTGGAACATCCAGTCCAACGATCAAGCGGTCGCGTGCGGTCATATCAAGCCCATCCCATCCAATCTTCCATGGGTGTCCAGTCGCATGAGACGGCGCGCTTCGCAAGATCGAAACAGAAAAGATTGCCGCCTCCTGGCGGTTGATCCCCCTGCCGCGCGATCGGCTTTCCCTCCAGATGGCATTTCAGCAGCGTGCCGACGCCTCCATGGCCGACGAAGGCGATCGGCGCGTTCGGATCGTGCCGCACAAGAACGGCCTCGACATTGGAGACGATTCTCACCTGCGCATCGATGGCGCGCTCCCAGCCCTTGAAGCTCTCATGCGGGTTGGCGAAGAACCAGTCCGCTGCTTTCTCGAACTCCGGCGGCGCTAGAAAACCTGTGGCACTGCGGTCGTTTTCATGCATGGCCTCGATGACCTCGATCGGCGCACCGCTTGCCGTCGCCAGAGCCTCGGCCGTTTCGATCGCCTTGCGCTCGCCGCTGGAGACGATGAGGCTCAGCTTGCCCGCCCAAGGCCGGCTCGCCGCCAGCCGCGCCCGCTCGGCGCCAATGTCGGACAAGCCCCATTGCGGCACCGGCACATTCGGGTCGATGCGCACCTGCGGATGCGTAATATAAAGAGCGTACATGGATCTCTCAGCGATTGCCTCAGCCGCGGCTATAGACCCATAGCTGGGCCGGCGGAATATTGCGGACGATGAAATCGTAGTGGCGGATATGATAGCGATCCGGCTTGGCGATGATCGGCGAGACCGGGCCGTAGGAGATCTGCACCACCGGCCGGCCGGCCGGCATGCGATCCAGCAGGCTTTCCAGCAACGCGACGCGCGCCTTCATTGGGAAATTGAGGAGAGGAATGCCGGAGACGACGGAATCGAAGGTCTGCCCGCGCAGTACGCCGAGCGTCTTATCGAGATCGAAGGCATCGCCATTGATGAAATTGACGCCGGGGTAACGGCGGACGAGATGATTGTAGAAATCGGTGGAATATTCGATGGCGACGAGATTTTGCGGCTCTACACCGCGTTCGAGGATCGCCTTGGTGATCGCCCCGGTTCCCGGCCCAAGCTCCAGCACAGGCAGACCTGATTGCGGGTTGATGACACTAGCCATCTTGCGGGCCGTGATCGACGACGTAGGAACGATCGAGCCGACGGTCTTGGGGCCTTGCATCATGCCCTTGAAGAAGCGGATCTCCTCGTCGAATTTCTTGCCTAGCCGTTCCTTGAGACGCAGCGCCATGCTCTCCCCCCATCAGATGTTACCGTCGCGACTTACATATTGCTTCTCTAGGATCTTGCAACGGAATGACGCAATAACAAGAGAAAATGTCGCAATCGACAAAAGACCAAATAAAAGCGCCCTTGCGTAGGTTAAACGCATGAAGGGCGCTTTAGTTTCGCTACACCCGCATCGGCATCAGCACATAAAGCGCGTCGTCGCCAGCCGTGTCGCGGATGAGCGTCGGCGAACCGGCGTCGGCCAGCAGGAATATGGCCGCGTCGCCGGAAAGCTGCGCGGTAATGTCGAGCAGGTATTTGGCGTTGAAGCCGATTTCCATCGGGTCCATCTCGTAACCGACGGCAACCTCCTCGGTCGCGCTGCCCGAATCCGGATTGTTGACGGTCAGCAGCAGCTGGCCGTCAGACAGAGCTAGCTTCACAGCCCGGCCGCGCTCCGAAGAGATCGTCGACACGCGGTCGACGGCCTGGGCGAAGGTCTGGCAATCGACCCGCATTTCCTTGTCATTGTTGGCCGGAATAACGCGCTGATAGTCCGGGAAGGTGCCGTCGATCAGCTTCGAGGTCATGACGATGGAGCCGATGGTCAGGCGGATCTTCGCGTCGGAGACTTCGACGGTCACGATCGCATCCGGCGTGTCCACGAGCTTCTGCAGTTCACCCACCGTCTTGCGCGGGATGATGATCCCGGGCATGCCTTCGGAGCCAGAGGGAGCGCTGACATCGGCGCGTGCCAAGCGATGGCCGTCCGTGGCGACGGCCCTGAGCTTCAGGTCGCCGCCGCTTTCGATTGTATGGAAGAAGATGCCGTTGAGATAGTAACGCGTCTCTTCCGTGGAGATCGCAAACTGCGTGCGGTCGATGAGCATCTTCAGATCGCTCGCCTTCAGCTTGAAGGAATGGCTGAAGCTGCCGGCAGTGAGATCCGGGAAATCGGATTCCGGCAGGCATTGCAGCGAGAACTTCGAGCGCCCGGAGGCAACCGTCATCGAGCTGCCATCGGTGTTGGTGGCGAGAAGCACTTCCGAGCCGTCGGGAAGCTTGCGCACGATATCATAGAGCAGATGCGCGGGAACCGTTGTGGCGCCGGCCTGTTCGACATTCGCGGGCGTTGCCTCAGTGATTTCGAGATCGAGGTCTGTCGCCTTCATGTCGAGGTTCGTGCCATCGGCCTTGAGCAGCACATTGGACAGGATCGGGATCGTGTTGCGACGCTCGACCACGCGATGCACGTGGTTCAGCGACTTCAGGAGGTTCGACCGCTCAATTGTAATACGCATGGATGCTACCGCTTTCGACCGTGACTAGCCGGGCGGCCCGAGGCGCCCGAGCGACATGTTTTCGGACAAGGCCCGAAAGATTGGACAGGCAACTTGGCAGACTTCTCCATCCGAATGCAAGAGGCATAGACGTTTTGCCTAGCGCCAATTCGCCATTTCGACGGCAATGCTCCACAGGAATTGCACCGCTCTTGCCGTCTGTGCGCACCTCGCCCATAAAGGCTGCTTATCCGAGATGAATTCAGGACCGGCATGAGCGAAGACCAATCAGGCAGCGGAGCGCGCAGTTTCCGCCTGCACAACAATCAGATCCCGGCCCGCCCTCTCGAACCGGCGCTCTATCTGGTCGCCACCCCGATTGGCAATCTCGGCGACATCACGCTGAGGGCGCTAGAAACGCTGGCCGGTGCCGATGTGCTCGCCTGCGAGGATACGCGCGTGACGCGCGTCCTGCTCGATCGCTATGGCATACAGAACAAGCCCTATGCCTATCACGAATACAATGCCGATGAGGCCGGTCCGCGGCTGCTGCAGGCTCTGGAAGCCGGCCGATCTGTTGCATTGGTCTCCGATGCCGGCACGCCGCTTGTCTCCGATCCCGGCTATCGCCTTGCGGTGCAGGCGATCGAAGCGGGATACAAGGTCGTGCCCATTCCCGGCGCCTCGGCCCCTCTGGCTGCTCTCGTCGGCTCCGGCCTGCCGAACGATGCCTTCTTCTTTGCCGGTTTCCTGCCTGCCAAGGACAAGGGCCGCCGCGACCGTCTGGCCGAACTGGCAGCGGTGCCGGCGACCCTCATCTTCTTTGAATCGCCGCATCGCATTGCCGCCACCCTTGCCGCCGCCGCCGATGTGCTTAGCGGTGAGCGCGCGGGCGCCGTCTGCCGCGAGCTGACGAAGACCTTCGAGGAATTCCGGCGCGGCACATTGTCCGAACTCGCGTCATTCTATGACGCGGTCGACAATGTGAAGGGCGAGATCGTCTGGCTTGTGGGACCGCCAGCGGAAAGCGTTGCGGCAGAGGCCGATGTCGATGCCATTCTCGCCGATCTCTCAGGGACGATGCCGACAGCCAAGGCCGCGACCGAGGCTGCGCGCCTCACCGGCCTGCCGCGAAAGGAGCTGTACCAGCGCCTGCTCGACATGAAGGAGCGCCATGGCTGATATGAAGCCCGGGTCCGGCGAGAAGCTGAAGCGGCAAAAGGCTTGGCGTCGCGGCCATGTGGCCGAATATCTCGCGGCTGCCTTCCTGATGCTCAAGGGCTATCGCATCCTGGCCGTCCGCCACCGCACCAAGCTCGGTGAAATCGATATCGTCGCCCGCAAGGGTGATCTCGCCATCTTTGTCGAGGTCAAGTCGCGGCGCGGCGCACAGGAGGCGATCGATGCAGTTTCCCTCTCGTCGCAAAACCGCATCCGTGCTGCGAGCGACCTATGGCTCGCCCGACAGCCGGATTTTGCCCGCCTGTCGCAACGCTATGACATCGTCGCCATGCTGCCCGGCCGCTGGCCGCAGCATTTTCCGGATGCGTTTTGAACACGGCGTTACAGGACCGTCATAAAATCAGCCTATTGCCGGACCGATAAGCGTTTGCGATTTCCGCCGCGCTCACAATGCTATTTCGACAGGCTTCAATATGATCCGCAACACCGTTTCCGCATTCACCGTTCCCTCGCAGGAAGAGCGCAAGAGCTTTATTTCACTCGAAAAGACCGCGGTCGTTCACGCCGAGAAGCTTGCATCGCTCGCCTGCCTGAATACGGTGCGCATCGGCGGGGCGGATGCCAAGGTCGAGGCTCTCTCCTTCCCCTTTACCGTCGCAGCCTGGAATCTCGAGCGCTGCCTCTTTCCCGAGGAAAGCGCGGCCAAGCTGCGGGAAACCGGCGCGCCGCTGATCCAGCTGTCGGAAATGGATCTGGGCATGGCCCGCACCGAACAGCGCGACCCGACGGCGATCATCGCCGGCGAACTCGGCATGAACTACGCCTATGGTGTCGAATTCCTCGAACTCAGTCTCGGTTCGGAAATCGAACGCTCCTACTGCAAGGACGATTTCAACGAGAAGGGCTTTCATGGCAACGCCCTGATGGCCTCCGTCGCCCTAAAGGATGCCTTCATGATCCGCTTACCCGGCGAAGCCGTCTGGTTCAACGACAGCAACGAGCAGCCGCGCATTGGCGATCGTTGCGCTGTCGGCGCCATTGTTGAGACAGAAGCTGGTCCCATGATTGCCGTTTCCGTTCATCTCGAAAGTGTCGCAACCGCTGCCTATCGCGAGCGGCAGTTGGCGGCGTTGATCGATGAAGTCGAGGCCTTCGCACCCGGTCTGCCGATCTTGATCGGCGGCGATCTCAACACCGGCAATCACACCGGTGGCGATTATTCGACCGATACCCTATTCGCCATGGCCGAAGGCCGTGGTTTCGAATGCCATGGCGGACCGCTCGATCAGACAAGCACGCGCCCGAGCCTGATCACGCGCTTTCCCGATCGCACCATGAAGCTCGACTGGTTCATCACCCGCAGCTTGAAGGTCGGCGAAAGCCACCTTGTTTCCTCCCTGAACGGAGAAGGCAAGCCGCTCTCCGACCACGATATGGTCGTCTGCACAATCGAGGGTTTTTCCGCCTGATCGCTGCAATCGTTAAAATGCGCTCGGTTTCATGAACTTTCCCCTTACCCGTTCCATGCGATGAGATCGCAGACGCACATGGAATTTTGGGGGATTGCATGGTCTTGAAACTGATGTTGGCGAGCATGGCGGCCTTTGCCACCCGTGCCGCGCCGGTCGTGCTCGCGATGCCGCAGTCGAAAAGCTTCGTGGCGGGCGCCAGCAACGAAATGGAAATGAAGCCATCGCCGATCGAACCCTCCTGGGTTTTGTCGGGGAATCCGGTCGCCCGTATCGCCGAGCACTCGCGGGGGCAGGACGATGCCGCAATGACGGCGCTGTGGGATTGCACCGCGGGCGAGTTCCGCTGGTATTTCGGCTGGGACGAAACGGTGATGATCCTTGAGGGCGAGGTGCATATCACCACGGAAGATGGCGTCGAGCGGACGCTCAGCGCCGGCGATGTCGCTTATTTTGCCGGTGGCACCTGGGCGACATGGCGCATCGATCGCTACCTGCGCAAGGTTGCCTTTCTGCGCAAGCCGTTCCCGAAGCCTCTGACCATGGCTTATCGCCTGCGCAACTTCGTCCGCCAGGGCGGCGCACAAGGCCTTGCTGCCTAAGCGGCCACTTGAGGGAAGCCATTGAATAGCCGTTGCGTTTGGATGCAGGCCGACCTACATCTGTCCGCAAATCCGAGCGAGGGCTGACTATGGCTGGTATCAAGAATGTTGCGGTCCAGATGGACCATGTGAAAAGCATCAACATTGCGGGTGACTCCACCTTCGCCATGAGCCTCGAGGCGCAGAACCGGGGCTACAAGCTCTTCCACTATACGCCGGAGCGGCTGAGCATGCGCGACGGCAGGATCTATGCCTCCGTCGAGCCGATGATCCTGCGCGACGTCAAGGGCGATCATTTCGAGCTCGGCGAGCCGGAGCGCGTCGATCTTTCCACCATGGACGTGGTGCTGCTGCGCCAGGACCCGCCATTCGACATGGCTTATATTACCTCGACACATCTGCTCGAGCGCATCCATCCGAAGACGCTCGTGGTCAACGATCCGGCCTGGGTGCGCAACTCGCCGGAAAAGATCTTCGTCACTGAATTCGCCGATCTCATGCCGAAGACGCTCATCACCCGCGATCCGGCTGAAATCCGCCGTTTCCGCGATGAAATGGGCGATATCATCCTGAAGCCGCTCTACGGCAATGGCGGCGCCGGTGTGTTCCACTCGACGCGTGACGACCGCAATCTCTCGTCGCTGCTGGAAATGTTCGGCCAGCTCTTCCGCGAGCCCTTCATTGCCCAGCAATACCTGCCAGACGTGCGCAAGGGCGACAAGCGCATCATCCTCGTCGATGGCGAGGCTGTCGGCGCGATCAACCGCGTGCCGGCCGAGCATGACGCCCGCTCCAACATGCATGTCGGCGGCCGCGCGGAAGCCACCGAGCTGACGGCGCGCGAGAAGGAAATCTGCGCGCGTATCGGCCCAGCCCTCAAGGAGCGCGGCTTCCTGCTCGTCGGCATCGACGTCATCGGCGACTATATGACCGAGATCAACGTGACGTCGCCGACCGGCATCCGCGAAGTCAAGCGTTTCGGCGGCGCCGATATCGCCAGCCTGCTCTGGGATGCGATCGAGGCCAAGCGAGCCTGATCGACAGTTCCCCGCCACGCTTTCGACTGAACGATCTAGTCACCCCCGCATGTCGTTGATTTCGATATGCGGGGTGAAATTTTTGTTCGTTTATTGTTCTTGTTTCATTCTTTGTCTTATGCCAGATTGCAACCCGAAGTTTGCTGATCGGGGCACGTAACGGCAAACGGGTTCGGCGACAGGGGATAGGGAATGGTAGCGCGCGTCAGTACGGTGGCATTTCAGGGCATTGAGGGCGTACCCGTCGAAGTGCAAGTGATGATCGCGCCGGGCAAGGTGCTGATGCATATCGTCGGTCTGCCGGACAAGGCTGTCGCGGAGAGCCGTGAGAGGGTTCAGGCAGCACTACACGCCTCTGGCCTTGCCTTGCCGCCGAAGAAAGTCACTGTCAATCTTGCACCGGCGGACCTGCCCAAAGAGGGCAGTCATTTCGATCTTGCCATCGCGCTTGGTCTGATGGCGGCGCTCGGCGCGATCCCAGCCGATGCCCTGTCCTCCTACACCGTCATCGGCGAACTCAATCTCGACGGCACGATCGCGCCCGTTGCCGGCGCTCTTCCCGCCGCGATCGCCGCCAATGCCATGGGCAAGGGGCTGATCTGCCCGGCCGAAAGCGGACCGGAAGCGGCCTGGGCCGGCAAGGAGATCGATATTCTGGCGCCGCGCAGCCTGATTGCGCTCGCCAATCATTTCCGCGGTACGCAGGTTCTCTCGCGGCCGGAGCCATCCGTTCGCGCCAATGCCGCCAATCTACCCGATCTTGCCGATATCAAGGGCCAGGAAAGCGCCAAGCGCGCGCTGGAAGTGGCGGCCGCCGGTGGCCATAATCTGCTTTTCGTCGGGCCTCCCGGCTCCGGCAAATCCATGCTCGCCTCGCGCCTGCCGTCGATCCTGCCGCCCTTGTCGACCAACGAGTTGCTGGAGGTGTCGATGATCCATTCGATCGCCGGCCAGCTTTCCGGCGGCAAGCTCTCGGACCGGCGGCCCTATCGCGCGCCCCATCATTCCGCCACCATGGCGGCGCTCGTCGGCGGCGGCCTGCGCGCCCGGCCGGGTGAAGTCTCGCTCGCCCATCACGGCATTCTGTTCCTGGACGAGCTGCCGGAGTTTTCACCGCAGGCGCTCGATGCGCTCCGCCAGCCACTGGAAACCGGCGAATGCGTCATCGCCAGAGCAAACCACCGTGTCTCCTATCCGGCCGGCATCCAGCTTGTCGCGGCGATGAACCCGTGCCGCTGCGGCATGGCCGGGGAGCCGGGTCATACCTGCGCCCGTGGGCCGCGTTGCGCTTCCGATTATCAGGGCCGCATTTCCGGCCCCTTGCTCGATCGTATCGATATCCGCATCGACGTGCCGGCGGTCTCCGCCGCCGACCTCATCCGGCCGACAGCCTCGGAAAGCAGCGCCGATGTCGCACTCCGCGTGGCACGCGCCCGCGAGCGGCAGCGGGAACGCTTCGAACGAGCCGGCATGAAGGATGTCAGCACCAATGCCCGCTGCTCGACGGCGATGATCGAAACCATCGCCGAGCCGGATGCCGCCGGCCTGCAATTGCTGCGCGATGCCGCCGAGAAGATGAAATTCTCCGCCCGCGGCTATCATCGCATTCTCAAGGTGGCGCGCACTCTCGCCGATCTCGACGACAAGCCGACCGTCGGGCGCATCCATCTCGCCGAAGCCATCTCCTATCGCATCGCCGGAGAGCGGCTGACCGCGCATGCCTGACAATGCGGGACTCTACAGCATCTGATCGTCTCCAGCCGGCCTAAATGAAAAGGGGTGCCGAAACACCCCTTTTTCCAAATCAAGATGGCGAATGGCTTTGTCAGCCACCGAGACCCTCGAAGAGCGCCGTCGAGAGATAGCGCTCGGCGAAGGACGGGATGACGACGACGATAGTCTTGCCTTCGTTTTCGGGACGCTGGCCGATCTTGATAGCCGCCGTAAGCGCCGCGCCGGAGGAAATGCCGACCGGCACGCCTTCGAGCTTGGCGACGAGCCGCGCCTGCTGGAATGCCTCGTCATTGCTGACGGTCACTACCTCGTCATAGACATGCGTATCGAGAACTTTTGGTGCGAAGCCGGCGCCGATGCCCTGGATCTTGTGGGGTCCGGGATTGCCGCCGGACAGAACTGGCGAATCCGCCGGCTCGACCGCGATGACCTTGATGTCGGGCTTGCGTGCTTTCAGCACCTGGCCGACACCGGTGATCGTGCCGCCGGTGCCGATACCGGAAACGAAGATATCGACCTTGCCTTCGGTGTCGTTCCAGATTTCTTCGGCCGTCGTCTTACGATGGATTTCCGGATTGGCCGGATTTTCGAACTGCTGCGGAATAATCGCATCCGGCAGCGACGCGGCCAGCTCTTCGGCCTTGGCGATCGCGCCCTTCATACCCTTCGGTCCCTCAGTCAGCACCAGCTCGGCGCCAAGCAGCGCCAGCATCTTGCGACGCTCGATCGACATGGTTTCCGGCATGGTGAGGATCAGCCTATAGCCCTTGGCGGCAGCGGCAAAGGCGAGCGCAATGCCCGTGTTGCCCGAGGTCGGCTCGATCAGCACGGACCGGCCGGGAGCGATCTTGCCCTGGGCTTCCAGGCTCTCGATCATAGCGACGCCGATACGGTCCTTCACCGAAGCGATTGGATTGAAGAATTCGAGCTTTGCCAGGATGTTGGCCTTGACGCCCTTCTCCTTCGCCAGCTTGTCGAGGCGCACGATCGGCGTATCGCCGATAGTCTCGGTGATCGAGGCATAGACGCGGCCGCGGCCGGGTTTGCGGGTGTCGGACATGGGTAGCTCTCCCTATATTGGAATTATGCAATGACAATAGGATCAAACGCCCGCGGAAACCAGAGTGCGCAGCCGTTCCTCGCGTAAAGCACGTGAGAAAAGAATCTCATAACGGTCTTACTTGAGGATGTTTTTTTCAGGCGGTGCGCATGGCGATGAAGGCAGCGGTCGCGCCGAGGATGCTGGCGGCGACCCGGTTCAGGATCTGCAGCGCCCTCGGCTTCTTGAGAAAGGTGCGCGCTCGCGACGCCAGCAGCATATAGGGCACCAGAACGATCAGAAGGACGATGAAGGTCGCCGCCACCAGCGTCGCATATTCACGCAGCCCGATGCTGCCGATATCGATCAGGGTCGGCACCAGCGCAACATAGAAAAGCATGGTCTTGGGGTTGCCGAGCGTGACAAGCAGGCCGGAGAGGAAGGACATGCCGGCGCTGTTCGATTTCTTCGCGGCGATATCGGCCGCAAGCAGGCCCGCCGTCCAGAGCTTCCAGGCGATATAGCCGAGATAAAGCGCACCGGCGATCTTGATGACGATGAAGACCTCGGTGAAGGTCTGCGCCACGAAGGCAAGCCCGAGGATGACGGCCGTCAGGTAGATCGTGTCGCCGAGCACGAGGCCGAGGCCCATGAAGAAGGTCTCGCGAAAGCCGGAGCCGAGGGCGCGCGCCACGATTGCCGTGATACCAGGACCCGGGATCGCAGCGGCGATGAAAAGGGCGCAGCAATAGGCAAACAAGGCCGCGAGAGTCATGGAATTCTCCTCCTAAGATGGTATTCGCTCTATCTCACCACCTTTGCGTTTTCAAGCGATTGCGCCGGTGCAGCGAACATATTACCAAGGCATTAACGCCGCGTCGCAACTGCTTTGCACAAGGATATCATGTCTTCCGCATTGCTCCTGATCGATCTTCAGAACTCCATCCTGACGGGCCTCGGCACGCCGGATCGTCAGCCCGTGATAGATGCCGCACTGGAGGGGGTTGTCACTAGGCTGGCGGCGCTGAAGCACAAGGCGCGTGCCGCCGGCATTCCCACCTTCATCGTCCAGCATGACGGCGGCCCCACCCATCGTTTGGCCAAACGCAGCGAAGGCTGGCAGTTGCGCCGGGAGATCGCGCCGGAAGCCGGCGATGCCGTCGTGCACAAGACGAGCTGTGATTCCTTCTTCGAGACGGATCTGGAGGCAAAGCTGCGAGCGCGTGGCGTCACTCATCTCATCGTCGGCGGCTGCATGACGCAGTTCTGCGTCGATACGACCGTGCGGCGCGCCGTCTCACTCGGTTTCGATGTCTCGCTGATCTCCGACGGACACACCACGGCGGATATGGGCAAACTGAGCTTCGAAGAGATTGTCACCCACCACAATATGCTGCTTGACGGCTTCGATGCCGGGCCGCATGAAATCAAGCTGGTCGCATCCACCGAAATCTCCTTCTGAAGCCCTTCCTGCCGGAGCCTCCATGCCGCATCTGACCAGCATGATCACCTTTGCCCTGATCGCTCTCGGCATGGTGCTGACACCCGGGCCGAACATGATCTATCTGGTGTCGCGCTCCATCTCGCAGGGACCTGCGGCAGGCCTGATCTCCCTTGGCGGTGTCGCCTGCGGCTTCCTCTTTTACATGCTCTCGGCCGCACTCGGCATTACCGCTTTCGTCTTTGCCGTGCCTTTTGCCTATGATGCGCTGAGGCTGGCGGGTGCCGCCTATCTTGGATGGCTCGCCTGGAATGCGCTGAAACCCGGTGGCCGTTCGGCCTTTCAGGTGCGCGAGCTGCCGAAGGATAGCGCGCGCCGGCTCTTCACGATGGGGCTGGTGACCAGCCTGCTCAATCCGAAAGTGGCGATCCTTTATTTGTCGCTGCTGCCGCAGTTCGTCGATCCTAGCGCCGGCAGCGTCTTCACCCAGTCGATCATTCTCGGCTTTGCACAGATCATCATCAGCGTGACATTCAATGCTATCTTCGCGCTGAGTGCCGGCTGGATCGCGATGTTCCTCACCCGCCGTCCGTCCTTCGCGCTGGTGCAGCGCTGGCTCATGGGCACTGTGCTTGCCGGGCTCGCTGTGCGCATGGCTTTTGAGGCTCAGCGCTAATGCGAGTTGTGACAACAGCAGTCACCGCCGGTCTTCTGATGTTAGCAACCTTCGCGCCGCCTACCTCGGCAGCGGAGAAGGACGTGCAGACGATCGTCTTCATGCGCCATGGCGAAAAGCCGGAAGCAGGTCTCGGCCAACTGAGCTGCCAAGGTCTCAACCGGTCTTTGGCTCTGCCCTCGGTGCTAAGCAAGCTCTTCGGCAAGCCTGCTGCGATCTTTGCGCCGGATCCGTCGAAGCGAAAGGACGATTCTGGCACTTCCTACGATTACATCCGGCCGCTCGCGACTATCGAACCGACGGCAATTGCCTTTGGAATGCCTGTCGATACCAGCTTCGGCTATAAGGATATCGATGATCTGAAAGCCGAGCTGAAGAAGCCTGCCTATGCCGGCAAGCTGATCTTCGTCGCCTGGGAGCATAAGCAGATCGTCGATCTCGCCCGCCAGCTGATGAGCGAGAATGGTGGCGATGAAAAAGCGGTGCCGAAATGGCATGGCAAGGATTTCGACAGCCTCTATGTGCTGCGGATCGGCGGAGGCAAGGCGGGATCGGCGGCAACATTCGAAAAGATGGCGGAAGACCTCGACGGTCTCTCCGAAGTCTGTCCGAATCCGGCTAAGTAAACCTAGAACACCGGCCGCATGAAGCTGCGTTCGTAGCTGAGGATGCAGCGCGTTTCCTCGCCATAGGCAAGAGCTGCCTGGCACTCCGCATCCTCGGGTATTTTCAGCCGATATTCCTCATAGGCAGCAAGGCTCGGGAAGCTGAAGAGCGCCAAGGCGATGTTGCTGGCGCCTTCATGCGGCATGAAATAGCCGTGATGCGTGCCGCCCATACGGTTGACCAGCGGAATCCAGAGCTTGGCGTAATGCTCGAACTGGGCAAGCTTGTAAGGGTCGATGACGTAGCGCAGATAGCAGGTGATCATTCGGCGGCTCCCTTGGAAACATGGTGGTTTCTATTCCAGCGCAGGGGGATCGTCCATCCCAGATTCATGCCGGCAGCAGCCGCGAGAATGATGACCGCGCCAAGGATTTGAGCGATGCCAAGCACATGGCCGAAGGCGAAACGGTCGACCACGATGGCGGCGATTGGATAGACGAAGGAGAGCGCCCCCGTCAGATGCGTCGGCAGCTTCTGAATGGCGCCATAGAGCAGCACATACATCAACCCGGTATGGACCACGCCCATGGTGACGAGGATCGACCATCCCCCGGCATCCTGGGGTGCGGCCGAGAAATCGGTAAAGGGCGCCAACATGAGGATGCCAGTAGAGACCTGTATGAGCGCGATCAGGTGTGGCGGCGTGCCTTTCAGCCATTTGGCGGCGATCGCCGCCAGCGCATAGAAGAAGGCCGCACCCAGCGAAAGCAGGATGCCGATCGCATAGCTTCCACCACTCGCTGCCCCCGCCGGCTTGCCTTCGACGATCACGGCCATGCCGGCAAAGGCGAGGCCTAACCAGAAGAGCTTGGTGAAAGTGATCCGCTCGCCGAGGAACAGAGCGCCGAGCCCCAACAGCATGAAGGGCTGTGTGTTGTAGACGGTCGTGGCGATGGAAATGGAGGCGTGGGAATAGGCCGCGAAAAGCAGCAGCCAGTTGAGCACGATGGCGATCCCGCCACCGACGGCGATGGAGAATGTCTTCAGATTGAGGATGCCGGGACGCAGCAGGCCCATGGTCCCGCAGATAACGAGCAGTGTCAGCGCCCCGAAGAAGCAGCGCCAGAAGACGACGCCAGTCACGGCTTGCCCGGATATCAGCACGAACCAGCCGATGGTGCCTGAAATCAGCATCGCCGCCGTCATTTCCACCGTGCCGCGCTTAATCTCGCTCATTGCCTTTGCTCCCGTCTATCTACGCCAATCATATTGCGGTATCGGAGCCGGTGATATAGGTTTAGTAAGGCAATAGAGCTCATATGCCTAAATAAATGAGGGTGAATGATGGGTGTTCCTAATGCAAGCCTGGGTCTGGATGAGATCGATCAGCGGATGCTGGAGTCGCTGGCGCGCAATGCCCGCATATCGCTGAAGGAACTGGCGGAAGCGGCCGGCCTGTCGTCGCCGAGTGCGGGGGAACGTCTGCGGCGCTTGGAGGAGCGCGGCATCATCTCGGCCTTCACCGTCGATATCGCGCCGGAGGCGATCGGCTATCCCCTGCAGGCGATCGTCCGCATTCGGCCTCTGCCTGGCCAGCTGCATGTCGTCGAGCGGATCATTCAGGAGACGCCCGAATTCATCGAATGCGACAAGGTCACCGGCGACGATTGTTTCATCGGGCGCCTGGTGGTGCGGTCGATGAGCGAGCTCGATGGGATATTGGACAAGATCACCGAGCGGGCCGAGACGAACACATCGATGATAAAGGCGACACCGGTCAAGCGCCGGCTGCCGCCGCTTTCGCGCTAGAGCAATCCTTGGGAAAGTGGGCAGCAGTTTTCCGTTGGGAATTGCAGAATCCAACAAGCTAGAGCCGCTTAACGGCTCTAGAATTCCGCCATGGGCGAAAGCATGAGCGGCCCGGCAATATCATGGGCCGCTTTACCGCGTGCCATTAGCGTCGTGTAACCTTCGTAGGGCTGCAGCGATACCGGGCAATCCAGCCGATCCGGTGAAAAGCAGATCTCGATGCGATCGGGTTCGATATCAAGCGCGGACAGGATGGTCGCCAGAGAGGGGATGGCCGTTGCCACGACATCGAGAAGCCAGAGAGTCGCGCCGTCGAACGTCCATGCGATGACCACGTCATCCCCCAATGCCGTCAGGCGGATCGCGGCGTTAAAGGAGGCATTCAGCAGAAACATCTCCGTCTGTCTGACAACGGCAAATTGGGCAGAGACCGGCTGCCGGTTTTGCAGCAGCGTCTTGATCAGGCGCAGATCATCGGGCGCTTCGAGCGACAGTTGCCGGGCAGCCGAGTCGGCTTTTCCAAACTTCGGCATCTCCGCGACGAAGACATGTTGCGGTAGAGAGCGAAAGCCGTAACGCGCATAAAGCGCAGGCTTGTCGGTGAGCAGGAGATCGAGCTCGTAGCCCTCCGCCTGGGTGCGAGCAAAGGCACGCTGCATGAGATCGCGATAGAGCCCGCGCCCACGCCATTCAGGCCGCACCGCGCCAGACTGATATCCCGCTGCCCTGACGGCACGGCCGTTGACGATCAGCGGCATGGAGAAGGCGGTGAAATTGGCGATGCAACGGCGATCGGCATCGAAATAGCCAAACGGCATGCTTGTGGGATCAGGGCCACCCAATCGATCCTGAATACCGACGTCGATGGAGAACGTATCTTCAAGCAGGTCGACAAGACCCTTCCACGCAGCTGGATCGCCGAAATAGTCCTGTCGTAAGGTCAGGCCATGCGTCTGGGCAATCTCCGACATCACACGCCGGTCGAGCCGAAACCGCCTGCGCCGCGCGTGGTTTCGCTGATCTCCGCAATCTCGGCGATACGCACCTGCATGACTGGCGCTATAACCATCTGCGCGATGCGCATGCCGCGGGTGATCTCGAACGGCTCCTCGCTAAGGTTGGCCAGCAGCACCTTCACTTCGCCGCGATAGTCGCTGTCAACCGTGCCGGGCGAGTTCAGGCAGGTAATCCCATGCTTGAAGGCAAGCCCTGAACGCGGGCGGATCTGCGCCTCGAAGCCTTCAGGAACTTCGAAGACAAAACCCGTTGGAACGAGAATCCGATTCCACGGTGCGATCGTCAGCGTCGCACCGTCGTCGATGGCAGCGCGCAGGTCCATACCGGCCGCGCCCTTGGTTTCGTAGGCGGGTAGTTCCAGGCCCTCCCCATGCGGCAGGCGGACGAGGTTCAGGGTCGGAGTGATGTCGGTGTGAATGGTCATACGGCAATAGTTTGCGTTTGAAAGCCGGAGGTCAATTGCATTTGGGGCTTTGAGTCGCTAGATACGGCCGCAATTCACAGGATTCACACGCATGGCTGAAAGTCTCGCCGAGGCGGTTTCCCGCCGCCGCACATTCGCTATTATCGCTCACCCGGACGCGGGCAAGACAACGCTCACCGAAAAGTTGCTGCTGTTCGGCGGCGCCATTCAGCTCGCCGGCGAAGTCAAGGCGAAGAAGGATCGCATGCAGACGCGCTCCGACTGGATGAAGATCGAGCGCGAGCGCGGCATCTCGGTCGTGACCTCCGTCATGACCTTCGAATATGAAGGCAATGTCTTCAACATCCTCGATACGCCCGGTCACGAAGACTTCGCCGACGATACCTACCGCACGCTGACGGCCGTCGACGCCGCGGTCATGGTCATCGACGCCGCCAAGGGTATCGAGCCGCGAACGCTGAAGCTGTTCGAAGTCTGCCGCATGCGCGACATCCCGATCATCACCTTCATCAACAAGATGGACCGCGAAAGCCGCGATCCCTTCGAAATTCTCGATGAAGTCGAAGAGAAGCTGGCGCTGGATACGGCTCCGGTCACTTGGCCGATCGGTCGCTCCAAGACTTTCTGCGGCTCCTACCATCTGGCCGACAATACGGTGCGCGGTTCCGATACCGAGGTCGAGGCGACCAAGGTGAACGGCCCACAGGCGGTCGCCGACCGGCTGCCGGAAAACGAGCGCCAGGCCTTTATCGACGAGACGGAACTGGCGATCGAAGCCTGCCGCCCCTTCGATCGGGTCTCCTTCCTCGAAGGCCACATGACACCCGTCTTCTTCGGCTCGGCGCTGCGCAACTTCGGCGTTCGCGATCTCATCAATGCGCTCGGTGCATTCGCGCCGCCGCCGCGCGATCAGGTCGCCGACATCAGGACGGTGCACGCCACCGACGACAAGATGACGGCCTTCGTCTTCAAGATCCAGGCCAACATGGACCCGAACCACCGCGACCGCATCGCCTTTGCCCGCATCTGCTCCGGCAAGCTGGAACGCGGCATGAAGGCGCGGCTGTCGCGCACCGGTAAGCAGCTCGGTCTCACCGCGCCGCAATTCTTCTTCGCCTCGCAGCGCCAGCTAGCCGATACCGCCTATGCCGGCGATGTCGTCGGCATTCCGAACCACGGGACCCTGCGCATCGGCGATACGCTGACGGAAGGTGAATCGCTCGTCTTCCAGGGCGTGCCGAACTTCTCGCCGGAAATCCTGCGCCGTGTTCGTCTTGAAGATGCGATGAAGGCAAAGAAGCTCAAGGAAGCCTTGCAGCAGATGGCCGAAGAAGGCGTCGTGCAGCTCTTCTCGCCCGAAGATGGCTCACCCGCCATCGTCGGCGTCGTCGGCGCCTTGCAGCTCGATGTGCTGAAGGAGCGCCTGATGGCCGAATACGGCCTGCCGGTGTCGTTCGAAATGTCGCGCTTTTCGGTCTGCCGCTGGATCTCGGCCGACCAGTCCGCCGATCTCGAAAAGTTCGTCACCGCCCGTCGCGGCGACATCGCCCGCGATCTCGATGGCGATCCGGTCTTCCTCGCCCAGGACGGCTTCTCGCTGCGCTATGAAGCGGAACGTTACCCGGCTATCAAGATGGCCGCGATCAAGGAATATCACGCCGTCAAGGCGGCTTGATATCGAAGACGTTGCAGCCGCAGGCGACGAGCCTGTGGCTCACGGCGCTATTGTACTCATCAGCTCCGCGTAGCGCACCTCGGTGGCCTCATCCAGCGGAAACATGCATTCGACCCGCAGCTCCTGCGTCGTGATCATCTGCGCGGTGCCGACCGTCGTCACCAACGAGAAAAATCTCAGGACATGCCTGTCCTTCACGAAGGACAAAGGGATCAGCGGCGCATTCTCGATAGCCGGCGATGTCTGCCATTCGGAATTCACATCGGGGTAGGCGAGCAGATTATCGATCAGCTCCTTCGTCCGTCCGTCGATGACACGGCCAACGGACTCGCGGAAGACGCGCCCCAAAAGGCTTTCTGCCGTCTTCTCCCAATCCGCAATGAAGGGCCGCATGCCCAAGGGGTCGAACATGAGATGCAGGAGGTTACGCGGTTTTGGACGTGCAGCCATATCGGTGAACTGGTCGAAGAAGCGAAGCGCTGCATCATTAGTCATCAGCACATTCCAGTAGCGATCCATCACGATGGCCGGAAAAGGCTCGTGCTGGCGCAGCATGCGTTTAAGCGCATTGGTAATGCCCTGCATCTCCTGATCATCGAAGCTTCCTTCGGAATAGATCGGCGCATAGCCGGCGGCGAGCAGCAGCGTGTTGCGCTCGCGGAAGGGCACCTCCAGGGCATCGGCGAGACGCAACACATTCTGGCGGCCGGGCGTGCTCCTGCCGCTTTCGATGAAGCTGATCTGGCGCTGCGAAATGCCGGTGTCGAGCGAAAGCTCGAGCTGGCTCTTGCCACGCGTGTCGCGCCATGCACGTAGCTGCGGTCCCAACTCGTTTGGCAATCTCAGTTCTGCGGGGAACGAACTCATCCTGCAAAGCCTCGCTTCGTCCGTTTGGGCTGGCGGGGCCGTATTTGCGGCCCCGCCAGCCTCAGTTCTTATGAGAAGGCAACAGGTCCGACCGAACCGTACCAGTGGCGCACTTTCGTCGGGTCTTCCTCATCCATGTAGAAGAAGTGCGTCATGACCGGTTTGACCACCGCCTGCGTGCGATCATTCGGGCTCATTGTGACGGTTCCTCGGAACACCTTGAGCGATCCGGCGTCCCAATATTCGGTAACATCATGCAATGCGGTAAAGCCTGTGTCGATGAAGGCGCGCAGGTTCCGGCGAATGGTGTCGCGCCCCTTCCAGTCGGCAATGCCGAGATTGCATGTGGCGTCTTCCGCGAGGCAATTAAAGCCTTCGCCGAAGGTCTTGTCGTCGATTTCGCGCCAGAAGGCGAGCAGCCATTGCGGGGCTTCTGTCTTGGTGAATGACATGGTCGTCATGGAATTCTCCTAAGCCTGCCTTTGGAATGATGTCGTGGCCATCGACGTCATCCCGGAAGGCTTTCTTTCGTTGAAGGGCTGAAAAGCTCTTCCTGCAAGAAGATGGTCATTAGATACCCCGAGACGGATGCCGCTCTCAATTACATGCGATGTAATGAAAGCATGGTCCATGAGCTCTCAAGTCGAGGTGATTGGTTCGGATGCGTTTCATTTTGGAATAGTGCCATCGCGATGTTCCATCCGATATAGCGCTATGCCATAGTGCCGCCCCGAGGTCCCCTCGATCAGAATGAGCAGCTTTCATGATGAAATTTCTTGCGGTTCTTGCTCTGGCCGTTGTCGGCCTGATGCCGGTCGCAGCCGAGGCGCGAATCATCACCGATGCGGCCGGACGCACGGTATCTGTGCCGGATAAGATCAACCGCATTCTGGTGGCCGGGCCGCCGGCAACAGCGCTGGTCTATGTGCTGGCGCCCGAAAAACTGGTGGGTTGGGTTCATGCCCCTGATGATGCCGCCAAGGCCTATCTGAGGCCATCGGTGCGGTCGCTGCCGACAATCGGGCGCCTGACGGGCAAGGACGGCACGATCAGCACGCAGGCGGTCATCGATGCCAAGCCGGACATCATTCTCGATGCCGGCACGGTCGACCCGACCTACAAGGCGCTCGCCGACAAGGTGCAATCGGAAACGCACATTCCGTATATCCTTGTGGATGGCAGCTTCGCCCGCACGGCCGATACGCTTCGCGACGTCGGCGCACTGATCGGTGTCGAGGATCGTGCGAACAAGCTTGCCGACTATGCCGATTCAGCGATCAAGGATCTGAACGACAAGCTCGCGACGCTGCCGAACGATCCACGACCACGCGTCTATTATGGCCGTGGTGCCGATGGCTTGGAAACCGGGCTTTCCGGCTCGATCAATCTCGAGATCCTCGATGCCGTTGGCACGATGAATGTCGCCGCCGCTGCCGGCAAGGGCGGCCTCGCCAAGGTGACGCCGCAGCAGGTCGCCGGCTGGAACCCGGATATCATCATCGCCGAGAGCCCTGCCTTTGCCGCTTCGGTGAAAAGCGACCCGCAATGGGCCGGCATCAAGGCCGTCAAGGACGGCAAGATCTTCGTACCGCCGTCTCTGCCTTTCGGCTGGTTCGATTCCCCGCCCGGCGTCAACCGGCTGCTCGGCGTGCGCTGGATGGAGAAGTTGCTCTATCCGAAGCTCTTCCGCAGCGATTTTTCCGACGATGTGAAGGAATTCTACAAGCTGTTCTACCAAGTCGATCTGACCGACGATCAGCTGGCGGCATTGCTGAAGGGCATGAAGTAACCACTCTGATAAGGAAGGCGTTCATGGTCCGGGAGAACGAAATTCGCGAAAACGAGGTGGCTGTCGAGCCGCCCGCAGCCTCGGATGCCGGTCTCATCTTTATCGGCCGCATCTCGACACCCTGGACATCGCGCATGGAAACGCCGCGTCAGGGTCGGCACGACGGCCCGATCTGCCGGATCGAGATCTTCGAGCCCTGGGTGGCAGCGTTGAAGGGCGTGGATGTTTTCGAGCGGCTGGAGGTTCTCTATTGGCTGGATCGGTCTCGCCGGGATCTCGTGCTGCAGAGCCCGGCCAGCAACGGCAAGGTACACGGCACTTTTTCGCTGCGCTCGCCAGTACGGCCGAACCCCATCGGCACCTCTATCGTCAAATTGGAAGCGGTCGAAGGTGCCGTGCTGCTGGTGCGTGGCCTCGATTGCCTGGATGGTACGCCGCTACTCGATCTGAAGCCGGATCGCACTCTGTTCAAACCGATCGCGCCGCCACAGCCCGGAGATTTCCAGACCGGCGACGGCGAGACGGTGCATTACTGCCAGAAGCGCGATGCTTAATTGTTTCACGCAATTCCTGACGGAAAACCGCTGCGCACTTGTCCTGCAATTGCTTTAGTCGACTGCAACCATCACGTCAGACGCCTTGATCACGGCATAGGCTGAGGAGCCTACCGTCAGGCCCAACTCGTCGACAGCCTCGTTGGTGATCGAGGAGGTGACGATCGAGCCGTTGCCGATATCGATACGGACATGCGCCGTCGTCGCGCCCTTGGTGATTTCAACGATCTTGCCCTTGAGGCGGTTTCTAGCACTGATTTTCATGGATGTTTCTTCCTTGTGACCGGCGCGACAATATCGTCGTCTCCGGCGACCGGCCATCGAAATCCTATTCGCCGCGCGGATAGCGCTGGTTTTCCTCCAGCACGTTGAGGTCCATATGGTTGCGCATGTAGCGCTCCGAAGCCTTTTGCAGAGGCTGGTAGTCCCACGGGTAATAGGCGCCGTTGCGAAGCGCCGTGTAGACCACCCATCGCCGTGCTTGGCTTTCGCGCACGGCAGCGTCGAAACTTGCGAGATCCCAGCGGGCGATGGCCTGCGCCGTCAATCTCTCCAGCGTCTCCGCATAGGCCGGGTCGCCTGCCAGATTGGTCAGCTCCTTCGGGTCCGCGTCGATGTCGAAGAGCATCGGCGGATCCTTCTCGCAAAGGGTCAGCTTGTAATTGCCGTCGCGTAAGGCCACCAGCGGTGCTTCCGAGCCTTCCGCGGCATATTCCATCGGCACGGGACTGCGGCCTCCGGTTCCAAGAGCCAGCGGCGTCAAGTCCTCGCCATCGGTCCAGCGGCGCAGCGATGCGATGTCGATCCCGGCAAGGGCGGCAAGCGTCGGCGTCACGTCGAGCGTCGAAACTGGATGGTCGATCCGCTTCGGTTGCCAGCCGGGGGCTGCGATCATCAGCGGCACGCGGGCCGATCCTTCGAAGAAGTTCATCTTGAACCACAGGCCGCGCTCGCCGAGCATGTCGCCATGGTCGGAGACGAAGAGAATAATCGTGTTGTCGGCCATACGGCCGCGCTCGAGCGTGTCCAGGATCTCGCCGATCTTCTCATCGACATAGGAGATATTGGCGAAATAGCCGCGGCGTGCCCGGCGGATCTGTTCCGGCGTGATGTCGAAGGCGGTGTGGTCGCAGGCCTTCATCAGCCGCTGTGAATGCGAGTCCTGCCGTTCGAATGGAATTTCGCCGACTTCGGGATCGAGCGCCGGGCAATCTTCATAGAGATCCCAGAAGCGGCGGCGCGCGACATAGGGGTCGTGCGGATGCGTGAAGCTGACCGTCAGGCACCATGGCCTTTCGTCTTGGCGGCGGGAGAGATCGTAAAGCTTGCGGGTCGCGTGATAGGCAACCTCGTCGTCATATTCCATCTGGTTGGTGATCTCGGCGACACCTGCCCCGGTCACGGAACCGAGATTGTGATACCACCAGTCAATGCGCTCGCCGGGCTTCGTATAGTCCGGCGTCCAGCCGAAATCGGCGGGGTAGATGTCCGTCGTCAGCCGCTCCTCGAAACCGTGCATCTGATCCGGACCGACGAAATGCATCTTGCCAGAGAGTGCTGTCTGGTAGCCGGCGGCGCGCAGATGGTGGGCGAACGTCGGAATGTCCGAGCAGAATTCGGCGGCATTGTCATAGACGCGCGTACGGCTCGGCAGTTGACCGGACATGAAGGAGGCGCGTGCCGGCGCGCAGAGCGGGCTTGCCGTATAGCTATTGGCAAAGCGAACGGAGCGCTTCGCCAGGGCCTTCAGGACCGGCGCATGCAGGAACTCGGCCGGGCCGTCGGGGAAGAACGTCCCGTTGAACTGATCGACCATGAGGATAAGGATATTTGGGCGGGACATGCAGATGTCTTTCTTGCGGGTCAGAGGCCGATGGCGGCTTTGACGGCCTCGAGGCCAGGCTTGCCGTCGATAGTGGTGACGCCGGAAAGCCAGGGCGTCAAGGCGTCCGGATGCGCCTTCAGCCAGGCAGTGGCCGCATCCTTGGCGCTCTCGCCACCGAGGATCGATCCCATCAGCGAATTCTCCATGCCGATGTCGAAGGTTAGGTTATGGAAGAGCTTGGCGGCGTTCGGGCATTGCGCCGACCAGCCGGTGCGCGCCAGCGTGTAGACCTCGGCGCCGCCGTAATTCGCGCCGAAATAGACATCGCCACCGGAAAGATAAGCGATCTTGAAGCGCTCGTTCATCGGATGCGGCGCCCAGGCGAGGAAGACGATCGCCTGCTTGTCCTTCGATGCGCGCTCCACTTGCGACAGCATGGCCTGCTCACTCGATTCCACCAGTTCCCAACCCTTCAGGCCGAAGTCGTTAGCGTCGATCATCTTCTGGATATTGGCATTCGCGGGCGCGCCCGGCTCGATGCCGTAGATCTTGCGGCCGAAATCGTCGCCATACTTCTGCAGGTCGGAAAAATCCTTGATGCCCTTGTCGGCGACGTAGGTAGGAACGGCGAGCGTGAACTTCGCGCCCTGAAGGTTACGGTTTAGCACTTCGGCTGCCTTCGCCTTGTTGAGATCGTCGACGAAGGCCTTCTGCGCCGGCATCCAGTTGCCGAGGAAAACGTCGATCTCGCCTGTCTTCATCGCCTGGTAGCCGATGGGCACGGAGAGCGTCTTGATGTCGGGCTCGTAGCCGAGCGCGGTTAAGAGCACGCCGGTCACGCCGTTGGTCGAGGTGATATCGGTCCAGCCGGGGTCCGAAAGGTGGATCGTCTTGCAGCTGTCGCCATCAGCCCGGGCGATGCCGGCAAGGGAAAGGACGGAAAGAAGAGCGCCGGCGGCGAGCCGGCCCATTGCAGACATGCGCATGACGAAAGTTCCCTCTTGTTATTGGATTATTTTATTGAACATCACTAGAGTCGCCGCTGTGAAGCAGGCATTTTTCGATAGATGCCAAAAGGAAATTTTATGGCTGAACGTTTTGTCGATCTCGGTTGGCTGCGGATATTTCTGGAAGTGGGCCGCTCCGGCAGCCTCTCCGGCGCCGCTGCAGCGCTTGGCCTGACGCAACCGGCCGTCAGCTATCAGATCCGCCGCATCGAGGAGCAGATGGGTGTGCCCCTGTTTCGCCGCCAGCATCGCGGCGTTGTGCTCTCGCCGGAAGGGCAGCGCCTGTTCGAGATCGTCGAAAAATCCGTCGGCAGCGTCGACCATCTGGTGCGCAGTTTCCGCGCCGAGGCGGAACGGCCATCCGTTCGCCTGCGCACGGATTATGCTTTTTCCGCGCTGTGGCTCATTCCGCGCATGCATGCGTTCCGGTTGCTTCACCCAGAAGTGGATATCCAGATCGTCGCCACACAGCGGCTGGATCGTGGCGCGCCGGAAAGTGGCGATATCGCCGTCTTCTTCGGCACGCGCAGCGAATTCGGTCCCGCCGCCACCTTGCTTTTGCCGGAAAAGGTCGTGCCGATCTGTACCAGGGGTTTCGCGGAGCGTCACGGCCCGTTCACCGATCCCTCGCAGCTCGCAGGCACCACGCTCGTCCATCTCGATTCGGAGATGCCATCGCCCTGGTTCGACTGGGAAAGCTATCTTTCTGCCTTCGGCATTGCCCGCGACGCCTATGCCGGCCGCGGCGATCTGCGCTTCAACACCTATTCGCTGGTTGTGCAGGCAGCGCTCAGCGAGCAGGGCGTTGCCATTGGCTGGATGGGCCTTGTCGATTCTCTGCTTGCCGCCCGGACGCTAGTGACGGCCGGCCCGATGCTGGAGGCGCCGGAGCGCGGTTATTGGCTGCTGCCGCCGGCCGCCGCGAACCCGCAGGCGGAGCGGCTGGCGCAATGGCTGCTCACCGAAGCCGCCACCGGATGATCATCATGCTCTATTCCGCCGTAAGATCGGCAAGAAACGTCTCGCACCAGCGCGATACGTCATTTTCAAGCAGATAATCCATCATGCCGCGCCAGCGTTCCTGCCGCTCCTGCAGCGGCATGTTGATGGCGCGCGCCAGCGCATTGGCGGTGCCGTCGACATCATAGGGGTTGACCAGCAGAGCACCTTTTAGCTTGCGCGCCGCCCCGGCAAAGCGGGATAGCACCAGCACGCCGGGATTGTCCGGGTCTTGCGCCGCGACATATTCCTTGGCGACCAGATTCATGCCGTCGCGCAAGGGAGTCACCAGCCCGACCTTCGCAAGCCGGTAGAGGCCGGCCAGGATCGGGCGGCTGATCGAGCGGTTGATGTAGCGGATCGGCACCCAATCGACCGTACCGATCGCACCGTTGACCCGGCCGGCCTGTTCGGCGACCGCGTGCTGCATCGCCTCATATTCCGGCACTTCCGAGCGAGATTTCGGCGTGATCTGCAGATAGGTGACGCTGCGCCGATGCGCGGGATTGTTGGTAATGAAGCGCTCGAAGGCATCGATGCGCTGCGTGATGCCCTTGGAATAATCGAGCCGGTCGACGCCGAGGATCAGGTCGCGGCCTTCAATGCTTTGCCGCACCTTCTGCACCATGCTATGCGACGCGGCCCTGCGGGCAAATTCGGCAAAGCCCGCCGTCTCGATGCCGATCGAATAGGCGCCGCCGCGAAAGTCATGACCGTGCGCGCTGAAATGGCCGGGGCTTTTCTCGATGCCCATTCCCTCGCGCTTCAGGCAGCCTGCAAAGTTCTCAAGATCATGGTCCGTCTGAAAACCGAGCAGGTCGTAGGAAGAAAGGCCACGCATGATCTCCTCATGCACCGGCATGGCAAGCACGACATCCGCCGGCGGCCAGGGAATGTGCAGGAAGAAGCCGATACGGTTCTTCAAGCCCATCTGCCGCAGCTCTGCCGCCAGTGGAATGAGATGATAGTCGTGCACCCAAATAATGTCGTCAGGCTCGATCAGCGGTGCGAGCCGGTGGGCAAAGAAGCGGTTGACGCGGAAATAGCCGGTCATTTCCTTGCGGGCATATTCGGCGAGATCGAGCCGGTAATGACAGATCGGCCAGAGCACGCGGTTGGCAAAGCCCTGATAATATTCCTCGACATCGGTCTGGGTAAGATCGGTCAGCGCATAGGTGATGTTGCCGTCCTGCGTCATCTGCAGCGGCTCAGGCTCGACGTCGCCGCTCGATTTGCCGGACCAGCCCATCCAGATGCCGCCGCGCTCGGCAAGGGCTGCCTGCAACGCCACGGCAAGGCCGCCCGCAGCTGCTGCGCCCTTGTGATCGGGCACGGAAACGCGGTTGGAAACGATGATGAGACGACTCAACGGTAACTTCCTTTCGAGAAGGCTGGGATCGGTGTCGATGTGATCGACGGATTACTTGACGAGTGTTCCCAGCACGTCTCTTAAACGCGCAGGCGAGCCAATGGATGCACGCGCAAGCGTTTTTCCGTTGGCATCGCCGATGCGCACGGATTGGCCGCCGAGACGGTTGGCGGCGGCAAACATCGTCTCGTCGGTCACGTCGTCGCCGATCGCGACCGGGCGGCGCCCTTCGAAGGGCGTTTCGGCAAGAAACGCCTCGACGGCATGTCCCTTGCTGGCGTGGGAAGGGCAGATTTCGAGGACCATCTTGCCGCGCTGCAGATTCCAATCGGGACCGGCTTCCTCCAGATGGCGTTGCATGACTTCGCCGATTTCGGCCTCGTATGCGGGTGCGTGCCGAAAGTGAACCGCGACCGCAGCCCCCTTGTCCTCGACAATGGCGCCGGGCCAGGCGAGCGCTTCGTGCCGAATGACCTGCTTCATCTCCTGGAAGGCAGGCGGAATATGCGCGCGCCGCAGCCGTCCCGCCGCATCGCGGCGTTCCGCGCCATGCAAGCCGGCGACGGGAAAGCGGAATGGGGCAAAAAGGGGATCGACGAATTCGATGGCGCGGCCCGTCACCAAGGCGAGTGCGCCTCCAAGCTGACGAGAGAGCGCATGCAGCGTGCCGGGCAGATAGTCGGGCACGACGATCGCTTCCGGCATTTCGGCGAGATCGAGCAGGGTTCCGTCAATATCGAGGAACAAGGCCCAGTCCTGCGGATACAATGAGAGTGCGGTAAGGGCCGGCTCGTTCAGCGGCCTCTGTTTGGCTTCACCCTGTTCGGGCTGTTCCTGAGAAGACATGCTGGGTTAGCTAAGGCGCTCTTCTCGTTTGGCAAGGCAAAAAATAACAGCTCAAAATCAAAAGGGGCCGCCTTAAGCGACCCCCCATGAGCTTTGGCCCGTAACTGACCTGAAGCGGCGAACGCTTCGGGAAGGTGTTGATCAGAGCGAGGGCTGCCTCGCAACGCTCACAACCATTTCCATGCCGTATACAAAGACCGAAATCTCACTAGACATTGGATCACCTTCCTTTCGTTACGTTTCAGACAAGCTTAACGTAGCTCAAATTTGACTTGATGCAAGAGGCACGGCCTCGGGGAGCTTCACACTTATTGTCGCAGTGAAATGTGTTGCCCGCCGCATCTCGAGCAGAGCCCTGCCGTAGCGGCCTTCACGAAGAAAATGTTGCGATGCGAAACGTGAACGGACGAAGCGTCAAATATCTGTCATCTTGCGCTGCACGGGATGGAAAATTAAGACTTTATTACCCATTCCGCATAAACAATCGTCCTAGAGCCGGATGATTTTAGGTCGGCTCGACCTAAAATCTGAGCCGCTCTGGAATCGAAGAAGTAGAGCGTGATGTCGTCCGAAAACCGCCTACACTTTTCGGCATCACGCTCTGGATTTGCCATTCTCCCGCGGGACAGAAAGACAGCGGGAATCGGAGTAGAAGACGCATGTGTCGCTGGGCAGCCTATCGTGGAGACCCCCTCTATCTGGAGGAGCTGGTGTCTTCGCCCGCCCACTCCCTGATCGAACAATCCCATTGCGCCACGCGCGCCAAGACGGCGACCAATGGTGACGGCTTCGGCATCGCCTGGTATGGCGATCGGCCGGAACCGGGCCGTTACCGCGATATCCTGCCGGCCTGGTCCGATTGCAATCTGAAGAGCCTGGCGCGGCAGATCCGTTCGCCGCTCTTCCTCGCCCACGTCCGTGCTGCCACAGGCGGCGGCACACGCCGCGACAATTGCCATCCCTTTGTTTTCGAGAACTGGTCATTCCAGCACAACGGCCAGATTTCCAATTTCGACCGCCTGCGCCGGCCGATGGAAGCCATGCTCGACGACCGGCTGTTCCATGCCCGCAGCGGCACCACCGATTCCGAGCTCCTGTTCCTGCTGGCGATGCAATTCGGTCTCATGACAAATCCGACGGCGGCGATCGCTCAGACCATCGGCTTCGTCGAAGGCCTGTCGCTGCATCTGACGGGTTCGGTACTGGTGCGCTTCACGGCGGCCTTCTCCGACGGTAAGTCGCTCTACGCCATCCGCTATGCGACCGATCGCAAGGCGCCGACGCTGTATGCCTCTCCGGTCGGGTCAGGCTATTGCCTCGTGTCGGAGCCGCTGAACGACGATGTCGATGCCTGGCGCGAGATCCCCGATGGCAGCGCCGTTCTGATCGACGATACGGGCGTCCATGTCACGCCCTTCCAGCCGGAAGAGCATGCCGCCGGAGAGATCCGGACGCCGGCTGCTATTCCTGCTTGAGCTGTTCCGATATCAGCGCCGCCAGCCGCACCGCCACCTCATCCTTGTCGAGATCCGGCCACTGCTCCACGCCGTGATGGCTGATAATCTTCACGCGGTTGCGCGTGCCGCCCATGATGCCGGTTGCGGGCGAGACGTCGTTGGCGACGATGAAGTCGGCGCCCTTGCGCTCCAGCTTCGCACGGGCATTGCTCTCGACATCCTGGGTTTCGGCCGCAAAGCCGATGACGAGTTTCGGCCGCTGTGTATGATGGCCGACGGTTTTCAATATGTCCGGATTTTCGGTGAGCGCCAGCGTTGGGATCGATTCGCCTGGATGCTTCTTGATCTTCTGATCGGAAGCGGAAGCGACGCGCCAGTCCGCGACCGCGGCCACCATGACGGCGATATCGGCCGGCAGAGCAGCCAGAACGGCATCGCGCATCTCGTCTGCCCGTTCGACGTGGATCACGTTGAGACCGACCGGATCGGGTATGGTGACCGGGCCGGAGACGAGCGTGACATCGGCGCCGAGCGCAGCAAGCGCCGCTGCGATGGCATGGCCCTGCCGTCCTGACGAGCGGTTGGCGATGTAGCGCACGGGATCGATCGGTTCATGCGTCGGCCCGGAGGTGACGACCGCCTTCCTGCCGGCAAGCGGCTTGGTGCCGTCATCCAGCCGACGCTCGACGGCGGCGGCGATATCGAGCGGCTCCGCCATCCGGCCAGCGCCGCTCTCGCCGCTCTCGGCCATTTCGCCGGTCATAGGACCGACGAAGGCGATGCCGTCGCTGCGTAGAGTTTCGACGTTGCGCCTGGTGGCGGGATGGGCCCACATCTTCGGGTTCATCGCGGGGGCTGCGAGGACTGCCCGGTCGGTGGCGAGCAATATGGTCGAGGCGAGATCGTCGGCCAGCCCGTTCGCCATCTTGGCGAGCAGATCGGCAGTCGCTGGCGCGATCAGCACGAGATCACAGTCGCGCGCCAGCCTGATATGGCCGACATCTTGCTCGTCCTCTCGCGAAAACAGATCGGTGAAGACATGGTCGGCGGCCAGCGCGCCGACGGCAAGCGGCGTGATGAACTGCTGCGCACCGGCCGTCATGACCGGCCGGACGCTTGCGCCGCGCTCGCGCAGCCGGCGGATGAGATCGAGGCTTTTATAGGCCGCGATACCGCCGGAGATAATGAGAAGGATGCGCTTTCCTGCGAGAACCATGCCTGAACCCGTCGCCTGTTCTTTTGCCGACAAGCCTAAGCCTTTGGTGTGTCATAGGCAATCGCCGCGTGCTTCCATCGAGCTCGGCGTGTCGGTGATTGCGATGCGGGCGATCGGATTTTTTGGCTATTTGCAGCCAATGATCACGCCGGCATCACCGACTTGTCATTTGCGGGCATCTTCGCCCTCGACGAAAGTGAACGTGTTAACGACCAAAGGAGCAACGCTTTGAAACTGATGAAAGTCGCGGTCATCGCCCTGCCAATCATGACTGCCGCCATGCCGGCCTTTGCCGAGCGTGCCTATTCACCACAGGAGCAGAAGAACAAGGAAATCGTTCTGGACTTCTACCAGAAGGCGCTGAACGACAAGGATTTCGACGCGGCTTCCAGGTATCTCGGCAAGTACATCCAGCATAATCCTCTTGCCGCCGATGGCCCCGAAGGCCTGCGCGGTTTCCTGGAGTACCTAAAGAAAAACTATCCGCAGTCGAAGAGCGAGATCAAGCGCGTGATGGTCGATGGCGATTATGTGATCCTGCGCGTCCACGCCATTCGCCAGCCGGGCGACCGCGGCAGCGCCATCGTCGATATCTTCCGCGTCGAGGACAACAAGATCCAGGAACATTGGGACTCGGTGCAGCCGATCCCCGAGACCTCGAAGAACAGCAATACGATGTTCTGAGCGGAAAGCCGTGGGGGAATAGAATTCGCGGCTCATGCAAAGCATTCCGGCGACATGATCTCGCAACCGTTTCATATGTCGCGGGATCATGTCCGCGTTCCGAAGCTGCCGGCGCGATCATTGCGTCGGCAAAACACTCGGTCAGGTTCGCGTAATCGACAGGCCGCCGTCGACGAGCGATGCCGTGCCGCTCACGAAGCTTGCGTCATCGGAGGCTAGATAAAGGACCGAGCGGGCAATCTCCTCCGGGCCGGCGACGCGCTTCAGCGCATGCAGATTGGTTATGAAAGCCTGCTTTTCGGCCGTGTTGTTCATATCACGATACATATCGGTATCGACCGCGCCTGGCAGGAGGGCATTGACGCGGACATTCTGCGGGCCGAATTCGGCGGCGAGCGTTTGCGTCAGGCCGATCAGGCCGGATTTGCTGGCGGCATAGGCGGCGACGCCCGGGAAGCTGGCCGTGTGGCCGACAAAGGTCGACGTGAAAATCACGGAACCACCGCCGTGCTTGATCATTTCGCCGATTTGGTGCTTGGCGGCTAGGAAGGACGCGGTGAGGTTGATCGTCAGCGCTTCGGAAAAGCCTGCCTCCGAAACCTCGGTGCTGGGACCGGCCTCGCCGAGCGTGCCGGCATTGTTGAAGGCAATATCAAGCTTGTCGTAACGCTCGACTGCAAGGGTGACCAGCGCCTTGTGATAGTCTTCCGAGCGCACATCGCCGGCCAAGACGGTTGCTTCTCCGCCGGCCGCCTTGATCTCAGCGGCAAGGCTTTCCAGCTCTGCAACACGGCGAGCGCCGACGACAACCTTTGCGCCTTCGGCGGCAAAGAGCTTTGCCGTGGCGCGGCCGATGCCGGAGCTGGCGCCGGTGATGATTGCGACTTTTCCATTCAAACGGTTCATTGTTCCATCTCCTGTGTGAGGACGTGTCTTTCGGTTTGTCCGATACGAGGAAGATGGCCTTTTCCGATCGTTCGGATTAGTCTTCAAAAAGAGGAATTCGAATTCGGAGTTTCCGAACGATGCTGAAGATCGACGGGATCGTGACATTCGTGACCGTAGCCGAGGCCGGCTCGATCAGCGAGGCGGCGCGACGCCTGCGCCTGTCGAAATCCGTGGTCAGCGAGCGCCTGTCGGAAATGGAGAAAGCATTGGGGGCAACCCTGCTTCATCGCACGACCCGCAAGCTGACGCTGACGGAGGATGGCGCCGCCTTCCTGCAGCGCGCCACCCGCATCGCGCAGGAGGTTCGCGAGGCGGCGGCCGATCTTGCCGAGCGGCGCGGCACGCTGATGGGGCCTCTGCGCATCGCTGCACCCGTCACCTTCGGCCGCCTGCATCTGGGGCCGGCCCTCTATCCGTTTCTCGCCGATCATCCAGAGATCGAGCTGACGCTTGATCTCGACGACCGTCGCGTCGACGCCGCCTCGGATGGCTATGATGCGATCATTCGCCACGGCCTGATCGCCAACTCGCGCCTCATCGCCTGGAAGCTCGCCCGCAGCCGCCGCCTTCTCGTGGCCTCGCCGGATTATCTCAGTCGTCACGGCAAACCCACGTCGCTCTCCGATCTTGAGGATCACCGCGGGATTTTCTATACCAATCGCGGCGTCGCGGACTGGCGTTTCGAGCGACCAGAGGGCGCCGTCGTCATTCGTGCGAAGCTGGCGCTGGGCGTCAACAATGGCGATGTCCTCCACGATGCAGCGATTGCCGGGCTCGGTATCGCCTTGCTGCCGGCCTTCATTGCCGGGCCCTCGGTGAGGGAGGGGCGGCTTGTCGAGATCGACGTCGGCTACCGGCCGGAACCGGAATTCATCTTCATGGCCCATCCGGAAGGGCGCAATCCCTCGGCCAAGCTGCGCGCAATGGCCGATCATCTGAAGAAGGCGTTCGGCGATCCGCCTTATTGGGAGCAGGGAGCAATTCCAGTAAAAGTGTGAAGCGGTTTTGCGTCCGGAATTGCGTGAAAACAAGTAATTACGCAATCAGGCTCATGAGGTTGGCGATAACAGGCGATCGCTGCGCCTTGAGGCTGGCAAGGCCGAGCCGCGCCACGACCCGCGGCCCGTCGATTTGCCGATAGGCCACGCCGTCGAGCTTGATCTGTGCGATCGAAGCCGGAACGATGGAAACGCCCAAGTTTGCGGCGACAAGATTGACGACGGAGGGGATCTGCGGCGCTTCCTGCGTCACCACGAGGTCGAAGCCGGCTTCGCGGCAAGCACCAACGATATCGTCGTAGAGGCTGAGCCCCACCATGCGCGGGAAGAGGATGAAGGGTTCGCCCGCGAGCGCCGCGATCGGGACGCGTTCCTTTTTCGCCAGCGGATGATGGGCCGGCAGCGCGATCAGCATCGGTTCGTCGGCAAAGCGCTTCAGGCGTACGTCTCTGGGGTCTTCAAGGCCTGGGCGAATGAATGCCGCGTCGATCTCGCCGCGCATCAGCCGCTCCATCAGCGCATTGGTATTCATCTCTGTGAGTGACAGCCGCACTTCCGGCCAGTGTCGCCGAAACTCGCGAATGGTTGATGTCACGATGGTGTTGAAGGCGGAGGAGGCGGTGAAGCCGAGCGACAGGCGGCCGATCTCGCCGCGATTGGCGCGCTGGGCCGCGAGCTTCGCCTTTTCCGCCGCATCGATCGCCGTCCTCGCCTCGGCCAGAAAAGCCTCGCCGGCTGCCGTCAATTCTGCGCCATGCGGCACGCGATGGAACAGTTGCGCGCCCACCTCGTTTTCCAGGTCCCGGATCTGCTGGCTGAGCGGCGGCTGGCCGATGCCGAGATTGGCCGCCGCGCGGGTGAAGTTTCCCGCTTCCGCCAGCGCCAGAAAATAGCGGATATGACGCAATTCCATCGCTATCTCCAAAAGCTATTAAGATCGCCTGTTCCATATATTGGACTAATGGAGCTGGTCTGGCTAGATTCCAGGGCAAGAAAGGTCAGGTGCCACCAATGTTTCGCGCCGTAAGTCAGCAGCAAACCACTGCGTCCGAAGTTCCCTCCCGCCCCGAATTGACGCTCGTCAGGAACGAGCCGCCGGCCGAGACCCGCCAGTTTCTAACGCGCGGCACGCCTGCCTTCCGCCGCGCGACCATTGGGCTGTTTCTCTCCGGTTTCGCCACCTTCTCGCTGCTCTATTGCGTCCAGCCGCTGATGCCGATCTTCTCCGAAGATTTCGGTGTCACGCCGGCAGCAAGCTCGCTGTCGCTGTCGCTTTCGACCGGCTTCCTGGCCTTCGCGATCTTCGGCGCCGCCGCCGTTTCCGAAAGCCTCGGCCGCCGCAGCCTGATGTTCATTTCGCTGCTCGGCGCGGCCATCTGTACGATCGTCTGCGCGGTGTCGCCGAGCTGGCATATGCTTCTCGCCGTCCGCGCGCTTGAGGGCTTTCTCTTGGGCGGCGTGCCAGCTGTCGCCATGACCTATCTGGCCGAGGAAATCGAACCGCGCGGCCTCGGCGGCGCCATGGGCCTCTATATCGCCGGCAACGCCTTTGGCGGCATGGCCGGGCGCGTGGTGACCGGTACGATCGCCGAATATCTGAGTTGGCGGCCGGCGCTGGCTACGGTCGGCATTCTCGGCCTTGTCGCCGCCGTCGGCTTCCTCTATCTCCTGCCGCCTTCGCGCAATTTCACCCCGCGCAAGGGTTTTGATGTTGCCTTCCACCTGAAGGCCTGGGGCGGTCACTTCAGCAATGCGGCGCTGCCGCTGCTCTTCGCCATCGGCTTTCTCGTCATGGGCTCCTTCGTCACCGTCTATAACTATGCCGGCTTCCGTTTGGTCGCTGACCCCTATGATCTCAGCCAGACTGAATTAGGCCTGATCTTCACCGCCTATCTCTTCGGCATCGTCGCGTCCTGGGCGGCTGGCCTGCTCGGCGATCGCATCGGCCATTTCGTCGTGCTGCCGGTGGGCGTGCTGATCGCCGCGCTCGGGGCGGCGGTGACGCTGTCCAGCTCCTTGCCGCTGATCATTCTCGGCATCATCCTGGTGACGATCGGTTTCTTCATGACCCATTCCGTTGCCAGCGCGCTTGTGGGGCGGCTGGCCCATGGCTTCAAGGGCCATGCCTCCTCGCTCTACCTGCTGGCCTATTATCTCGGCTCCAGCATTGCGGGCTCGGTCGGAGGCTATTTCTGGCTTGCCGATGGCTGGAATGCCGTGGTTGCCTTCATCCTCGTCATGCTGGCACTCTGTCTCGTCAGCGCCCTTGTCGTCGCCAAGCTGGCGCGCCGTTGAGGCCGGGGAGCCGTCATGATCCTTATCGACCATCTCGATCATCTGGTGCTCACTGTCGCAAGCATCGAGGAGACTTGCGATTTCTATGCCCGTGTCCTCGGAATGGGCGTTGAAACTTTCGGGGAAGGCCGCAAGGCCCTGACCTTCAGTAATCAGAAGATCAATCTGCATCGCGCCGGACATGAATTCGAGCCTAAGGCTGAACGGCCGACACCGGGCTCGGCCGATCTTTGCTTCATCAGCACAACGCCTCTGGATGAGGTCATTGCTCACTTGCAGGCAGAGGGCGTTGTAATTGAAGAGGGCCCGGTGCGCCGAACCGGCGCGACCGGCCCCATTCTCTCGGTTTATTTCCGCGACCCCGATCAAAACCTGATCGAAGTGTCCAACGTCATTCCCTGAGATCGGGCGTCAGAAAGCCCTTCTTGACATCGTTTGCTTGCGCCATATATTAAACCAATAAGTTAATTAACTTCATGGTTTATTGAGTCGTATGGACACATTGAGCACAACCCTCTCGGCTCTTGCCGATCCTACCCGCCGGGCGATCCTGGCGCGGCTGGCGACCGGTGAGGCATCCGTCTCGGAACTGGCCGAACCCTTCGATATGTCGCTGGTCGCCGTTTCCAAGCATCTGAAGGTGCTGGAGAGAGCCGGCCTGATTTCGAAGGGAAGGGAAGCGCAATGGCGACCCTGCCGGCTGGAGCCCAAGCCGCTGCGGCAGGTGGATGACTGGCTGGAAAGCTACAGGCAGTTCTGGAACGACAATCTCGATCGCCTGGAAGCCTATGCGGCGCTATTGCAAAAGGGAGGAATGGATGACCCCAGCAATTGAGGGCGGCAGCATGCGGCCGCTACGCGAGATCGTGCTGACCCGCGAAATAGCCGCACCGCGCGACTTGCTGTTCCGTCTCTGGACGGAGCCGGAGCATATGGTGCGCTGGTGGGCGCCCCAGAACATGACGGCGCCATCCGTCTTTGTCGACCTGCGGGAAGGAGGCGCCTGGCGGCACTGCATTCTGACACCGGAGGGCAAGGAATATTGGAGCCATGGCCGCTATCTGGAGATCGTACCGCCCGAGCGCCTCGTCTTCACCTTCGCCTGGGAAAATCAGGAGGGTAGGGCCGAACATCCGATGCAGGTGACCGTGGAATTCCATGAGCTTGGCGAGAAGACGCGCCTTGTCTTCCGAAAGGCCGAATTGCCTGACGACAGAGAGCTGAAGCTTCAGACCGGCGGCTGGGAACAGGCGCTCGACAAATATGTCGCTTACGCAGAAGCCACCTCAAGGGAAGGATGAGAGTGATGAAAAAGACCTATCACGGAAGCTGCCATTGCGGTGCCGTCGCTTACGAAGCCGATCTCGATCTGCAGGGCGGCACCTTCAAATGCAATTGCTCGATCTGCAAGAAGAAGCGCAATTGGCTGGCTGTCGCCACGCCCGCCGATTTCCGTCTGATCTCGGGCGAGGACAGCATCGGCGAATATCAGTTCGGCCCGCGCATCCTGCATCACCTCTTCTGCAAGACTTGCGGCATCAGCTCCTTCAACTGGGGTGAAAATCCGGCCCTCGGCGGAAAATTCTATGCGATCAGCATTAGCTGCCTGGATGACGCCACCGACGAGGAACTCGCCTCGCTTCCAGTCGGCTACTTCGATGGCCGCGACGACCGCTTCGATCGCGCGCCAGAGGAAACGCGCTATCTTTAGCCGCTCGGCAAGGACTCCCAGTCTTCGAAACGCAGCTTTTGAACCCGTCCAAATTCCCTAACATTACGCGTAATCAGGATCAGATCGCGGGCGACCGCTTGTCCCGCGATCAAAACGTCATAGGCCCCGATCGGGGTGCCGCGGGACGCAAGGCTTGCGCGAATTTGGCCGGCTACACGGGCATCTTGCTTATCGAAATCCAGCGTCTCGAATTGCAAGGCATCGACACGTGCCAGATTGTCGGAAACGCGCTGCCCCTTATAGGCACCATAAAACAGCTCGTGTGCGACGATGGCCGGAATGGCGAAATCCTGCGGCTTGTGCCTGCGAAGCTCGCTGACGAAGCCCGGGTGTCCTTTCATCAGCGCGATGACGGCATTGCTGTCGAGAAGATATTTCACTTGAATATATCCAACTCGGGGCGTTGCTGCTCAGCCGGTTGCTCGGTCGCTGCTTCTACAAAGTCATCATCGACCGGTCCTGTTACGGCTTCCAGCCAGTCCCAATCTTCGGCGATCGGCTCCAGAATGATTGCCCTTCCCTGCCGGCGGATGCGCACTTCCTCGCCGTCGAGGCGGAATTCCTTCGGCAAGCGCACGGCCTGCGAGCGGCCGGACCAGAAGATCTTTGCGGTGTCCATGCCATAACTCCCTTGAGATATGACATTGATATATAGCATCTCAGGTCTGATTTCAATTCGAGGCGTTACGATCCCGATCTTGTCGCGAGCCAAATGACGTGGCGCGCGCCTGTCTTGCCATTGGCGCGCGTATTGACCACCTCGGCGGCAAAACCGCTGTCGCGCAGCCGCCGTGTGAAGCGGTCGTCGGGTCCCGAAGACCAGACGGCGAGGACGCCGCCGGAACGCAGCGCATCGCGCGCCGCTTTCAGGCCCTGATAATCGTAAAGGCCGTCATTGGCTTCGGATGTGATGCCATCCGGCCCGTTGTCGACATCGAGCAGGATGGCGTCGTAGGCCGCCTTGCGAGCGCGGATGAGTGGACGCACATCCCCTTCATGAATGGCGACGCGCGGATCATCGAGGCAGCCGTCGAAGACCGTTGCCATCGGCCCGCGTGCCCAGGTCACGACAGCCGGAACCAGTTCCGCGACCGTGACCTTGGCGTCCGCACCGAGTTCGCCGAGGGCAGCGCGCAGGGTAAAGCCCATCCCGAGGCCGCCGATCAGGATGTGCGGCGCCTTCCGGCCCTTGATCTTCTCGCAGGAAAGACTGGCTAGCGCGCGCTCGGAGCCGCTCAGGCGGCTGTTCATCAGCTCGTTGGTGCCGAGCATGATGGAAAATTCCTGGCCGCGCTGCTTCAGGCGCAGCTCACCGCCGCCAGGGATTTTCGCAGTGTCAAGCAAGGTCCAGGGGATCACGGGCAACTCTCAACTCATTTTGAATTGCCCGGACCATAGTCTTTCGGTGCCGCTAAGAACAGACGCGCCTATCCCAAACGGATATAGGGCACATCCTTTTTCGCAACTTCATCAAGCGCTTCCTCATAGCCGGCATCGGCATAACGCATGACGCCGAGTGCCGTGTCGTTGGTCAGCGCGTGGTCGAGCCGTTCGTCGGCGGCAGCCGTACCGTCAGCAACCACGGTGACGCCGCAGCTCGTCATATAGCCGGCATAGCCGCCGCCGCCGGAATGGACGACGACGAGATCGGCCATGGACGAGCAGAGCATCATGGCGTCGATCAGCGGCCAGTCGGCGATCGCGTCGGAGCCGTCCTTCATGCGCTCGGTCATGATGTTCGGATGCGCCATGGCGCCGGCGTCGAGATGGTCGCGTGAGAAGGCGATCGGACCTTTGAGTTCGCTGCTCGCCACGAGCTCGTTGACGCGACGGGCAAGGGCGGTGCGCTCGCCATGGCCGAGCCAGGCAATGCGTGCCGGCAGGCCTTCGAAAGGCACGTGCTGACGGGCAAGCTTGATCCAGTTCGTGATGATCTTGTTGTCCGGGAACATTTCCAGCAGCAGATCGTCGATGCGCGCGATATCGCTTTCCTCGCCTGAAAGCGCCATCCAGCGGAAGGGCCCGATGGCACGGCAGAAGAGCGGCCTGAGATAGGCTTCGGTGAAGATCGGAATATCGAAGGCGTTCGCAACGCCGCCTTCCTTCGCCTGTGTGCGGATCAGGTTGCCGTTGTCGAAGACTTCGGAGCCTTTTTTCTGGAAGTCCAGCATGGCCTTCACGTGTTCGACGATCGAGGCGCGGCTGGCCGCCATGAGCTGGCCCTGGCCGTCATCGCGGAGATCCCGAACTTGCTGCAGGCTCATGCCCTTCGGCACGTAACCATAGACGAGATCGTGCGCCGAGGTCTGGTCGGTGACAATATCGGGCACGATGCCGCGTCGCGCGATCTCTGGATAGATCTCGGCCGCATTGCCGACGAGGCCGACGGAAAACGCCCGCTTTTCCTTGACGGCGGCGTCGATCATCGCCAGCGCGGAATCGAGATCGGGTGCGATTTCCTGCAGATAGCCGATTTCCTGGCGCTTCCTGGCGCGATCGGCATCGATATCGATGCAGAGGATCGCAGCCCCCGCCATGCGTCCGGCGAGCGGCTGCGCGCCGCCCATGCCGCCGAGGCCGGCTGTCAGCACGAAACGACCGAAGAGGTCGCCGCCGAAGCGGCGCTCGGCGATGCGCATGAAGATTTCGTAAGTCCCCTGGATGACGCCCTGGCTGCCGATATATTGCCAGGCGCCTGCCGTCAGGCCGCCCCAGCAGATCAGGCCTTTGCGCTGCAGCTCGTAGAACACCTCCGCCTTCGCCCATTGCCCGACGATGTTGCAATTCGCCATGATGACGAGCGGCGCCTTGTCATGCGTGCGAATCAGGCCGATCGGCTTACCCGACTGGATGAGCAGGGTCTGGTTCTCATCCATTTCGGTCAGCGCCTTGACGATGCCCTTATGCGCCGCCCAGTTGCGCGCTGCCTTGCCGAGCGCGGCGTAGACGACGAGATTGTCGGGATCTTCACCGACCGAAAGCACGTTTTCGAGCAGGCGCAACAGGGCCTCCTGTCGCCAGCCCTTGGCACGCAGCTCCGGCCCGCCCGGGATGGGGAATTTCGGGTGACGTGGATTGGCTTTCGGCATGATTGCTTTTCCTCTTGTTTGATAGTCTCTTCTTCTCCCCAGCGGGGGTTCGAAGGACGGGTCGAGACCCGTGGCTCGACCCCGGTTGGTGGCCCGAAGGGTCGGATGAGGGGGGCGATGCGGCACATATCGTCTTCGCGTACCGCTCAGACGTTCGCTCCTTAGTCGCTCACCCCCTCATCTGTCCTGACGGACATCTTCTCCCCGCTGGGGAGAAGAGGAGTGTTCTTCAATACGCGTTCACTTCGGCGGCAGGCCTTCGACGAAGTCCAGCGCAGCCAGAAGCAGCCGCTTGCGCAGCATGTCATTGCCATAGGCGTCCGGCCCGGCGCGCACCCATCCCAGCATTTTCCGGCCGCCCAACTGCATGGGTTTGACGTCGTGCTGCTCCAGCGCCCAGGCATCGTTGCCTTTGCCAAGGCGGATCAGCATCCCATCATCACGGGCGCCGCACATGAGATGGCCATTGAGCAGAAAGGCCCAGCCGCCGAACATTCCTTTCTCCCTGAGCCCGGGCCGTCGCCCGAGCTCTTCTCTCAGCAATTCTTCAAGACCTGCGTCGCGAGCCATCTGCGCCTCCCGCGCTTCCAAGCTTTCCCGTCAGTTCTTCTTGGCGGTCAGAGCGTATTTCGCTATCTCGATACCCATGGCTTTTTCGACAGAGGGATAGACCGTGGGGTCGAGCACGCTGGCAGACAGCGGAATGATATCCATCGGTACATGCAGGATGAAGACCGTCATACCCTCGTGCAGCTGGCCGACGCTCAAGGGTTCGCCTTCCGGCGACAGCGTGGTGATGACGGAAGGGAAGGTTGCCAGGCGCTTGCCGCCGGCATCCTCGACGGCCATGTATTCGTTCATCACATGCATGATGACGGCCTTGTCGCCGCTGCCGACCGTAATGGTGCCGATGTCGAAGGCTTCCTTCGTGTAGACGACGTCCTTCTTTGTGATCGTACCTTCGGCCAGGATATGGCCGCCTGTTGTCTTGCAGATGGCGTCGATGACCGCGCTGCCACCCTTCTTTTCCGCCTCGATGATCGCTTCACCGAGCGAAAGCGCCATGGAGATGCCGCCGAGCGCCGCATGCGTACGGACGTAAGAGGCGCGCAGCGGATTGCGGCAGGAGGCGATGAAGCCGCCGGATTGATCGGAGGCCGCACGCAGGATCGGCGAAATCTTTGCCGTCGCGCCTTTCACGACCAGTTCGATATAGCGGTTCTCGGCGCGATTGCCGCCGACGGCGGTCTGGATCATTTGCTCCGGCGAGCCGGCCATGCCGATCGAGCCCATGTCGCCCGTGGGATGAGCACGGATATCGCCCACGGCGTCCACCACCTTCGTTCCGAGGATCGCCGATGGAAGCCAGCCGTTCAGCGTGGAGGATCTGCCATTCTGGCCGATGATCAGGCCGGAAAGCTTCTCGCCAAGTTCGTCCTGCAGGAGCTGCACGGCCTTGACGTAGTCGATGCCCTGCATTTCCCAGGGGGTGGTGGAGGCCGGCGCGCCAATGGCGGCAGCCGTGGCGATCCAGTCATTGTCGTTCAATTCGTCGATTGACACCAGCTCCGGCTTGCCGACATTGACGGCTGCATAGCCCAGCATGCGGCCATGATCGGCCCAGCCGCCACCGCCTGCGGCGTAAACGGAGCCGCCCTTGACGGCCGCTTCCACATCCTTGGCAACGAGTATGCGTCCCATCGGCTACTCCCGGTTCTGTTTGAGGTTCTTGTCCATGTCGCGCACCGCTTCGAAAAGCACGGCGGCGCCCATGGCGATGTCGTCCTTCTCGGCCCATTCCTCGGCGCAATGGCTGCGGCCTTCCTTGCAGGGCACGAAGATCATGGCGGCCGGCGCGACCTTAGCGATCCAGGCCGTGTCGTGACCGGCGCCGGAGGCCATACGGCGATGTTTGGCGCCGACAGTCTCGCAGGCGCGTTCGAGCGTTTCGAGCAGTACCGGAGCGCCCGGCGTCGGCATGTTGTCGGAGACACGCACCGGCGGGTTGATCGTCACGCCATAATCGGCGGCGATGGTCTTCACCTCACCGTCAATCCAGGCCAGGAAATCCTCCATGTCGCGGCGGATTTCGGCGCGGCCGTCGATCAACAGCACGACCTTGGATGGCACGACATTGGCGGCATTCGGCTCGATGCGGAATTCGCCGACGGTCGCGGCGAAATGGCCCGGCGTTTTCGCCTGCTCCGCCGCGCGTTGACGAATATCGAGGACGAGCTGCGAGGCCGCCACCAGCGCATCTGCACGGCGGTCCATCGGCGTCGTGCCGGCATGATCGGCGCGGCCTTCCACGGTGATTTCGATGCGGGTGATGCCGGCGATCGCGGTGACGATGCCGATATCCTTGTTCTCGGCTTCCAGCACCGGGCCCTGCTCGATATGCAGCTCCAGGAAGCCGGCGAGATCCGGCCGCTTCTGGGAGAGCAGCACGGAGGGATCACCGCCGACTTCGGCAATTCCTTCAGAAAGCGTGCGGTCGCCGCTCACGCGGGAGAGCCACGCCTCGGGGATCTGCCCGGTCATGCCGCGGCTGCCGATGCAGGAGACGCCGAAGATGCTGACTTCTTCGGCGAGGAAATCGACGATTTCCAGATCATGGTCGAGCTCGATGCCGCGATCCTTCAAGGAGCGCGCAACTTCGAGCGCTGCGATCGTGCCGGCAATGCCATCGAAACGGCCCCCGTCGGGCACGGTGTCGGAATGCGAGCCGACAAGGATCGTTCCGAGGCCAGGCTTGGCGCCGGTACGCCGGCCGATCAGATTGCCGGCGGCGTCGATGCGGGTCTCAAGCCCTGCCGCCTTCATCCGTGCCTCGATATAGGCGCGCCCTTCGAGGAAGAGCGGCGAGAAGGCGCGGCGGGTCCACGGGTGGCCCGGATCGGTAATCCTTGCCAGCGCATCGATATCCTCGGCGATGCGATCGGCGTTTACGGGCAGGTTGTGGCGCTTGGTTTCGGTCATCAGGCTGCATCTCCGGCAATGACTTGGCGAGGCAAGGGACGGACAAAGCTGCCGGAGCCGGGTTCGGCCAGCACCTTCTGTCCCTCGGTGATCTGCTTGCCTCTAAGATAGGCGGCGGACACAGTCCAGGGCAGGCGGATGCCGTTATAGGGGCTCCAGCCGACGACGTTATTGCCGCTGGCCGCCGCGTCATAGATCGTTTCGCGCGGTTCCAGAACGACGATATCGGCGTCCTTGCCCGGCGTCAGCGCGCCTTTGATATGGTCGAGGCGGAAATGCTTAGCTGGGTTTTCCGCCATCAGCTTCGCCGCCCAGGTCAGCGGCACGCCGCGCTCCAGAGCACCCTTTACGAAGAGCGGCACCATGACCTCCAGTCCCGGCACGCCGGAAGCATTCGCCAGCATATCCGGATTGGTTTTGCGGTTTTCCGACCAGCTGACATGATCGGTCGAGACGAGCCAGACATTGCCCTCCGCCACCTTGCGCCACAAGGTTTCCACTTCGGCGCGGGGGCGGATCGGCGGATTAATTTTCGCCTTACCGCCAAGGCGCCGCACATCGTTTTCCTCATCGAGCGTCAGGTAATGGATGCAGCACTCGACCGTCGCTTCGAAGCCGTCGCGGCGATAGGCGCGGGCTATGTCATAGCCGCGGCCGAGCGAGCAATGCACGACATGCGCTGGGCAGCCGGTATCTGCGCCCGTCTCGAAGATCGTGTGCATGGCAAGCAGTTCGGTGATTGGCGGGCGGGACAGGCCGTGAGCGCGATAGTCGGTGATACCGCTCGCCTTAACCTGCTCCATGTAGGTGCGGACTGCTTCGTCATCCTCGTTGTGCACGCCGGCTGTCAGGCCCGTGGGCGCGATGGCGGCAAAGCACGCATCGAGCAGGGCGGGCGGAATGCGCGGGAAACGCTTGGGGTCGGTGCCGAAGGTGGAGAATTTGAAGGCGGCGACACCGGCCTCGACCATCTCGGCGATGCGCGCCGGGCCTTCTTCCGGATCGACCGTGCCATAAAGAGCAAAGTCGACGCGCGATTGCGGCGCGGCATGGTCGATCTTCTTCTTCACCGCCGCTGCCGAGCAGACGAGATTGCCTTCGTCATAGGGCATGTCGACGATGGTGGTGACGCCGCCGGCAGCTGCCGAGCGCGTCGACCAGACGAAATCCTCCTGATCCTTCTGAGAGAGCGAATGCACTTGCGCGTCGATTGCGCCAGGCAGGATCAGCGCCTTGCCGAGCAGATGCCGCTCGCGCGCGGCCGGAGGCACGCCGATGCCGATCTCGGCGATCTTGCCGTCACGCACGGCGACATAGCCGGCTTCCACGATGCGTTCAGGCAGAACCACAGTGCCTTGCAGAACAAGATCGAAATCGGCCATGCGCATTCCCTCGCTCGTCGGTTGGTTCAGATGGCAATGGTGTCGCGATAAAGCCGCTCTTCGACCCGCTCCAGCGAGCCGAGCGCGAAGAAGTCATCATAGGCGATGATCGGCTTGTGGGCGATCAAGTCAGAGACGAAGGACTCCGAGCCGAGCTCCTCCTCGATCGCCTCGACTTCGGCCGAAAGGGGACGGTCGACGACATAGAAGTCGGCATGCTTGCGCACGACGTCGTAGAGCATGCGCGCCACGCCTTCCGGCTTGTCGCCGAGAATGTCCATTGCCTGTGCCGAAAGCAGGGCCTCAAGGGCGGCCAGACGCTTCAGTGCCCGCATCTGCCGCTCGAAACGTTCGATGACCAGCGGCAGGAAGGCGGCCTCGTCTTCCATTCCCGCCGCAACCACCAGCGACTGCGCCGAGACCGGATTGGACATGGAGAGAACGCGCGAGAAGATCTCGCCGGCGAGCTTGATGATGGGGCCGAAGCCGGTCGCGATCCTGCCTTCGGGCACCAGATTGACGGGCAGGCCGCGCCGCTGGCCGTTGCCGAGCAGGACGCAGCGATTAAAGGCGTTGCGGGCGGCATGGGCCATGCAGATGACCGCCGCTTCCAGAAGCACGGTGACATCGAGCGGAAGAGAGCCGCCTGAGGTCATCACGCGACCGTCGACGATGACCGGGTTGTCATCCGAACGGCCGGTCGCGGCCAGAATTTTGTGGCCGGCGGTCAGGAGATTTTCGATGACGGCGCCGAAGACCTGGGCGATCATGCGCAGGCTGAGCGGGTCCTGCACATGGGTGGCGACCGGCCAGGGCCATTCTTCCGAGGCGTTACAGAGCCAGGCACCGATCAGGGCTTCGCGCGCGGTGCCGACATGGCGCACGGAAATCCACGGATCGCGAGAGGCGCCGAGCGCGCCAGCGGCCATCATGCCAGTCGCAAGCAGCACGCGGATCGAGGCGGCGGCGTTGCGGGTCGTCTCTGCAGCGGCTGCGAAGCTGACCGCATTGACGCTGAGCGAGGCCAGGCTGTCGCGGGGCATCATCCTGACGGGAGCGATACCGGCGGCATCGAAGGCATCGGCAGCCTGCATGCGCCGGCCGCGATAGACGGCTTCGCCAACGCCAGTCAGAACCGCGCCGATCTGGCCCATCAGACCGATATCCGCGCAGCCGATCGAGCCCGTGCGCCTGACGACGGGAATGACATCCGAGCTCAAGAGCTGCAGATAGGCTTCGATCAGTTCTTGCGAACAACCGACCTGACCGGTGAGAGCCGTGTTGACGCGGATCGCCATGGCATTGCGGACGACCGACATGGAGAAGGGGGCGCCTGTGCCGAAATGATGGGCGCGCACGAGACCGAGATTGAAGGCATCGAGATCCTCGGGGGACCATTCGACATCTTTCATGGCTCCGACACCCGTTGTCGAGCCGTAGACCGGCATGCCCGATTGAATGGTGCTTTCGAGAACGTTGCGCGCCAGTCGCACCCGCGCCATGCCGCTTTCCGATGCCGACGGCAGCACCGCCCCCGCGCCGATCCGCACCAGATCGCTGAACCCAAGGGGTTGTCCGGTGAGTTCGATGCCGGCTCTCTGACGCTCCATCTCTGCTGTTCTCCTTTTTTGCAAGGCTATGCGAGCCTTATCGTCAATGGGATATCCCAAATGACGAACACCTTGATCAGTGCCGGACAGACTGATTTTGAGACGAGTGCGCACATCGCGCAACTCTATGTTTGCGCGCGCATGCGGCTTCCCGCGCCGGCCAAGCTATTTCGGCCGAGGCGAGAGAGAAGCATCAGAAAGCTTGGCGATCAGCCAAGATGCCAGGCGATGTAAAGCAGCGTCAGCGCAATCACCCAAAGTGCGAAGCGGCCGGAGCGGCTGTGCTTGGCCTCGGCCTTGCCGATCGCTTCGGCGGTCTGCGGATCGAAACGCAGGCCGTTTTCGCTCATATGCAGCAGTTCGTGGTGGAATTTTTCGGTCTTGGCCGCAATCTCAGGCGCGGCTTCGGCGAGCTTCACAGCTGCCTTCAAACCATCCTTCAGATCGGTCATGATCCGCTTCGGGCCGAGATTGGTGCGGATCCAGTCGCCGACCACCGGTTCGGATGCTTTCCACATGTTGAAGCGCGGATTGAGCATGCGCGATACGCCCTCGACCACGACCATGGTTTTCTGCAGCATCACCAGCTCGGGCCGCGTTTCCATGTCGAAGAGTTCGGTCACTTCGAAGAGCAGGGTCAGAAGCTTGCCCATGGAGATGGTTTCGGCCGGCTGGCCATGGATCGGCTCGCCGATGGCACGGATGGCCTGCGCAAAACTCTCGGTATTGTGATGGGCAGGTACGTAGCCGGCTTCGAAATGCACTTCGGCCACCCGGACATAATCGCGGGTGATGAAGCCGTACAGGATTTCGGCGAGGAAGCGGCGTTCCTTCTTTCCCAGGCGGGCGACGATGCCCATGTCGACTGCGACGATCATGCCGGTGGGATCGACGAAGAGATTGCCGGGGTGCATGTCGGCATGGAAGAAGCCGTCGCGCAGCGTATGGCGCAGGAAGGACTGGATCAGCGTATCGGCGAGTGCATTGAGATCGTGTCCGGCGGCTTTTAAGCCCTCGACGTCGGACATCTTCACGCCGTCGATCCACTCCATGGTGATGACGTCGCGGCCGGTACGCTCCCAGTCGACCTTCGGAACGCGGAAGCCGGGATCCTTCTCGGTGTTTTCGGCGATCTCGGAGAGCGCGGCGGCTTCCAGCCGCAGATCCATCTCGACCTTCGTGGTCTGCTCGAGCGTCTTGGTCACTTCCACGGGCCGAAGGCGCCGGCTGGAGGGCATGAACCGCTCCTGCATACCCGCCACGAGATACATTGCCTTGATATCGTTGGAAAAGCGCTGGCGCACGCCAGGCCGGACCACCTTGACGGCAACGCGCTTGCGCCCTTCGGCCGTGTCGACCTCCGCCGGATGCACCTGCGCTATCGACGCGGCGGCAATCGGCTCGCCGAAGCTGGCGTAGAGATCGTCGATCCGCCGCCCGAGCGACGCCTCGATCGCTGCCGTCGCCATAGTGTGCGGAAAAAAAGCCATCCTGTCCTGAAGCTTCGACAGGTCGTTCGCCATGTCGACGCCGACGACATCGGGTCGAGTCGCCAGGAACTGGCCGATCTTCACATAGGAAGGCCCGAGCCGCTCGACTGCCTGGGCAAGCCGGTCGCTGCGGGCCTGGCTCTTCGCCTTCCGGCGGGCAAAGATGCTGACGAAGGATTTGGCAAGGCTGACGGAGGGCGGCAGCCCTTCCGATGGCAGCGCCATGACCACGCCTTCGCGCACGAGCACCCAGCCGACCCGAACAAGGCCGAAATATGCGCTGAAAGCACTCATATCGTCTCAAGGTCTCGGAACATGGAGGCCAAAAGCCGGATCGGGTGACTGGATATCATGCTTCAGAGCTTCCAGCCGGAGTGCAGCGCGGCAATGCCGCCGGTGTAATTGGTGAAGCTCACGCGCGAGAAGCCGGCCTCGCGGATCATCGTCGCGAAGTCCTGCTGGTTCGGGAACTTGCGGATCGATTCCACTAGATATTGATAGGGCTCGGCATCGCCGGTGATCGCCTTGCCGAACTTCGGAATGGCGTTGAAGGACCAGGCGTCGTAGACGCGGTCGAGCAGCGGCAGATCGACTTCGGAGAATTCGAGCACGAGCAGCCGGCCGCCGCGCTTCAGCACGCGATAGGCTTCCTTCAATGCCACATCGATATGCGGAACGTTGCGGATGCCGAAGGCGATCGTATAAGCGTCAAAGGAATTCGGCTCGAAAGGCAGTTCCTCGGCATTCGCCTCGACGAAGGTGAGATTGTCGGAGAGCTTCTTCTTTTCAGCGCGTTCGGCACCGACGCCCAGCATCGAGCCGTTAATGTCGAGCACCGTCGCGTGCGCCAGCCGGTTCGAGGCCTCGACGATACGGAAGGCGATATCGCCCGTACCGCCGGCAACATCGAGCACCTTGTAGGCGGGATCCTTGCGCGGGTTGAGCGCCGCGACCATCGCATCCTTCCAGGCGCGATGCATGCCCATGGACATGACATCATTCATGACGTCGTAGCGCTTGGCGACCTTGTGGAACACCTCGTTGACGAGGCCCTGCTTTTCACCATCGGCTACTTCGCGGAAGCCATAGGATGTTTCCATGCCGCCATCGGCGGAGGTGCGGCTGTCTGCCATCGGCTCAACTCCGTTACATTACAGCGCCGCGCGTCATTTATGGCGCGCAAGGGTCGCTGTAACACTTTAAACTTGCTGCACAATTCTCTCCTTAAATCGATTCCGGTCTAAGGAATTATGCAGTATTCAGCGGCGGACCATAGCGAAATCGCGTTTGCCACGCTATCTCATCAGCCAGATCAACAGCCGCAATGCTTTGGCCTATAGCTCAGATCATAAGCGGTTGAAACATAAAGATGGATAGCCATGCCGGAATTACCAGAGGTCGAAACCGTCAGACGCGGGCTGGCACCTTCCATGGAAGGTGCGGTTCTCAAGGAATTGGAGCTGCGCCGCAACGATCTGCGCTTTCCTTTCCCTGTCGATTTCGCTGAGGCCGCTTCGGGCCGCGGCATCGCGTCGCTGTCGCGCCGTGCGAAATACCTGCTGATCGATCTCGATGATGGCAAGACGATCGTCGCGCATCTCGGCATGTCCGGTTCGTTTCGGGTCGAAGCCGGTCGGGAGGCGCGAACGCCGGGCGAATTCCATCATCCCCGTTCCAAGGACGAGAAGCACGATCATGTGGTCTTCCATCTGGCGAGCGCTGGCGGTGATGCACGCGTCATCTATAACGACCCACGTCGCTTTGGCTTCATGGACATGGTCAGGCGGACCGAGATGGCCAGCCATCCCTTCTTCCGCGATCTCGGGCCGGAACCCACGGGTAATGAACTCGATGCCGATTATCTGGCTAAGCGTTTCGCCGGCAAGGCGCAGCCGCTGAAGAGCGCGCTGCTGGACCAGAAGAACATCGCCGGTCTCGGCAATATATATGTGTGCGAGGCGCTGTGGCGCTCTCACCTGTCGCCGTTGCGTGCCGCCGGCACGCTGGTTATGGATACCGGCAAACCGACCGAAGCGCTGCTGGCGCTGGTCGAGGCGATCCGCGAGGTCATTGCCGATGCGATAGCCGCAGGCGGTTCGTCGTTGCGCGATCATATCCAGACGGACGGTTCGCTCGGCTATTTCCAGCATTCCTTTTCCGTCTATGATCGTGAAAGCCAGCCTTGCAGTACGCCCGGTTGCGGCGGTACGGTCAGTCGCATCGTCCAGGCGGGGCGCTCTTCTTTCTACTGCGCTTCCTGCCAAGGCTGATTGAAGGTCCAAAGCTGGTAAAAGGGAGAGAGACGTGGCTTACGAAACCCTCATCGTCGAAACACATGGGGCCGTCGGTCTCATCAGGATCAATCGGCCGCAGGCGCTGAATGCGCTGAATTCAACGGTCCTCTCCGAATTAAAGCAGGCCTATGCCGCTTTTCATCTCGATGATGCCATCGGCGCGATCGTGCTCACCGGCTCGGAAAAGGCCTTTGCCGCCGGCGCCGACATCAAGGAAATGCAGTCGCTCGATTTCGTCGACGCTTACAAGAATGACTTCTTCAGCGGCTGGGCCGAGATCGCCAATGCCCGCAAGCCCGTTATCGCGGCGGTCAGCGGCTTCGCGCTCGGCGGCGGCTGCGAGGTGGCGATGATGTGCGATTTCATCATCGCCTCGGAGACCGCCAAATTCGGCCAGCCGGAAATCACGCTCGGCGTCATCCCTGGCATGGGCGGCTCACAGCGACTCACGCGCGCGGTCGGCAAGGCGAAGGCGATGGACCTGGTATTGACCGGTCGCATGATGGATGCGGCAGAGGCGGAACGTTCCGGCCTCGTGGCGCGCGTCGTGCCGGCGGACAAGCTCTTGGACGAAGCGCTGGCCGCCGCCGCCAAGATCGCATCGCTATCGCGGCCCTCGGTGCTGATGGCCAAGGAAGCGGTCAACCGCGCTTTCGAAACCACGCTTGAGGAAGGGTTGCGTTTCGAGCGCCGCCTGTTCCATAGCCTGTTTGCCACAGAGGATCAGAAGGAGGGCATGGCGGCCTTCGTTGAGAAGCGCAAGCCGTCCTTCAAGAACCGCTAAGGGTCGGGATTCAGGAATTACGCGGGTTTGGCGAGAATCCGCGTTGACGCCGCGGCTCATTCCGGTTATATGCCCGCCACAGTTTGGAAAGCCGCTCTGGTTTTCCGCAATTGCTCCCGCATTGCTGGATGAAGTGGCCATGGGGCCCGCGCCGCAAGGATGGAGTTTTGTTCGAATTCTAAGAGAGGCATACATGGCCAATACTACCTCGGCGAAAAAAGCGACCCGCAAGATCGCCCGCCGCACCGATGTCAACAAGGCTCGTCGCTCGCGCGTTCGCACGTTCGTTCGCCAGGTCGAAGAAGCCATCGCATCGGGTGATGCAGATCGCGCAAAGGCAGCTTTCGTTGCTGCTCAGCCGGAACTGGCTCGCGCAGCCACCAAGGGCGTGCTTCACGCCAACACCGCTTCCCGCAAGGTTTCGCGTCTTGCCAAGCGTGTGAAGGCCCTTTCGGCCCCGACTGTATAATCTTTCGTTAACGATTTAATCGTTAGAGTTAAGCCCGGCCCTCGCGCCGGGCTTTTTGGATTCGGCCAAAAAAATGCCGCATTGCCAAAAATGGCCGGTCGATCATGTCATTGACGTGACAGAAATATACCTTTGGAAACAAAGGGTTGCGGCAGGATATCCCAGCGCTGGGTGATCTGCATGACGCATTGCCGGCTCACAACTGAGTCAAGGGATTTTTTATTTTTTTTCTTTTGAAAGCTGTGGGAATCGCGTTCGACAGGAATCTCTTTGATTCAACAGCGATTCTTTTTTGAAGGGCTTGTGACAGTCAAAAATGGCCTCCGGAGTCAATGGCCGCCTCTTAATTTTGTGTAAAATTCATCGTTGATATCTGCCTTCGATCCTGCCTAAATGGATTTCAACAAGGGGCGCGGATCTCACCTTAAACGGCTTCGGCAAACACCGTCACGTATGGCGGTGGAGGTGGTTTTGTCTCTTGTGACGGAGCAGTTCAGTTCCGTTTTTTCAAACAGTTGACGAGTAAGAACCGGAAGCGGCGACGCTTGCGGAACGAGGAAGCTTGTCTGTCCTTTGCGGCCCAAATCATTGGCGTGGCTGCGGGGAGGGGAGAAAAATTGACAGCCATTGGAGCGGTCAGTCGGAATACGAGGGCCGATTGATGCTCCGGTTACAGACGCCGAGACGAAGGCTGCTTTAAAGAGCGGTTTTTGCCACAGTGTTCCTGTAAAGCCCGCAGGCCGGGCGTGGCTGATGAACCGGTATGCGGCGCAGCTTGGACAACGAGCGTGACCGTCATGCCATGGCGAAGAACCAAGGGCGGCAGTGATGTGCTCCCGCCCTATAAAGAGACTGTGGAAGGCGGCACTATATGCAGATACATACGAGGGCGACGGGTGCGTTGGAAAATGGGGACAATGCGCAGGCGTTCGGTGCGGTTTGCTTAGAAGCGGCGGGGGAAAAGGGTGACGTGGCGCAAAGTAACTTGTTCGAGCGCGTCAGCGCGCGCTTGAAGGCTCAGGTCGGACCCGATGTCTATGCCAGCTGGTTTGCGCGGCTCAAGCTTCATTCGGTATCGAAGAGCGTCGTTCGCCTCACGGTCCCGACGACATTTCTGAAGTCCTGGATCAACAATCGCTATCTCGATCTCATCACCAGCCTGTTCCAGGCTGAGGATGCCGAGATCCTCAAAGTCGAAATTCTGGTGCGCACCGCGACCCGGCAGGGCGCGAAGCCATGCGCCGATGAGCAGCCGGCGGTGCCGGATCAAACGGCTGTCGCGCCGATCCGTCGCGCCGTCGCTCAGCCGGCGGGCCAGGTCGTCGCCCAGGCCGTGAGCGCGGCTGCGGCTGCGCGGCCTGCAACGGCCGGTGCGCCGCTTTTCGGGTCTCCGCTCGATTCCCGCTTTACCTTCGATACGTTCGTCGAAGGCAGCTCGAACCGCGTCAGCCTTGCCGCGGCAAAGACCATCGCCGAAGCCGGCTCCGGCGCCGTGCGTTTCAATCCGCTCTTCGTCCATGCGACCGTTGGTCTCGGCAAGACGCATCTGCTGCAGGCGATCGCCAATGCAGCGGTGCAGAACCCGCGCGGCCTGCGTGTCGTCTATCTGACGGCGGAATACTTCATGTGGCGCTTCGCAACCGCTATCCGCGATAATGACGCGCTGACGCTGAAGGACTCGCTGCGCAATATCGACCTGCTCATCATCGACGACATGCAGTTCCTGCAGGGCAAGATGATCCAGCACGAGTTCTGCCATCTGTTGAACATGCTGCTCGACAGCGCCAAGCAGGTCGTCGTTGCTGCCGATCGCGCTCCCTGGGAGCTGGAATCGCTCGATCCCCGCGTTCGTTCGCGCCTGCAGGGCGGTGTAGCGATCGAAGTCGAGGCGCCGGACTATGAAATGCGCCTTGAGATCCTCAAGCGCCGTCTCGATGCTGCCCGTCAGGATGATCCGTCGCTGGAAATCCCGGCCGAAATCCTCTCGCATGTCGCCCGCAATGTCACCGCCAGCGGCCGCGAGCTGGAAGGAGCCTTCAACCAGCTTATCTTCCGCCGCTCCTTTGAGCCGAACCTGACGGTCGAGCGCGTCGACGAGCTGCTGGCGCATCTGGTCGGCTCCGGCGAGCCGCGCCGCGTCCGCATCGAGGACATCCAGCGCATCGTCGCCCGCCACTACAATGTGTCGCGCCAGGAACTGGTTTCGAACCGCCGCACGCGCGTCATTGTAAAGCCACGCCAGATCGCCATGTACCTGTCGAAGACGCTGACGCCGCGTTCCTTTCCGGAAATCGGCCGTCGCTTCGGTGGCCGCGATCACACCACCGTTCTGCATGCGGTGCGCAAGATCGAGGAACTGATCGCCGGCGACAGCAAGCTGTCGCACGAGATCGAGCTGCTGAAGCGCCTCATCAACGAGTAAGCCGAGCGATCGGCATTCACCACATAGTCTACGGCCGGCTTGATCGCCGGCCGTTTCTTTTTGCGCTCCAAGCGCACTTTAGGTCGGCGGCGTCGTGCGCGATACCTCTGAAAATAACCAGGCGCGCAGGGCCGCGACGGCCGGCCTTTCCAGCGCACCCGGCTGATAGACGAGATGATAGGCAAGCGCGCTCGCAAATCCGGTCGGGAAAGGCGCAACGAGCGTGCCCTCAGCCAGCTCCTGCTCCACGAAGGACCGGCGCATCAGCGCGATGCCGAGGCCTGCCTTCATGGCGTGATAAGCGCCCATGCCATCGGTGAAGACCGGTCCGTGCATGGCATCCACCCGCGTGGCGCCGACCGCCTTCAGCCAGAGCTCCCAGTCGCGCCGATAGACATCGTGGATCAGCGTCAGGCCGGCCAAGTCATCGACAGCGGGAGAGGGGCCAAGCGCCGCTGCCATTTCCGGCGTGCAGACCGGAACATATTCGTCATCGAGAAATCTCTCGCTTGCCAGGCCCTCGTAACCGCCGAGGCCGTGGCGAATGGCAATGTCGATCCCATCCCGCTGGAAATCCATCATGCGATAGGAAGCGCTGATGCGCAGGTCGATATCGGGATGGGCCTCCTCGAAGCGCCGCAGCCGCGGCACCAGCCAGTGCGTGGCAAAGCCGGCAGTGCAGGTAAGGGTCAGCACCGTATCCTTGGCGCGCATCGCCAAGGCCGCTGTCGCCTCGCGGATGAGGCGGAAGGCCGTTCGCATTGTCGCGAAATACTCGGCGCCTTCACTCGTCAGCGCCAGGCTGCGGGCTCGCCGCTCGAAAAGCCGTACCCCGAGGCTGCTTTCGAGGTCGCGGATCTGCAGGCTGATGGCGCCTGGCGTCACACGCAGCTCGCCTGCAGCCAGCGTCATGCTGAGATGCCGGGCGGAGGCCTCGAAGGCGCGCAGCGCCGAAAGGGATGGCAGTTGATCCATGATGATTGAGCTCAGCTAAACCATAATTCGAAAAAGACTCGTTTGCCAGAGCCTCCATATAGAGCGATTATTCCAGCAATTACGGTGGTTGGCAATCATGTCGCGATTGGCAACAAATAAGTAAAACTCAATCAGCTGATGCTGGAGATGATCAGATGGCACAGAAATCCATGGGCGCGGTCGAATGGAGCATGCTGGTGGGGCTATCCGTCCTATGGGGCGGCTCCTTCCTGTTCAACGGCATTCTGGTGCGTGAACTGCCGCCCTTCACCATCGTCACGGCGCGCGTCGCACTCGCCGCTATTGCTCTGCATGTCATCGTGCGTGCCACCGGACATGCGATGCCGAAGGACCGTCAGACCTGGCTCGCCTTCTTCGGCATGGGCTTCCTTAACAATGTCATTCCCTTCCTGCTGATCGTCTGGGGGCAAACCCATATCGCCAGCGGGCTTGCCTCCATCCTCAATGCCACCACGCCGCTCTTCGCCGTCGTCGTCGCCCATTTCCTGACGGAGGATGAGAAGATGACCGGCAACCGCCTGCTCGGCGTCATCGTCGGCTTTGTCGGCGTGGCCCTGATGATCGGCCCCTCGGTGCTGACGAGCCTCGGTTCCAACGTGCTGGCGCAGCTGGCTGTGCTGGGCGCTGCTTTCAGCTACTCACTCGCCGGTATTTTCGGTCGGCGCTTCCGCCGCATGGGGCTGGCACCGATCATTCCGGCCGCCGGTCAGGTTACGGGCTCGGCGATAATGCTGCTGCCAATCGCGCTCTTCGTCGATCGCCCGTGGACGCTGGCAATGCCGTCCACCGAGACTTGGGCGGCGCTGGCCGGCCTGGCCATCCTGTCGACCGCCATCGCCTATGTGTTGTTCTTCCGCATCCTGGCGACGGCCGGCGCCACCAATCTGATGCTGGTGACTTTCCTGATCCCCGTCAGCGCCATACTGCTCGGCGCGCTCATTCTCGGCGAAAGCCTGCAGCCGAAGCATTTCATCGGCATGGCACTGATCGCGGTGGGTCTGGCGGCAATCGATGGCCGCCTCTTCACCCTTCCCTCGAGGGTAGGGCCATTGCATATGAAATAGAAGGTGCCCCTCACCCCAGCCCTCTCCCCGTTTTGACGGGGAGAGGGGGCGATCTCGTCAACAGCCGAGTCATCATCTCACATGCGGGATCACCCCCATCCGCCGCTTCGTGACGCCCCTCTCGAGGGGAAAGTGGTCAGCAGGCGAGATCGGCGACGACCGAGTCGAGAACCAGCATTCCCGCCGGCGTGCAGCGCAGGCGGGAATTGCCGATCCGCTCTATGAAGCCGTGTTCCAGTAAAAACGCCTCGCGCCGCGGATCGGGATCGCGGCCGGAAAGCTGCTGCCAGCGGGCGAGATCGACGCCCTCCCGCAGCCGCAGGCCCATCAGCAGCAATTCGTCGGCCTGTTCGTCAAACCCAAGCATTTCCTGGTCGACCATGCCGTGGCCGTCGCGCTCGACCATCTCGAGCCAGCTCTCAGGCTTGCGCTCGGTCGCGGTCGCCAGCTTCTGCGGGCCTCTGGTAAGGCGGCCGTGGGCGCCGGGGCCGATGCCTGCATAGTCTCCGTAGCGCCAATAGGTGAGATTGTGCCGGCTCTCGGCGCCGGGGCGCGCGTGATTGGAGACCTCATAGGCCGGCATGCCCTCGCGCTCGGTGATTTCCTGCGTCGCTTCATAAAGCAGCGCCGACTGATCGCCATCGGGCACGATCAGCTTTCCGGCCTTGTGAAGGCCGTAGAAGGGCGTGCCTTCCTCGATCGTCAGCTGATAGAGCGAGAGGTGATCGACCGCATAGGAGATTGCCTCTTTTAGCTCGCGCTCCCATTCCTCGGCGGTCTGGTTCGGGCGAGCATAGATGAGGTCGAAGGACATACGCGGAAAGATCTCGCGCGCCAGCCTGATCGCCTTCAGCGCATCCTCGACATTGTGCAGACGTCCGAGGAATTTCAGGTCGCGGTCGTTCAGCGCCTGCACGCCCATCGACACGCGATTGACGCCAGCGGCGCGATAGCCGCGAAAGCGCTCCGCTTCGACGCTGGACGGATTAGCTTCCATGGTGATCTCGATACCATCAGGCACATGCCATGTCCTAGCAATGCTATCGAGCACTGCGCCGACCGTTTCCGGCTTCATCAGCGACGGCGTGCCGCCGCCGAGGAAGACGCTTGTCACTGTCTTCGGGCCGCTGATCATGCGCATCGTCGCCATTTCCTTCAGAAAGGCGGCGGCAAAGCGCTCCTGATCGACAGGCTGATGGCGGACATGGCTGTTGAAATCGCAGTAGGGACACTTAGCCGCGCAAAAGGGCCAATGCACATAGACGCCGAAACCGGGTTCGCCGGTATCGGGCAGCAATTGCGCCCCGTGCATCAGATCTTGTGTGTCCACGATTTCCACGGGATTAGCTTACGCCTCCAGGCAGGTTTCGACAAAGATCTTGAAGGCGCGGGCGCGGTGCGACAGCGCCTGCTCGTCGCCGGGCTTCCAGCCATGCTTTTGCTCGGCGCTCATTTCGCCGAATGTGGTCTGGTATCCCTCCGGCTGGAAGACCGGGTCGTAGCCGAAGCCTTGGCTGCCGCGCGGCGGCCAGACGACCGTGCCTTCCACTTCGCCGCGGAAAAGCTCGGTATGTCCATCGGGCCAGGCAAGGCAGAGCACGCTGACGAAGCGGGCCGTGCGGCTCTCCGGCGTGGTGGCGCCGGCCTTTTCCAGGGCGGTTTCGACCTTCCGCATGGCCATGGCGAAGTCACGCGTCCCGTCAGCCGTCTCCGCCCAATTGGCCGTATAGACGCCGGGATCGCCGCCGAGTGCATCGATAACCAGACCGGAATCGTCCGAGAGTGCCGGCAGGCCGGAGGCATTGGCGGAGGCCAGCGCCTTGATCGTCGCATTTTCTTCGAAGGTCGTGCCCGTTTCGTCCGGTTCGATGAAGTTGAGATCGGCGGCGGACTTGGCGGTAAAGCCGAGCGGCCCGATCAGATCGCGGATTTCCTGGATCTTGCCGGCATTGTGGCTGGCGACGACGATAGTCTTAGTATCGAGCTTGCGCATGTGCTGTCCTGTCATAGGCCCCAGATGCGGGGTTCGGCGCATTCCAGACTGTTGCCGGCCGGATCGCGGAAATAGATCGAACGGCCGCCATTCGGCCAGTGAAAATCGGCTTCGATATCGACACCGGCAGCCTTCAGCCTCTCGGCCATGGCCTCGATATCGTTGCCATCGACACGGAAGCAAACGTGACCATGACCCTTAGTCCCATGCGGCGGCACGGGCAGGGCGCCCAGCTCGTGCGGCTTGACCGTTTCTTCACTGTTGAAGATCAGGAGCACACCCGGCCCGCAGCGATAGAAGACGTGGCGGTTGCCGCCTCGCGATATCTTCTTCAACCCGAGTACGCCGCTATAAAAGGCTTCGGCGGCATCGAGATCGTCTGCATAGAGGGCAGTTTCAAGAACGCCTGTGAGTGTCGCATTGCTCAACGGATTAGCCCCTCACCCTCTCCCCGCTCGCGGGGCGAGGGAACGACCTCATATATGGGCGCCTCCCGATTCCCGCGAAGCTGAGAGATGACGGCAGGTGCGCCTTGCCCCTTCTCCCCGTCTCGACGGGGAGAAGGTGGCCGATAGGCCGGATGAGGGGCAGGCTGCACGCTCCGCATTCGTTGATATCCTCAGGCGATGGCCTGCTTCTGCAGCTCCACCAGTTCGGCAATGCCGTTTTTGGCCAGATGCATCAGCGTGGCGAATTCTTCTTCGCTGAAGGGCGCGCCCTCAGCCGTTCCCTGGATCTCGACGATGCCGCCCTTGCCGGTCATGACGAAATTGGCGTCGGTCTCCGCCGAGGAATCCTCAAGATAGTCGAGATCGATGACAGGCTGATCGGCAAAGATACCGCAGGAGATAGCGGCGATGTGATCTTTCAGCACGCGCTCGACCTTGACCATGTTGCGGCTTTCCATCCACTTCAGGCAGTCATAGAGCGCGATCCAGCCGCCGGTGATAGAGGCCGTGCGTGTGCCGCCATCGGCCTGGATGACGTCGCAGTCGACGGTGATCTGGCGCTCGCCCAATTCCTTGAGGTCGACGACGGCGCGCAGCGAGCGGCCGATGAGCCGCTGGATCTCCTGCGTGCGACCACCCTGCTTACCGGCCGCAGCCTCGCGCTTCATGCGCTCGCCGGTTGCCCGCGGCAGCATGCCGTATTCCGCCGTGACCCAGCCTTTGCCGCTGTTGCGCAGCCATGGCGGCGTCTTGTCTTCCAGGCTTGCCGTGCAGAGCACATGCGTATCGCCGAATTTCACCAGGCAGGAGCCTTCCGCATGCTTGGAAAAATTGCGCTCGAACGACACCTTGCGCATCTGGTCGGTTTTTCTGCCTGAAGGCCGCATTCCACTCTCCTGAATGTTCGTTGACCGCTTCTACGACCCGCAGGCCGCTTTTGCAAAGGAAAAGCAGGCCGCAAAGACGCTCAGCGGCGACGGCGACATTTTTCCCTTTTGCCATTGCTAACTGAATGATTATATTTTGCCTAAGGCTCAACGGAATGGATCTGACAGCGAAATGGTATTCACGACATCGTCGGTCTCGGATGTCATTGCTGCACTGGACGAACGCTCCAAGGAAATCTTCCGCCGCATCGTCGAAGGCTATCTGGAAAATGGCGAGCCCCTGGGCTCGCGCAATCTTTCACGCCTGCTGCCCATGTCGCTGTCGCCGGCTTCCGTGCGCAATGTCATGAGCGATCTGGAGGAGCTGGGACTCATCTATTCGCCGCATGTGAGCGCCGGGCGCTTGCCGACTCAGGTCGGTCTGCGCTTCTTCGTCGATGCTTTCATGCAGGTCGGGGATCTCTCCGCCGAGGATCGAGCCAATATCGATCGGCAGGTGCGCGGCGGCAATCGTGACCAGCCGGTGGAATCGATGATGTCGGAAGCAAGCCGGGTGCTATCGGGCATTTCGCGCGGTGCCGGGCTCGTCATTACCTCCAAGAGCGATCCCGTTCTCAAGCATGTGGAATTTATCCGGCTGGAGCCGACCAAGGCGCTCGCCGTGCTCGTCGGCGAGCACGATCAAGTGGAAAACCGCATCATCGAGCTGCCGGCCGGCACGACCTCGTCGCAGCTGACGGAGGCCGCCAACTTCCTCAACGCCCATATGACCGGGCAGACGATGCCGGAATTGCGGCGGCAATTGCAGAGCCTCAAGGAAAGCGTGCGCCAGGAGCTGGACAGCCTGTCGCATCAGCTGGTCGAGCGCGGCATTGCCGTCTGGTCCGGCGGCGATGACGACGGCAAGCCGACACAGCTCATCGTGCGTGGCCACTCCAACCTGCTGGCCGAAATCGGCGGCGCGGAGGATCTGGATCGCCTGCGCCTCCTCTTCGATGATCTCGAAAAGAAGGACAGCCTCATCGAGATCCTCAATCTTGCCGAGAGCGGACCGGGCGTGCGCATCTTCATCGGCTCGGAAAACAAGCTCTTCTCACTGTCCGGCTCCTCGCTCATCGTCGCACCCTATCGCGACGAGGACGATCGCATCGTCGGCGCGGTCGGCGTTATCGGCCCGACGCGGCTGAATTATGCGCGCATCGTGCCCATGGTCGATTATACCGCCCAGCTGATTTCGCGGCTGTCGCGGCCTGGAATCTGAGGAGCGGATTTAGCTGCTGCGGTCAATCGGGAAGCAAGGTTCCAGATCCGCCCATCTCGGCTGGAAAGTCCTTCTGCTTTGGCAGCCCGTCTCTCAGATGCAGCACTGTTGTCTCGTAGTTGACATGCATGACAGGCTGAAAATCGAGGTCGGGAAGGACTGCCGCATAGACGTCCGTGACGCCCCACGGCGGATGCTCGGTTAAAAGATGGCCGCCGCAGACCGTGCACCACTTGCGCACGCTCTTTTCGGTTTTCTGATAACTGCCGATTTTGTCCGCGCCCTTGGTGATGTGAACGGCTTCCGGCGGCCAGAGCGAGAAGGCATTGACCGGCCCTGCCGACCATTCCCGACAGGAGTCGCAATGACAGTAACCCATCGCCATTGGCTCGCCATCGACTGCGATTTCCACCGCGCCACAGAAACACTTGCCTGAAAGGGATTTGCCATTAGACATTGATGTCACCTCACGCTGTGCTGAGATGCAGTTCAGCATACCACCGGGAAGGAGGGCTGAACAGTCGACGTCTTGAACAGCGTCCGGGAGCGGCGAGCCGTATTGCCGCCGCCGCAAAGCCAGGATTTGGCTGTTCTTCTCGACAAAGCCTTGATTTTTTCCGGCCAAACCTCGATATCGGGCACATCCAAAGACCAAGCAATTCGGAGACCGTCATGACCGACGAAACAACAAAAACCGGACCTGACGCCACGGCGGCTGACACGTCAGCGGATTTCGCGCAGGATGCAGCGGAAACCGTTGATGCAGCCGAGCCGTCTCAGCCAGATCCGGTTGAGCTGCTGAAGGCCGAGAACGGCGAACTGCGTGATCGCTACCTTCGCCTTGCTGCCGAGATGGACAACCTCCGTCGCCGCACCGAGCGCGACGTGAAGGATGCAAAGTCCTATTCCGTGGCAAGCTTTGCCCGCGACATGCTCTCGGTGGCCGACAACCTGCGCCGCACGCTGGATGCCATTCCGGCCGACGCCCGTGATGGCGCCGATGCCGGCCTGAAGACGCTGATCGAAGGTGTCGAGATGACCGAGCGTTCAATGCTCTCGGCCCTTGAGCGTCACGGTGTGCGTCAGCTCGAGCCGATCGGGCAGAAGTTCGATCCCAATTTCCATCAGGCCATGTTCGAAGTGCCGAACCCGGAAGTGCCGAACAACACTGTCGTCCAGGTGGTGCAGGCCGGTTTCGTCATCGGCGACCGCGTTCTGCGCCCGGCCATGGTCGGCGTCGCCAAGGGTGGCCCGAAGATCGTCGAAAATGCCGAGCAGGGCGCCAACAGCCCGCTGGACGAGAAAGACGCCTGATCTTTTTTGGCAACGCCAATAAAAGAAGAGAGCCGGACGATCTCGGATCATCCGGCTCTTATTTTTGCCTTGGTCCAGTGTAATCCAAGCGGTTAGGCGGCGTTGGATGCCTGCTCTTCGTTGAGGAAGGCGTAGATGGCGGTGGCGGAATCGGTGGCGCGGAGCTTCGCGACGAGATCCTGGTCCCGCAGAACGCGGGCGATGCGCGAGAGCGCCTTCAGGTGGTCCGCGCCGGCACCTTCAGGTGCGAGCAGCAGGAAGACGAGATCGACGGGCTGGTCGTCCAGCGCCTCGAAATCGACAGGCGCTTCAAGGCGCGCGAAAATGCCGGCAATGGATTTGATGCTGGCAAGCTTGCCGTGCGGAATGGCGATGCCGTTGCCGACGCCGGTGGAGCCGAGGCGCTCGCGCTGCAGCACGACATCGAAGATTTCGCGCTCGGGCAGTCCGGTGAGCTTGGAGGCTTTGGCGGCCAGCTCCTGAAGCAGTTGTTTTTTGGAATTTGCCTTCAAGGCGGGGATGATCGCATCTTGCTGTAGCAAATCTGCCAATGCCATTCTCTTTATCCTTCGTGTCGCCGAGAACCGATGACGGGCAAGCGGCGGCCAGCTGCGATGATGCGCAGCCGCCGCTTATCTTCTATTCTCAGCCTTTGATATTGGCTGCGTCGATCCAGCCAATGTTGCCGTCCTGACGGCGGTAGACGATGTTCAAGTGTTCGTTGCCGGGGCTGCGGAAGAGCAGCAGCGGCTCGTCGGTCATATCGAGCGCCATCACGGCGGTCGCCACCGACATGGTTTTCAGTTGTTTCGTGCTCTCTGCGACGATTGCCGGCGCGAAGTCGGCAGGGATCTCCTCGTCGTCATCGGGAACGCCGTCCATGACGGTATAGGCGACTTCCGCCTGACCGTTCACGTGGTTGCCTGCCTGATGGTCCTTGAGTTTGCGCTTGTAACGACGCAGACGCTTTTCGATGCGCTCGGAGGCAGCGTCGAAAGCAAGCTGCGGATCCATGGCTTCGCCGGCAGCATGCAATACGACACCGCTATCGAGGTGAAGCTTGCAATCGGCCGCAAAACGCGAACTGGACTTCTGCACAGTTACCTGACCCGAATACCCCCCGTCGAAGTATTTGGTCACGGCCATACCGATCTGGTCCTCGATCCGCTGACGGAAGGAGTCGCCAATTTCCATATGTTTACCGGAGACACGCACACTCATGGAGTTTCCCTTCTTGTAGTGGTTATTGCGCGTATCAGTTTACGCCAAGCCTCAAGCTCATCCAAGCACTTCACGCAGTCAAAGGCAAATTGCGTATATCGACCGCCTTTTGGATGGTGGGGATAAGTTTCATGGTCGTGCTGTCCTGCAGCGATTGCGGCGGGCTTCTAGCCCTGCCTCATACGAAAGTCAACTGCATCTTAACGGACCGTTAGGAGTTTGACATCCGGTGGTTGAAGGTTGCCGGCCGTCAGAAACCAGAAACTTTGGCTAGAGCCCGCTTCTCTCGGCGCCGTTGCACGGAGGAGGGGATGTTCATGGCTTCGCGGTACTTTGCAACCGTGCGGCGAGCAAGCTCTATCCCGCCCTTCTTCAGCGTATCGACGATATCGTCGTCGGAGAGGACCGCATCCGGGCTCTCGTTCGAGATCAGCAGACGGATCTTGTGGCGCACGGCCTCTGCAGAATGGCTGTCTCCGCCCTCGACGGCGCCGATCGAAACCGTGAAGAAATATTTGAGCTCGAACAGCCCGCGTGGCGTCAGCATGTACTTGTTCGAGGTCACGCGGCTGACCGTCGATTCATGCATCTTGATGGCATCCGCCACGGTTTTCAGGTTGAGCGGCCGCAGATGGTCGACGCCATGCAGTAGGAACGCGTCCTGTTGCCGCACGATCTCGCTTGCCACCTTCATGATCGTCTTGGCGCGCTGGTCCAGGCTGCGGGTCAACCAGTTGGCATTCTGCAGGCATTCCGAAAGAAAGGCATGGTCCTGGCTGGTCTTGGAGACGGAGGCGAAATAGGACTGGCTCACCAATACCCGCGGCAGCGCATCGGGATTGAGTTCTACCAGCCAGCTACCGTCCGCAGAGGGACGCACGACGATATCGGGCATGATCGCCTCCGATATGTCTGTTTCGAAACCGCTGCCGGGCTTCGGGTTGAGCTGGCGGATTTCCGCCATCATGTCGAGCAGGTCTTCCTCATCGACGCCGCAGAGCCGCTTCAGCGTGGCGAAATCGCGCCGGGCAAGCAGCTCGAGATTCTCGATCAACCGCTCCATGGCGGGATCGAAGCGATCCTTCTGCCGGAGCTGGATTGCCAGGCATTCGCTGAGGGAGCGGGCAAACACGCCGGGCGGATCGAGTTGCTGTAGGGCCTCCAGCACGCGCTCGACGTCGGCAGGCGTCGCACCGAGGCGTTCGGCCGTCTCACCGAGTTCGCCGCGCAGATAGCCACAGTCGTCGAGTTGGTCGACGAGATGCTGGGCGATCAGCCGGTCGCCCATGGCGGGAAGAGAGAAGGGAATCTGTTCGTTGAGATGATCGCGCAGCGACACCTGGCCCGCGACGAAATCGTCCAGGTCGTAGCCTTCACCGGCATCGCCGCCGGGCATGGATTTCCACTGGCTGAGCAGCTCCGGCGCATCGGCGCGCTGCGGGTTGCCGTCATCGGGAAAGACGTCGCTGAAATTGGTGTCGAGCTCGTCGCTTAGCCGGTTGGCGTTGCCGGTATTGTCGCTCTCGTACCAGTCGCTCGCAAGATCGCCGGCATTGCGTTCGGAGCCATCCTCGCCATGGGCTTCTTCCATGGTCTCGAAGCGTTCGTCCCTGGCCTCGCGATCGCCGCCGCTGCCTATATCCTCGTCATTTGACGCAAATTCCAGCAGCGGGTTCTTTTCGACTTCCTGTGCGATGAACTGCGTGAGCTCGAAATGCGTCATCTGCAGCAACTGGATGGATTGCATCAGTTGCGGTGTCATCACCAGGCTCTGGCTTTGGCGCAGGAAAAGATTGGCCGATAATGCCATGGCGGACGCGGGACTCCCCTTGAACTCCTCGGGAATCCGCGCCTCTTTTCACTAAAATTCTCGCGAAATTCCAACTGGCCCAAAAATTGCTTTTTTATTGGATTTGGTCAAGCGGAACTGTGAAGCCGAAGTAAATTTCCGGCGCGCGGTAGCATTCGCTAATATTGGCGGATGGGAGGAAGGAATTTCAGCCTATCAGAGGCTGAAATTGTCACCCAGATACAGCTTGCGTACTTCAGGATTGCTGACGATGTCGTTCGCCCTGCCATGGGTGAGGACTTCACCCGCATGGATGATATAGGCGCGGTCGATCAGGCCGAGCGTCTCGCGCACATTGTGGTCCGTGATCAACACGCCGATGCCGCGCGCCGTCAGGTGATGCACGAGGTTCTGAATGTCGGCGACCGAGATCGGGTCGACGCCGGCAAAAGGTTCGTCGAGCAGCATGAAGGTCGGATCGGTGGCCAGCGCGCGGGCGATTTCCAGGCGCCGCCGCTCGCCGCCTGAAAGCGCGATCGCCGGCACGCTGCGCAGATTGCGAATGTGGAATTCCTCCAGCAATTCGTCGATCTTGCGCTCCCGCTTCGTCTTGTCCCTTTCGTGGACTTCGAGCACGGCGCGGATGTTTTCTTCCACGGTCAGTCCACGGAAGATCGAGGCTTCCTGCGGCAGGTAGCCGACACCGAGCCGCGCCCGGCGATACATCGGCATCGAGGTAACATTGTTGCCGTCGATCTCGATCGTGCCTTCATCGACCGGTACCAGTCCGGTGATCATGTAGAAGCACGTCGTCTTGCCGGCGCCGTTCGGCCCCAGCAGCCCGACTGCCTCGCCGCGGCGCACCACCAGCGAAACACCGTTGACGACACGTCGCGTCCGGTAGGTCTTGGTGAGGCCCCGGGCGATCAGCGTGCCCTTATAGCGTGCCTTGTCCGCGGCCGGTGCGCTCGATGCCGCAGAAGACGGCCCGGGCACGCCGGGCAAGGTGGATGTGGTCGATGTCGTCACGAGGGGGCCGGTATCAGTTTTTCTTTTGTTGTTGTTGCTGCACTTGCTGCGACTTCGGGTCGAGCTGAATCTGGACGCGACCGCCACAGGAATCCAGCTGTGCTTCACCCGTCGCCATATGCACGGTGAGCTGGCAGCCTGTGAAAACATTCGGTCCGTCGGTCAGAACCACCTTCTTGCCCTTGAGGATCGCAAGCTGGTTGGCCATGTCGAAGGAGCCGTCCTCCGCCGTCGCCGTCTGCGTTCCGGAAACGAGGTAGACCTTGTCGGTGACCAGAATGTGGTCGATGTTGGCATCGCCCGACACGAGCGACTGGTTCTGCTCCTTGGCAGCCTTGGCGACCGGATTGTCGGGCTGCTTGGCATCTCCTGCCTGCTTCTTCTTATAGAAGACCGTCATCTTGCCGGCCTGCATGGTCGTGGTGCCCTGGACCACCTTGACATTGCCGGTGAAGACCGCCTGGCTCTCCTGGTCATGGATCTCGAGCTTGTCGCTTTCGATCTGGATCGGTTGATCCTTGGAGAGGGCAAGACCCGGCATCGAGCTGGTCGTCGACTGCGCGCCGGCGCTTGCGGCCGCAAAGAAGGCGGCTGCGCCAAAAGCACAGAGAAGGCCGGCCTTGCGCAAGCCGGAATTGAAAATTGAATTAGGCCAATACTTTATCATGAACCGCCCGGCTTCTGTTGGCTATCTGAATTATGGAGAGCGGCAGGTTCGATGTTCATCCGAACCTGCCCGTCGAATTCGATTACGCTCCCCTTATCCGTCATCTTGAGCGAACGCGCAACAACCGACATACCACCGCGGGTGATAGCAACCTCGTCCTGGCTGGAAAGGTCCCCCTTCTTCACATCCAGGAAGGCGGTCTTGAATTCGGCGTGCAGCCCGTTGTCCATCAGGATGGTAAAGGGCTCGGTCAGCTTCAGTGTATCGGCCTGGCGGTCGAAATCCGCGCTCGCGGCCGTAACATGGGCGATCACGTCGGTATTGACCGGCATTGATGCCTTGATGGTCTTGAGCGTGATCATGTTGGGATTCTTGATATCCTGAAGCGCTTTTTCGGCAAGCAGCGAGTAGTTGATACCGTCCTTGTTGCGCCCGGCAATGGCGGGGCGTTCCATGACGACCTTGCCATCCTCGATCTTGGCGCCCTCGATCTGGATGTTTGCCGGCAGATAGGCGCGGATGACGGAGACGGCAATAAAAAGGAGCGAGATGATGATGGCGGCAAGCGGCAGCAGCACCCTGAGCCGCTTTACGCGGTTAGAATGGAAAATCGCGTCTTTATACGCGTTCCGTTCCGGCACCGAGCGTATTGCCTCGCCGGGGGGCTCGATCGTATTGAGCATGCAACAGGTCCGTCTTTTATGATCCGGAGAACCGCATTCACGCTATGCGAGGCTGTGCCAAAAAGCCTATCGGATCGTTTCGCATTATTGCACTGGCTTGCCAATATGGATTTTTTCCTGCTGTAGGCGAATTTTAGCAGAAAAATATACCATAAGCCGGTTTCATCAGGTCGGGCGATGTCCTATCTCATGAACCAGCAGAGCGGCGTCCGTCGACGACATCGAAAACGGGAAACGCTTTTCTCTAAGGATTGTGCCCGTTTCAAGGTGTCATACATCCGGTTTGTGGCGCTTTCAATTTGTTGCAGGGAGAAATAAGGCGTGATGGACAGTTCTGCAATCGCGGATCGGCGACAATTGCGCCGCAAGGTTGGTTTCTGGCGCATTGTTGCCGTTTTGCTCCTTGTGGCATTGGGTTTTGCGCTTTATCGCTTTGTTTCGGCCGACCTGCCGGATGCGCGGGGCCCGCAGATCGCCCGCGTCAAGATTTCCGGGCTCATTCAGGATGATCCGGAGCTGCTGGAGCGGCTGAAGAAGATCCGCGACAATGATCAGGTCAAGGCGCTGATCGTGTCGATCTCTTCGACCGGCGGAACGACCTATGGCGGCGAACGCATCTTCAAGGCAATCCGCGCCGTCGCCGCCAAGAAGCCGGTCGTATCGGACATCCGCACCGTCGCAGCTTCTGCCGGCTACATGATAGCGACAGCCGGCGATGATATCGTTGCGGGCGATACCTCCATCACCGGGTCGATCGGCGTCATCTTCCAGTATCCGCAGGTCAAGGACCTGCTCGACAAGGTCGGCGTTTCGCTCGATGAGATCAAGTCGGCACCGCTGAAGGCCGAACCGTCGCCCTTCCATCCTGCCAGCGAAGACGCCAAGAACATGATCCGCAACATGGTCATGGATAGCTATGGCTGGTTCGTCGATCTGGTGGCGGATCGCCGCAAGCTGTCGCGCGACGAAGTGCTGAAGCTTGCCGACGGCAGCATCTTCACCGGCCGCCAGGCGCTTCAGAACAAGCTGATCGACACACTCGGCGGCGAGGACGAAATCCTCGCCTATCTCGAAACGCGCAAGGTCAAGAAGGATCTGCCGATCGTCGATTGGAAGCCGGAAGACAAAACTTCGTCCTTCTTTTGGCCGGGTGCCGCTTCCTGGTTGCTAAATCGTCTCGGTTATGATGATTTTATTAAAGGAGAGAGTCTCCAGAAAATCATGACCGATAAGTTGTTTCTTGACGGCCTGCTTTCTGTTTGGCAGGGTGCAGCCAATTGATAAATCAATGATTTAAGGGGATAGCTGTGATCAAGTCGGAACTGGTGCAGATTGTTGCCGCCCGCAACCCGCATCTCTATCACCGCGACGTCGAAAATATCGTCAATGCTGTCTTGGATGAGATCACCGATGCGCTCGCAGCGGGAAACCGGGTTGAGCTTCGCGGCTTCGGTGCTTTTTCCGTCAAAAACCGGCCTTCACGCTCCGGTCGCAACCCGCGCACCGGCGATACGGTCTTCGTCGAAGAAAAATGGGTTCCCTTCTTCAAGACCGGCAAGGAATTGCGCGAGCGCCTGAATCCGGGCGCCGGCGACGATGAGGAAGACGACAACTGATCGGGCCAGTCCGGTCGAGTTTCCCCAAATGCGCCGACGGAAATAGTTGTCGGACATGATTGTGCCGCGACGCGGTGGCACTTGAATTCAGCCGCCTCTTTTCTATTCTGCGGCTGAAGGCGGCTTGGGTGCGGGACATCCATGGCCGCGGACAAAGGAGCTGCGCAATGGCCAAGAAGATCGTCAATCTGCTGATATTGCTGCCGCTCGGCATCATCCTCATCATATTCTGCGTCGCCAACAGGCAATCCGTGACATTGGCCCTCAATCCGTTCCGACCGGAAGATCAGGTGCTGTCGCTGAATGCGCCGCTGTTCGTTTTGCTATTTGTGGCGCTGATCCTCGGTATGATCGTCGGGGCCGCGGTCACCTGGTTCAATCAGGGAAAGCATCGCAAACGTGCCCGCAATCAGTCGCGGGAAGCGGTGCGCTGGCAGGCCGAAGCCGATAAGCATCGCACGCGTGCCGAAGAAATCGCCGGGCAGCTGCCGTCAAAGTGACGTGAAGTCGGCGAGCCGCATCTCTTTATAGTCGCCCTCCGGCGAGGCGCCGTCGCCGACGATCTCGAAGCCGAGCCTCCTATAAAAGGCCATGGCGCGGATGTTTTTGACCAGGCATTTCAGCCGGTAGCGACGCCGAGGCCAATCCGGCAGGCCGGCAAGCAGTGCCTTGCCGACGCCGCGGCCCTGGAAGGCCGGTAGAACATACAGCATATGGATGAAGTCATCCGGCTCCCAGACTGCGGCAAAGCCGGCAATTACACCATGCCCGTCCTCGCAGACGAACAGGCGTTCGCCATTGGTATGAATGGCGAAATCCTCGAGGGCGAAATGGCCGGGATCGACCCATAGGAACGTTTCGCGACGGACACGGAGATAGATCTCCGCAAGCTGCTGCATGTCCCGTTCGCGTGCAGGCCGGACGGCCCAGGTCTCGAATTTCGATGTCATGATCGACTATATGGGGCCGAAATATTCCGCTGGCAATCAGGCGCTCGCCTGGCCGTTGATGGCAGCGGTGAAATCGGCGAAAAACTGCTGCGCCAGCTTCTTGGCGCTGGAATCGACCAGGCGGGAGCCAAGCTGCGCGATCTTGCCGCCGACCTGCGCCTTCGCCTCATATTGCAGGATGGTCTCGTTGCCGTCTTCCTTGAGTATGACGTCCGCGCCGCCCTTGGCAAAGCCGGCAATGCCGCCCTTTCCTTCTCCCGAGATCGTATAGCTTTCCGGCGCATTGATGTTGGAAAGCTTGACCTCGCCGTTGAAGGAAGCCGAAACGGGGCCGATCTTCAGCTTGACGGTTGCCGTCAGCTCCGTCGGGGAGACCCAGTCGAGGCTTTGACAGCCGGGAATGCATTGTTTGAGGATTTCGGAATTGTTCAGCGCAGCCCAAACGGCGTCTCTGGGTGCTGCGATCCGTTCCTCACCGGTCATGTCCATGCACAATCCTCCCAATGTGACATTTTGTGCATGGATCATCGCAGATCGGAAAGCGCTTTGCCAAGTGGCGGCCAGATGCTATTTGCACGCACATATCAATTTTGAGATAAGCATGGTGAAACATAGGGAAAGCCGGCCCGGCCAGAAAAATACGGGCGGCCTTGGGGCGAAACCCCGGCGTGACATGCCCGGCAAGCCGCCGGCAAAGCCCGCGCATGCTTCAAGGCCAGCCAAGCCTCCGCGCGATCATGGCGAGCGTGTTGCCGAGTCGCGTTCTGCAGCACCTGCCGTCGCCGCGCCGGAACGCCCGCTGATCGCCCGAACCGGTGAGCGTCCGCCGGAGCGCGTGCCAGTTATCCTGGAATCGCTCGGTGCCGGTGATTTCCACCTGATCGACAGCGGCAATGGCCTCAAGCTCGAGCAATACGGTCCCTACCGCATCGTCCGGCCTGAGGCACAGGCGCTGTGGCCGCCGTCGCTTGCCGCGCATATCTGGGATAATGCCGATGCGATCTTCACCGGCGATACCGATGAGGACGGCATGGGCCGCTGGCGTTTTCCGCGCGAGGCGCTCGGCGAGACATGGCCGCTGCAATTGCTCGGTGTCGATTTTCTCGGTCGCTTCACCGCATTTCGCCATGTCGGCGTCTTCCCGGAGCAGATCGTGCACTGGGCATGGATGAAGGAGCAGGTCGAGGCGGCGCAACGGCCACTGAAGGTCCTGAATCTATTCGGCTACACCGGCGTCGCCTCCCTGGTGGCGGCTGCTGCCGGGGCTGAAGTGACGCATGTTGACGCTTCGAAGAAGGCGATCGGCTGGGCGCGCGAAAACCAGGCTTTGGGCCGCATGGAAAAACTGCCGATCCGCTGGATCTGCGAGGATGCGATGAAGTTCATCCTGCGCGAGGAGCGGCGCGGCAACAAATACGACATCATTCTCACCGACCCGCCGAAGTTCGGCCGCGGCCCGAATGGCGAGGTCTGGCATCTGTTCGAACACTTGCCGCTGATGCTCGATATCTGCCGCGAGATCCTGTCGCCGAAGGCGCTCGGCCTGGTGCTGACGGCCTATTCCATCCGAGCCAGCTTCTATTCTATACATGAGCTGATGCGCGAGACGATGCGCGGTGCCGGCGGCGCCGTCGAATCCGGCGAACTCGTCATCCGCGAGGCCGGCCTCGATGGCCGCACGCCGGGCAGGGCGCTTTCCACCTCTCTCTTCAGCCGCTGGGTGCCGAAATGAACCAGGATTTTCGTAGTGACGGCCCGCGCAAGGTCGGACAGGTCAAAGAGGTTACCTCGCTTGCCAATCCGATCGTCAAGGATATCAAGGCGCTGACGGTCAAGAAGTCTCGCGAGGAAAGCGGCGCCTTCCTGGCCGAAGGACTGAAGCTCGTCATCGATGCGCTCGAGCTCGGCTGGACGATCCGCACGCTTGTTTACGCCAAGGCCGCCAAGGGCAAGCCTCTCGTCGAACAGGTCGCCGCCAAGACGGTCGCGGCCGGCGGGCTGGTGCTGGAGGTCAGCGAAAAGGTCATTGGCTCCATTACACGCCGCGACAATCCGCAGATGGTGGTCGGCGTCTTCGAGCAGCGCTGGCGGCCGCTTCGCGACGTCAAGCCGAAGGCGGGCGAGACCTGGGTGGCGCTCGATCGCGTGCGCGATCCCGGCAATCTCGGCACCATCATCCGCACTGCCGATGCGGCCGGCGCTTCCGGTGTCATCCTCGTCGGAGAAACGACCGATCCGTTTTCGCTGGAAACCGTGCGTGCCACCATGGGCTCGGTCTTTGCCGTTCCTGTCGTTAAAGCGACGCCGGAGGAGTTTCTGATCTGGAAGAAGACGGCCGGTGTCGCTGTCGTCGCCACCCATCTGGCGGGCGCCGTCGATTACCGCACCATCGATTACAAGAAGAAGCCCGTCGTCATCCTGATGGGTAACGAGCAGTCCGGCTTGCCGGATGCCCTGGCGAAAGAGGCCGACGCGCTCGCCCGTATCCCGCAGGCCGGCCGCGCGGATAGCCTCAATCTGGCGGTCGCGACGGCAGTCATGCTGTTCGAAGCACGCCGCCATATCCTGACCCTGAGCGAGACCCGATGACCGATAGCGAGACCCATGAGCAGCCGACTGCAAAGCCGGCCCTGTTTTCACGGCCCCTGCCGATCCTGATCTTCATCGTGGTTGCGGTCATTCTCGACCAGGCCATCAAGATTATGGTGGATCATTGGCTGCCGCTGCAGGAGATGGTGCCGGTCATTCCGATGCTGGCGCTCTATCGCACCTATAATCTAGGCGTGGCCTTCTCCATGCTTTCGGGCATGGACGGCTGGTTCATCGTCGGGATGCGGCTCGTCATCGTCGCCTTCGTGCTGTGGCTCTGGCGGCGCACGCCCGATCATCGCTGGCTCGCGCATATGGGCTTTGCCCTGATCATTGCCGGCGCGCTCGGCAATCTGCTTGATCGCTTTCTCTACGGTCACGTGATCGATTATATCCTGTTTCATACGCAGACATGGTCTTTCGCGGTTTTCAATCTTGCCGACAGTTTCATCACCGTCGGGGCAGGCTGCGTCATTCTCGACGAGCTTCTGATGCCCAAAAAGGCAAAAGTTTAAAATTCTAGCGAATCCCTGAAGGCATCAGGAAGAATGCCCATGTTAGCCAGACTGCATGAGCACTCTGGCAGATTTGCAGGAAAAGCTTGCCGCGGCGGCAGTTCACGATCAAACGGGACCGATCGATGGGTCGGCCGCCGACGAGTCGTCGCTTGCAAAATCGACCGTATCGCGTGAGGCAGGCCGGCACTCGGCGCCGCCTGCGCAAGCCTGGTGGCTGCAAAGCCATTGGCTGAATGGTGGCGGTCTTGTGGCCGGGGCCGCCTTTCTCGCGATCGGCTTCGCCGGAGGTCCTCTGGTGCTTTTAGGCTTTCTTGGCCTCGCAGCCCTTGCGCTGGCAGCCGTCGGCATCGTCAAAACGCGAGGCGCTGCGCGCGAGCCCGAGATTGACGCTGCTGATTTCAGCGAGAGCGATCACGATCGCCTATGGGAGCACAAGGAAAGCACCAGCCTCCTTGCCACCGTCCACGATGCGCTTGGCGACATCGCGGTCACGCGCAGTATCGATCGCCGGATTCTGCACGCCAACGCCACCTTCAGCAGATTGACCGGAAGGTCGCACCCCGAAGGCCTGACGCTGGAAGAAGCTGGCCTCGTATTCCGTGCCGTCACCGATGCGAAGCATCAGGATGCGGAAATCGCGACACCCGAGGGCCGGCGCATCTTCGCCTGGCACGATGTCATGTTCCGCGATGCGACGACCGGGCAATTATGCATACAGAGCATCGCGCGCGACGTGACGGAGGAGCGGCAGGCAGCCCGCCTGCGCGAAGACGCGAGATTGAAGGCCGAATATAACAGCGCTGCCAAATCCCGGCTGCTCGCTACCGTCAGCCATGAGATCCGCACGCCGCTGTCGGGCATTCTCGGCATGAACCATCTGCTTGCCCAGACGCCGCTGACCCTGGAGCAGGCAAATTACCTGACGGGCATTCGTCAGTCGGGTCACGCGCTGGTGCAGCTGGTCGAAGATCTCCTTGATTTCTCCACGATCGAAGTCGGTCGCTTCCAGTTGCATCCGCGCACGGAGGCTTTGCGGCCGCTGCTGGAAGGCGTCATCGAGATGCTTGCGCATCGAGCCCATGAGAAGGGCATCGAAATTGCCGCGAGCGTTGCGGCCGACGTTCCCGAGAGCATGGAATTCGATCCAGCCCGGCTGCGCCAGATCCTGTTCAACGTCATCGGCAATGCGGTGAAGTTCACCCAGACCGGCGGTGTGCTTGTCAGTGTCGACCTCAACGGCCCGGATTTGACGATATCGGTGCGCGATAGCGGTCCCGGCATGACCGAAGAAGAACAGGCCCGCGTCTTCGGCGAATTCGAGCAGGCCGGCACCACGGTGGAAAGAAGCGCCGGCACCGGCCTTGGCCTTGCAATCTCCGCCCGCATCCTGCGCGAATTCGGCGGCGGGCTCAGCGTTGCCAGCGAGCGCGGCGAGGGCAGCGAATTCGTCATCTCCTTCCCGGTCGGCCTGATTGCCGGCGAAGACGGATACGATCGGCGCAATACCATGCTTAGGGGATCTCGTATCCTGCTGCTGGCTCCCCAAGGGGCGGCAAGCACGGCCATCATGCGAACCATCCAGACCCTTGGCGGCCATTGCCGGCTGATCGGCCCGGGCGACATGGATGACCTGCTGCCTTCGTTTCCGATGGGCGAGGGCGGGGTCTGGACGGATCTCATCGTCGACCATCGCATGGCGCCCTGGTACTTCAGCGAGGGAAATGCGCTTGCGGTGCCAAGGCTGCGCAAGATCTTCCTGGTCAATCCCGAGGAGCGCAACACCCATCCGCTCGACCTTTTCGACGCCTGGCTCATCCGGCCGCTGCGCGAACAGTCGCTGATCGATGTGCTGAGAGGCCGCATGCGCGGTATGGAAAAGCGCGAAGCCTTGATCGAGGCAGTCTCCGAGATCGGCATAACGACACCAGAGTCGGAAGACCGCGCGCTCGATATTCTGCTGGGTGAGGATGACCCGGTCAATGCGATGCTGGTCCGGGCCATGCTCTCCAAGGCTGGCCACAGGGTTCGCCTCGTCGAGGATTTCGATGGTCTTCGAGCCCGCACCGAAGACGGCGAAGCGCGGCCGGAGGTGCTGGTGACGGATTTCAACATGCCGGGCGGTACGGGTGCGGCTGTGCTTGCGCAATTGCGCGCTCATGAGCGCAGGCATGGCCTGCCGCCGCTTCCGATCATAGTGCTGACCGCGGACAGCCGCGATTCGATACGTCGTCAGGCACTGTTGGCCGGAGCCGATGCCGTCATCGTCAAGCCGGTCGATCCCGAAAAGCTGACGGCCGCGCTACGCGGCCTGTCGAGATCGGTCTTCGAACGCGCCTAGAAATCATCGGCTATCTGCGGATGAAAATTGCAAAGCCGGCTCATCAATGCTTGATAGCGGCGGTTGACATGGCTCAACTTATGGCAATCGTCCTCGCTAAGTTGGGGATGGCGCGTCCATTCGAAAAATTGCAACGGGCACGGTTCTTGCTTTTAGCCAAGCTGCGTGTCACTTTCCTGTCGCACGAATTTGGTTTATGGCGCTATATCGGCCCGCAGGGGGAGAATCGCCATGTCCATCGAAATTTTGAATCGCGAAGCTCAGGGCGAAATGGTTCAGTCTTCAAAGGCAACGGTTGAGCCAGTTGCCAGCGATGTGCTTGGACGCATCGGAAATCTCGAAACGCGCCTTGCCCGCACGGCGCGCGAAATCGATGCCGCTCAGGCCGTCCGCTACCGCGTTTTCGTCGAAGAGATGAACGCGCAACTGCCGGCTGACGCCATGCGTCGTCAGCGTGATGTCGACAGCTGGGACGACATTTGCGACCATCTTCTGGTGCTGGACCGCTCGCTTGAGGGCGATCCGGAAGACCAGATCGTCGGCACCTATCGCCTGCTGCGCCAGGAAGTGGCCATGGCCAATGGCGGCTTCTATTCCTCATCGGAATTTGACATCGATGCGCTGCTCGCCCGTCATCCCGATAAGCGCTTCATGGAGCTCGGCCGTTCCTGCGTGCTGCCGGATTACCGCAACAAGCGTACGGTGGAACTGCTCTGGCAGGGCAATTGGGCCTATGCGCTGAAGCATGGCATGGGCGCCATGTTCGGTTGCGCATCCTTCCCGGGCATTCTGCCGGAGCAGCATGCGCTGGCGCTTTCCTTCCTCTATCACAATGTTCTCGCCAAGGACGAATGGGCCGTCGGTGCGCTGCCATCGCTGGCACGCAACATGGATCTGATGCCGGTCGAGGCCGTCAATCCGAAGAAGGCGCTGATGTCGCTGCCGCCCTTGATCAAGGGCTATCTGCGTCTCGGCGCCATGGTCGGCTCGACCGCCGTGGTCGATCAGGCCTTCAACACGACGGACGTTCTGATCGTCCTGCCGATCGCCAGCATTTCCAACCGCTACGTGAATTATTACGGCGCGGATGCCGGTCGCTTCGCCAGCTGAGGACTATCAAGGGATCGCGAAAATATCGATCGCATCCGTGATGCCGCGCAGCGCGACATGATGCGATTGCGGCGTGAGGCCGCGCCTTGTCATCAGTTCGGCAGCGCGAGGATGATCGAGCACCGAGCTGGTGGCGAAGATCTCGCGTGACGTGGCGAGGTGCTGGACGCGGGATGCGATATTGACCGTCTGCCCGAAATAATCCTGTCGTTCGTTCAGGCTCACGGCGATGCACGGCCCCTCATGGATGCCGATTTTCAGGAGAAGGTCGTCGTTGCCGCGCTCTTCGTTGAGGTTGAGCATGGCCTCTCGCATCCGCATCGCCGCAGTGAGCGCCCGGTCCGGGGTCGGGAAGGTTGCCATGACCGCATCGCCGATCGTCTTGACGACCGCGCCCGCCTCTGCCGCCACGATCTCATGCAGGATGCCGAAATGCGTTTTGACCAGATCGAAGGCCGCAAGATCGCCAACCCTTTCGTATAATTCCGTCGAACCGCGCAGGTCGGTGAACAGAAAGGTCAGGCTGGTGATCTTCAGCCGCTGATCGATGTCAATCGTGTCCGTCCGATAGATGTCACGGAAGGTCTGGTTGGAAAGCAGGCGCTTGGCGGTCAGAAATGGCCGGCGTTGTCCAAGCAGCGTGTGAAGAGCGTCGTTGGCCACGCAGATCGATGGCAGCACGCGAAGGTCCGTGTGGTTCTCCATCTGGACGCGTAGCGGGCCGGGCCGCAATTCTATGGCCTCGCTATGGCGATGCATGCGATCGAAAACGAGCGAGAGAGCCTGCCGCTCCTTCGATGGTTCTCCCTTCACGTCGAGGAATTGCGCCGCATGCGTGACCGGCTCGAAGATGATGGTGAATTCCGCCGGCAATTGAAGCGATATGACCGCTTTCTCGCCCGGCGGCAGTTCCAGGGATTCCAAAACGAACTGATCGACTTTTTCTTCGTAACCCTCGTCGGGAAGGTCGATACCTGAGCCCCAATAAATCTGGCGGAAATATTCGAGCGGCGGCAGGTCGTGCGGATTGTGCGCTTCTATGTGGCGCACGCGTGGACTGACGGTGAAGGTGACTTCGACCATCTCGTCGAGCGTCGGCTCGTATCCGGCGGCGCAAAGCGTGCAGTTATAGGTATCGCTCTGCACAGTTTTGAGTGAAGTATTAGCATCCAACACTCCGCCGCAGCCGGGGCAAAGAACATTCCACGACATCTCGAACAGGCCGAGGCGCGAGGCGTGCAGAAAGGCATTGACGGCCTGTTCTTCATCGAAGCCGTGGCCTGCCGCAAAGGCGAGCGCATTCACACGGTTGAGCTTGCGGTCGGGTGCCTCAAGAACGAGCCGCTCGATAGCATCGACAATGTCAGGCTGCGCTGAATGGCGCAGCACTCCGAACAGGACCTGAGCTTCACTCATCCCCCTATTTTACACCGAATTGATACGGCAGCCCATCACCTTTGTTGGGTCGCCGGCTCAGTCTTATGGGGTAGTGGTTACGAGCCCGCGCCATAAGCCGCGATGGCGGCCATGTTGACGATATCGGAATCCTTGGCGCCCATCGATGTGATCTGCACCGGCTTGTCGAGACCTACGAGCAGCGGCCCGATGACCGTGGAGCCGCCGAGCTCCTGCAGCATCTTGGTGGAGATCGCCGCAGAGTGGAAGGCGGGCATGACAAGCACGTTTGCCGGTCCGGAAAGCCGCGAGAAGGGATAGAGGCTTTCCATGAGCTTGCGGTCAAGCGCCACGTCGGCCGCCATTTCGCCGTCGAATTCAAAGTTGACGTATCGCTTGTCGAGAATATTAACCGCTTCACGCACCCGCTCGGAACGTTCGCCTGGGGGATGGCCGAAGGTGGAATAAGCGAGCATGGCGACGCGCGGCTCATAGCCCATGCGCCGGGCGAAGCCGGCAGCTTCCTCGGCGATATCGGCCAGTTCTTCGGAGGTCGGCATGTCATGCACGGCGGTATCGGCAACGAAGACGGTTCGGCCGCGGGCAAGCACGATCGATATGCCGATGACCCGGTGTCCCGGTTTGGCGTCGATGCAGCGGCGTACATCGCCGAGCGCAGTCGAATAGTTGCGCGTCACGCCCGTCACCATGCCGTCGGCATCGCCCAGTGCGACCATGCACGCGGCAAAATGATTGCGGTCGTTGTGGATCAGGCGCGTCACGTCACGATGCAGGTAGCCCTGGCGCTGCAGCCGGGCATAGAGATAATCGATATAGGCATCACCGCGCTTCGAGATGCGGGCATTGACGATCTCGAGGCCTGGGCGGTTGAGATCGATGCCGGCGCGCTCGGCGGTTGCCTGGATCAGATCCTCGCGGCCGAGCAGGATGGCGGTGCCAAGCCCCTGATTGGCGTAGGAGAGGGCGGCGCGCATGACCTGCTCTTCTTCCGCCTCGGCAAAGACGATGCGCTTCTGGTGCCGGCGGACACGCTCGTAGAGCTGTGCCAGTGTTGAGGCGATCGGATCGCGCCGGGCAGAGAGTTCGCGCGCATAGGCGGCCATGTCGGCAATTTCGCGGCGTGCGACGCCGCTCTCGATCGCGGCTTTTGCGACAGCCACCGGAATGGCCGAGATCAGGCGCGGGTCGAAGGGCACAGGGATGATGTACTGCGCGCCGAAGCGCGGCCGCGCGCCCTGATAGGCTGCCACGACATCGTCAGGCACGTCTTCGCGCGCAAGGCTCGCCAGCGCGTTGACGGCGGCGATCTTCATCTCGTCATTGATGGTCGTGGCGCGCACATCGAGCGCGCCGCGGAAGATATAGGGAAAGCCGAGAACGTTGTTGACCTGGTTCGGATAGTCCGAACGCCCCGTCGCCATGATGGCGTCGTCGCGGATGCGGGCGACTTCTTCCGGCGTGATTTCCGGATCGGGATTGGCCATGGCGAAAATGATCGGCCGGTCGGCCATAGAACGGATCATATCCTCGGAAAAGGCGCCCTTCTGCGACAGGCCGAACACGACGTCGGCGCCCTTCATTGCTTCCGCCAGCGTGCGCTTGTCGGTCTTGACGGCGTGTGCCGACTTCCACTGGTTCATGCCTTCGCTGCGACCCTGGTAGATCACGCCCTTGGTGTCGCAAAGGACGATGTTGTCCGGGGCGAAGCCCATCGACTTGATCAGCTCGATGCAGGCGATGGCGGCAGCGCCGGCGCCGTTGCAGACGAGCTTGGTGGTCTTCAGGTCGCGGCCGGTCAGCTCCAGCGCGTTGATGAGGCCGGCAGCGGCGATGATGGCGGTTCCGTGCTGGTCGTCATGGAACACGGGGATATCCATGAGCTCGCGCAGGCGCTGCTCGATGATGAAGCAGTCGGGTGCCTTAATATCTTCAAGATTGATGCCGCCGAAGGAGGGGCCGAGATAGCGCACGCAATTGATGAATTCGTCGACATTCTCGGTGTCGATCTCGAGATCGATCGAATCGACGTCGGCGAAGCGCTTGAACAGCACCGATTTGCCTTCCATGACCGGCTTGGAGGCGAGTGCGCCGAGATTGCCGAGGCCGAGAATGGCTGTGCCGTTCGAAATGACGGCGACCATGTTGCCGCGCGAAGTATAGTCGTAGGCGGTGGCCGGATCTGCAGCGATCGCCTTTACGGGAACGGCGACACCGGGCGAATAGGCAAGGGAAAGATCGCGTTGTGTCGCCATCGGCTTGGTCGGGTTGATCTCAAGCTTGCCGGGGCGCCCGTTCTTGTGGAAGTCCAGTGCTTCCTGATCGGTGATCCCCGTTCCTGGACGCGACTTGCTCTTGCTGTCAGCCATTGTTCCTCCAAACCTCCTGTGGGCGACCGGTCCCTCTTGTCCGATAGCTGTTGTCTTCTATAGCGGCGCGCGGATAGGGTGGCACCTCATTTTTTTGGAAAAACTGCACCTCCGTGAACGAACGTATTAACGCCAGCATCGATGCTTTCTCGGCCGCCGAGCTTGCCTCGGAGGAAAGCCGTGCCTCGGCCACTCCGATGATGGAGCAATATATCGAGATCAAGGCGAACAATCCCGGTTCGCTGCTGTTCTATCGCATGGGCGACTTCTACGAACTGTTCTTCGAAGACGCCATCGATGCGTCGCGTGCGCTCGGCATCACGCTGACGAAGCGCGGCCAGCACATGGGGCAGGACATCCCGATGTGCGGCGTTCCGGTTCACGCTGCCGATGATTATCTGCAGAAACTGATCGGTCTCGGCTTTCGCGTTGCTGTATGCGAGCAGGTGGAGGATCCTGCCGAAGCGAAAAAGCGCGGCGGCAAATCGGTGGTGCGGCGCGATGTCGTGCGCCTGGTGACGCCGGGTACGATCACCGAAGAAAAGCTGCTTTCGCCCTCGGAATCCAATTATCTGATGGCGCTCACCCGTATTCGCGGTGGCGCCGAGCCGCAGCTGGCGCTTGCCTGGATCGATATTTCGACAGGCGTCTTCCGTCTTGCAGAAACGGAGACGTCGCGGCTGCTCGCCGATATCCTGCGCATCGATCCGAGAGAACTGATCCTGCCGGATACGATGTTTCATGATCCGGAGCTGAAGCCCGTTTTCGATATCCTCGGCCGGACCGCTGTTCCGCAGCCGGCGGTGCTCTTCGACAGCGCCAGCGCCGAGGGACGGATCACGCGTTACTTCGGCGTGTCGACACTCGATGGTTTTGGCACGTTCAGCCGCGCCGAATTGGCTGCGGCTGCCGCTGCAATTGCCTATGTCGAAAAAACCCAGCTCGCCGAGCGGCCCCCGCTGGGATTGCCGGAGCGCGAAAGCGGCGCCTCGACACTTTTCATCGATCCCGCCACGCGTGCCAATCTCGAACTGGTTCGCACGCTCTCCGGCGATCGCAACGGTTCGCTGCTGAAGGCGATCGACCGTACCGTGACCGGCGGCGGTGCCCGCCTTCTTGCCGAGCGGCTGATGTCGCCGCTGACCGACCCTGCCCGTATCAACGAACGGTTGGATTCGATCGGCTTTCTGACCGAGGAGCCATCGCTCTGCAGCGATCTGCGTTCGGCATTGAAGCATGTGCCCGACATGCCGCGCGCCCTGTCGCGCCTTGCGCTCGATCGTGGCGGCCCGCGCGATCTCTGGGCGATCCGTCAGGGGCTGGCGGCGGCGGCCGATCTTGCCCGGCTTCTCGATGGCGCCTTGCTGCCGGAAGAGCTTGCCGCCGCACTGGACGGACTGAAAGCTTTACCGGCTGATCTCGAAGCCATGCTTGCGGCGAATCTTGCCGACGAGCTGCCCCTGCTGAAGCGCGACGGAGGTTTCCTGCGGGAAGGGGCGAATGCCGAGCTGGATGAAGTGCGGGCACTGCGCGACCAGTCGCGCCGCGTCATCGCCGGCCTGCAGCTGCAATATGCCGAGGAAACCGGCATCAAGTCGCTGAAGATCAAGCACAATAATGTGCTCGGCTACTTTATCGAGGTCACCGCCGGCAATGCCGGTCCGATGACGGACACCAGCGAAGCCAAGGCGCGCTTCATCCATCGCCAGACCATGGCGAATGCCATGCGCTTCACCACTACAGAACTTGCCGATCTTGAAAGCCGCATTGCCAATGCCGCCGACAAGGCGCTGGCGATCGAACTCGAGGCCTTCGACCGCATGGTTGCGGCCGTTGTGGCTGCTGCCGAGGCGATCAAGACCGGCGCCCGCGCGTTGTCGGTGATCGATGTCGCGGCGGGGCTTGCACTGCTTGCCGAGGAGCAGGCCTATTGCCGGCCCGTCGTCGACGGCAGCCGCATGTTCGCGATCGAAGGCGGCCGTCATCCAGTCGTCGAACAGGCGCTGCGCCGTCAGGCCGGCGGTCCGTTCGTCGCCAACAATTGCGATCTTTCGCCGAAAGCCGACGGCAAGGATGGCGCGATCTGGCTCCTGACCGGCCCGAACATGGGCGGTAAATCCACCTTCCTGCGCCAGAATGCTTTGATCGCTATTCTAGCGCAGATGGGCTCCTTCGTGCCCGCCGCTTCGGCCCATATCGGTATCGTCGACCGGCTCTTCTCGCGCGTCGGCGCTTCCGATGATCTTGCCCGTGGCCGCTCGACCTTCATGGTCGAGATGGTCGAGACGGCGGCGATCCTCAACCAGGCAACGGAACGCTCCCTCGTCATCCTCGACGAGATCGGTCGTGGCACCGCGACCTTCGACGGTCTTTCGATCGCATGGGCAGCCGTCGAGCATCTGCATGAAGCCAACCGATGCCGCGGTCTGTTCGCCACGCATTTCCACGAGCTGACCGTGCTCTCGGAAAAGCTCGGCCGGCTTTCCAATGCCACCATGCGCGTCAAGGAATGGGATGGCGATGTCATCTTCCTGCACGAGGTTGGGCCGGGGGCTGCCGATCGCTCCTACGGTATCCAGGTGGCGCGACTCGCCGGTCTGCCGGCTTCCGTTGTGGCGCGCGCCCGCGATGTCCTGACGCGGCTTGAAGATGCCGACCGCAAGAATCCGGCAAGCCAGCTCATTGATGATCTCCCCCTCTTCCAGGTGGCCGTCCGCCGGGAGGAAGCCGTTGGCCGGCGCGAGCCGTCCAAGGTTGAGGAACGGCTGAAAACGCTCGATCTTGACGATCTGACGCCGCGAGCCGCCCTGGATGTACTCTATGAACTGAAGAAAACGCTTACCAAGACCAGTTGACCGCAGGCGATATTCCAAAGGCAATATGATGTATCTCGAAGTTCTTCTCGCCGAAGTCCGCATTCTGGGTGAGCGCTTCTCTCCGATCGCCGCGCGCGGCAAGATCTGCGGCGAGGGCGAAGCCCCGGACTGTGAATCCGATCGGGGCCTGCTCGATATCACGCTGTCCTGCAGCCGCATTTCCGATATCTGCTCCAAGATCGCCAAGGCCGGTTATTGGGAATGCGAGCGCGAAATGGTGACGCAGATCGGCGCTCAATCGCGAAACATACTATATAGTTTGAACGAGCTCAGACGGGCACTTGAGCCGGCAAGGCCCTAAAACTGCCGATTTCTGCGTCGATGGCCGTCACGCTTCGTCAACCTTGGCCCGATAGAAATCTTGACGGATCATCGATTCGAGATGATCGGCTCCAGCTGGCTTTGGGGATGCGGGCGTAGAATGCCTGTGTCAATCGCTGGGCAAAGAGGCTATAGCGCATGCAGACGAAAAGACGGGCGCGCCGGCAACGGACCGCGGTCAGCGAAGAGAAAGCCGATCGGCAGAGCATGGAAACGCATCATATCGATTTTTCGACCATTCTCGATGTATCCGCGCTGAAGGCGGAGTGCGAGACCCTCACCAAACGCGGCCTGGATAAGAATGAAGAGCGCTCCGCACTGCTGGCGCTGTTGAAAAAGGCAAGCCAGGATGGACGGGAAGAAGCGCGGCGGTTGCTGATCGCCGACGGCAGCGGGCTTAATTGCGCGCACCGGATTTCCTGGCTGCAGGACCAGATCATCACCGTCCTCTACGATTTCACCGTCCATCACGTCTATCCGAAGCAGGCCGGCGCCTTCTCCGTCACCGCCGTCGGCGGCTATGGCCGCGATACGCTGGCGCCGGGCTCCGATATCGACCTTCTCTTCCTCTTCCGGCCGAAGCCGGAGAGCGAGACGCACAAGGCGGTCGAATTCATTCTCTATATGCTGTGGGACATGGGCTTCAAAGTCGGCCACGCCACGCGCACGGTCGAGGAGTGCATCCGAGAGGCCAAGTCCGACATGACGGTGCGCACCGCCATTCTCGAAACCCGCTATATCTGCGGCAACATCGCGCTGGAGCGCGAGCTGCAAGCCCGTTTCGACAAGGAGATCGTCACCAATACCGGCCCGGAATTCATCGCCGCCAAGCTCGCCGAGCGTGACGAGCGCCACCGCAAGGCGGGCGACACCCGCTATCTCGTCGAGCCCAACGTCAAGGAAGGCAAGGGTGGCCTGCGCGACCTGCACACGCTGTTCTGGATCTCGAAATATTACTATCACGTCCGCGATCCAGCCGAGCTGGTAAAGCTCGGCGTGCTCTCGAAACAGGAATATCGTCTCTTTGAGAAGGCCGAGGATTTCCTCTGGGCCGTGCGCTGCCATATGCATTTCCTGACCGGCAAGGCGGAAGAGCGGCTTTCCTTCGATATCCAGCGCGATATCGCCGCAGCCCTCGACTATAACGCCCGCCCGGGCCTTTCGGCCGTCGAGCGCTTCATGAAGCATTATTTCCTTGTCGCCAAGGATGTCGGCGATCTCACCCGCATCCTCTGCGCCGCACTGGAGGACCAGCAGGCGAAAGCCACGCCGGGGCTCACCGGCGTCATCAGCCGTTTTGCCAACCGCTCGCGCAAGATCCCCGGCACCGTCGAATTCGTCGAAGACCGCGGCCGCATCGCGCTTGCCAATCCCGATGTCTTCAAGCGCGATCCGGTCAGCCTTATCCGGCTGTTCTTCGTTGCCGATATCAATGGGCTGGAATTCCATCCGGACGCGTTGAAGCGCGTCACCCGCTCGCTGAACCTCATCGACAACGATCTGCGCGAGAACGAGGAGGCGAACCGGCTCTTCCTCTCCATCCTCACCTCGAAGCGCGATCCCGCACTCATCCTGCGCCGCATGAACGAGGCCGGCGTGCTCGGCCGCTTCATTCCGGAATTTGGCAAGATCGTCTCGATGATGCAGTTCAACATGTATCATCACTATACGGTGGACGAGCATCTGATCCGCGCCGTTGAGGTGCTATCGGAGATCGACAAGGGCAAGGCCGAGGATATCCATCCGCTGACCAACAAGCTGATGCCTGGCATCGAGGATCGCGACGCGCTCTATGTCGCCGTCCTGTTGCACGATATTGCCAAGGGCCGCGAGGAGGACCATTCGGAAGCCGGCGCCGCAGTTGCACGCAAGCTCTGCCCACGCTTTGGCCTTTCGCCCAAGCAGACGGAGCTGGTGGTCTGGCTGATCGCGGAACATCTGACCATGTCGATGGTCGCTCAGACGCGCGACCTGACCGACCGCAAGACCATTATCGATTTCGCCGACCGGGTGCAGTCGCTTGACCGGTTGAAGATGCTGCTGATCCTGACCGTCTGTGATATCCGCGCCGTTGGCCCCGGCGTCTGGAACGGCTGGAAAGGCCAACTGTTGCGCACGCTCTATTATGAAACCGAGCTGCTGCTGTCAGGAGGTTTCTCCGAAGTCTCGCGCAAGGAACGCGCCGAAGCCGCTGCCGAAGCGCTGGAACACGCACTCGCGGATTGGAGCCAGAAGGAGCGCAAGGCCTACGTCAAGCTGCACTATCAGCCCTATCTGCTGTCCGTGCCGCTGGAAGATCAGGTCCGCCATACGCAGTTCATGCGTGAATCCGACAAGGCGGGCAAAGTCCTCGCCACCATGGTGCGCACCGACAGCTTCCACGCCATCACCGAGATCACCGTGCTCTCGCCTGACCATCCGCGTCTTTTGACCGTGATTGCCGGCGCCTGCGCTGCTGCGGGCGCTAATATCGCCGATGCGCAGATCTTCACGACATCGGATGGCCGCGCGCTCGACACCATCCATGTCAGCCGCGAATTTCCTGATGATGCCGACGAACTGCGCCGCGCCGGCACCATCGGCAAGATGATCGAGGACGTGCTGGCCGGCCGCAAGCGGCTACCGGAGGTCATCGCGACGCGCACGAAGAACCGCCGCAAGAATAAGGCTTTCGTCATCCCGCCGTCGGTCATCATCACCAACAGCCTCTCCAACAAGTTCACGGTCATCGAGGTCGAATGCCTCGACCGCCCAGGCCTGCTGTCGGAAATCACGGCCGTTCTTTCGGACCTGTCTCTCGATATCCAGTCTGCGCGGATCACCACCTTCGGCGAAAAGGTCATCGATACCTTCTATGTCGCCGACCTGGTAGGCCAGAAGATTTCCAACGAGAACAGGCGAGCCTATATCACCGCCCGCCTGAAAGCCGTCATGGCCGGCGAAGAGGATGAAATGCGCGAGCGCATGCCCTCCGGCATCATCGCGCCCGCCGCCACGCGCGGCGTCGCCGTCGAAAAGTCAGACACTGAGAAGAAAGCCGGTTCAGCCGCATGAGCCTAGTCAAGAAATTCATCACGGTCGGTGGCGCGACGCTCGGCAGCCGCATCTTCGGCTTCGCCCGCGAAACGCTGATGGCCGCTGCCCTCGGCACCGGGCCGATGGCCGACGTCTTCTACGCCGCCTTCCGCTTTCCGAATCTCTTCCGCCGATTGTTTGCCGAAGGCGCCTTCAACGCCGCCTTCGTGCCGCTTTTTGCAAAAGAGATCGAGGCGAATGGCATCGACGGCGCCAAGCGGTTTTCCGAGGAAGTATTCGGCGTTCTCTTCTCGGTCCTGCTGTTGATCACTATCGTCATGGAACTAGCCATGCCGCTCCTGGTGCGTTGGGTCATCGCACCTGGTTTCGCCGACGATGCCGAGAAATTCGATCTGACGGTCCGGTTGGCCGCCGTGATGTTCCCTTATCTCATGTCGATGTCGCTGACGGCGATGATGAGCGGCATGCTGAACTCGCTGCATCATTTCTTCGCTGCCGCCGTGGCTCCGATCTTCCTAAACCTAGTGATGATCAGTGCGCTGTTCTATGCGATCTACTACGGCGCCGATCCGCTGAGCACAGCCTGGTACTTGTCCTGGTCGGTACTGGTGGCAGGCGTGCTGCAGCTGGCGGTCGTCTATATCGGCGTGCGTCATGCCGGCATCAGTATCGGTCTGCGCTTTCCGCGCTTCACGCCCAATGTCAAACGGCTCCTGCTTCTTGCGATCCCGGCGGCCATCACCGGCGGCGTCACTCAGATCAATCTGGTGATCGGCCAGGCAATTGCCTCGGGCAAGGAAGGCGCGATCGCCGCCCTGCAATATGCAGACCGCATCTACCAGTTGCCGCTCGGCGTCGTCGGCGTCGCGGTCGGAATCGTGCTTCTGCCGGAACTAGCCCGCTCGCTGAAATCAGGCCATATCAAGGAAGCTGCCAATATCCAGAACCGCTCGATCGAATTTGTGCTGTTCCTGACCCTGCCGGCCGCTATTGCCCTCTGGCTGCTCTCTGACGATATCATCCGCGTGCTTTACGAGCGCGGCGCCTTTAACTCGGAAAATACAAAGCTGGTCGGCTCCATCCTCGCAATCTTCGGCCTTGGCCTGCCGGCTTTCGTGCTGATTAAAGCACTGCAGCCCGGCTTTTATGCCCGCGAAGATACGAAATCGCCGATGCGCTACACGGCGGTCGCCGTCGCCGTCAATTCGGCGCTGTCCATCTTGCTTTTCCCGGTGCTGGCCGAACGCGGCATTGCGCTCGCTGAGGCGGTTGCCGGATGGCTGAACGCCGTGCAGCTCTTCGTCACACTCTATCGCCGCGGACATCTCGCCTGGGAATGGTCGCTGGCGCGCCGCACTGTGATGCTGCTCGTATCCTCCGCCGTCATGGGCGGCGTTATCGTATATTTGTCTGATCGCTGGGAGCCGCTTCTGGGGGGGAGCTCGTCGCTGCTCATCAAAACCGGCATCCTGGGCTTGCTCATATTGATTGCGATGGCGGTGTATTTCATTGTCGCCTTCCTGATCGGCGGCGTGGATTTGGGCATGGTACGCCGCAATTTGAAGCGCAAGCGGGCCGCGACCGCTCCAGATGCCGAGGTGGCGAACGGGGAATAACAAAGGCTCCTTCGCCTGATCGAACGGTGCGAGATTGAATCCGTTTTATAGGTTTTTATTTCGAGCCGAGAATCGTAGTTAATGCTGCGCGCCAGGAAATAACACGGAGTCCCCATGCCCCAATCTCTCTTCCTCGTCGCCCTCGTCGTCGATGACTATGATCGCGCGAAAGCCTTCTATTGCGATGCCCTCGGCTTCGAGTGCTTGGCCGACGAGGTGCAGCCGGAGGGCAAGCGCTGGGTCGTGGTCAGACCGAAAGGCACCGAGGGCGCCGCGCTATTGCTCGCCCAGGCCGCCAGCGACAGCCAGCGCGCGGCGATCGGCAACCAGACCGGTGGCCGCGTCGGCTTCTTCCTCAAGACCGATGATTTCGCCCGCGATCATGCAGCTATGAAGGCAAAGGGCGTGCATTTTCTGGAGGAACCGCGCCATGAAGTCTATGGTACGGTCGCGGTCTTTGCCGATCCCTACGGCAACACCTGGGACCTGATCCAGCATTCTTCCTGAGACTGCCCATATAACCTCTTGATCCCAACCTATCCGCCGTGCATAAGCCGCTCGAAACCAGGGGTCGAGAGCCACTCGCCCAGGCCCTCCACAAGCCTTTTGAGGACGACATGACCGAATTCAAGCCGCTCGTATTCTCGGGCGTTCAGCCCACCGGCAACCTCCACCTCGGCAACTATCTCGGCGCAATCCGCAAGTTCGTGGCCCTGCAGGCCAATAACGACTGCATCTACTGCGTCGTCGACATGCATGCGCTGACGGCGCAGCTGGTCCATGAGGACATGCCGAACCAGACGCGTTCGATCACCGCGGCCTTCCTTGCCGCCGGCATCGATCCGGAAAAGCACATCGTCTTCAATCAGTCGGCCGTGCCCGGCCATGCTGAGCTTGCCTGGATCTTTAACTGCGTCGCGCGCATCGGCTGGATGAACCGCATGACGCAGTTCAAGGACAAGGCGGGCAAGGACCGCGAACAGGCATCGCTTGGCCTTTACGCCTATCCGAGCCTGATGGCCGCGGACATTCTGCTCTATCGCGCCACCCATGTCCCGGTCGGCGACGACCAGAAGCAGCATCTGGAGCTGACCCGCGACATCGCCATGAAATTCAATCTGGACTACATGGAGCATATTCGCCGCACGGGCTACGGCATCGACATCACCGTCGGCGACGAGCCGGTGCATGCCTATTTCCCGATGGTCGAGCCGCTGATCGATGGCCCGGCGCCGCGCGTCATGTCGCTGCGTGACGGCACGAAGAAGATGTCGAAATCCGACGCATCGGACCTCTCGCGCATCAACCTGCTCGACGACGAGGAAAACATCTCGAAGAAGATCCGCAAGGCCAAGACCGATCCGGATGGCTTGCCGAGCGAAATCGCCGGTCTTGCCGGCCGGCCTGAAGCCGACAATCTGGTCGGCATCTATGCGGCGCTTGCCGACAAGTCGAAGGCTGACGTTCTCTCGGAATTCGGCGGTCAGCAATTCTCGGTCTTCAAGCCGGCGCTAGTCGATCTCGCCGTGCATGTGCTCTCGCCGATCACGATGGAAATGCGCCGCCTGATGGCCGACCCTGGCCATATCGACGCCGTTCTGCGCGATGGCAGCGCCCGTGCCCGCGCCCGCGCCGACGTGACCATGAAGCAGATTCGCGACATTATCGGCTTTCTCTATTGATGATATCGTCATGCAAGCCTCTCGGTCCCAAACGGGGGCTTGCAAAACGCCGCCTTCGGGTGTCAGAGTCGCCGCATGGTTTCAAAACGTCTCTCACGGCTCGAAGGTCATCGCCGCAAGTTCATGGCGGTCATCGACGGCACGCCTGAATGCCAGCGCGCCGTCCATTATGCCGGCCGGCGCGCCAAGAATTCCAATGGCGGCCTCGTGCTGCTCTATGTGATCCCCGAGGGCGACTTCCAGCAATGGCTTGGGGTCGAGGAGATCATGCGGGCGGAAGCGCGCGAGGAGGCCGAGGCCGCAACCGCAAAGGCTGCGCAAACCGTGCGCGAAAACATCGGTATCGACGCTGAAATCGTCATCCGCGAGGGTGCTGCCGCCGAGCAGATCAATGCCGTGATTGAAGAGGATCGAGATATCGCTCTTCTCGTGCTTGCCGCCGGTTCCGCCAAGGAAGGCCCAGGCCCGCTCGTCTCGTCGATCGCCGGTCGTGCCGCTGCTTTCCCGATCCCGGTGACGGTGCTCCCGGATACGCTGAGCAATGAGGAAATCGACGCGCTGAGTTGATCGCGTGTGCCATTTCTTGAGAAACACTCTCTTGAATAGAATGGCCAAAAGGCCTATTTTCTTTTGAAATATTCTAAAGTCGGGATCGGGCGTCTGCCCGCCGCATGGAGATCAAGATGTTCATTCAGACCGAAGCGACGCCGAACCCCGCGACCCTCAAGTTCCTGCCGGGCAAAGTGGTGATGGAAAACGGCACGGCCGAGTTCCGCAGCGCCGAGGAAGCCGAAGCTTCGCCGCTCGCTGCTCGCCTCTTCGAAATCCCGGGCGTGATCGGCGTTTACTTCGGCTATGACTTCATTTCCGTCTCCAAGGAAAATCAGGAATGGCAGCATCTGAAGCCCGCCATCCTCGGTTCGATCATGGAGCACTTCATGTCCGGCAAGCCGGTCATGGGCTCGGCATCCGTTCTCTCCGAAGTGCAGGATGCCGGTGGCGAATTCTTCGATGAAGGTGACGAGGCCATCGTGCTGACCATCAAGGAGCTGCTCGATACCCGCGTTCGTCCCGCCGTTGCCCAGGATGGCGGCGACATCACCTTCCGCGGCTTCCGTGACGGCAAGGTCTACCTCAACATGAAGGGATCGTGCTCGGGCTGCCCGTCTTCCACGGCAACTCTGAAGCATGGCGTGCAGAACCTGCTGCGCCATTTCGTTCCGGAAGTGCAGGAAGTCGAAGCCGTCTAATCCCGGCCTAGCGGAAAAATTGACATGATCGTACTGGCGCTCGACACGGCAGGTGTGGATTGCGCTGCCGCTGTGTATGATAGCGGCAGTGATTCTGTGATGGGGGAGGTCACGGAAACGATCGGACGGGGGCATGCCGAGCATCTGATGCACGTTGTCGACGAGGCGCTGGCGAAAGCCGGTGTGACGCTTTCGGCCATTGAGCGTGTTGTCGTGACCGTCGGCCCCGGTTCCTTCACCGGCATCCGCATTGGCGTTGCAGCCGCGCGTGGTTTTGCACTTTCCCTCAATGTTCCAGCGGTTGGCGTCACGACCCTCGAGGTCATGGCCGCGACCGCCAGAGCGCAGAATCCGGGCAAGTCGGTTCTGGCTGCCATCGATGCCAAGCGCGAGGAGATCTATCTCCAGAGCTTCGCTGCCGATGGCAACCCGCTGGACGAGGCTCGAGCCGTGACGATCGATGAAGCGCGGGCAATCGCCGGCGCATTCGATGGCATCGTCACCGGAACGGCCGTCGCCCGGTTGAGCGACGCGCCGCCTGCGGAGCGGCCAGACGCATTTCCGATTGCCATCGTCGCCCGGCTGGGCGCTGGCAAGCCTGCCGGCGAAAAGCCGAAGCCGCTTTATCTTCGCGGACCCGATGCCAGACCGCAGGCCGGATACGCAGTTGCCAGGCAATAGACATGCTCGAATCCTATCTGACCTTGAAAGCCGAATACGAAATCGTCCCGATGGAACTGAAGGATTGCGCCGAAGTGGCGCTCCTGCATGGCGAACGCTTCCCGCGGGTATGGGACGAAACTGAATTTCAGGGTCTCCTTTCGCAGGAGACCACCTTCGGCTTCGTTGCCCGCCAGACCAATGCCATCCTTAAAAAGGCGCTTCCCGGCTTCGTGCTGGCCCGGCATGTGGCGGGCGAGGGCGAAATCCTGACAATCGCCGTCAATGCCAAACTCGGACGCTCCGGCCTTGGCTGGCGCCTCATGCAGGCGGCGTTGCGTGAAACTCGCAATCGCGGCGGCGAAACTATGTTTCTCGAAGTCGACGGCAGCAATCAGCCGGCCCTCGGCCTCTATCGCAAGCTCGGTTTCGAGACGGTCGGCGAGCGCAAGGCCTATTATGCCGGCGAAAACGGACAGAAATCGACGGCGCTTGTCATGCGCCGCGTTCTTCGCTAGTCCCTTGTCACAGTTCATTTGGACCGAAGACAGCGATTGATGGAAGACGCCGTAAAATCCCTGGAGGAGCTTTGCGCCGAGCGCGGCATGCGCATGACGGAGCAGCGCCGGGTCATTGCGCGCATCATCGAGAGCTCCGGCGATCACCCGGATGTCGAGGAGCTCTATCGCCGCTCGGTGGAAGTGGATGCGAAAATCTCGATCTCCACGGTCTACCGCACCGTCAAGCTGTTCGAGGACGCCGGCCTTCTTGCCCGCCACGATTTCCGCGATGGGCGCTCCCGCTACGAGACCGTGCCGGAAGAGCACCACGACCATCTGATCGACCTGAAGAGCGGTCAAGTGATCGAATTCCACTCGCCGGAGATCGAGGCGCTCCAGGAGCGCATCGCCCGCGAACACGGCTTCAAACTCGTCGACCACCGGCTGGAGCTTTACGGCATCCCGCTGAAGAAGGACGAAGGTTGACGTGAAGGCTTTCATGCAGGAGCGAGCGATTTGATGACCTGGCTGCGCATCGGCTGTGCCGCCGTGGTTATTTGTGTCGTCAGCGCGGTGATGCTGCCGCTGCAGATCCTCTGTCTGCGCTTTGACTGGAAGCTCCGGCGCTATCTGCCGCGCTACTGGCATCGCATCGTATGCTATTGGCTTGGTGTCCGCATCCATGTGATCGGCAAGATGGAGACGAGCCGGCCTCTCATGCTGGCCTCCAACCATTCGTCCTGGCTCGATATTCTCGTGCTTTCAGCAGTGGCCGATGTCTCCTTCATCGCCAAGTCGGAAGTGCGGGACTGGCCGATCTTCGGGCTTTTCGCGCAGTGGCAGAAAAGCGTCTTCGTCGAGCGCGAGCAAAAGCGCAAGACCGGCGCGCAGGTGAACGAAATCGCCGACCGTATGGGAGACGGCGAGATCATGGTGCTTTTCCCCGAAGGCACGACTTCGGATGGCAATCGCCTGCTCGAAGTCAAGTCCTCGCTGTTCGGCGCGGCCGCTGCCGCCCTGCCGAAAGCGCCCGACGGCGTCGTACATGTCCAGCCGGTCGCGGTCGCCTATACCCACGTCCATGGAACGCCCATGGGCCGCTATTATCGCCCGCTGACGGCATGGCCTGGCGATATCGAGCTCGTGCCGCATCTGAAAGGCATCATCCAGTGCGGTGCCATCGATGTCGACGTCTGCTTTGGCGAGGCGGTAGATTATCGCGCCGGCACCAATCGCAAGGAAGTGAGCGCCACCATTGCGCGGCGTATCCGCAATATGCTCGCAAGCCGCCTGCTCGGGCGCGAGATCGCCTGATTTCCAGGTGATTCCAACTTTTCCATTTTCTCCGAAAGCAAAAGCCACTACATAGCGGCCCATGACCAAGGACAGCCTAACCCTCGACGCCCCGGCGGCCGACGCTTTGCAGCTCGGTCCCCGCGATGGCTCCAACAGCCGCAAGGTTTTCATCAAGACCTACGGCTGCCAGATGAACGTCTATGATTCCACGCGGATGAGCGATGCCCTTTCCCGCGACGGCTATGAGCCGACCGAGGACATGGAGGAGGCCGATCTCGTCCTTTTGAACACCTGCCACATCCGCGAGAAGGCGGCCGAAAAGGTCTATTCCGCGCTTGGCCGCCTACGCGAAATGAAGAAGCGCAAGGCCGCCGACGGCCGCGAGATGATGATCGGCGTCACTGGCTGCGTCGCGCAAGCCGAGGGCGAGGAAATCCTGCGCCGCGCGCCTGCCGTCGATGTCGTCATCGGCCCGCAAACGTATCATCGCCTGCCGGACGCGCTGCGTCGCGCCAAGGAAGGCCAGCGCGTCGTCGATACCGAATACGCGATCGAGGACAAGTTCGAACACCTGCCGATCGCAGAGAAGACGAAGATACGTGCCCGCGGCGTCACTGCCTTTCTGACGGTGCAGGAAGGCTGCGACAAGTTCTGCACCTTCTGTGTCGTTCCCTATACCCGCGGCTCCGAAGTCTCCCGCCCGGTCGCGCAGATCGTCGAAGAGGCCGAGAAGCTGGTCGATGGCGGCGTGCGCGAAATCACGCTGCTCGGCCAGAACGTCAACGCATGGCACGGCATCGGCCCAAAGGGCGAAGCCTGGAGCCTCGGCGATCTCCTTTATCGCCTGGCAGAGATCCCCGGCCTCGCACGCCTGCGCTACACGACCAGCCACCCGCGCGACATGGACGACCGCCTCATCGGCGCCCATCGCGACCTGCGCACGCTGATGCCCTATCTGCATCTGCCCGTTCAGGCGGGCTCCGACCGCATCCTGAAGGCGATGAACAGGCGGCATACGGCCGCGGAATATCTGACGCTCATCGAGAAGATCCGCACTGCACGCCCGGATATCGCTCTTTCGGGCGATTTCATCGTCGGCTTCCCGGGGGAGACAGACCAGGATTTTGAGGATACACTGAAGCTTATCGAGGAGGTGAATTATGCACAGGCCTTCTCGTTCAAATATTCCACGCGGCCGGGCACACCCGGCGCGGAATTGAAGGATCAGGTGCCCGAAGAGGTCAAGACCGAGCGGCTGGAGCGTTTGCAGGCATTGTTGCTGAAGCAGCAGCATGCGTTTGCCGAGGCCTGTGTGGGCAAAACAGTGGATATCCTTCTGGAAAAGCCGGGCCGGATGCCGGGCCAGTTGATTGGACGCTCTCCCTGGCTGCAGTCTGTGAATGTTGATGCAAAAGCATCGCAAATCGGTGACATTATTAACGTACGAATCACCGGAACCAGCACCAACAGCCTTTTTGCTGAATTGCTCTAGGTTCCGGACGGGCACAAGGAGCCGCACCGCTTGAACGGACAGGAATTGGTTTCTTCTTCATCGCGCCAGCCCCGCACCGCGAGCGACGCCAATCACTTCACCCTGACGTTCGAGAATAATCGGTTCGCCAGTGAGCTTTTCGGGCAGTTCGACCAGAATTTGAAGCTGCTTGAGGAGCGCCTCGGCATTGATGCGCGTGCTCGCGGCAATTCCGTCGTCATCACAGGCGATGTGCTGGCCACCAATCAGGCACGCCGCACGCTCGATTATCTCTATGACAAGCTGCAAAAAGGCGGCAATGTGGAGCGTTCCGATGTGGAAGGGGCAATCCGCATGGCGGTTGCCGCCGACGACCAATTGACGCTGCCGACCATGGAGAGAAAAGCCAAGTTGACGATGGCGCAGATTTCAACGCGCAAGAAGACGATCATTGCGCGGACGCCGACCCAGGATGCCTATATGCGGGCGCTGGAGCGGTCCGAGCTCGTCCTCGGTGTCGGACCTGCCGGTACGGGCAAGACCTATCTCGCCGTCGCGCACGCCGCCCAGCTTCTGGAGCGCGGTGCCGTTGAAAAGATCATCCTGTCGCGCCCGGCCGTCGAAGCCGGCGAGCGGCTCGGCTTCCTGCCTGGCGACATGAAGGAAAAGGTCGATCCATACCTGCGCCCGCTCTATGACGCGCTTTACGACATGATGCCCGGCGACAAGGTCGAGCGTGCTATCACGGCAGGCGTCATTGAGATCGCGCCGCTCGCCTTCATGCGTGGCCGCACGCTCTCCAATGCCGCCGTTATCCTCGATGAGGCGCAGAACACGACATCCATGCAGATGAAGATGTTTCTGACGCGTCTCGGCGAGAACTCGCGGATGATTGTGACGGGCGACCCAAGCCAGATCGACTTGCCGCGCGGCGTCAAATCCGGCCTCGTGGAAGCGCTGCAGCTGCTGGATGGCGTCGAGGGCATCACCATCGTCCGCTTCAAGGATACGGACGTCGTCCGCCATCCGCTGGTGGCGCGCATCGTCCGGGCCTACGATTCCACCTATGCCGCAAAGGCAGAGGAAAGCGATCCGCAGATCTGATCTGCGGTTACGAAAGCTCATGGCCGAACTCGATATACAGATCAGCGTGGAGGAGGGCGATTGGCCCTCCGAAGAGATGTTGCAGTCGCTTGCCGAGCGGGTGCTGGGCGAAGCTGCAAATTATCTCAAGAAGCACGAGAAGCAGCCATTTCCAAAAATGGCCCCTGAATTGTCGCTGGTCTTTACTGACGACGCTTCGATCCGCGAGATCAATGCGGAATGGCGCTCTCAGGACAAGGCGACGAACGTTCTGTCCTTTCCAGCTTTTCCGCTCGAACCGGGCGGTAAGCCCGGCCCGATGCTGGGCGATATCATCATCGCCAGGGAGACGGTGGAGCGTGAGGCGGTGGATCTCGAAAAGAGTTTTGACGACCATCTGACGCATTTGATGGTGCATGGTTTCTTGCATCTCTTCGGCTACGACCATATGAATAATAGCGAAGCCGAAAGAATGGAGGGGCTGGAGACTCGCATTTTGGCTAGTCTTGGCCTATCTGATCCCTATGCGGGACAAGACCCCATTTGATCTGAACCCTGTCTGACCAGGAACAATGAGCGACTTTACGACAAGATCGGCCCCCGAGGCCAAAGACGGAGCCGACGCAGCCTCCTCCGACGAGGTAGGCAGTAGTAGCAACGGCAAGCGATCCCACTCTTCATTCTGGGCACGTGCCGCGCGGATTCTGCGCCCGGCGCAGGACGCCGCCCGCTTGCGCGAGGACCTTGCCGACGCGTTGATGACCAACGCTGCCGGTGATGATGCCTTTTCGCCCGATGAGCGTGCAATGCTGCACAACATCCTGCGCTTCCGCGAGGTGCGCGTCGAGGATGTCATGGTGCCGCGCGCCGATATCGAGGCCGTGGATCAGAACATCACCATCGGCGAGCTGATGATCCTCTTCGAGGAAAGCGGCCGCTCGCGCATGCCCGTCTATGCCGACACGCTCGATGATCCGCGCGGCATGGTGCATATCCGCGACCTGCTGTCCTATGTCGCCAAACAGGCCCGCAACAAGCGCCGCAGCGGCAGTGCTAAGTCGGCGGCTGCTGCAACGGCTGCACCTGCAGCCGAAAAGCCGGCACGCTCGGCCAAGCCGAACTTCGATCTGTCGCGGGTCGATCTGCAGAAGACGCTGGTCGAGGCTGGTATCATCCGCAAGATCCTGTTCGTGCCGCCTTCGATGCTTGCCTCCGATCTCCTGCGCCGCATGCAGGTCAACCGAACGCAGATGGCCCTCGTCATCGATGAATACGGTGGCACGGACGGCCTGGCGTCGCATGAGGACATCGTCGAAATGGTCGTCGGCGATATCGATGACGAGCACGACGACGAAGAAGTGATGTTCAAGCGCGTCTCCGAGGATGTCTTCGTAGCCGACGCCCGTGTCGAGCTGGAGGAGATCGCAGCCGCGATCGGTCCGGATTTCGACATCGCCGAGCAGGTGGACGAGGTGGACACGCTCGGCGGCCTGATCTTCTCCGCGCTGGGCCGCATTCCGGTGCGTGGCGAGCTGGTGCAGGCGCTTCCCGGTTTCGAATTCCATATTCTCGATGCCGATCCGCGCCGCATCAAGCGGGTGCGCATCACGCGTAAGCGTCACGCCGCCCGCCGCCGCCCGACCGTCAAGCTGGAAGGCGATGCCGGTACGCCGGAGCGCGATTTGCCGGCACCGGAAACGATCGCCGAAGAAACGCGGGCCGAGCGTGACGCCGCCCGCCAATAAATGGCGTGAGAGCGGGACAAATCGCTGCATTTTTGAAAGACTGCGCCCAATTGATTCGCGATTGGACGGAGCTGACGCATGGAATGGCTTTCGGGCAGGGTGATCCTCGTCTGGGGTTTCAAACGTGCGTTGCTTACGGTCTTGGCCGGTGCCATCGGCGTGCTGGCGCTGCCGCCTTTCGGCTTCTTCGCGGCAATGTTCGTCTCGTTCACGCTGCTCGTCTGGCTGCTGGATGGCGTTGCTGCCGGCCCGGATAGCGGTCTGCTCGGGCGCCTCTGGCCGGCTTTCTTCACCGGCTGGCTGTTCGGCTTCGGCTATTTTGTCGCCGGCCTCTGGTGGCTCGGCCATGCGCTGCTGATCGATGCCGATGAGTTCGCCTGGGCGCTGCCGCTGGCAATCCTCGGCCTGCCGGCCTTTCTGGCCGTCTTTTACGGCGTCGCGACCGTGCTTGCACGGGTTCTCTGGTCCGACGGCATGGGGCGTATCGCCGCGCTTGCCTTCAGTTTCGGTATCCTGGAATGGCTGCGCAGCTTTCTTTTCACCGGCTTTCCCTGGAATGCAATCGGCTATGGCGCCATGCCCATTCCGCTGATGATGCAGTCGGCGCATGTCGTCGGCGTGCTCGGAGTGACCGTGCTTGCCGTCTTCGTCTTTGCGACACCTGCGCTGCTCGGCACGCGCCAGGGGCGGGTGCCGGCGATCGGCCTTGCTGTCCTCATCGCCGCCGCTCATTTCGGTTATGGTTATTACGCATTGGGCCAGCCGGAAGCGCCGTTGGCCGATGCCAAGACGGCACCTGTGGTACGTATCGTTCAGCCGTCCATCGACCAGGAAACCAAGATGGATACGGCCGCCGACCGTGCCGCCATCTTCGACAAGCATTTGGCGCTCTCGGTCCAGCCGCCTGCCAATGGCGGCAAACGGCCCGACATCATTGTCTGGCCGGAAACGGCCGTGCCCTTCATCCTCACCGATAACCGCGATGCGCTGGCGCGGATTGCCGATCAGCTCGAAGACGATCAGATCCTGATCACCGGCGCCGTCCGCGTCGAAGACATGGGGCCGGGAGTCGAGCCGCGCTATTACAATTCGATCTATGTCATCGACGGTCGCGGACAGATCATCGGTGCGTCCGACAAGACCCATCTCGTCCCCTTCGGCGAATACGTGCCCTTCGAGCACATTCTGAGCTATCTCGGCATCGAGAACGTCGTGGAACTGCCGGGAGGGTTTTCAGCGGCCGCCAAACGGGAATTGCTGAGCATGCCGGATGGCCTGAAATTCTATCCGCTGATCTGTTACGAGATCATTTTTCCGAACGAGATGACTCCGGAGATCCAGCAGGCCGACGCCATCTTGAACGTCACGAACGACGGCTGGTTCGGCGATACGCCTGGCCCATACCAGCATTTCCAGCAGGCAAGGGTGAGGGCGGTGGAGCAGGGGCTGCCGTTGATTCGAAGCGCCAATACCGGCATTTCAGCATTTGTTGATGCACACGGACGGGTGCTTTCCGGTATCGATTATAATCAGCAAGGCTTTATAGATACTACTTTGGGTGGCGCAACCGTATCGCGCATCGACGATAAAGCCAGAAAAACATACTTTTGGTTGATCATCGGAGCAGTCGGCATGATTGCCGTGATTTCGCGCATGGGTTTTATTTTCAGGGTGAATTGACCAAAAAACCCTAAAATTGCATAGTGCTAGATGTCCGCCTTTCGAACGTAGACTGGAGGCCTTGGGGGCGTCGGCTGCAACGTGGCGTTATAGGGGTGGTGAAGGGTACCGGGTGGCAGGTCCTGAATTCAACCTATGTTAGGGTAAAATGATGATTGAGAATAAAAAGAAGCCGAACCCCATCGACATTCATGTCGGTAGCCGCATACGCCTCCGCCGCACGATGCTTGGCATGAGCCAGGAGAAGCTCGGCGAAAGCCTCGGAATCACGTTTCAACAAATCCAGAAATACGAAAAAGGCACCAACCGCGTTGGCGCCAGCCGCCTCCAGAATATCTCCAGCATCCTCAATGTCCCGGTTTCCTTCTTTTTCGAGGATGCGCCGGGCGAACACGCGGCCGGTGCGGGCGGCATGGCAGAGGCGTCCAGCTCCAACTACGTCGTCGACTTTCTGTCGTCTTCCGAAGGATTGCAGCTCAACCGCGCCTTCGTGAAAATTTCCGATGGCAAGGTCCGACGCAAGGTTGTCGAGCTGGTCAAGGCGCTCGCGGCCGAGGCGGATGCCGAATAACCCTTCGAAGCGGGGTTAAACCGACAAAGTCGAGAGGCGGTCATTTTGGCCGCCTTTTCGCTATTTACGGCAAAATTTTATCACTTGAACGGGGATATAAAGATATATTTATGTCCTTGTGCGGCTTGTTTTTCGAGGCGGAGACGAATATCAAAAGCAGAGATTTGTTCTTTGAGGGGAATCCCGCATGCGCGCGAATTATCTGTTTACGAGTGAGTCTGTTGCCGAAGGTCACCCGGATAAAGTTTGTGACCGCATTTCCGATGAAATCGTCGATCTGGTTTACCGCGAGGCTGCAAAGACCGGCGTAAACCCATGGACCGTGCGCATTGCATGCGAGACCCTTGCCACCACCAATCGCGTCGTCATCGCCGGTGAAGTGCGTTTGCCGCCGAGCCTGATGAAGAAGGACAAGGATGGCAACGACGTCATCAATCCTTCGAAGTTCAAGGCTGCCGCACGCCGCGCCATTAAGGATATCGGCTACGAGCAGGACGGCTTCCACTGGAAGAAGGCCCGCATCGACGTGCTCCTGCATTCGCAATCTGCCGATATCGCCCAGGGCGTCGACAATGCCGCCGACCAGCAGGGCGACGAAGGTGCTGGCGACCAGGGCATCATGTTCGGCTACGCCTGCAAGGAAACGCCTGATCTCATGCCGGCGCCGATCTACTATTCGCACAAGATTCTGCAGCTGCTCGCTACCGCCCGCAAGAAGGGCGATGGTGAAGTTGCCAAGCTCGGCCCGGACGCCAAGAGCCAGGTGACGGTCCGTTACGTCGACGGCAAGCCCTCCGAAGTCACTTCGATCGTGCTGTCCACCCAGCATCTCGACGACAGCTGGGATTCGAAGAAAGTTCGCTCCGTCGTCGAGCCCTACATCATCGAAGCGCTCGGCGACCTGAAGATCGCCTCCGATTGCAAGTGGTACATCAATCCCACGGGCAAGTTCGTCATCGGCGGTCCGGACGGCGACGCCGGCCTCACCGGCCGCAAGATCATCGTCGACACCTACGGCGGCGCAGCCCCGCATGGCGGCGGTGCCTTCTCGGGCAAGGACACGACCAAGGTCGACCGTTCCGCGGCCTATGCTGCGCGCTACCTCGCAAAGAACGTCGTTGCCGCCGGTCTTTCCGACCGCTGCACGATCCAGCTGTCCTACGCCATCGGCGTGGCACAGCCGCTGTCGATCTATGTCGATCTGCACGGCACGGGCAAAGGCGTCACCGAGGACCAGGTCGAAGCGGCCATCCGCAAGAACATGGATCTTTCGCCGACCGGCATCCGCCGCCACCTCGACCTCAACAAGCCGATCTACGCCAAGACTTCGGCTTACGGTCACTTCGGCCGCAAGGCTGGCCGTGACGGTTCCTTCTCCTGGGAGCGTACGGACCTGGTGAAGGCTCTCAAGGACGCCGTAAAGCTTCGGGAAGCCGCATGATCGATACCGAGCGCCGGTCGCGGGCGACGGAAGCATTCTTCGGCCGGCGCAAGGGTAAAGCCTTGCGCGGCCAGCAGGCTGAAAAGCTGGAAGCATTGCTGCCGCAGTTCATCGTCGACCTTTCCGCCCCGGCGCCGCAGCCGCTGAACGACCTTTTCCCGGTGCCGACCGAGCGTCTGCGCCTCGAAATCGGTTTCGGCGGTGGAGAGCATCTGATTCACCGGGCGCTGGAGCAGCCAAAGACCGGCTTCATCGGCGTGGAACCTTTCGTCAACTCGATGCAGAAGTTGCTTGCTAGCGTCGACGACGCCGGTGCACGCAATATTCGCGTCTACAATGACGACGCGACGCAGGTACTGGATTGGCTGCCTGACGGCTGCCTAGATCAGATCGATCTGCTCTATCCTGATCCCTGGCCGAAGAAGAAGCACTGGAAGCGCCGTTTCGTCTCTCGGGTGAATCTTGCCCGCTTCCATCGCGTCCTGAAGCCCGGCGCGCTCTTCTGCTTCGCCTCCGATATCGACACCTACGTCAATTGGACGCTGCAGCATTGCCAGGCGCATGGCGGCTTCGAGTGGACCGCGCAGAACGCCGCCGACTGGCTGACGCCCTATGAGGGCTGGCCGAGCACGCGCTACGAAGCGAAGGCCAGGCGCGAAGGGCGCTCGTCGGCCTATCTGACCTTCAAGAGGGTCTGATCGCCCAATGACGGGCGAGAATTTCAGATTGAAATATTCACACTATCCTGCGTGACGACCGCCGTTGGGCGGTCTGGATCATGCGCGCGCGTTGCCAGGTGGGGCCGGTTCGATGCGGTCCTTGCGGACGGTGACGTTCACCGTCGGGCGACGCTCATGGTCAGTGCAAGCTGACCGTCTTCAATTCGTCCTCGGCAGCACGATAGAAGGTGCTGGAACGATTATCCGTCAAGAGGATCGGGGTGCCGTCGGCGCCAAAAAGCGCCCAGAGATCCACATCTGGATCTATATCGGGCGCTTCCGGGAAGCAGCGGGATACTTCGGACCAATCCATTTTTCTGATGTAGGCGACCTCACCGGTGCCGATATTGGCAAGTTCGGATTGGGTCAGGCGGGCGGTGGCTTCTTTTAACAACATGCTCGTACCTCCAGTATGAGGGACCAACGGCTCCAGAGCATGATGACCAAAAGTGTGAGCGGCTTTTAGGTGACGTCGTGCTCTAGTTCTTTGATTCTAGAGCCGATTCAGACTTCAGACCGATTCGGCCTGAATCATGCGGCTCTAGGCCGTTGTTCTACTGTGAGACCGAAATGTTAATTTTCTTTACCACGCGGTCCGGTTCCGGCCGAATGAGATCGACGGAGAGCAGACCGTTCTTCAGCGTGGCGCCGAGCACCTGCATGCCATCGGCAAGGACGAAAACACGTTGGAATTGCCGGGCAGCGATGCCCCGGTAGAGATAGTCGCGCTCGCCCTGCTCCATCTGACGTCCGCGGATCAGCAGCTGGTTCTCTTCCGTGGTGACATCAAGCTCATCCTCGGAAAAGCCGGCGACCGCCAGCGTGATGCGCAGACGTTCCGGCTCGCCCGACAGGCGGTCCGCGCGCATTCTTTCGATATTATAGGGAGGGTAACCGTCGCTGACCTTGGCAATCCGCTCAAGCGTCTTTTCCATAGTGTCGAAGCCCAGAAGCAGCGGGCTGGCAAAGGGAGTCGTCCGGCTCATCGTCTCAAAGTCCCTGGGTGTCAAGCGACCGTTCCGGACCTGATCTTCAGCACCCGGTTGTCCCTAATATGGGAGTACGCGCCTGCGAGTGCAAGCCATGAGGTCTTCGCATTTGCGAGATCGAATTCCGTGGTGAAAAATCGTTTTGTGACATGACGAGCGAGCGCTTGACAAAGCCGGACCGGACCCGCGACAAAGCCTGTCGATCTGCACCGGAGGAAAGTTGAAGACATGACCGAACCTAGAAAAATCATCATCGATACCGACCCCGGTCAGGATGACGCTGCGGCGATCTTTCTCGCCTTCGGCAGCCGCGAGGAGATCGAGGTGCTCGGCATCACGACGGTTGCCGGCAACGTGCCGCTGCCGCTGACCAGCCGCAACGCCCGCATCGTCTGCGAGCTCTGCAATCGCCGCGACGTCAAGGTGTTTGCCGGCGCTGATGCGCCGCTGAAGCGCAAACTGGTCACGGCCGAACATGTGCATGGCAAGACCGGCCTCGATGGCCCCGAACTGTCCGAGCCGACAATGGAACTGCAGCCGGGCCACGCCGTCGATTTCATCATCGACACGCTGCGCAAGGAACCGGAAGGCGCCGTGACCCTTTGCACGCTCGGGCCGCTGACCAATATCGCAATGGCTTTCCAAAAAGCGCCTGACATCGTCGGCCGCGTGCGCGAGCTCGTGATGATGGGCGGCGGCTTCTTCGAGGGCGGCAACATCACGCCGGCCGCCGAGTTCAACATCTATGTCGATCCGGAGGCGGCAGATGTCGTGTTCCGTTCGGGCGTTCCCATCGTCATGATGCCACTCGATGTCACCCATAAGCTGCTGACGCGAAAAGATCGCGTCGAGCGCATCGCCGCCGTCGGCACGCCGCCTGCCAACGCCATGGTCGAAATGCTGCAATTCTTCGAGCGCTTCGATATCGAGAAATACGGTTCGGACGGCGGTCCGCTGCATGACCCGACCGTCATCGCCTACCTTCTGAAGCCTGAGCTCTTCAAGGGTCGCGAATGCAATGTCGAGATCGAGGTGACATCGGAACTGACCGTCGGCATGACCGTCGTCGACTGGTGGCACGTTACCGACCGCAAGCGCAACGCCAAGGTCATGCGCGATGTCGATGCCGATGGCTTCTTCGCGCTTCTGACGGAGCGCTTCGCTCGCATCTGATCAAGATCTATGCAAAAGGCCGCCGGAGCGATCCGGCGGCCTTTTGCATCTCATTTAGTCGATAGTTCAAAACTCTTCCCATTCGTCCTGGGCGAGTGCATTGGCGCCCTGGGTCTGCGGAATTGCTTTACGTGCCGGTGCACTAACGGCCGCTGCCGGTCTGCGCGGTGTAACCGGAGCCCGCATCTGCTGAGCAGTCGCCCGCAATGCGCTGGCGTTGTCCTGGGCAGCACGGCCGGTGCGGAAGCGTGCAACGAGCGCTCTGAGCGATTGGGCTTCCTCGGCAAGCGCGACGCTCGAAGCGGTGGTTTCCTCGACCATTGCGGCATTCTGCTGAGTGACCTGATCCATCTGGTTCATGGCCGAGTTGATTTCCTTCAGGCCGATCGCCTGCTCGCTCGCGGAAGCGGAGATCTGACGGATCAAGCCGTTGATCTCCATGACCTGCTGGGCAATCTTGTGAAGGGCATCGCCCGTGCGGCCGACAAGATCGACGCCTTCCTTGACCTGTCCCGCCGAGGCGTTGATCAAAGTCTTGATCTCCTTGGCGGCATTGGCCGAGCGCTGGGCCAGCTCGCGCACTTCCTGCGCGACAACGGCAAAGCCTTTGCCGGCCTCTCCGGCACGGGCCGCTTCCACGCCGGCATTGAGTGCCAGAAGGTTGGTCTGGAAGGCGATTTCGTCGATAACGCCGATAATGCGCGACACCTCCTGCGACGATTGCTCGATGCCGTGCATGGAGGCGATAGCCTTTTGCACGATCTCGCCGGAATGCTCGGCATCCTCTGATGCGGCATTGACGCTGCTGGCCGCCGTGCGTGCATTTTCGGCGCTGGAATTGACCTGCGCGGTCAGCTCGTTGAGGGCTGCCGCAGTCTCTTCCAGGCTTGCCGCCTGCTGTTCGGTGCGGCGGGCGAGGTCCGAGGCACTGTTGCTGATTTCGCCCGTGCCACTGCCGATATTGCCGACGCTGACATTGACGGTATGAACCGTCTCCTCGAGGCTCGCCAGCGCGGCATTGAAGTCCTGCTTGAGCTGGGCATATTCGCCGGGGAAATCGTCCGTGATCCGTTGAGTGAGGTTGCCCTTGGAGAGCTCAGCGAGGCTTTGGCCGAGAATGCTGACGATATGGCGCTGCAGGGCGACGCTCTCGTTGCGTTCGCTCTCCGAGCGGCGGCGTTCGCCCTCGGCAGCCAGGCGCTGGTCGTTGGCTTCACTTTCGAGACGCTTGGTGTCGGCAAGCGCAAAGCGGAAACCTTCCAGAGCCTTGGCGACCGAGCCAACTTCGTCTGCGCCGGCCTGGCCGGCGACCGGTTCGGCATAATTGCCGGTGCTGAGGCGATTGACGCTTGCGACAAGACCGGCAAGTGGCTTCTGAACGAAGCCGCGCACGGCGGCATAGAGCGCCAACATGACTGCAGCCAGCACGATGAAGCCGGAGACGATCATCATATAGGTCTGATCCCGGACCGGCGCTGCAATTGCGCTGTGCGGAACGTCGATCAGAACGACCCAGGTGGCGTTCAGGCCGGGAACGGCGAAGGGATAGACGACACGGTCGAATTCTTCGCTACCGTCTTCGGAGAGGTTTCTGAGGATGCTTGCGGACGAGGAGGTCAGCGCGGCCTTGATGGTGTCGGCGCCGGAACCATTATAGTCCTTCATCAGCAGGTTCGCGTTCGGCGCGACCAACCACTTGTTATCCTGCGAAACGAGCAGCACGCGGCCGGTGCCGAACGGCTGCAGCTTCTGAAGCTTAGTGGAAAGCGAAGCAAGGGAGATGTCGACACCTGCGACGCCGATCAGCTTGCCGCCCGACATGACGGGGTAGGCGATCGAGCTCATGGTCGTCGGAACGTCTGTGCCTTCGGCCATATAGGGCGGGGTGATTGCGCCCTTGCCGCTCGTGGCGGCGAGCTTCCACCAGGCAGCGGTATAATCGTTATCGAACGTGGAGAATTGGATGCCGCCATCCTTGGTCTTTGACCAATAGGGTGTAAAGGCGCCTTTGTCGTTGACACCCTGATCCTTGTTGTTGGCAAGCTCCGTCGTTTTACCGTCGAAGGTGCCGAGCTGTTCGCAGAACCAGCTGCCGAAGGCAAAAGCATTCTGTTCGACATTCGCCTTGAGGATATTGATGATGCCTTTGCGATCGAAGGTGTGACCTTCGTGACCGCGGCCGAGGATACCAGCCATGGAGCGGGCGGCGCTCGCCAGTTCGCCGACATTTGCCGCAATCTCATTGGAAATGGACTTGGCCTCGGTATTCGCCTGATCCATCGTCAGCGTCTCGACGCGATCGCGGGTTTGAGAAATCAGCAGAAAATTGGAAATCAGCAGAACGAGTGCGATCGCCAGTCCAGTGACCAAGATGAGTTTGGCCGCAAGCGACTTCATACGAAAGATGAACATCATTTCCTCGAAAAAGCGATGCGTCGGATACACATTATCCGAATGCAAGGTCGGCGCAGGATGGCCCTGTCATGGAGCCGCCGTGAGAATTCCTGCCGCGTGTGGAAGGTCATGCGCGCCAGGCCAGAGGAGAATGATGCGGAAGCGCAAAAATTTAATTAATTGCGCTTCGCAATGCTTATGGAATTTTAGCTTTAAAGCTTTTCGGCGACTTCGCTGGCAACCGGTATGGAAGGCTGTGCGCCCGACTTCAGGCAGGCCAGCGAACCGGCAACGGCGGCACGGCGCAGGCTGGCGTGGAAATCCAGGCCCTGATCGAGGCTTGCGGCAAAATAGCCGCAAAAGGTGTCGCCGGCACCGACGGTGTCCACCGGCTCGATCACGAGACCCTTGGCGCGAGAAAGCTCGCCGTCGCGGATGGCGATGACGCCGTCGCCGCCGAGCGTGACGATTAGCGTCTGGCCGGTTTCGCCGTGCAGGCGAACGAGGGCAGCCTCGCGCTCGGATGCCGACATGTTGTCCTGGCCGGCCAGTCTCTCGAATTCGGTCTCGTTGGCGATGACGATATCGGCAAGGCGGCCGAGGCGGGCAGCCTCCGGGATCAGAGGAGCAAGATTGAGCACTGTGCGCACGCCCTTTGCCTTCGCGGCGTTGAGCGCGGTTTCGACGGCTGCGACCGGGATCTCAAACTGCAGCATCAACGTATCGCCGGGGTTCAGGGCCGCCACGGCGGCTGTTGCGTGTTCGGCCGTATTCGTGCCGTTGGCACCGGGAACGACTGCGATCATGTTCTCGCCGTCGCCGCCGACGAGAATGAGAGCGGTACCGGTCGGCTCGGACACCCACCGGACAGTGGAAAGATCCGTGCCTGCCGTCTGAAGCAGGTCCAGCGCGGGTTCCGCAAAGCCGTCATTGCCGACGGCACCGCTCATGCGCACTGTCGCGCCGGCCCGCCGGGCAGCCAGCGCCTGATTGGCGCCCTTGCCGCCGGCGACCGTGGAAAAGCCGTTGCCGGCAACCGTTTCGCCTGGCTTCGGCAAACGATCCGTGGTGGCGATGAGGTCCATGTTGATGGAGCCGAAAATAGTGATCATGCGATATCCTGCCCTGGGTGTTGCGTCTGCATGATCCTGCCCGAAGGCTGCCTTTGTCTTTTCGGATCATGCATCGATTGGGCGCGACACTGCCGAAGCGATCAGTCTTCGTCAACCACCCTGAGCTTGAGTTGGCTCGTGCGGTTGTCGACCGGCTTGGGCCGCTCTTCCGCGCGTGTCTTGGCGGGCTCTTTCGCCGTCTCGAATTCCAGCGCTTCTATGCGCTCTCCGCGCCTTGCCAGCTTGTCGGCCGAGGTGACGATCATGTCGACATCCTTCTGCGCCATGGCGAAATGACCCTGCAGCTTGCGCACGCGTTCATCCAGGCGCGAGAGGTCGTCCATCAGATGCGCGACTTCGCTCTGGATGACATGAGCCTGCTCGCGCATGCGCTGATCCTTCAGCACGGCTTGAATGACCTGGATCGACAGCATCAGCAGCGAGGGCGAGACGATGACGATGCGGGCGCGCTGGGCCTTCTGCACGATCGCCTCGAAATTCTCGTGGATCTCGGCGAAGATCGACTCGGACGGCACGAAGAGAAAGGCCGTATCCTGCGTCTCGCCGGGAATGAGGTATTTCTCGGCAATGTCGCGAATATGCAGCTCCAAATCCCTACGGAATTGCTGGGCCGCGATCCGGCCTTGATCGGGATTGGCGGCAGCACGAATGGCGTTCCAGGCCTCCAGCGGGAACTTGGCATCGATGACGAGCGGCGGCGAGCCATTGGGCATGCGAACAGTGCAGTCCGGCCGCGAGCCGTTCGATAGCGTCGCCTGGAATGCATAGGCGCCCATCGGCAGTCCATCGGCGATGATGGTTTCCATGCGTGCCTGGCCGAAGGCGCCACGCGTCTGCTTGTTGGAAAGGATGGCCTGCAGGCCGACGACATCCTTTGCCAGCGTCTGGATATTGGTCTGCGCGGCATCGATGACGGCAAGCCTTTCCTGCAGGCGACGCAGATTCTCATGGGTCGAGCGCGTCTGCTCGCCGATGGTCGCCGTCATCCGCTGCGACATCCCGTCGAGACGCTGGCCGATGGCCTGATTGAGCTCGGCCTGTCTGGAGCCGAAGACTTCCGCCATGGTGGCAAGCCGTCCCTGCATCTCCGCCTGCGACCGCAGCAGCGCCGCCATCGTATGCTCGGCATCGAGCTCATCGTCCTCCGCCTGCGCCCTGCCGCGGACGAAAAGGACGATGACTGCGATCGCAAGCAGGAAAACGAGGCCGGTCAGAAGCTGGACCGTGGAAATGGCTTGGCCGAAGATGATGAAAGACATGAAACCTGGCGCGCTGATGAAGTTCTTCGCGCAAGCATAGCAAAATCGTTGTGAATATCCAGATCAAACCGTGAACAAAATTTCGAGGCCATCCGTGGCCGTTTGGATCGCTGCCGTTGAAAAAACACTGCCTCACCGCCATCTTGGCGATTCCATCGCACAACAAGATGCGTTATGGGAAACGTCATGACGATCAAGCCACTTATCATTTTGCCCGACCCGCTGCTCCGCCAGGCTTCGAAGCCCATCGAGCAGATCGATACCGAAATTCAGCGCCTCGCCGACGACATGCTGGAAACCATGTATGACGCGCCGGGCATCGGCCTTGCGGCGATCCAGATCGGCGTTCCCCGCCGCATGCTCGTCATCGATGTCGCGCGCGAAGGCGAAGAGAAGAAGCCGCTGGTGTTCATCAATCCGGAGATCGTCGCGTCTTCGGATGAGCGCTCGGTCTATGAGGAAGGCTGCCTCTCGATTCCGGATTACTACGCCGAGGTGGAGCGCCCCGCACGCGTCACCGTCAAGCATCTGGACCGCGACGGCAAGGAGCAGCTCACCGAGGCCGATGGTCTGCTGGCGACCTGCGTGCAGCATGAGATCGACCACCTGAACGGCGTGCTTTTCATCGACTATATTTCCCGCCTGAAGCGCGACATGGTCATCAAGAAGTTCACCAAGGCCGCCAAGTCGAAGGCTCTATAGTCCCCGGCCATTGAAAGATCGGCCTGAGATGCCTATGATATCATTGATATCAAATGGAGGCGCGAATGGGCGATCTGTTGTTGCGCGGCATCGAGGACAGCTTGAAGAAGCAGTTGCAGGCCAATGCCAGCAGGCATGGCCGCAGCCTCTCGGATGAGGCGATCGAACTGCTGCGTCAGTCGCTCGGGCGCGAGCGGGATGGAAGCGAGTCGGCGGGGCAGCGATTGAGAGTTGTTCTCGGCGTAGAAAAGCTGAGCGAAGAAGAAATTGAGGCGATCAACACGTTTCGAAATGCGCCGGATCGCGAACCGCCCCATTTCGACTAGCCCCGTGGCGTGCGCATGATCGTTCTGGACACGAATGTCGTATCGGAGCTGCAAGGGCGGCTGCATAGTGAACGCATATTGTCCTGGCTTGATAGCGTCGCCATCGAGGCCGTTTTTCTGACAACCATCACCATCGGCGAGATCAGGTTCGGACTGGAGCTCCTGGCTGACGGGAAGCGCAAGGCGGCGTTGATTGCGGAGCTGGACGCGATAGAGGCAGAGTTTTCGGGCCGCGTTCTGGGATTTTCGAGCAATGCTGCCCATCAATACGGAGTAATCTCCGCTCAGCGCCACAAGATTGGGCGAAGGATGGAAACGAAGGACGCCATGATCGCCGCCATCTGCCTTGCGAACGGCGCGACATTGGCGACGCGCAACACAAAAGACTTCGAGGGGCTTGATCTCAAGCTCATAAACCCGTTTGAAGGCGGCTAGCGTCGGACCCCGATGGCGCGTGCCATCACCGCGGGGTCATTCGAAACCTGATATCTTAGCCGGATGGATCGCATGTCGCTCAATATCATCTTTATGGGAACGCCCGAATTCTCCGTGCCGACATTGCGGTCCCTGATCGATGCCGGACATAAGATTCGTGCCGTTTATACGCAACCGCCGCGCCCCGGCGGCCGGCGAGGGCTGGATCTGCAGAAATCGCCGGTGCATCAAGCGGCTGAGCTGTTGGGGCTGCCAGTGTTCACGCCGGTCAATTTCAAAGATCCCGACGAACGCCAGCGTTTTCGCGATCTGCATGCCGATGTCGCCGTCGTCGTCGCCTATGGCCTGCTGCTGCCGGAGGCAATTCTGTCGGGCACGCGTCTCGGCTGCTACAACGGCCATGCCTCCCTACTGCCGCGCTGGCGCGGGGCAGCCCCTATCCAACGGGCGATCATGGCTGGCGACGCCAAGACCGGCATGATGGTGATGAAGATGGACAAGGGGCTGGATACCGGCCCGGTCGCGCTGACACGCGAAGTCGAGATCGGTGACGCCATGACCGCGGGTGAACTGCATGACAAGCTGATGCTCGTCGGCGCAAAAGCCATGGCCGAGGCCATGAACAAGCTGGAGCACGATGAGCTGCCATTGACCGCGCAGCCATCCGAGGGTGTTCTTTATGCCGCAAAGATCGACAAGGGTGAAACGCGCATCGATTTCGGCAAGTCGGCAGCCGATGTTCACAATCATATTCGCGGCCTGTCGCCTTTTCCCGGCGCCTGGTTCGAGGCCGAAATCGCCGGTCGTCCCGAGCGCATCAAGGTGCTGGGTTCGGAATTGGCCGATGGTAATGGAGCGCCTGGCCAGGTGCTGACAGAGGATCTCGTCATTGCCTGCGCCTCCGGCGCCATCAGGCTCACGAAGTTGCAGAAGGCCGGCGGCAAGCCTTTGGCGGCGGCGGATTTCCTGCGCGGCACGCCGATCTCGCTGGGCACCGTGCTCGCCTCGGAGCAAGCCTGATGCCGCGTTACAAAATGACCGTCGAATATGACGGCGTTCCCTATGTCGGCTGGCAGCGCCAGGAAAACGGTCCCTCCGTGCAGGGTGCGATCGAAGGCGCCATCCTGTCCTTGACCGGCGAAACCGTTTCGATCCGCGGGGCGGGACGTACCGATTCCGGCGTGCATGCCATGGGTCAGGTCATGCATGCCGACCTCTCCAAGGAATGGAAGATTTACACCCTGCGCAATGCGCTCAATGCCCATCTGAGGATGGCCGGTGACCGCATCGCCATTCTCGATATCGTCGAGGTCGACCAAAGCTTCGATGCACGCTTCTCGGCCATCCGCCGCCACTATCTTTACCGTATCGTCGCCCGCCGCGCACCTTTGGCTTTGGAAGCCGGGCGTGCATGGTGGGTGCCGAAGGATATGGATCATGAGGTCATGCACGCCGCGGCGCAGACCCTTGTGGGACGGCATGATTTCACCACCTTTCGCTCCGCGCATTGCCAGGCAAACAGCCCGGTGCGTACGCTCGACCGGCTGGACGTGATGCGCAGCGGCGAACTGATCGAGATCCGTGCCACGGCGCAGAGCTTCCTGCACAATCAGATCCGCTCCTTCGCCGGCACGTTGAAGCTCGCGGGCGAGGGCAAATGGACACCCGAGGATGTGCGCGCGGCACTGGAAGCCAAGGATCGCAAGGCCTGTGGCCCTGTCGCCCCACCAGATGGGCTCTATTTCATGCAGGTGGATTATCGTGACGGTGCCGGTTCGGCCGGCAGTGAAGGGGAGGATATCGATGACGGTGACGATCTATCATAATCCCGCCTGCGGCACCTCTCGCAATACGCTGGCGATGATCCGCCAGTCCGGCGAAGAACCCGTCGTTATCGAATATCTGAAAACGCCGCCCAGCCGCGAACGGCTGGTGGAGCTCATTGCCGCCATGGGCCTGACGGTTCGTGATCTTCTCCGCCAAAAGGGAACGCCCTATGACGAACTCGGTCTCGGCAATCCCGATCTCACCGACGATCAGCTGCTTGACCGGATGATGGAACACCCGATCCTCATCAACCGCCCGATCGTGGTGACGGAGAAAGGCGCGCGCCTCTGCCGCCCCTCCGAACTCGTGCTCGATATCCTGCCGAACCCGGGCATCGGCCCTTTTATCAAGGAAGATGGTGAGGTCGTCAACCGTTAGAACGCGATTGCCTCAGCCCGGCGGATAGACGCCGAGGAAGCGCTGCAGGAAGTCCGTCAGCAGCATGGTCGGAATGAGCAGCACCAGCGTCAGCGTGCCGATGAAGAGCGGATGCGTACCGCAGATCATTCTGAGCATGCGCGCCAGCGAAAAGATGATCGCCATCATCAGTGCCAGCCACAGCAGCGCCGCCAACCCGCTGGATCCGGGAACGAAGGCGATCAAGGCGATGAGCAGCGCATTGAGATAGGATGTCGGCACGCCAAGCCAGTTCACGACGACAACGATCGGCGTGAACTTGTCGCCGAAGCGAAAAATCAGCAGCAACACGCCAGCAAGCACGAGCGGGATCAACCAGTTCGCAAATTCGACCAAGGCCAGGCGCAGAAAGAAAGCAAGGCCCGTCGATGTCTCCGGCGGCATGGCGGTCAGATAGGCCCTTTGCCACCACAGCCATGAAATGCCGATCGACGGCAAGCACCAGAGAATTGCCCAGAAGGAGCGCATCATGCCGCGGTCCGATATGTCCAGATACTGGAAGCCGCGTGCATCCATCCGGATCAGCAGCCACAGGCCGGACAGGTAGTATTGGACTTCCTTAAAGCTCGGCATTCTCGAACCAGCGCTGGATGAAGGTCTGGTAGATCCCGGTCAGCGTTTCGAGATCCGAGAGCGCCACACGCTCGTCGATCATATGCATGGTCTGGCCGACAAGCCCGAATTCCACGACGGGGCAGTAGTCCTTGATGAAGCGGGCATCGGACGTGCCGCCGGTGGTCGACAGCGCCGGCCTTTGACCGGTGATGTTTTCGATGGCAGAGGAGAGCGAGGCGATCAGCGCATTGTTTCGCGTCAGGAAGACTTGGCTCGGGCGCTCCGACCAGACGATGTCGTATTTCGCCGGCGGACGCCCGGGCCGCAACGTCTGGTCGGCGGCGGCCGCATCCAGGCGCGCCAGGATTTCCGCCTTCAGCGTATCGGCGGTCCAGGTGTCGTTGAAACGGATGTTGAAGGTAGCAGTCGCCTTGGCGGGAATGACATTGGTGGCGGTATTGCCGACGTCGATCGTCGTCACTTCGAGGTTCGACGGCTGGAAATTGTCCGTGCCGGCATCGAAGGGGGGATCGAGCAGCGATTCCGTCAGCTTGATAAGGCTTCGCACGGGATTGTCGGCAAGGTGCGGATAGGCGGCATGGCCCTGAACGCCGTGGACGGTGATGGTGCCGGAAATCGAGCCGCGGCGACCGATCTTGATCATGTCGCCGAGCCGGTCAGGATTGGTCGGTTCGCCGACGAGGGAGGCATCCCATGTCTCGCCGCGCTCGGCCGCCCATTGCAGCAGCTTCACGGTGCCGTTGATCGCGGGTCCTTCTTCGTCACCGGTAATCAGGAAGGAGATTGAGCCGGCGGGTCTGCCATGCTTCTCGATGTGACGCGCAACCGCTGCCACGAAGCAGGCGATGCCGCCCTTCATGTCGACGGCGCCACGGCCGAAAAGCTCGCCATCGGCGATCTCGGCGGCAAAGGGCGGGTGGCTCCACGAAGCGGCATCGCCGACCGGCACCACATCCGTATGCCCGGCAAACATCAGATGCGGTCCGTCCGTGCCGAGCCGCGCATAGAGATTTTCTATATCGGGCGTTCCCGCCTCGCTCGCCGTCATGCGATCGATCTTGAAGCCGAGTGGCTGCAGCATATCGGCAAGCGCGGTCAGCGCGCCGCCTTCGGCCGGGGTGACGGAGGCGCAGCGGATCAGAGTCTGCAGGTTCGTAATGGGATTGGTAACAGTCATCGGAGGCAACTTATCCGGCGGGAAATGGCAAAGCGATGGCAAAGGATCGGTGACGACTCGAAAATCTTTGCCGCGATTCCAGCAATCGCACAGGCATGCTCACCCGGCAAGCATGAGGGAAGCGCGATATGGCAACCGCGCTTCCCAAATTTTGCGAGATTAGTCGCGCAGCAGCTCGTTGATGCCGGTCTTCGAGCGGGTCTTTTCATCAACGCGCTTGACGATGACGGCGCAATAGAGGCTCGGGGCCGGCTGGCCGTTTGCCATGGCGTTGCCGCTCGGCAGAGAGCCGGCGACGACGACCGAATATGGCGGAACTTCGCCATAGGTGATCTCGCCGGTGGCGCGATCGACGATCTTGGTGGACTTGCCGATGAACACGCCCATGCCAAGCACGGAGCCTTCACGGATGATGCAGCCTTCGACGACTTCGGAGCGGGCGCCGATGAAGCAATTGTCTTCGATGATGGTCGGGCCGGCCTGCATCGGCTCCAGCACACCGCCGATGCCGACGCCGCCGGAAAGATGCACATGTTTGCCGATCTGAGCGCAGGAGCCGACCGTCGCCCAGGTGTCGACCATGGTGCCTTCGCCGACATAAGCGCCGAGATTGACGAAGGACGGCATCAGGATGGCGTTGGGGGCGATATAGGCGGAATGACGTACGACTGCGTTCGGCACGGCGCGGAAACCCGCTTCGCGGAAGCGGTTCTCACCCCAGCCTTCGAACTTCGAGGGAACCTTGTCCCACCAGGTGGCGCCGCCGGAGCCACCTTCGACGATCTTCATGTCGTTGAGGCGGAAGGAGAGCAGAACCGCTTTCTTGAGCCACTGGTTGACGGTCCAGTTGCCATCGGCACCACGTTCGGCCACGCGAACCTTGCCGCTATCGAGGAGATTGAGCGCCGTTTCGACGGCATCGCGGACTTCGCCGCGCGTCGACGTGTTCACATTGTCGCGATTGTCGAAGGCAGCCTCGATGGACTTTTCGAGGGAGGCGAGATCGGTAGCGCTCATGGGAATTCCTTACAACGTCAGGGCCTATCGTGTTTTCCGGATAAAGCTCCGGATGCGGTCGATTGGTCCTATAGCATGCATGCCGAAAATGGAATGTCTTTTCCGCGCCGATTGAGCTTGGATTCAAGGCGTTGTAGGGGCATATGCAAGAGCTTGGCTATTTCCGTTCGCGGACGGAAACTGCCCGTCATGATCGATTTGAAAGGCATGAGTAGATGAGCAAGGGGAAGAACGGCAGGCTGAGGCGCAAGGACGGGGTTTGGGACCCGTTGAAGACGAGCTCGGCGGACAAGCAGCGGGCCGAGTCGGTGCCGCGCACGCCGCAGTCGATGTCGCCATCCTACCGGCTTGCCTATGCCGATGAGGATTTCCTCTGCCGTGAGGAATTGCGGCCCATCCGCCTGCAGCTGGAATTGCTGAAGACCGAAATGTCGCTGACCGAGCGCGGCATCAAGTCGACTGTCGTGATGTTCGGCGGCGCACGTATTCCCGCCCCCGGCACCAATGCCTGGGCTGCTCGCAATGACGTGCAGCGCGCCAATCTCGAAGCCGCATCGGTCTATTACGAGGAGGCGCGCAAGTTCGCCCGACTCTGCTCGCGCTATTCCGCCGGCTTCGACTTCCATGAGTACGTCGTCGTCACCGGCGGCGGCCCTGGCGTGATGGAAGCGGGCAATCGCGGCGCGGCAGAAGAAGGCGCGCCCTCGATCGGCCTCAACATTGTGTTGCCGCACGAGCAGGCGCCGAACGCCTATGTGACGCCGGAACTCAGCTTCAACTTCCATTATTTCGCGATCCGCAAGATGCACTTCATGGTGCGAGCTAAGGCGATCGCGGTGTTCCCGGGCGGCTTCGGCACGCTCGACGAACTGTTCGAATGCCTGACGCTCATCCAGACCGGCCGTATGGAGCGCCTGCCGCTCATTCTCTTTGGTGAAAAGTTCTGGCGCAGCATCATCAATTTCGATGCGCTGGCGGAGTTCGGCACCATCGCGCCGGACGATGTGAACCTTATCAGCTTCGTCGATACCGCCGACGAGGCCTGGAAGATCGTCGCCGATTTCTACGAGCACGACAACGGGCACTGATAACGAAAAGCCCGCCGTCGCTTGGGCGAGGGCGGGCCTTTGTTCATGGGTTTGTTGCCGGAGCGATCGGCTTAGAGCAGCGGGCGGCCCGGCATGTCGTCAAGGTTGACGACGCCATCATGATTGCGATCCAGCCGGTCGAAGAGCTTGTTCATGGCGTCTTCGGCCTCCTTCTTGCTGATCTGGCCGCTTTGATCGGTATCGGCAAAGCGGAAGACCATAGCTTCGTGCATGAAGCGGCCATGCGGTCTGTGATGGCGATGGGCTTCGCCACCCTTGTCGTTGTCATTGTCGTTTTGAGCCTGATCGCTCTTGGACTGGTCGGCCGGAGCCTGATTGCTTTGAGTCTGATCGCCGCCCTGAGCCTGGCCATCTTGAGCCTTGTCGCCCTCAGCTTTGGCATGTTCGGCTCGCCACTGCTTCATCTGCTCCTGGCGGTAGGCGCGATATTCGCCGGGGGTGATCTCACCGTCGTGGTTCACGTCGATCTGGTCGAAGATCTTGTCGACGCCAGCCTTGACCTCATCCTTGGTGAGCTTCGTGTCACCGGGATTGCCGAATTCCTTCAGCATGCGCACGTAAAGGACTTCTGGCGAAATATGCGGTCTGTGCCAGCGGCCGTGATGATGATGCCTGCCCCCACCATCGCCGTCACGCGAAGCAGCGAGCGCCACCTGTGCGGCACCGCCGAGAAGCAGGGTTGCGGAAAGTCCGGCCAAAAGAAGTTTTTTCCCGTTCATCGTTTTTCCTTTCGTGTCGAGGAATGGTCAAACGATACGGCTGGCGGTCGAAAACGACGAATTAAACCTCTGTAAGGCGCATGAAACTTTGGTAACCACGTCCTAATGAACAGTTAAACCAGCGCTTTCAGGAAGGTAGTGAGGTCGTCGGTCACGTAGTCGATGTGGTCGTCTTCGCCGGTGGTCCGTTCCCACCATTCGACGATGGTCGTCTCGAGATTTTGCGGTACGAGAAGTACCGTCTTCATGCCGAGCGCTTTGGGTACCGTGAGATTGCGCGGCAGGTCCTCGAACATGGCGGCCTTCTTCGTATCGACGCGATGAAGGCTCATGAATTTGTCGTAAGTGCTGCCGGCAGGCTTCGGCACATAGTCAGCCGCGACGATATCGAAAATATCGTCGAAGCCATCGAGGATGCCGAGTGCACCGGCCGTCGCCTGGGCGTGTTTGACGCTGCCATTGGTGAAGATGAACTTGCGTCCCGGCAGTGCCTTGATGGCGGCGGCGAGCTCCGGCTGCGGCGTCAGCGCCGAATAGTCGATCGCGTGCGCTTTCTCCAGGAAGTCGTTGGGGTCGATGCCGTGATGGATCATCAAACCCTGCAGCGTCGTGCCGTGATCGAGATAATATTGCTTTTGCAGCTTGCGGGCCTCTTCGCGCTCCATGTGCAGAAGGGCGGAGACGTAAGCCGTCATGTTCTTATCGATCTGCGCGAAGAGATCGACATGATGCGGATAGAGCGTGTTGTCGAGATCGAATACCCAATCACGGATGTGGGAGAAATCGGCTGGCTCGGATAGTGTTTTTGTCTGGCTCATGCCTGTCTTATGGCACGCCCGCTCCGGACGGGGGAAGGGAAATATTCATGCTGCCGCATCTCAACCATTTTGGGGAGATTGCCGTGCGATCTAATGCCGGCTATGATTTTACCATTGATTTCCGGGGTTTTACTCTATTTGCCATGTGAGGGAGAGCTTACGCTCTTTTGGGTCGCGGAGGAGAAATCACCCGGCCGGACTTTTCGGAGGGGATGCGATGAGTCAGGTGGAAAAGGCGCAAGAATTCGCGCGGCTGCACAAGAAGGGTGAGCCGCTGATCCTTTTCAATATTTGGGATGCGGGCTCTGCCAAGGCTGTCACTGAAGCCGGCGCCAAGGCGCTTGCAACGGGGAGTTGGTCGGTCGCCGCTGCCAATGGTTTCGGAGACGGCCAAGCAATCCCGCTATCGCTGCTGGCGGTGACCGCCAGGCTGATTTCGGTGACGAGCCCATTGCCCCTATCGGTCGATTTCGAGGGCGGTTATGCCGTCGAGCCTGAGGAAGTCGCTGCCAATGTCGAAAAGATCATGGATCACGGCGCCATCGGCATCAATTTCGAAGATCAGGTGATCGGCGGCCAGGGCGTTCATCCTATCGAAACGCAGGCAGCACGCATCCGCGCCATCCGCGAGATGGCCGATCGCCGGGAAATGCCCTTGTTCATCAACGCTCGTACCGATCTTTTCCTGCAGGAAAGCGATACGGCGCATCATCAGCTGCTGCTGGACGATGCCTTTCAGCGCGCCGATGCTTTTGCCGAGGCCGGTGCCAGCGGTTTCTTCGCGCCGGGCCTGGTCGAACCGGATTTGATCGGCGCCCTCTGCGAACGCTCGCCTTTGCCTGTTAACATTATGGTGCGGCCGACCACGCCGGACAATGAGACCATGGCAAGGCTGGGTGTCAGCCGCATCAGCTATGGGCCGGCTCCCTATCGTTCGGTCATGGGAATGCTGAAAAGCGAGGCCGAAGCGATCTATCGGCCGTCCTGACGAGCCCTCGGCGCTTCGCAATCTTGTTTGCGGAGCGCCTGAATTTTCTCAATGAGTGTGCCCTATCAGGGAACGATCAACGTGCCCGCACCGCGCTCGGTGAAGATCTCGAGCAGCACGGAATGGGCTGTCTTGCCGTTGAGGATAACGACGCCCTGAACACCGGCCTTGATGGCGTCGATGCAGGTCTCGACCTTCGGAATCATGCCGCCGGAAATCGTGCCGTCGGCAATCAGCGCATGGGCCTGGGCGACGGACAATTCCTTGATGAGCTGGCCCTGCTTGTCGAGGACGCCGGGAACATCCGTGAGGAAAAGCAGGCGCGTGGCACTGAGCGCACCTGCGATCGCGCCGGCAAAGGTATCGGCGTTGATGTTATAGGTCGCGCCGTCGCGGCCGGGGGCGACCGGGGCAATGACCGGAATCATCTCGGACTTGGCAAGCAGATCGAGCAGCGTGCGATCGACTTCGACCACTTCGCCGACGAAACCGAGATCGAGTACGCGTTCGATGTTGGAATCGGGGTCCTTGATGGTCTTGCGCGCCTTTTCGGCGAAGACCATGTTGCCGTCCTTGCCGCAAAGGCCGATCGCCCATTCGCCGGTTTGGTTGATCAGCGCGACGATTTCCTTATTGATCGAGCCGGCGAGCACCATTTCGACGATCTCGACCGTCTTCTGGTCGGTGACCCGCAAGCCGCCTTCGAACTTCGATTCGATGCCCATCTTCGTCAGCATGGCGCCGATCTGAGGGCCGCCGCCATGGACGACGATCGGATTGACGCCGGACTGCTTCAGGAGCGCGATATCGGCCGCAAAGGCCTTGCCAAGTTCGACATTGCCCATGGCATGACCACCATATTTCACGACGATGGTCTTGTTTTCGTAACGCTGCATATAGGGCAGCGCCTGTGCGAGCAGGTTGGCTTGGAGTTCGCTTTGGGCTTCGGACATGGTGCACCCTTCGAAATTGATCGCGGCCTTTTATCTCAAGTTTTTGACAGAGGGAATAATGATCTCGGGATTAAAGCATGTCGCGCAAAGGTGTTCAGCGGTTTTGCGACAACGATATGCGAAAAACCAAAGACCTAAAGCGCGAAAAGTGCATCTGAAAGATCGCGCTGCACTTTCGTTGACGCTATGTCACATTAGCGTCGCCGAAATTGATGGTGCGGATGCGTTTGCCGAGGCGGAGTTTTCTTCTAAAGATGGTGCAGGCGTTGTACCCCGGGGATTTGGATGGCGAGCGAGGAGACGGAAGCGCTGATTGGCCGCATTGCCATGCGCGACCAGAAAGCCTTTGCCGCACTCTACAAGCGTACCAGCCCGAAACTTCTCGGTGTTTGCCTGCGCATCGTTGGCAACAAGGCGGATGCTGAAGAGGTTTTGCAGGAGGTCTATATCAAGGTCTGGCAGCGGGCCGAGCAATTTGCTGTTGCGGAAGGGCCGGCAATGGCCTGGCTGATGACGATCGCGCGCAATCGCGCCATCGATTTCGTCCGTGCCCGCAAGCCCGTAGCTGACGAAATAGACAGCGCTTACGATCTCGCCGACCTGGAACCCGGCCCCGAAGAGCAAGCAATCGTGAAGGGAGAGGGAAGGCGGATTGACAGGTGCATGGAAGAGTTGGAAGCTGATCGTGCGCGGGCTGTTCGCAGCGCCTATGTCGAGGGCTTGAGCTACCAGGAGCTCGCCGACCAACACGCTGTGCCATTGAATACTATGCGCACCTGGCTGCGCCGAAGCCTAATCAGACTGAGAGAGTGCATGGACCGATGAGTACGCCCGATCAAAGCAAGGGAGGCCGCTCCCGCGATGAAGTCCTGGCCGGAGAATATGTGCTTGGCGTGCTTTCCCTGGAAGACCGGCAGAAGGTCGAGCGCCGCATGCGCAGCGACCGGCAGTTCGCCGCAATCGTCAGCCGCTGGGAGCAGAATCTCTCGGAATTCAACGAGGAATATGAGGCGGTGACGCCTGCGGCCGCCGTATTTCCGAAGATCGAAAAGCGGATTTTCGGCGAAGCGGCGTTCGGCGCCCATCTCTGGAATTCGCTGATGCTGTGGCGCTCGGTCGCCTTCGGCTCGCTGTTCTTGGCGGCCGGCGTACTCGTCTTCGCCATCACGAATGAAGGCGGCTTGCGCACGAGCCCGGGCAAGCAGCTCACCGCATCCCTTTCCGGCCAGAACAGTCCCTTCAATCTCCTCGCCAATTACGACGTCGCCAATGGGCGCCTGAAAATTACGCCGGTCGCCGCCGGCAAACCCGAGGAGAAATCGCTGGAGCTCTGGCTGATTCGCGGCAGCGATCCCGCCGAGGCGCTGGGCATACTGCCACCGACCGGCGATGGGGAAATCGTCTTGTCGCCGGAACTTCACGCCAAATTGACTGAAGGCGCCATCATCGCCGTCAGTGTCGAGCCCTTTGGCGGCTCGCCGACCGGCAAACCAACGGGCGATGTGGTTGCTTCCGGCACGATCCATTTGCCCTGAGGAATTTCGCCTCCCGAAAAACGATCGCGGCTGAAACTCCCTGACAGCATGCTCCGTATCTTCTTTCGACCCGGCCTGATCGGGGCAACAGAGAGGAAGAGGTACGTTATGATCAAGACTGTGTTTCGCATTGCCGCCGCTGCCGCAATCCTGTCGGCCGCAAGCAGCCTAGCCTATGCCAAGGACCCGATGGTGGGCGGTGCTGCGATGTATGCCAGCAAGAACATCATCCAGAATGCCGTCAATTCCAAGGATCACACGACCCTGGTCGCAGCCGTCAAGGCGGCCGGCCTCGTCGATACCCTCGAAGGCAAAGGCCCATTCACCGTCTTTGCTCCGACCAATGAAGCCTTCAAGCAGCTGCCAGCAGGCACGGTCGAAACCCTGCTGAAGCCCGAGAACAAGGAGAAGCTGGTCAAGGTGCTGACCTGCCACGTCGTCGCCGGTGATGACATGGCCGCCGCCATCAAGAAATGGGCAATGAGCAAGGGCGGCGAATACGATCTGAAGACGGTCGGCGGCTGCACGATCAAGGCCGTGGACAAGGGCGGCAAGCTGACGTTGACCGACGAAGCCGGCAGCATTGTCCATATCAGCATCGCCGACGTCAAGCAGTCGAACGGTGTGATTCATGTCGTCGACAAGGTGTTGTTGCCGAAGATGTAATCCTTAGCGGCAACACGGCCGCCGTCGCCTTATGCGGGGTCGGGGGCGGCGGCCTCATTCGACCGGTCGGTCTTCAGACCTGGATGCCGACCGTCAGGCCAATGGCCTCGCGCAATTCCTGAAGGCCAGCGCCTTTTTCCGATGAGGTGGCGAGGATGCCGGGATAAGCGGCGGGGCGCTTGCGGATTTTTTCAGCGGTATCGGCTAGCAGCTTCGGTATGCCTGCTTCCTTGATCTTGTCGGTCTTGGTCAGCACGATCTGATAGGAAACGGCAGCTTTGTCGAGAAGGTCCAGGACCTCCGCATCGTTCTTCTTGATACCGTGGCGGCTGTCGATCAGCACATAGACGCGCTTCAGCGTCGTGCGCCCGCGCAGATAGTCGAAGACGAGCTTCGTCCAGGCATCGACCTGATCCTTCGGCGCTTCGGCATAACCGTAGCCCGGCATATCGACCAGAGCCATCGGCGGCAGATCGCCGCCCTCGCCGGAAAAGCCGTCGGGAACGAAATAGTTGAGCTCCTGCGTGCGCCCCGGCGTATTCGAGGTACGCGCCAGGCCCTTATGCCCGACCAGGGCATTGATCAGCGACGACTTGCCGACATTGGAGCGGCCGGCAAAAGCAATTTCCGGCGGCCCTTCCGGCGGCAGAAATTTCATCGACGGCACGCCACGGATGAAAATCCACGGACGCCCGAAAAGCGGCTTGTCGTCTTTTGTCGTCTGATCTGCCATTTACTCAGTCTTTTGCTTGAATGAGTGGATTGGCTTCGAGGTTTTATCCGCGAAAGTCAAGTTTGGATCGGCATTTGGCTTCGTGCCGCCGAGCTTCGATGCCGCCTCAAAGAGTCGGTAATGGCTAACCGCAACACGTGACGGCATTTGCTGGGCCACAGCAAGCGGCCGCTTGAGCGACCAGCCACCGGTCACGTGGCTTGCAGCTAGCTGCGCGGGGAATGAGGTTGACATGCACCGCACCGTTACCGATAGCGGGAGTCGATGCGCAGTAGAGCTGCATGGGCTGCATCCCGTCGCTTACCTCAAAGGTCAGCCTTGCGGAACCGTCGAGCTGGACGTGCTCGGAAACTTTGCGGATGATAGCGGCGAATTTGCCCGCTGGCATATGCGTGCGGTTGCCTTCGTCGATATCCCAAAGCTGCACGAAAATCTCCGCCCATGTTTCCGGATTGGCCCCGCAGTCCAGTGCCGAAAACTGCCCGGCTTTGACTTCTGTGACATGATAGCCTGGCCTCACCGGCCGTCCGTTATAACGGAATACAAGGGGCAGATCGCGGGAAGCGGCCAAGGTCTCAAGCAGAACGCCGATGCTGATATCCGAAGCTGGGGTCTTGTCGATCGCACTCATTTGAGGTACTCCATATTTCAACGTTTCAAGGATTATTGAAATATGGATGAAGGTCAAGCCCTCGCTTCGTTCGGCGCTCTCTCTCAGGAGACCCGCCTGCAGATCGTCCGCATGCTCGTCGTTGCCGGTCCTGACGGCATGGCTGCGGGCGCGATTGCGGAGAAGCTCGGCGTATCGCCCTCGAATGTCTCGTTCCATCTGAAGGAACTGGATCGGGCCGGCCTCATTGGCCAGCAACGGGAATCCCGCTCTATCGTCTACACCGCCAACTACCATGTGCTCGGAGGTCTCGTCCGCTTCCTGATGGAAGACTGCTGCGCGGGGCACCCGGAGGTCTGCGCGCCGGCGACGCAAGTCGCTGCCTGCTGCGTACCAGCTGCGAGAAACGTTCCATGAATATGCTGATCTCGGGCCTGAAACCATGACATTTTTTCCGCTTTCGCGCCGTCTTGTCTCGGAGGCCTTGGGCACGGGTCTTCTGGTCACGACGGTGGTCGGTTCGGGCATCATGGCGGACAGGCTGACAACCGATACGGCGCTTGCTCTGCTCGCCAATACGCTGCCTACGGGTGCGATCCTCGTCGTGCTGATCACCGTCCTGGGGCCGATATCCGGCGCTCACTTCAACCCGGCCGTATCGCTGGTCTTTGCGATACGCCGCGAGCTGACCGCGATGTCGGCTTCGGGCTATGTCGTCGCCCAGATCCTTGGCGGGATTTTGGGAACGATCCTTGCGCATGCCATGTTCGAACTGCCGTTGCTGCAGGCCTCGACCACCATTCGCAGCGGCGGCGCGCAATGGCTGGCCGAGGTGACGGCCACCTTCGGCCTTGTCTTCTTCATCCTCGCCGGCCTGCGGTTTCGCGCCGACGCCGTGGCATGGCTGGTCGGCCTCTACATCACGGCTGCCTACTGGTTCACCGCTTCCACCTCTTTCGCCAATCCGGCTGTCGCAATCGCCCGCTCGCTGACGAACACCTTCGCCGGCATCCGTCCTGTCGATCTGCCGGGTTTCATCGTCGCGGAAATCCTCGGCGCATTGCTGGCGGTGTTGCTCGCGAGCTGGCTACTGATGGAAGCCCGCAATCCTCAAACTCTCGCTGAAACGGAACTTGCCCCATGACCATGGATGTCACGATCTACCACAATCCAGACTGCGGCACCTCGCGCAACACGCTGGCGATGATCCGTAATGCCGGCATCGAGCCCACCGTCATCGAATATCTGAGCAATCCCCCAAGTCGCGATGATCTCATCAAGATGATAGCCGATGCGGGTTTGACTGTCCGGCAGGCGATCCGCCAAAATGGCACGCCCTATGCCGAACTCGGCCTCGACAATCCGGACCTGACCGATGCCCAGTTGCTCGATGCCATGTTGAAGGATCCGATCCTGATCAACCGCCCGTTCGTCGTCACGCCCATGGGCACGCGTCTGGCCCGGCCTTCGGAAGTCGTCCTGGATATCCTGCCCGATACGCATAAAGGCCCGTTCGCCAAGGAAGATGGCGAGCAGGTTCTCGATGCTGACGGCAAGCGCCTTGTCTGAACGGGTGCCTCTTCTTGCAGTGCTTGCGCTCGGCATCACGCAGATCATCGGGTACGGCACTCTCTACTACAGCTTCAGCATCCTCGCGCCCGATATGGTCGCGCAGTTCGCGTGGTCGAGTGAATGGGTTTTCGGTGCGCTGTCGGTCGCGCTTCTGATCGGCGGCCTCACCGCACCGTGGCTCGGCGTGCTGTTCGACAGGCTCGGCGCCGCCCGGGTGATGACGATCGGCTCCCTCATGGCGGCTGTCGCCCTGGCCGCCTGTGCCTTTGCACCCAACAAGGCAGCCTATGTCGCTGCGCTTGTTGCGATCGAAGCTTCCGCCAACCTGGTCCAGTATGGCGCGGCCTTTGCGCTGCTCGTGCAAATCCGACCGCAGGTCGCCTCCCGCAGTATTACCTATCTGACGCTGATCGGCGGATTCGCCTCGACAATCTTCTGGCCGATGACCACGGCACTTCATGCGCATCTCACATGGCAGAACGTCTATTTGGCTTTCGCCGTGCTCAACCTCTGTATCTGCCTGCCAATCCACGCCTGGTTGTCGCATCAGGGAGTCTCGCGCGGGGTGAAGGCATCGACCGTAGCTCGGCGCGTAGAGGGTGTGTTGCCACCTGCTCGCCGTCGCCTTGGCTTTGCAATCATGGTTACGGGTTTTTCGCTGATGTCGCTGGTCAGTTCGGCCGTTCTGGTGCATCTGGTGCCGCTGCTGTCCGGCCTTGGTCTTAGTGCGACCGCGGTTCTCGTAGGGACGCTCTTCGGCCCATCGCAGGTCGGCAGCCGCCTCACCAATATGGTGTTCGGCAAGAACCTGCCAGCACTCCATCTGGCCGTGATCGCTTCGACGCTGATTCCGGGCGGGCTGCTGGTGCTTCTGCTTTCGGCTCCCTCCGTGCCCGGCGCCATGGCCTTCGCGATAATCTTCGGCATGGGCAACGGCCTCCTCAGCATCGTCACCGGCACGCTGCCTCTGCATCTTTTCGGCAGTGACGGCTACGGGAAGCTTCAGGGGAAGATGATGGCGGCGCGGCTGATCCTTTCAGCTCTTGCCCCGTTCGCTCTGGCCTTCGCGATGGAGAATATCGGCATTACGCCGTCACTCGCCGTCACGGCCGCTCTCGGCGGGCTTTCCATCGTTGCGCTATCTTCCATCGCAGCATTGCGATGACCATTATGGGCGGCGTATCGGTGCTGGAGGTCGCGTCGATCGCACCTCCGCCGGATAAAGAAAAAGCCCCACCGGAGCAGGGCTTTTGTCGTCATTTCGATGGTGCCGGTTTTCGTTTGAAGAGGCCCTTCAGATTGTCGAAGAGCTCCACCTTCACGCCGTGGCGCTTCATGATGATCGACTGCTGGATGACCGAGAGCGTGTTGTTCCAGGCCCAGTAGATCACGAGTCCGGCCGGGAAGCTTGCCAGCATGAACATGAATACCAGCGGCATCCAGTTGAAGATCATCGCCTGCGTCGGATCGGGCGGCGTCGGGTTCATGCGCATCTGCAGGAACATGGTGACGCCCATGATCAGCGGCCAGACGCCGAGATGCAGGAAGGTCGGAGCCGCGAACGGCAGCAGGCCGAACAGGTTGACGATCGAGGTCGGATCCGGCGCGGAAAGATCCTGGATCCAGCCGAAGAACGGCGCATGGCGCATTTCGATGGTGATGTAGATCACCTTGTAGAGCGAGAAGAAGATCGGGATCTGCAAGAGCACCGGCCAGCAACCCGCGATCGGATTGATCTTCTCTTCCTTGTAGAGCTGCATGGTCGCCTGCTGCAGGGCCATGCGGTCGTCGCCGAACTTGGCCTTCAGCTCCTCCATCTTCGGCTGCACGCGCTTCATGTTCGCCATGGAGGCATATTGCCGGCTGGCGAGCGGGAAGAAGAGCGCCTTGACGACGATGGTGGTGCAGAGGATGGCGACGCCGAAATTGCCGAAGTAGCGGAAGAAGAAATCCATCAGCTTGAACATCGGCTTGGTGATGAAATAGAACCAGCCCCAGTCGATCAGGCGGTCGAAGCGCGGGATCGAATAGCTGGTCTCATAGCGGTCGATGACCGGAACTTCCTTGGCGCCGGCGAAGACGAGGTTCTTCAGGTCGATCGACTGACCGGGGGCAACCGTGATCGCATCCTGCTTGTAGTCTGCCTGGTAACGCGGCGTGCCATCCGCGAAATGCGAGAAGCGGGCGTCATAAGCGGTCGACTGCGGCGGCACGATGGTTGCAGCCCAATACTTGTCTGTCATGCCGAGCCAGCCGCCGGTCGCCTTGGCGGGCGTCGTGGCTTCCTTTTCGGTAGACGCGTACTTGGTCTCGATCAGGCCGTCATCGCCGATAACGCCGATGAAGCCTTCATGCAGGACGTAGGCGGAAGGCGTCTCGGGCTTGTTGTAGCGGGTGACGCGGCCATAGCTCGACAGTGCAATCGGCGCCTGGCTGGCGTTGGCGATCTTGTCGGTGATCGTGAACATATAGCGATCGTCGACGGAGATCGTGCGGCTGAAGGTGATGCCCTTGTCATTGGTGTAGGACAGTGTCACCGGCGTCTTGTCGGTCAGCTTGTCGCCGCTCGTGAGCTTCCACAGGGTCGAAGGGCCTGGGACTGCGCCGGTCGCATCGCTGCCAACATAGCCGAGTTCGGTGAAATAGCCGTCCTTGGTGTCGGCCGGGCTGAACAGGGTGATGATCGGGCTGCTCTTGTCGACCGTCTCGTGATAGGCCTTCAGACGGAGATCGTCGAGGCGAGCGCCTTCCAGGTTGATGGAGCCGGCAAGGGCCGGCGTATCGATGACAACGCGCGCGGATGCGGTCTTTTCGACGGACTGGTCACGGGTGAGGACCGCCGAGGTCGTCTGGCCATTCGCCGGCAGCGAACCGTTGACCGCAGTGCCCGCGGGAGCTGGCTGCGTCGTCTGGGCCTGCTGCGCCTGCTGGTGCTGCTTGGCGGCTTGCTCGGCCTGACGCTGCGCTTCAAGGCGCGGGTTCATGTAGAAAAACTGCCAGCCGAGAACAATCAGCACAGACAGTGCAATTGCAATGAAGTAATTGCGGTTGTTTTCCATCATACTTTCCTGGAGCGGTCCTTTTCCGACCGCCGGTGTTTCGGCCTGGTTTCGATGCGGCTTACGAGTTCGCTCGCCAGTTTTTCGAAAGGCGCGGTCAGCACCTCGCGTCGCGCGACAACCACATAGTCGTGTCCGGGCTGCATTGCAAATCCGGCGTGAAGCCGCACGGCTTCTTTCAGCCTGCGCCGCATGCGGTTGCGCTCCACCGCGTTGCCATGTTTTTTGGTGACGGTAAAACCGACGCGGGGTTCGGCGTCGGCGGTCTTGCGATCCAGCATTTCGATGAGAAAGAAGCTGCCTCTGCGCTTCTCGCCTTCGCGGACTGCAAGAAACTGCGGCCGGCTTTTCAGCCGCCCGACAGTCTTTTTGGGTCGTTCATTCGTCAATTTGCCCGCCATCCTGGATTATCGGGCACTTCGGCCCTTAGGCCGAAAGACGCTTGCGGCCGCGGTTACGGCGAGCGGAAAGAACCGCGCGGCCGCCCTTGGTGGCCATACGCGCACGGAAGCCGTGACGACGCTTGCGGACAAGCTTGGATGGTTGGTAGGTACGCTTCATTTATTTAAACACCGCGGAGTGCGGCCCTTCTTGAGCTTTGCTTTGAATAGCAAGGAGCGTTGTTGATTATGGCGAACGGACTTGGCCCGCAAAAGCAGGCTCCATGACCGGACGTGCGCGGGCTTATACGGATCAAGGCCCCGGAAGTCAATTATAGGAGCGCAGATTCCTTGAAATCAGGCAAATTCGCGCCAATCGGCCGCGGCAACGTGCTTTGGCGGCAATGCTCGCCGGAATGTGCGCAACCTTAAATATAGATTGAGGATATTCTAAAATATATGGAAAGTATAGTTAGGAATGCCGTACGTTTAGATTAAAAATACTTCAATATAACGTTAATGATTTTAGCCGATATCTAGCTCTATGTCGTAAAACCCATCGATTTATGGGGGATGGGATCTGCGCCGGAGGGGTATTGTGAAAATTCGCGGCAAAATAAATCTGCTTGTATCTGTCATGGCCGGGGCGGCGCTTCTGATTGGCGCCACTGCCCTCTATGCGTTGCATCAATATGACCAGAAATTACAGAGCTATGAGCAGACGGCGAGCCGCGCTTACATGGGCGAGCGCCTGAATCGCTACGTGACCGCAGTGGTCATGGAGGCGCGCGGCATCTATGCCGCTGCCGCGGCAAAGGATTCCAAACCCTTTGCCGATGGGCTGATGGCCGATCTCGACGAAATCGACAAGGTGCTGACGAGCTGGGCGCCTCTGGTGCCGGAGATGCAGAAGCCCGAATTCGCAAAGCTGCAGGCCCGCGCCCAGGAGTTCCGCGTCTTTCGCACGGAAACGGCCAGGCTCGGCGTGACCGATGGCCCGGACGCCGCCGGCAAGCAGGGCAACAACGAGGCGAACCGCGCCAACCGCAAGGCTTTCCAGGCCGAGATCGATGCGATCGTCCAGACCGACAAGGCGGAGCTGGCGAAAGCCGAAGCCGAGATTGCAGCTTTTCATAGCAACGTCCTGTGGGTCGTCCTCGGCATCATGATTGCCGGTATCGTGGCGGGCGTCGGCCTCGGAGCCTATATCGGAACCGTCCACCTGAGCCGCCCGATCCGCAAGGTGACGGATGCGATAAAGAATGTCGCCAACGGCCAGTTCGATATCGAGGTGCCGTTTGCCGGCCGCCGGGACGAAATCGGCGAGATGGCCGCGGCCGTCGACGTCTTCAAGGAAAACGGCAATGCCGTGCGCCGCATGAATGCCGAAGAAACAGCCATGCGCGCCAAGAGCGACGAGCTTCAATCGAGCATGTCTCTCGCAGTTTCTGCCGCGGCAGCCGGCGATTTCAGCCAGCGCATCGAGAAGGACTACGGTGACGTCAATCTCAACCGCTTCGCGCGCAACGTCAACGAGCTCCTGATCAGCGTCGACACGGGAATCGGCGAGGTCCGCCGCGTCATTGCAAGCCTGGCTGACGGAGATCTGACCCAGGCGATGAAGGGCGAATTCCAGGGCGCCTTTGCCGAGCTGCAGCAGAACGTCAATACGACGCTTGCGACGCTGAAGAGCACCATGAGCGAGGTACGCGCGACCACTGGTTCGATCAACTCCAACACCAACGAGCTCCGCCACGCCAGCGACGACCTCTCCAAGCGCACCGAACAGCAGGCGGCCGCCCTGGAAGAGACCTCGGCGGCGCTCGATCAGATCACCTCCGTCGTGCAGAATTCCACGGAGCGGGCGCGCGAAGCCAGTGTCATGGTCAGCGAAGCCAAGGACGATGCGGCCCGTTCCGGCACGGTCGTGCGTAACGCTATCGACGCCATGGGACGCATCGAGCAGGCATCGGGCGAGATCAGCCAGATCATCGGTGTGATCGACGATATCGCCTTCCAGACCAATCTTCTGGCATTGAATGCGGGCGTCGAGGCCGCACGTGCCGGCGAGGCAGGCAAGGGCTTCGCAGTAGTTGCCCAGGAGGTACGCGAGCTTGCGCAGCGCTCCGCAACAGCTGCCAAGGATATCAAGGCCTTGATCGGCAAGTCCGGTGGCGAGGTGCAGATCGGCGTCAAGCTTGTGCAGGCGACCGGCGAGGCGCTGTCGTCCATCGAAGCGCGTGTCCTCAAGATCAACGACCACATACACTCGATCGCAACGGCGGCGCGCGAGCAGGCAACTGGCCTGTCCGAGGTCAACAACGCCGTCAACCAGATGGACGAAGTCACACAGCGCAACGCCGCCATGGTCGAGGAAACCTCGGCCGCGACCCATCGATTGGCAGCCGAGGCGGATGGCCTTGTCCACCTCGTTTCGCGCTTCAAGGTCGACGCAGCCAATGTTTCCGCTCCCGTTCCAGCGCGCCCCGAGACGCATCGCCCGGCTGCTTCGCCGGCCCGGCGCATGATCGACAGAGTCGCGACTGCATTTGGCGGAGGAGCGCTTGCTCCGGCTGCCGCTGCGCAGGGCTGGGAAGAGTTCTGATCCTGCCGATCTGATCTCACCAATATGAGGCTGGTTGCGGCGCTTGGGCATCGTTGCCGGCCTTGGTCTTGTGCCAAAATCCGGAGCCGATTGGAAAAAAGCCGACAATCGCCTATTATCTAGTTTCGATCAGGTCGCATCAGATCGCTTTGCGGCGAAGCGGGACAATTGAAATGGACAGTGGGCAGGATAAGGGTGCCGTAAAGGACGGCAAGGTTGAAAAACGCCGCCTGTCCCAGCTTTGCCGTCCCACAGGCATTTTCGGCGGCCTCTCCGGCAAGCTTCTCATTCTCACCGTCGTTTTCATTTCGTTGGCGGAAGTGCTGATCTTCGTGCCGTCGGTCGCCAACATGCGGCTGCGATGGCTGGAGGATCGGCTGAACACCGCCGCCGCCGCCGCCATCGTCATCGACGGCCTGCAGCCGGCCGAGTTGCCGCGTGCTCTGCAAAAGGAGACGCTGATGGCGACTGGCACGCGGGCCATCGTCCTGCGCAAGGACGGCACGTCGCGCCTGCTGGCGACGGTCGAGATGCCAGCCTCTGTCGATGAGAAATACGATCTCAGCGACGTGTCGCAGCTCACCGCCATCAAGGATGCGCTCGATACGCTGCTGTTCGGCGGCAATCGCATCATCCGCGTGTTCGGCCCCGTCGGCGGCGATGCCAACACCGGTATCGAGGTTGTGCTGAAGGATACACGTCTCCGCAATGCGATGCTTGCCTATTCGACCAGCGTCTTCTTCGTGTCCATTCTCATCTCGCTGTTCACCGCAACACTGATCTTCTTTGCGATCAACCGCATGATGATTCGTCCCATCCGCCGGCTGACGGACAGCATGCAGGCCTATTCCGATGATCCGGAGGATCCCGGCCGCGTTCTCGTTCCCGACAAGGGCGGCGATGAGCTTGCTGTTGCCGGACGCCATTTGGCCTCGATGCAATCGCAGCTGCAGAAGACGCTGAAGCAACAGAAAAATCTTGCCGCCCTCGGCCTTGCCGTGTCGAAGATCAACCATGACATGCGCAATATTCTCTCGGCCGCGCAGCTGATGTCGGACCGCCTGGTCGATGTCGATGACCCGATGGTCAAGCGCTTCGCCCCGAAGCTGCTGCGCACCATCGATCGTGCCGTCGGCTATACGACCGAAGTTCTTTCCTTTGGCCAGACCTCCGAATCGGCGCCGCGCCGGCGCAAGATTCGCATATTCGAGCTTGTCGAGGAGGTCCGCGATATTCTGGCGATCGATCCGGATAGCGGCATCGAGTTCATCGAACAGCTCAGCCCTGACCTGGAGGTCGATGCCGACAGCGAGCAGCTGTTCCGCGTCATTCATAATCTTTGCCGCAACGCCCATCAGGCGCTGATCGCTTTCGGCGAGGCGGAGCCCGACAGCGTCAGGCGGATCACGGTTTCGGCGCATCGAATCGGCAGTGTCGTCAGCATTACCGTCGACGATACGGGGCCGGGCATGCCGCAAAAGGCGCGAGAGAACCTGTTCACGGCTTTCCGTGGTTCAGCCCGCTCGGGCGGCACCGGCCTTGGCCTGGCAATCGCCCGTGAACTCGTCCTTGCCCATGGCGGCACCATTGCGCTCGTCGAAAAACCGGCGGCCGGCACGCAGTTTCGCATCGAAATTCCCGACCGCCCGGTATCCCTCGATGACTATCGCAGCAGAAGCCTCCAAGAAAACTGATTGTTTTCAGCTGCTTGGCGTCAATATGCACGAAAATCGCGATCTTTTTCAGAAATCCACTTGCATTCCCTCAAGGGAGGCTTTAGAGAACCGCCCACGCCAACGGTTTCTTCCGTTTCGGCCACGCACCCGTAGCTCAGCTGGATAGAGCACCAGACTACGAATCTGGGGGTCAGGAGTTCGAATCTCTTCGGGTGCGCCATTTTTTCACTATTCCAGAACAAGCTTGGCATCTTCTTATCTAAAGCGTATCGCGATCCTTGAGATTCGCTTCTCGCGCGTTGGGTCTTTGATATTGCGCAGTCGCTGCAGCAAAGCCGCCGAACACTTCTGCGCGACATGTCTTAGCTTCGACCTGCGCAAGCATTCGCAATAGCCTGTGATGTCCATGCCGCTGCGCGGTCGGCGCTGTCAGCGATGTTGCGCCGCCTGAATATCTGCCTGCTTCTTTGCCTTAACGAATTCTGGGCTGTATGTCCTCCTTTGCCGCGATGGTCCGCAGGGCGGTGCGCAATATCTGATAGGCTTGCTCTCCCAACAGCTCACGATATTGCCGTTCGATCCCGTCGTTAAATTCGTGAACGATTTGCATCACCTGCCGCGCCTCCGGCCTGGCGGTGACGAGCTTGGCGCGCCTGTCCGTAGGAACCGGCACCCGCTTGACATAGCCAAGACGTTCCAGGTCATCGATCAGTTCGCCCATTGCGGCCTTGCCCATGCCCGCCCTTTCGGCAAGTAGGCTGGCTCTGGTTCCTTCTTCATCAATATTGGCAAAGACTGCGCCATGCTTCGGTCTGATGGCTGGATGACCGCGCTCGTGCAGTGTCTGGATGAGCGCCTGTGCGGAAGCCTGGTAGGCGTAGAGCAGAAGTGATTGCGTGTAGGGTGTTACCATATTTCCAAATAAGTCCGGTTGCCATATAGTATGGTATTCATACTAAAGGAGGGAGTGTGAGATGTCACTGCATCCGGACGTTGGACAGGCCGCGCAACAAATCGTTGATGCGTTCGTTGCCGCATGGAATAGCCACGATGCCAGCGCCTTTTCCGCGATATTTGCGCAAGACGCCGATTTCACGAACGTATTTGGAATGAAGGCAACGGGCCGATCATCGATCGAGCAGTTTCATAGGCCCATATTCGAGACGATGTTCAAGGACAGTCAGCTCAAAGCCACCAAAACCCAAATGCGTCCTATCCGCTCCGATGTTGCCGCACTCGACATTCACTGGAGCATGACGGGCGCGCGCGATCCGCAAGGGAATGAATGGCCTGAACGCCATGGGCTGATCAACATGGTGATCGTGCGCGAACACGATGTCTGGTCGATCGCCGTCATGCACAACATGGACCTGCCCGAGGACGGCAAAGCGGAAGCTCAGCGTAAGCTGCAGAGTTGACGCACTCTTCAGAACCCAGCGAAGCGGGCGTCCCTGCGAATAAGCATGGGGACGCCGGACTACTGCTTCCGTGGCCATATTGTGCGCAGCTCAGCTTGGGCGTGCCTTTTCCGGCCCATGCTCCATCTTCAGCGGCAATTCCGGCAGAAACAACAGCACGATCAGCGCCAGCGCCACGATGGCTGTTCCCGTTGCGAAGGTCATGGCGATCGCGTGACGATAGAGTGCTATCGCGGCGGCATGAGCCTCGGGAGAGACCGTAGCGAGCTGTTTCATGCCAGCCTCGGTCAAGGACGATACATGCATCCCATCCAGCGCGCCGCCAGCGTTCTGAACGCGATAGGCAAGGATGGCGCCGGAGCCGGTAACGCCGATAAGGCCGCCGAGCGAGCGGAAGAAGGCGAGCGTCGCCGTTCCCACGCCGCGATGGGCTAGGGGCAGGGCATTCTGCACCGCGATCGTCATTGTGGGCATGACGAGGCCAAGACCGAGGCCGAGTGCAAAGACCGTCGGCTCGATGATCCAGAAGCCCTGACTGGTGGCTGCAGCCCAGGCGAGTACGGCGAAGGCAGCGGTTGCGAGGCTGAGACCGCAGAGCTGCGCCGGCTTGTAGCGCCCGAAGCGATGCAGCAGCACCCGACCGTTGACCATGGAGGAGATGACGACGCCGATCATCAGCGGGCCGGTGAGCAGGCCGGAATGCGATGGGCTGACCCCCATGACCATCTGAAAGAACAGCGGAAAGAAGAGGCTTGCGCCCAGCATTCCCATGAAGGTCAGGGCGAGCACGGTGCAGGCGACGACGAACAGCCGGTTGCGGAAGAGATCGGGCGGCAGCACCGGCTCTGGTTCATGCCGGATATGCAGAATGAAAAAGACGAAGAGAACGAACGCAAGGGCGGAAAGCCCGAAAATCTCAGGCGAATTCCAGGACCATTCATTGCCGCCGAGGGCCAGCACCAGCAGGAAGCTGGTCGTGCAGCTGGTCAGCAGCGCCGCGCCGAGATAGTCGATGCGGCGGCTGCGCGCCTGATGCGGCCGCTTCAGTGCCCGGCCGATCATAACGAGCGCGACGGCGCCGATCGGCAGGTTGACGTAGAAGATCCAGTGCCATGACAGGAGATCGGTGATGACGCCACCGGCGATCGGGCCGATGACGCTGCAGATGGCGAAGACGGCTGCGATCGAACCTTGATTGCGGCCGCGTCTGGCTGGCGGCACGATATCGCCGATGATGATCTGGGCCAGCGGCAGCAATCCCCCGGCGCCGATACCCTGGATCGCCCGGAAGATGATGAGCTGCGGCAGCGTCTGCGCGATGCCGCTCAGCACCGAGCCGAGAAGGAAGATGAGGATCGCCGCATAGATCATCGGCTTCCGGCCATATTGGTCGCTGAGCTTGCCGTAGAGCGGCATGGTGCTGGTTGAGGCGAGCACATAGGCGCTGACCACCCAGGAGAGGTGCGTCAGCCCGCCGAGATCGCTGACGATACGCGGCAGCGCCGTCGCGACGATGCTCTGGTCTATGGCGCCGAGGCCGAGAACGATCATCAGTCCGAGGATGACGGCGCGAATCTCGCGACGATCGGGCGGGTCGCCTGCCGCCGGAGCGGATGGTGGGGCAACATTCGGGCGAGCGGTATTCATTGTCCGATCTCCATGAGCGGTTCGATTGCGGCACGAATGGCGTCACGCTGCTGCGGCGACAGTTTGGCGAGTTCGGAGGCGAGCCAGTCGGTTCTCCGCCGTTTCAGGCTGCGGATGATGTCCTCACCTTTCTCCGTCGCCACCAGACCATTGCGGCGCCGGTCGCTCGGGTCCGGTTCCGAACGGGCGATGAGGCCATCCCGCTCCATGGCTTTCACATGCCCTGAAATCGTCGGTCCGCGCAGCTTCTCCATCCGCGCCAATTCGGCAACGCCGATGCCCGGCTGGCGCATGATGGCGACGAGCAACAAGGCATGCAGCGGCGACAGTCCGGCCTCGTCGCTCTCGCGCCGCAATTGTCGATGCAGGCGATGGAGGGCAGGACGCAACACCTCGGCCAGCGCGTAGGCTTCCTCGATTCCGTGATGACGGTCGGCTTTGCTCATCGATAGACTCGTTCACATCTAGATAGATAGGCTTCCTATCTATATACCTATCGTGCGGCATGTACTTGCGCAAGCAATAATATTGTGAAAGATTTTCAATCATTGCGCGTTGTTCATCAGTATTACGACTCGATAGGAGGAGAAGAGCTGTGAAACGATTCCTGACAACCGTAACAGTGACTGCCCTGAGCGCCCTGCTTGCGGTAGTGTCTTTCGACCCCGCGGCCGCTGCACCGATTCAGCCGCTGATCCAGCCGGCAATCCAGCAGACCGACAATCAGCTCGCTGGCCTGACCGAAGTTCAATATCGCCACCACAACAGGCACTATCGCGGGCGTCACCGTCCGCATTATCGTCCTCACTACCGTCCGCATCATCGCCCGGGTTATTGGCATGGCCATCGCGGCTATCGCTATCACCGTCCGGGCTACCGGCGTCATGGTGGCTGGTGGTATCCGATGGCCGCCTTCACCGCCGGCGCGATCATTGGCGGAGCCGTTTCGCAGCCGCCGCGCGGCAGTGCGCATGTCCGCTGGTGTGCAAGCCGCTACAAGACCTATCGTGCGTCGGACAATACCTATCAGCCGACCAATGGTCCGCGCCGCCAGTGCGTCAGCCCGTAATACGAAATGGATCGAAATCCCTCTCCGTTTCGCGGAGGGGGATTTCTTTTCAGACTGTCGCGGGAAGGCTGTCTTCAACCGGTCAACTGTTCGGAGACGTCCCACAACCGCCGCCAGATCGCCTGATCACGGGCATGAGCGGCAATCTTGGCACGCACCGGCGGACCTTTGAGCTCATAGAAACCGTTCGGGCCATACATGGCGCCGCCTTCCGCCGTAGGCGAGGTGGCCGCAAAGAGGCTCGGGAGGGCGCCGGCTGCTGCCGTATGCGATAGAAACGGCCCCAGCAATTTTGTCGCGATTTCGAGACCGCCGGCCCGATCACGGCCCATGCGCGGACCCGTGGTCTGCAGGCCGGTCGCGGCATAGCCGGGATGAGCGGCAACGCTTTTCAGCTTCCAGCCTTCGGCGCGGGCGATGCGATCGAGCTCCAGGCTGAACAGCAGCGTTGCCAGCTTCGATTGGCAATAGGCGGGCCAGGGACGATAGCGCTTGCGCCACTGCAGATCGTCGAAATTGATCCTGCCGCTGCGATGCGCCAGGCTGCTCACCGTGACCACTCGCGGATTTTCCGCAGCAGAAACCTTTGGCAACAGCCGCATCGTCCAGGCGAAATGGCCGATATAATTGGCGCCCATCTGCATTTCGAAACCATCTTCGGTCTCATGCCGGTCCGGGATGGCCATGACACCGGCATTGTTGATGAGCAGATCGATATGCGGCAGTCTATCTCCGATGCGGGTTGCCGTGCGCGCGACGGAATCGAGGCTGGCAAGATCAAGCGCTTCGAATGTCACGTCTGCGCCCGGTGTCGCCGCACGGATCTTGGCGAGTGCCTCATTGGCCCTGGCCTCGTTTCGTGAGGCGATGACGACCTTTGCGCCGGCTCCTGCCAGAGCCTTTGCTGCTTCGTAGCCGATACCGCTGTTGGCGCCGGTAATGACTGCGATGCGGCCCGTCTGCGGCGGAATATCTTTTATTGTCCAGTCTGGCATTGCGGAGCTCCTGTGAAGAGATTTTGGCATTGCCCATTGTATCTGGTAATTTCTACACTAAATGCAAGTTTGCAATAAATGAAAATATGTAAGTGCAAAATATGCGATGATGCTTGCATATCAATGGCTTTCGACGGTCTAATGGCGTGGCATGCCTTCGAATTGCCACGCTGTTCGGCCCTCATAAAATTATGTGACCGAAGATTGGATTTGCGGAATGACGACAAAGACCTCATGCGCTGATTTTGTGCAGTTCTTCCGCTCCTGGGTCAGCGATCCCCTGCGTGTTGCGGCTGTGGCGCCCTCCGGTGAGAGGCTGGCAAGGCTGATGACCCAGGAGATCGAGCCGTTCGATGGTCCGATCCTCGAACTTGGTCCGGGCACCGGCGTATTCACGCGGGCGCTGCTGGCGCGTGGCGTCCCCGAAAGTGCGCTGACACTCGTCGAATTCGGCGAGGAGTTCGCTGTCCGCCTGCGGGAGCGTTTTCCGGCGGCGCGGGTGGTGCATATGGATGCGGCGCAGCTCGGCCGATGCGGACTTTTCGATGACGCGCCTTTCGGCGCCGTCATCAGCGGCCTGCCGCTGCTGTCCATGCCGCCCTCCAAGGTGGTGGCCATTGTCGGTGGCGCCTTTGAAACGATGAAGCCGGGAGGAGCTTTCTATCAGTTCACCTACGGCCCGCGCTGTCCGGTGCAGAAACCGATCCTTGAAAGCCTGGGGCTTACGGCAAAGCGCATCGGCGGTACGGTGCGCAACATTCCGCCGGCCGGCGTCTACAGGATATCGCGGCAAAATCCTCTGGAGCTCTCGATTGCTGGCTCCAAATATCGTAGCACCGGAGAGAATGCCGGAATCAGCGCCTAAGCGCCGGAAGCCGGCAAGGCCGATTTGGGGCGGCCCGAAGTGAGTTCCGGGGGTAGCGGATGGCGAAAAAGCCGGATGTCGATGGCGCGGTGAAGGAAGGCCGGCGCGAACGCAAGCGTCGTCAAACCCGCGAACGCATCGAATCCGCCGCCTTGCGGCTGTTTCTCGATCGTGGCTTCGAGGCCACCACCATCGAGGACATCACGGAAGCTGCCGATGTTTCCAAGCGCAGCTTCTTCGATTATTTCCCCAGCAAAGAAGATGTAGTCACCGCCTGGCAGGATGGTTTTGCCCGCGAGCTGATCGGCGCGGTCGCGGCCCAGCCCGAAGATGCTTCGATCGTCGACGTCATCGAGAGGGCTGTCAATTCTGCCCTTCGTGCTGCCATCGCCGATCCGCAGAGCCTTGCTCTGGCTGCCCTGATTCACAATACGCCGACGCTTCAAGCACGCGACCAACTCAAATATGCCAAGCTGGAGAAGAAGCTTGCGGATGCACTGTTTGCCCGTGGCAGCGGCAGCGAGGAGGAGCGTCTTCGTCTTGGCATGCTTGCGGCCGCGGTCGTGACGATGCTGCGCATCGGCAGCGAGCGCTGGATGCAATCTCCGCAGGATGTTTCCGTAGAGCAGTTCGCTCGTAACCTCTTCGATGAGCTTTGGGCCACGCTTGCCGATCTCGGCAAACAGGTGCAACGGCGTACATGATGGCACCTGGCTAGACTAAGGGAAACCGTCCTGATCGGTCGCGACGCATCGCGTATCGATGCATTGCATATGCCGCGATGCAGACCCATCTAGTATCGGATCGCGACTGTATCTCTCCCTCGCGAAACCCTCGATTTGCCCCTCGAATCTCGGCTCCCCTCGGATGCCGGAAACGCCAGCTACATTTCAGATCAGCAAAAGGGACTATAACCATGTCAGAATTCGACGCAGCCAAGTCCGGTCAGTTCAAGATCGGCGGTGACCTTCCCGTTCATCGTCTCGGTTTCGGCGCCATGCGCATTACCGGCGCCGGTATCTGGGGTGAGCCAGAGGATCATGACGAAGCCGTCCGTACGCTGAGGCGCCTGCCGGAACTCGGCATCAATTTCATCGATACGGCCGATTCCTATGGTCCGGATGTTTCCGAACGTCTGATCAAGGAGGCTCTCCATCCCTACGGTCATGGCCTCGTGGTCGCGACCAAAGGCGGTTTGACCCGAACCGGCCCGAATGTCTGGGTGCCCGTGGGTCGTCCTGAATATCTGATCCAGCAGGCGTACAAGAGCCTGCGCAACCTCGGCGTCGATCGCATCGATCTCTGGCAATTGCATCGCATCGATTCCAAGGTGCCGGCGGCGGAGCAATTCGATGCCGTGAAATCGCTGCTAAATGACGGCATCATCCGTCATGCGGGCTTGAGCGAGGTCTCCGTTGCCGACATCGAAGCCGCTTCGAAGCATTTCAAGGTCGTGACGGTGCAGAACCGTTACAATCTGGTCGATCGCACCAGCGAAGACGTGCTCGACTATTGCGAAAAGCACGGCATCGGCTTCATCCCGTGGTTCCCGCTGGCCGCCGGCGACCTCGCCAAGGAAGGCTCGCTGCTCGATACCATCGCGAAGAAGCACAATGCTGCTCCGAGCCAGATCGCACTTGCCTGGGTGCTGAAGCGCAGCCCCGTAATGCTGCCGATTCCTGGAACCGGTAAGGTCAAGCACCTCGAAGAAAACACCGCAGCGGTGGATATCGTTCTATCCGACGAGGAGTTTGCTGCGCTCGATGCCGAGGGCAAGAAAGCCTTCAAGGCCGCATAAGCCGAAATTCGTTCGTCCGGTCGGCGGTTGCTGACCGGACAAGCGTCGGCGAGGGTGCTTTCCCATGCAGAAACGCCGATCACAATCATGTGAATCTCAGGATTTAGGTCGATAACGACTGCAAAATAGGCGTTGGAACCTCGGAAATGCCGTGGCTATGCGATATTTTTGGCATCTGCGGAGAAAGCAATGCGCTCATTGCATTGCTGCAATGCGAAAGATGATCTGTTCATGCTGTCACGAGCATTATATCTAATCCCTCGAAGGCAGCGCACTCCTCCTCCCAGCGCTCCTTCAATGATTGGCAACACTCCTCCTCCCAGTTGCCAATCCGGATCAAGAGCCCGATGCATCCTCCTCCCGCATCGGGCTCTTTTTTTATTTCCAGTCGGATCATCAGTTAGCGGTGTTGGATGATTGCGTTGCGCCTTTGCAATGCTGTCGCGAATTAGCATTGCGTCATGAGCCAAAGAACCGCTGGAGTCGCTTGCGCCGTGGACATGCATGCGTAGAGTGGCGCGACGTTACGGCGGTAAGGAAGGGTTGCATGATGCAGCGCATGGCGGGTTCGGACCGATGGGGAAAGCTGTTTTTCCGAACTGTAGCTGTCGTTGCCACATTGTCGCTGGCCGGATGCGGCCGTCCCATCGGGGTTATGCAGCCCATCAGTGAAAACGTGCCTGGCACATCCAAGGTCGATCTCCTCGTCGCGACGACACGCCTGCCGGACAAGGACCCGGCCATTCTGTTTTCCGGCGAGCGCGGGCCGGGGCTCAAGGTGGATGCCGTCAGTGTTTCCATTCCGCCGGAGGCCAATCGCAAGGTCGGTCAGGTGCAGTGGCCGAGCCGTCTGCCAGGCGATCCGTTGAAGAATTTCGTCACGACGGCCGTCAAGCCTTTGGCGACGGAGGCGGACGGGCGAGCCTGGGTGCATGCGGAACTGCCGAAAAACAAGCGTGTGCTGATTTTCGTGCATGGCTTCAACAACCGCTACGAGGATGCCGTCTACCGCTTCGCGCAGATCGTTCACGATTCGCACGCCGACGTCGCGCCGATCGTGTTCACCTGGCCGTCGCGCGCCAGCATTTTCGATTATGCCTACGACAAGGAGAGCACCAACTATTCCCGCGACTCGCTTGAGGAATTGTTGCGTCGCGTTGCGGCCGATCCGGCTGTCGGCGACATCACCGTCATGGCGCATTCGATGGGCAGTTGGCTCGCGGTCGAATCGCTGCGGCAGATGGCGATCCGCAATGGCCGCGTCGCGCCGAAGATCAAGAACGTCATCCTGGCGTCGCCCGATCTCGACGTCGATGTCTTCGGAAGGCAGTTCGCGGCACTCGGCAAGGACAAGCCGCATTTCACGCTGTTCGTCTCGCGGGATGACCGCGCGCTTTCGCTGTCGCGGCGCATCTCCGGCAATATCGATCGCCTCGGCCAGATCGATCCGACGGCTGAACCCTATCGCAGCGAGCTGGAAAAACAGGGGATCACCGTGCTGGATCTCACCAAGCTCAAGACTGGCGATGGCCTCAATCACGGCAAGTTCGCCGAAAGCCCGGAAGTGGTGAAGCTGATCGGCGCGCGGCTGATTGAGGGCCAGACGATCACCGATTCCGATGTCGGCATCGGCGATGCCGTCGGCGCGGTCGCCATGGGTGCTGCCCAGACGGTCGGCAGTGTCGCAGGTGCTGCCGTCAGCGCTCCGATTGCCATTTTCGATCCTCGGACGCGGGCGAATTACGGCGAGCAATGGCGTCGCGTCGGTGCGTCGGCGAACAATACCGTCGGCTCGCTCGGCGATAGCGTCGAGGCGACCGGCAACAATGTCGGCGACGCATTGAAGCAATAGCGCTGTCGCGGCATGTCCCTCAGCGGAGGCGTTTCAGCGCCGCCGCAAAACGCCATAGCCACGCCGCTCGATCTGATATATCAGAGGGGTGTGCATGGCGCTCGCTCGGTTTACCCTCCAGAATGCCTGCGTTGGCGGCGACATGACGCAACACGTCCGATGGGAGCCTGTGAAATGAGATGGAAGCGCACAATCCAGCTGCTGGATGTCCACTGCGAAGGTGAAATCGGCAAGGTTGCCATCGGCGGCGTCCCAAAAATCCCCGGCAACAGCATTGCCGAGCAGCTGCATTGGCTGAACACGGATCCGAAGGGTCAGGAACTGCGGCGCTTCCTTGTGCTGGAGCCGCGCGGTGCGCCGATCGGCTCCGTCAACCTGCTGTTGCCGGCTAAGCATCCTGAAGCCGATGCCGGTTTCATCATCCTGCAGCCGGATCAGGCACATGCAAGCTCCGGCTCGAACTCCATCTGCGTGACCACCGCTTTGCTCGAATCCGGCATTGTCGAGATGAAGGAGCCTGAAACCGTCGTCACGCTCGATACGGCCGCCGGTCTCGTGCGCGCGACTGCGACCTGCCGCGACGGCCGCTGCGAAAAGGTGCGTCTGACTATGGTGCCGTCCTTTGTGCATGAGCTGGATGTCGAGCTTGAGACGCCGCAATGGGGCAGGATCAAGCTCGATCTCTGCTATGGCGGGATTTTCTATGCGCTTGTTGATGTCGGCCAGATCGGATTGAAGATCGAAAAGGCCAATGCAGCCGCCCTCGTGCAGGCCGGCATGATCCTCAAGGAAGCGATCAACCGGGCGATGACCGTGGTCCACCCGGAAATTCCCGCAATTTCCGGCGTCGCCTATGTCATGTTCCGCGATATCGACGCCGATGGCGCGATCCGCACCTGCACGACCATGTGGCCCGGCCGCGCCGACCGTTCGCCCTGCGGCACCGGCAATTCCGCCAATCTGGCGACGCTGCATGCCCGCGGCAAGGCCAAGGTCGGCGATGTCTTTAAATCCCGCTCGATCATCGGTTCGGAGTTCGAGGTAGGCCTGCTGGCGGAGACCGAAGTTGCCGGCAAGCCGGCCGTCATCCCGACCATCACCGGCCGCGGCTTCACCTTTGGCTTGAGCCAGGTGGCGCTCGATCCCTTCGACCCGATGGCGGAAGGTTTTGCCATGACGGATGTCTGGGGGCCTTCAGCTGGAGATATTTGAGGGTAGGCGGATGATTAGCTTCTGCCATCTATGAGAGTTTCGCCCCTCACCCTAACCCTCTCCCCGCAGGCGGGGAGAGGGGACTAGTCCTGTATCCTCGTCTGAGTAAAGTGTGGGAAGGAAGGCTGCGGTTGCGCCCATCTCCTTCTCCCCGCATGCGGGGAGAGGTGGCCGAAGGCCGGATGAGCGGCGGGCCTGCTATTTTGCTGGATAAATCACACCCTTGCGCAGAATGATATTCCCATAGAGCCGGGGCTCGCTGGTCTGGATCAGCGCATGTGCCTGCTTCACCCGCTCGTAGAATTCCGCCGGCAGTAGCGGCACGACATTCATATCTGGCACATGACGGGCACAGCACTCGATCATCTCCGCATGAACGGGGTCGACGGCATCGCGGTCCTGCTTGACGGTTGCCCGGAAAATCGCCTGCGGCACGAAATCGTCGATCGGCAGCACGCTTAGCACTGCATCGAGCACGGGAATGACGCCATGGCCGTCGAGGCGGATGAGGCGGCGTCCATGTTCGAGACCGGGATAATTGCCGTCGACAAGGGCGATCTCGTCGCCGTGGCCCATGGCGCGTAGCGTCGCCAGAAGTTCCGGGCTCAACAGCGGGTCAATGCCCTTCAGCATGCTCAATCTCCTTGAAAAGAACGTTTTGGTCGATGAGGTAGCGCGCGAAGATCGGCAGGCTGGCGCCGCCGATGGCGCGGGCCTGCGGCCCCACGGCGCCCTCGATGATCTCGGGCATGACGACACCCTGAAGATCCAGTTCCGCCGCTGCCTTGATGGTTGCGCGCACCACGCGTTCCCGCACCCAGCCGGGGAAGCCGCCATCGATGACGGCAGCGCTGAAATCAAGAACGGAGGCAGAGGCGACGATCGCCTGTGCCAGTGCCTTGGCCGTATCCTGGATCCAGATCTCCAGCGGCTCGCCGAAATCGATCCAATTATCCGCCGAATACCAGAGAGGGCGTGGATCGAAACCGTGATCCCGCAATAGGTTTTCCAGCACGAAGATCGAGGCGATTTCCAGAAGCTGCCGGTTCTCGCCGTTGCGGCCGCGCACGGGCAGAGGGCCGAGCGCGCCGGCCGTCCCGGTCCGGCCAACAAAGACGGATGAATTGAGGACGATGCCGCCGCCGATGAAGGAACCGATGAAGAAATAGACGAAATCAGGATAATGCGGGCCGACGCCGAAGACCAGCTCGGCACCGCAGGCGCTGGTGGCGTCGTTCTGCAGGAAGACAGGGTAAGCGACGCGCGAAGCGATTTCGGTTCTCAGATCGAAGCCGCGCCAGGCATCCATCGCACCGGGCGGGGCACCTACCTGCTCGGCCCAATTCCAGAGCTCGAAAGGTGCCGCGACGCCCATTCCGGCAATCTTGCGGCGCTGGTCATCATGGAGGCGTCCCTCCAATTCCCTGATGCCGGCCGTGACGAAGGCGATGATGTCTTGCGGCAGCGGATATGGGTAGGTCTGATGCAGCTGCATCCTGATACCGCCGACAAAATCCATCAACACAAGGTCGGCGCTGCGCCGGCCGATCTTGACGCCGAAGGAGAGCACCGCATCCGGGTTGAGCCGCATGGGAATGGATGGCTGGCCGACACGGCCGCGCACCGGAGCATCGCGGGATAGCAGCCCGTCCTTCTCCAGCGCGCGCATGATGACGGAGACTGTCTGCGCCGAAAGCCCGCTGCGCCGCGCGATATCGGCCTTCGACAGCGCGCCGTGACGGCGAACGAGCGAAAGCACGAGCCGCTCGTTATGGGCGCGCACGCCAAGCTGGTTCGCGCCCCCGGAGGGGTCGAGAATCGCCGGTGTTGTGGGTGTGTCCTCCGGGTCCCGCACGAGAGACATGGGCCTGCTCCTTCCATCATGGCCATGCCTGATTTTTTTCAAGAATGCCACATCGAATTAATAATTCAATCCGATTTATTTATTGACAGCTGGAAATCTTTAGGTTCAGATATGGGGGTAGGAGATGCGCATATGGCCGTGGAGGAGGTTCACTGGAAATAATCCGACAGGCATGGCGCGTCTTCAAGCCGGGTTGAGGCCCGGGGCTGCCGGAAGGTCCGGCTTTTAAACATCGGGAGGATTGAATGAAGAAATCTGTTATTTCCGCCGCCGTCGCCGCCCTGGCGCTCGGCGTTGCTTTTGCCGCACCTGCGAAGGCTGCCGGCGTATCCGCCTGCCTCATCACCAAGACCGATACCAATCCCTTCTTCGTCAAGATGAAAGAGGGCGCGACCGCCAAGGCCAAGGAACTCGGCGTGACGCTGAAGTCCTATGCCGGCAAGATCGATGGCGATAGCGAAAGCCAGGTTGCTGCGATCGAGAGCTGCATCGCAGATGGCGCGAAGGGCATCCTGATCACCGCCTCCGACACCAAGGGCATCGTTCCCTCGGTCAAGAAGGCACGCGATGCCGGCCTGCTGGTCATCGCGCTCGACACTCCGCTTGAGCCGGCCGATGCGGCCGACGCCACCTTTGCCACGGACAATCTGCTCGCCGGCAAACTCGTTGGCCAGTGGGCCAAGGAAACGCTGGGCGACAAGGCCAAAGACGCCAAGATCGGCTTCCTCGATCTGACGCCGTCGCAGCCGTCGGTCGACGTTCTGCGCGACCAGGGCTTCATGATCGGCTTCGGCATCGACCCGAAGGATCCGAACAAGATCGGTGACGAAACCGATGCGCGCATCGTCGGCCATGACGTCACCAACGGTAACGAAGAGGGCGGCCGCAAGGCCATGGAAAACCTTCTGCAGAAGGATTCCAGCATCAACGTCATCCACACGATCAACGAGCCGGCTGCAACCGGCGCCTATCAGGCTTTGAAGGCCGTCGGCCTCGAAAAGCAGGTGCTGATCGTGTCGATCGACGGCGGTTGCCCGGGCGTCAAGTCGGTCAAGGATGGCGTAATCGGCGCGACTGCGCAGCAGTATCCGCTGATGATGGCGGCCCTCGGCGTCGAGGCGATCAAGAAGTTCGCCGACTCGGGGGAGAAGCCGAAGCCGACCGAAGGCAAGACCTTCTTCGACACCGGTGTTTCCCTGGTGACGGACAAGCCGGTCTCCGGTCTGAAGTCCATCGACACCAAGGAAGGTCTCAACAAGTGCTGGGGCTAAGCCCCTCATGAATGTGATATAGTCCCTTCGGAGCCGCGTCATGCGCCTCATGGCGCGGCTCTTTGACAGGGAGAAGACAATCGCAACAGTCACGTCGGTCGGGCTCAGATCCTGGCTGGCCCCCAACAGCCGGCGGTTTCCGCGCATGTGCGCGGTGGCGGAGGAATAATTATGTCCGGAGCACAGGAATTCGAACGTGTTCTCGACGGCAGCGACAAGAACGTCGCTTCGTTCGAGCACAACGATGTCTCTCTTTTGAAGCGCGTGCAGCACTTTCTGCATTCGACGCCGGCGGCGGTGCCGCTGATCGTCCTGGTGCTGGCGATCGTGATCTTTGGTATCGCGATTGGCGGGAGGTTCTTTTCCGCCTATACGCTGACGCTCATCCTGCAGCAGATCGCCATCGTCGGCATTCTCGGCGCGGCCCAGACGCTGGTCATCCTGACCGCCGGCATCGATCTCTCGATCGGCGTCATCATGGTCATCTCCTCGGTCGTCATGGGCAATGTCGCCGTGACATACGGCTTGCCGACACCTGTAGCAATCGTCGCCGGCCTGGTCGTGGGCGGCATCTGCGGGCTGCTCAACGGCTTCCTTGTCGCCAATATGAAGCTGCCGCCGTTCATCGTGACGCTTGGCACGTGGAATATCGTCATGGCGACGAACTTCATCTATTCGGCCAATGAAACCATCCGCGACACCGATGTCGATGAAAAGGCGCCGCTGCTGCATCTTTTCGCAGCGAGCTTCCGCGTCGGCGGTGCCGTGCTCACCCTCGGCGTCATCGCCATGGTGCTCCTCGTCATCGGCCTCTGGTATGTCCTCAATCACACCGCCTGGGGCAGGCATGTCTATGCCGTCGGCGACGATCCGGAAGCGGCGAAACTCGCCGGTATCCAGACCAAGAAAGTGCTTCTTGCCGTCTATGGCGTCTCGGGATTGATCGCAGCGCTTGCCGCCTGGGTCTCCATCGGCCGCAACGGGTCGGTCTCGCCGTCTTCCGCGGTGACCGATTTCAATCTTCAGGCAATCACAGCAACCGTGATCGGCGGCATCTCGCTCTTCGGCGGCCGCGGCTCGATCCTCGGCACGCTCTTCGGCGCCATGATCGTCGGTGTCGTTTCCATGGGCCTCAACATGCTCGGCGCCGATCCGCAGTGGAAGGTGCTCCTGACGGGCGTGCTCATCATCGGCGCCGTCGCGATCGATCAATGGATCAGAAAGGTATCGGCATGACCACGACCGTCGAACCCATCCTCACTGCCCGCGGTCTCGTGAAGCGCTATGGCCGCGTGACCGCCCTCGACAATGCCGATTTCGACCTCTATCCCGGCGAGATCCTTGCCGTGATCGGCGATAACGGCGCCGGCAAGTCCTCGCTGATCAAGGCGATCTCCGGCGCGGTCACCCCCGATGAGGGCGAGATCAAGCTGGAAGGCAAGCCCGTTCACTTCCGCTCGCCCATGGAGGCGCGGGAGGCCGGCATCGAAACGGTCTACCAGAACCTGGCTCTGTCGCCGGCGCTCTCGATCGCCGACAACATGTTCCTAGGCCGCGAAGTGCGCAGGCCGGGCATTCTCGGCTCCGTGTTCCGGATGCTCGACCGCCCGGCTATGGAAAAGCGCGCCCGCGACAAGCTCTCTGAGCTCGGTCTGATGACGATCCAGAACATTAACCAGGCGGTGGAAACGCTATCCGGCGGCCAGCGCCAGGGTGTCGCCGTGGCGCGTGCCGCCGCCTTCGGCTCCAAGGTCGTCATCATGGACGAACCGACGGCCGCCCTTGGCGTCAAGGAAAGCCGCAAGGTTCTCGAACTCATCCTCGACGTACGCGCCCGCGGCTTGCCGATCGTCCTGATCTCGCACAATATGCCGCATGTCTTCGAGGTTGCGGACCGTATTCACATCCATCGCCTGGGACGACGCCTGACCGTCATCAATCCCAAGGATTATTCCATGTCCGATGCTGTTGCTTTCATGACCGGCGCCAAAGCCCCGCCGGTCGAGAATGTTGCTGCATGAGCGTCTCTCTTGACGATGTTGCCGGCGAGATCATCGCACGCGCCGGCAACAGGAAACGATTCCTGGTCGCGATTGCCGGCCCTCCCGGTGCCGGCAAGTCCACCCTGGCCGACAATGTTGCCAAGGCCTTGAAGGCGAGGGGCGAGAGCGCCGAAGTCCTGCCGATGGACGGCTTTCATATGGACAATGCCGTCCTGATCGAGAAGGGACTTTTGAAACGGAAGGGCGTGCCTGACAGTTTCGATGTGCGCGCCTTCCTCGATATCGTCAAGGCCGTGCGCGCAGCCGATCAGGAAGTCCTCGTGCCGGTCTTCGACCGTTCGCGGGAGATTGCGATCGCCTCTGCCCGCATCGTCTCGGCCGATCATCGCTTCATCGTCATCGAGGGCAATTATCTGCTGTTCAGCCAGGGAAAATGGGCGGAACTGGAAGGCATGTTCGATTATTCGATCATGCTCGCCCCGCCGATGGAAGTGCTGGAAGAGCGGCTATGGGCACGCTGGCGGGGCTACAAGCTCGATGAGGAGGCCGCTCATGCCAAGGTCTATGGCAACGACCTGCCGAATGGCCGGCTGATTCTGGAGAACCGCCGCCCGGCCGACGTCACCATCGACATCGTGCAGGATTGACCATCTATCATTTAAGCGCCGTCGCGGATTGTTTTGCGGGGGCGTATGGTGCTATCGAAGCGCGATATCAAAGAGCACGATCCCGAAGAAGCCGAGACGGTTTCCTGACGAGATTGCGCTCACATTTCCAGAGGTCGCGCCCATGCAAAAGCTTACCATCCGCCGTCCTGACGACTGGCATCTGCATTTGCGTGACGGAGCCATGCTAGAGGGTGTGATTGCTGATACCTCCAGGCATTTCGCCCGCGCCATCATCATGCCCAATCTCGTGCCGCCGGTCGTGACCACGGCGGATGCGACGGCCTATCGCGAGCGCATCCTAAAGGCATTGCCGGCGGGCGATCGGTTCGAACCGCTTATGACGCTTTATCTTACCGAACACACCAGCCCCGACGACGTCGAAGAGGGCAAGAAGAGCGGCCTTATCACCGCCGTCAAACTCTATCCGGCCGGCGCGACGACCAACTCGCATGGCGGCGTGCGCGATCTGAACAAGGCAATGCCCGTGCTGGAGCGCATGGCGAAGATTGGTCTGCCGCTCTGCGTTCATGGCGAGGTCACGACGCCCGAAGTGGATATTTTCGATCGCGAGGCCGTGTTCATCGAAACCGTGCTCAATCCCTTGCGCCAGCGCTTGCCGGAACTGAAGGTCACGATGGAGCATGTGACCACGTCAGATGGCATCAACTACATCAAATCGGCAAAGGCCAACCTCGCCGGCTCGATCACGACGCATCACCTGATCATCAACCGCAACGCCATCCTCGTCGGCGGCATCCGCCCGCATTATTATTGCCTGCCGGTCGCCAAGCGCGAAAGCCATCGCCTGGCGCTGCGTGCGGCTGCAACGAGCGGCGATACCAGATTCTTCCTCGGCACGGATTCGGCTCCGCATGTCGATCCGCTGAAGGAATGCGCCTGTGGCTGCGCCGGCATTTATACATCGATCAACACCATGAGCTGCCTTGCCCATGTCTTCGAGCAGGAAGGCGCGCTGGACAGGCTCGAAGCCTTTGCTTCGCTGAACGGCCCAGCCTGGTACGGCCTGCCGGTCAACGAGGACAGTATTACCCTCGTGCGTCGGCCCGAGGCTGTAACCTTCCCGGCAAAGATCGAAACTGGCGCCGGTCCGGTCACCGTCTTCGACCCGATGTTCCCTTTGCACTGGGACGTCGAGATTTAATTTCAGACTAATCTACATAAGTAAATATAAATATATAAGACGTATTGCGACACTCCATTGGTGTGTGCCGGGATTTGAAACGTATATTTTGTTGAAATACATTTTCTTTATTATTTGCCGTAACTAATTTGATACCCCTGACGGCCTAGCGTGGCAGCAATCCCCTGCGGTAGAAACCAAACCGTTGAAAGAGCATGATGCTGGTCGATTACAACTCGCTTCTTCTGGCCCTCGGCGTTTCCGCCTCATGCCTGGCGGTCACGTTGGTCGGAAGCTGGTTTTCGCGTCGGCCCGATACCTTCCTCCTGACGTGTTCTGCCGGTCTTGTGCCTATCGTCGGTGGCATCTTCACCTATGGCGCCTATGTTGACCATCCCAGGCCGATTTTCGCCATTTTGACGTTCGTCTTATTCTTCCTCGGCTTCGCGACGATATGGGTGGCGGGTTATCAGTTTCGCAAGGGTCGCCTTTCCAAGATCCGCTTTGCCCTTGGTTGCTTGTCTGGCATGACAGTATCGATCGGACCGATGCTTGTCGGTTACGACGGTCTGGCTTTCATCGCTGATAATCTTGTCATCTGCGTGCTGCTGCTTCTGACGGCGCGCGAATATTGGCTCAGCCGGCGCGAGGCGCCGACGCCGCTTTACGGCATTACGGCGCTTTACACGCTGACGGCGATTTCCTTTGCCTTATGCGCGGCCGTGCTGATTGCCGATGGTAAGCTCGTGCTCGGTCATGCGCCGGATAACTGGGCGGAGGATGTCAGCCTCGCCGTCTGCATCGCCGGAATGACCGGGATCGGGGCTCTATCCCTCGCTTTGCACCAGTGGCGCCAAGCAGCATTTCATCGTCAGGAGGCGATCACCGATGCCCTGACCGGGCTGCTCAATCGCCGCGCGCTGTTCGATCTCTACGGCCGCCGGTCCTTCGGTCCCTCGATGGCTGTCATCATTTTCGATATAGACCGCTTCAAGACGATCAACGATCAACATGGCCATGCTGCCGGCGATCTTGTGCTTAAGCTTTTCGCGGAGGAGCTCTCCTTCGGCCTGCGGTCGTCCGACACTGTGGCCCGCCTCGGCGGCGAGGAGTTCGCGCTCGTGCTTGACAATATGCTGCCGGGCCGGGCCGAGCAGGTCGCCGAGCGGGTGCGCGATGCCTTTGCAGCACGGGCGATCAGCATCGAAGACAAATCTCTCGCCTGCACCGTCAGTGCCGGTATCGCGACCGGCACTGCCAAAGGGCTCGGCTTCGACGATGTGTTACGTGCCGCCGACAAGGCGCTTTACGAAGCAAAACGAAACGGCCGCAACCGTGTGGAGGTCGCGGCCTATCTGCGGGCTGTCTAGCCGGTCGCTTTGGCTGGTGCCCGATCGTTTCCAGGTTTTCAGAACATGGCCTTCACGAAGGCGCATGCGGCGAGCAGCGAGGCGACCGTGCGCACATGGTTCCATCGCATCCAGTCGCTGAGATAGGTCGACCAAAATTGTACCGCCTCGGCTGAATGGCCATCGATCTTGTCGAGCGCGTCGTTCAGCGGCACGTTGAACACCATGGTCGAAAGAAAGCTCGCGACGATATAGAGCGCGGCGCCCGTGAGCATCATCACGCTCACGCTGCCTCGCCAATGGATGATGGCCATAACGGCGATGAAGAGCGACAGCGCGGCCGTCAGCAGGAACAACACGATGAAGGGCGAACGCACGATCGTAACGTTGATCGATTGCATGGCAGCAATCCCTTGATCGACCGGAAGGCGGGCGAGGGACTGCATAACGAACGTCGAGAAGGCGAAATAGACGCCGGCGAGAAGGCCGCTGCAGAGTGCTGCGATGACGAGGGCGATATTCGTGATCGGAAAAGTCATGACTGGACACTCCAGATGCCGGTTGCGGCGGTTTCACGGGCGTAATCGGAAAAATCTTTAGGCTGTCGGCCAAGGATCTGGCTTATGCCGTGCATGACAGGTGAATTGCGGCCATCAAGAACCTGCGTGAAAAGCTCATGCAGAAGGTCCGTCGTCGCTCGCGGCAGGCCGTAGGCGGTCATCTCGGCGATAAAGGCGTCGATCGGAACCGTTTCGTATTCTATGGGCCTGTTCGAAGCCGTCGCGATTTCGGAAACCGCCTGACGGAAGGTTAAAGCGCGGGGTCCCGTCAGTTCGTAGGTTTGGTTGCGATGACGCGGATCGATAAGACATTCGACGGCCGCATCCGCGATGTCGTCTGCGTCGATGAAAGGCTCAGGGACATCGCCGGCCGGTAGAGCGAGCTTGCCCTGCAAAAGGCCGTCCACGAAGGCGCCCTCACTGAAATTCTGGTTGAACCAGCTGGCGCGCAGCACCGTATAGCCGATGCCGCTGGCCTTGAGTTTTTCCTCGCTGCGAACGGCTCCGTCTTCACCACGCCCGGAAAGCAGCACGATGTGTTCCACACCAGCCTCGATAGCGGCTTTTGCCAGAGCGCCGATGGTTTCTGCCGCCCAATCGACCGAAAGGTCCGGCTGGAACGTGACGTAAGCGGCAGAAGCGCCTTCCAGTGCCTGCCGCCATGTGCTGCGGTCCTGCCAATCGAAGCGTGGTGTCGTTGAGCGGGAGGCTGCGCGAGCCGCGATGCCGCGCTCTTTCAGCCGCTCGGCGACCCGGCCGCCGGTTTTTCCCAATCCACCGATGATGGCAATTGTCGAGATCTGCATTTCAAGCTCCTCCAGCGCAAAACGTGATAAATTCTCTCATTTGCGAAATGTGATAAACTCTCTTATATTGCCTGTCAACAGGCACAGGCGGGGAATGGTATGGCGCGGGAACTGATCGCGAGACGCAGGCGCAGCAAGGATGAGGCGGGCACACCACGACGCATACCCAGCCAGCAGCGCGGCCGCGAGCGCGTCGACCTCATCCTTTCGGTGGCATCCGAGCTGATTGCGAAAAACGGCAGCGATGCGCTACGCATGGGCGAGATCGTCGAAAAGGCAGGCGTCTCCTTCGGTTCGCTCTACCAATATTTCCCCGACAAGACGGCGATCATCCGCGTGCTGGCTGAGCGCTTCAACGAGCAGGGCAGGCAATGCGTCGAGGATGAGTTGGCGACGATCAAGAGCCGCGATCAGCTCCAATCCGCTCTTGGCCGCGTTGTCGATGGCTACTACGCCATGTTTCTCAATGAGCCGGTCATGCGCGACATTTGGCATGCCACTCAGGCCGACAAGCTGCTGCAGCAGGTCGATGCTGAAGACATGGAATGGCATTCGCAGGCGTTTCTGACCGTCCTAAAACGCCTATGGCCGGAGCGCGACGATTCCGAACTTGCAAGAACGGCCCGATTGACCATGCAGCTCGTCGCGGCCGCGGTGCGCTATGCGATTTCGATCGAAAGAGAAGAAGGCGATAAGGTCATCGAGCTGTTCAAGGCCATGCTTCTTGCCGATCTTGGTATACTGCGCTGATTGCTTCGGCTCGCCCTGCGGGCGCCAGCCGAGAGGATATTGGCAAAAGCTTTCATACGTCTGGAAACTCGGGCCGCTTGCTGCTATTGCCGCTGGAACATTAGCGCTCGCGAAGGAGGCCTCGTATGACCCAGATGATATTCACCGATCGCACTGTCATGGCCGAGCTGATGGCCAGGATGCTTTGGGAGATCAAGGCGGTCCACTTCAATGCCGACAAGCCCTACAAATTCGCGTCCGGCATGGCGAGTCCTGTCTATATCGATTGCCGCAAGCTGATTTCCTATCCGCGCATCCGCTCGACAGTCATGGACTTCGCCGCAAGCCTCATCGTTCGCAATGTCGGCTTCGAGCAGTTCGATTGCGTCGCCGGCGGCGAGACGGCGGGCATCCCCTTTGCCGCCTTCCTCGCCGAGCGCCTGAACCTGCCGATGATCTATGTGCGCAAGCAGCCGAAGGGCCATGGCCGCAATGCCCAGATCGAAGGCGACATGAAGGAGGGCGCCCGCGTGCTCGTCATCGAGGATCTGACGACGGCTGGCGGCAGCATGTTCACCTTCATCGACGCCATTCGTGCGGCTGGCGGCATCGTCGATCACGGCATGGCGCTGTTCTATTACGGCATCTTTCCCGAGGCGGTCGAACGCTTTGCCAACCGGAAAGTCAGCCTGCAATACATCACGACCTGGCGCGAAGTGCTCGCCGTCGCCAAGGAGCAGAAGCTGTTCGACGACAAGACGCTGGAAGAAGTCGAGGCCTTTCTCAATGCGCCGCTCGCCTGGTCCGGCTGGAATGGCGGCATTTCGGAGCTGCCGACAAACTGACACTTTGCTTTTGCATTGAATCTATCTAATCGATTTATGTAACTGGATAAGACAGACGCGCTCTTTGGGAGGCCGGAATGATATTGTGCTGTGGCGAAGCTTTGATCGATATGCTGCCGCGGGATACGACGCTGGGTGAGAAGGGCTTCGCCCCTTACGCCGGCGGCGCGATCTTCAACACTGCGATCGCGCTTGGTCGTCTCGGCATTCCCACGGGCTTCTTCACCGGCATTGCCGATGACATGATGGGCGAAATCCTGCGCGACACGTTGTCGGCCGCCAAGGTGGATTTCAGCTATTGCGCCATCACGCCGCGTCCAAGCACGATTGCTTTCGTCAAGCTCGTCAATGGTCAGGCGACCTATGCCTTCTACGATGAAGGCACGGCTGGCCGCATGATCACCGAGGCGGATCTCCCGACGCTCGGTACTGATTGCGAAGCTCTGCATTTCGGTGCGATCAGCCTCATCCCCGATCCCTGCGGCGCGACCTATGAGGCGCTGATGAAGCGCGAGCACCAGAGCCGCGTCATCTCGCTAGATCCGAACATTCGTCCGGGCTTCATCAAGGACAAGGCGGCTCATATGGGTCGCATCAGCCGGATGGCTGCCATGTCCGACATTCTCAAATTCTCCGATGAGGATCTGGAATGGTTCGGTATTGCTGGCAATCACGACGAACTCGCCGCCCATTGGCTGAACCAGGGCGCCAAGCTCGTCGTCATCACCAAGGGTGCCGAAGGCGCAACCGGCTATACGAAGTCGCTGAAGGTCTCGGTGCCGAGCGAGCGCGTCACTGTCGTCGATACGGTCGGGGCTGGTGATACCTTCGATGCCGGCATCCTGGCATCGCTGAAGATGAACAATCTGCTGACCAAGGCGCAGGTGGCATCGCTGAACGAGAAGGCGTTGCAGGATGCGCTTGCTCTGGGCGCCAAGGCTGCGGCGGTGACTGTGTCGCGCGCGGGTGCAAATCCGCCCTGGGCACATGAGATCGGGCTGTAATCGTTTATCGGCTTTCGGAAGCGGGGAGAGTACTGCACCCCCTCTGTCACTGTCGTGACATCTCCCCCACAAGGGGGGAGATCGGTAATTCGCGGCGCTTCATCACCTCAAGCTGATATCGAACCGACTGCGCTTGCTTTGTTTGCGGAGCGCGCGGCAAACTCCCAATGATCTCCCCCCTTGTGGGGGAGATGTCAGCGAAGCTGACAGAGGGGGGTACTTTCACGACATATTTGGATAGAGCGTTCAGCCAGCAAAACCCTCCCCTTGAGGGGAGGGTCGACACGTCATGCCGAGGTGGGGTGATCCTTTGGTCGTTCCGATGCGGAGAGCTCAATCACCCCCACCCGTCGCCTTGCGGCGACCTCCCCCGTCAAGGAGGAGGTGGATAATCAGCTTACTTCGCGCGGCTTGCGAGCGCTGCCACCAGCCCTTGCGTCGAGGAATCGTGGCCGGCGGCGCTTTCCTTGCCTTCGATGACCGGAAGCAGGCCTGTTGCCAGTTCCTTGCCGAGCTCGACGCCCCATTGGTCGAAGGAGTTGATGCGGAAGAGCACGCCCTCGACGAAGACGCGATGTTCGTAAAGCGCGATCAGGCGGCCGAGCGCAAAGGGCGTCAGCTTGTCATAGACGAAGGTGATCGACGGGCGGTTGCCGGTGAAGACGCGGTGCGGCGCGATGAAATCAGCCTTCTTGTCGTCCATGCCCTTGGAGGTGAGCTGAGCCTTGGCTTCCTCGAAGGTGCGGCCCTTCATCAGCGCTTCCGACTGTGCCAGGCAGTTGGCCATCAGCAGGTCGTGCTGGTGGCGCAGCTCCGGCTCGAAGCCGTTGGCGGCGATCATGAATTCGGCCGGGATGATGCTCGTACCCTGATGGATGAGCTGATAGAAGGCGTGCTGGCCGTTGGTGCCGGGCTCGCCCCAGACGACCGGGCCGGAATTGCCTTCGACCGGCGTGCCGTCGATGGTGACACCCTTGCCGTTCGATTCCATATCCAGCTGCTGCAGATAGGCCGGGAAGCGCGAGAGACGCTGGTCATAGGGCAGGATCGCACGCGTCGGATAGCCGAGCACGTTGCGGTGATAGAAGCCGATAAGGCCGAGCAGCATCGGCAGGTTTTCCTTGAATGGCGCCTGGCGGAAATGGTTGTCCATCGCATGCGCGCCATCGAGGAATTTGCCGAAGTTTTCCGGGCCGATCGCGATCATCAGCGGCAGGCCGATCGCCGACCAGATCGAATAGCGGCCGCCAACCCAATCCCAGAAGCCAAAGACGCGTTCACTGTCGATACCGAAGGCGGCGACCTTATCGAGCGCCGTCGAAACGGCGGCGAAGTGATGCTGCACGGCAGCTTCGCCGAGCGCGTCGGCGATGAACTTGCGCGCCGTCTGGGCGTTCGTCATCGTCTCGATGGTCGTGAAGGTCTTCGAAGCAACGATGAAGAGCGTCGTTTCCGGCTTAACGAGCTTCAGGATATCGGCGATATGGGCGCCATCGATATTCGAGATGAAGTGCGAACGCGGGCCGTCGTGGTAGGGGGCGAGCGCCAGCGTTGCCATGACCGGCCCGAGATCGGAGCCGCCGATGCCGATGTTGATGACATCGGTGATCGCCTTGCCCGTCGAGCCCCTGAGTGCGCCCGAGCGGATGCCGTCGGCGAACTTGCCCATCGCGGCCAGAACCGCGTTGACATCAGGCATGACATCCTTGCCATCGACGAGCACCGGCTTGTTCGAGCGGTTGCGCAGCGCAGTGTGCAGAACGGCGCGATTTTCGGTGAAGTTGATCGCGACGCCGGAAAACATTTCCTCGCGCTTGGCGGCAACGCCGCCCTCGGCTGCGAGCTTCTCGAGCAGGGCGAGGATATCGTCGTTAACAGCCGTCTTGGAGTAATCCATCAACAGATCGTCGAACGAGGCGCTGAAGCGGGAAAAGCGTTTCGGATCGGCGGCGAAGGCGGCGCGAATATCCGTGGCCTTCGTTGCCGATGCGGTGCTCTTCAGTTGGTCGACGAGGGCGTTCATGGGAGGCTCCTTGCGGTTCGCGCTGCTGGCCTTCAAAACCGGGCCAAGCGCTTTGAGATTGGTCGCGAAAACTATTCCCTATGTAGGGCGTAAATCAAGTTCACCTATCGCCCAAAACGAAAAAAGCCGCTCGTGAAAAAGCACGAGCGGCTTCCTGAATGACATCGAATTATGTCAGCCGCGCAACTCCTTGCGCAGGATCTTGCCGACATTCGATTTCGGCAGTTCGGTGCGGAATTCAATGAAGCGCGGACGCTTGTAGTTGGTAAGGTTTTCCGCGCAATGAGCCTTGACGTCGGCCTCCGTCAAAGCCGGATCCTTCTTGACGATGAAGAGCTTCACCGCTTCACCGGAATGCGGGTCGGGCACGCCGATTGCCGCGGCCTCAAGAACGCCCGGATGCATGACCGCGACTTCCTCGATCTCGTTCGGATAGACATTGAAGCCCGAGACCAGGATCATATCCTTCTTGCGATCGACGATCTTAGTATAACCGCGCTCGTCCATGAAGCCCATGTCGCCGCTGCGGAAGAAGCCGTCCGGCGTCATCACGCGCGCGGTCTCTGCCGGCTGCTTCCAGTAGCCTGCCATGACCTGCGGCCCGCGAATGCAGATTTCGCCGACTTCGCCAAGCGGCAGGGAATTGCCGTTCTCGTCGCGAATATCGAAATCCGTACCCGTGATCGGCAGGCCGATCGTGCCGGTAAATTCCGGGCTGTCGAAACGATTGGCGCTGGCAACCGGCGACGTCTCGGAAAGGCCGTAGCCCTCCGTGATCCAGGCGCCCGTCATCTTCTGCCACCGTTCGGCGACGGGCCGCTGCACCGCCATGCCGCCGGCAAGCGTTGCGGTATTGGACAGGTCGAGTTTGCTAAACTCCGGATTGTTCATCAGCGCGTTGAATAGCGTGTTCAGGCCGGGGAACATGTCGAACTTGTATTTGCCGAGCTCCTTGATGAAGGCCGGTATGTCGCGTGGATTGGCGATCAGCACATTATGGCCGCCGAGCGACATGCCCATCAGCGAATTCACCGTCAGCGCAAAGATATGATAGAGCGGCAAGGCGCAGACAAAGGTCAGCTGCTCCGGGCGCGGCTTGTTGATATAGGCGGATTGGAGCCAGAGCAGCAATTGCAGCTGGTTGGCGAGCAGATTGGCATGGGTAAGGATCGCGCCCTTGGCGACGCCGGTCGTGCCGCCGGTATATTGCAGAAATGCGATGTCGCTGCCGGTCAGTTCCGATAGCTTCAGGGGCAGACGCGAGCCCTCGGCGATCACGCTCTTGAAACTGCGATGGCCGGGAATGGACCAGGCTGGAACCAGCTTCTTCACTTTACGGACGATGAAGTTGACAATGTGACCCTTGGCGCCGAGCATGTCGCCGAGCGCGGTGACGACGACATGGCGCACATCCGTATGGGCCAGAACCTGCTCGACCGTATGGGCGAAGTTTTCCAGAACGAAGATCGCCTTGGCGCCGCAATCGCGCAGCTGATGTTCGAGTTCGCGTGGCGTGTAGAGCGGGTTGACGTTGACGACGACGAGCCCGGCACGAAGAATGCCATAAACTGCGATCGGATTTTGCAGCACGTTCGGCATCATGACGGCAACGCGATCACCCTTCTGCAGGCCGAGGCTCTGCAACCAGGCGGCAATCTTGCGCGTCTGCAGATCGAGATCGCGATAGGTGATGGATTTGCCCATGCTGGTGAAGGCGGGTCTGTCGGCATAGCGCGCGCAGCTTTCCTCCAGCAGTTCGGCGAGCGATGCATGTTCCAGCGGCGGCAGCTCCGCCGGTACGATATCCGGATAGGAGGCGAGCCATATTTTCTTGACCTGCGGTCTATCCGAAGGAGCGGAGACTGAATTCATGCGCATTTCCTCCTCTACGCACCATCACCACGCCCCGCCGTCATATGCGGCGGCTATGCAGAGTGTCATTGGACGATCAAAAAGTCTCCCGCTTTTCACATCGCCGCAGTCTTTGCTCTCAACTAAATCATTGGAGCGAAACCGACGCTACAATAACCTTGACGTAAACGTCAATAATCGTCTTGCGCTCACGTTTTTTTACAATCTTGAAAAAAGTACTGGAACTTTTATGACAACGGAGCGTTAATAGCGCCATGGGTTTAAACCCATCGGAGCATCGTGCTGCCCCAAAGAGCAGATCGGACGCTCCATAGTTTATGTGACGCGTATCCAAAAGGAGGTGCGCATATGCATAAAGAGAGTGCCGATTTTTCGGGTCGTGACCTTTACATCAAGGACATGTCGATGCTGGTCGCCTGCGATCGCGTCGAAGGGTCGAGAGTGTACGGCTCGGACGGCAAACAGATTGGTCATATCGAGCGGCTGATGCTGGAAAAAAGTGATGGACGCATCGCTTTCGTCATTCTGAGCTTCGGCGGTTTCTTCGGCATCGGCCAGGAGCACTACCGGCTGCCGTGGGAGAAGTTGCGCTACGATGCCCACATTGATGGCTATCGCGTCAGCATGACCAAGAATGACATCGAAAAGGCGTGCCGCTTCGCTGCCAAGGACGACCACGACCATAAGAATCATGGCCACAAGAGCCACGATTATTTTGGCGTGCCGCCCTATTGGATGTGAGCGCGCTGGCGGAACTGCCGGATGCCCCGCCGATGCGGGGCTTGCTCCCTGTTTGGGCTAGTTGAACCGCCCAAGCCTTTGCACCACCTCGATCTTGTAACCATCGGGGTCGGTGACGAAGAACAGCAATGCAAAAAGCTTCCCATCACGATTGAGTTCGATGATCTTGCCGGGGTTGAGCCCGAGTTTGGTCATACGCGCATGCTCGTCCTTCAGTTCCGAAACTGAAACCGCGAGATGGCCGTAGGCATCCCCTTGCGCATAAGGCTCGATGCGGCCCTGATTGATGGTCAATTCCAGCTCGAAGCCGGTCTCGGCATTGCTGAGATAGACCAGGGTAAAGGTCTCGAAGGCAATACGGTCGGCAACCTTCAGGCCGAAAGCCTTGTCGTAGAATTCGATCGAGCGCGCCTCGTTCAGCACGCGGATCATCGAGTGAATCATCTTGGCCATCGGTGCCTCCATAAATCGTCGGGACATATCATTGCAGCCAATGCCATCGGCAGCCAGTGAAGGCAAGCATGGGGAAACTCGCCATATCTCCAGCCGAGCATAGATCCGGGGGTTCCCGGATTGCGATCGGTCTGCTTAACTCCCGGCGCTCACGTATAGGGCTCAAGGGGGAGAATCCATGTACTACGCCATTCTGGCCTACCACGAGGAAAGTATCGTCGAATCCTGGAGCAAGGAGGAGGATACCGCGCTCATGAAGGAGCTTTTGGAGATCAATGACCGCATGGTCGCGCAGAGATCGCTGGGGCCGGCTGCGCGTCTCGGATCGACCCAAAACGCCGTCACTTTGCGGGGGCCAGGTGCGGGAATGGTGATCGATGGACCGTTTGCAGAAACCAAGGAGCAACTGCTGGGCTTCTACGTCGTCGATTTTCCGACGATTGAGGGCGCGGTGGAGGCCGCGCGCGAGTTGCGCCGCGCCAATCCGACAGCCATCTACGAAATCAGGCCGGTCCTGCTTTATCTGCCGGGCGCATCCTTGCCGTCAGGCGAGGGCAAGGATGGGGAGCTGTGATCGGCGTCGACCTCAATGAGGTTGAAGGCCGATCTTGCTGGTGACCGACCGCTCGATCATCTCCATGCCGTCATAGATCAGCACCGCCATGAGGCCGACGATCAGGCCGCCCTGCAAGATGAAGGCGGTGTTGTCATTGATGAGCCCGGCGATGATGACTTCACCCAGCCCCTTGGCGGCGACGGTGGAGCCGATCGTCGCCGTACCGATATTGATCACGGTCGCGATTTTCAGCCCTTCGATGATGAGCGGCAGGGCGAGCGGCAGCTCGACGCGGAAGAGCCGCTGCCAGCCGCTCATGCCCATGCCGTCGGCGGCATCGAGCACCGAGGCGGGTACCTGCTGCAAGCCTGCGACCGTGTTCTCGAAGATCGGCAGCAGCGCGTAGAGAAACAGCGCGATGAATGTCGGGACGGCGCCGAAGCCGGTGGTTGAGATCGCAAGCGCCAGCACGGCAACCGGCGGGAAGGTCTGGCCGGCATTGGCGATCGCTCGCGACAGCGGCAGGAAGTCGGCGCCGATCGGCCGCGTGACGAAGATACCGCCAAGCACGGCCAAGATCCCACTTGCGGCGATCGAGACAAGGATCAGCTCGAGATGGCTGAGCGCCAGGCTCGGTAGGCTGTTCTGCGTATAGATCGGAGACGCCCCGAATTTGGTCAGCGGTGCCAGAACAGGTATCAGCCATTCCGGACGGAAGAGCATCACCAGCAGCAGCGCCAGAGCCAGGAGGCGAAAGAGATTGGCGGCGAGAAATTTCATGCTTTGCGGCCCAGCTCGATCAGGTGCTGGATCGAGATCGAGCCGACGGGCACCTTGCGCTCGTCCTCGACCGTCGCCTCGTCCGCGCCCTGCCAGATCAGTTCGGCCAAAGCGTCGCGAAGATTGAGGGTTTGCGGCAGGCTGTAGCCTAGGCCCGGCCGCGGCGGCTGCATGCTTTCCTTCAGCGGCAGCAGGGACATCAGCTTCAAGGCACGGTCGGATGTGCCGGTCAGTTGCTGCACGAAGGGATCGGCCGGCTCGGTCAGGATTTTCTCAGGCTCGGAACATTGCAGCAGCTTGCCGCCGCTCATGACGGCGATCTGGTCGCCGAGATGAAAGGCCTCGTCCATATCGTGGGTGACAAGGACGATGGTCGTGCCGAACTGCTTCTGGATGGCGAGCAGGTCGTCCTGCGCCTTGCCGCGGATGACCGGGTCGAGTGCGCCGAAGGGCTCGTCCATCAGCAGCAATTCCGGTTCCGCTGCAAGCGCGCGTGCGACGCCGACGCGCTGCTGCTGGCCACCGGAAAGCTGGCTTGGATATTTGCCGGCAAAGGTGCCGGGGTCGAGATGGAAAAGATTGAGGAGCTCTTCGACACGGCCGTCGATGCGCGTCTTTTCCCAGCCGAGCAGCTCGGGGACGGTAGCGATATTCTGCGCAACGGTGCGATGCGGAAAGAGCCCGTGCCCCTGAATGGCATAGCCGATACGGCGGCGAAGCTCGGTCGCCGGCACATTCATGATGTCCTCGCCGGCAACGGAGATGTGGCCCCCCGATATCGGCACCAGCCGGTTGATCATGCGCATCAGCGTCGATTTGCCGGAGCCGGAGGTGCCGACGATGACGGTGATTGTGCCCTTCTCCATGCTCATGCTGACATTGTCGACGACCGTTGCGTTGCCATACCGCTTGGTGACACCCTTGAGCTCGATCATGCTGGTCATGCGCGTTGTCCCCGGATGCTGTCGATGACCGCATCGAGGATGACGGCCGATGAGAAGGCGAGAAAGACCGTCGGCACGGCGCCGAGCAGCACCAGGTCATTGGCCGTCTGGCCGATGCCCTGGAAGATGAAAAGACCGAAGCCGCCGCCGCCGATCAATGCCGCCACGGTGACGAGGCCGATTGCCTGTACCAGCACGATGCGGATGCCCGTGAGGATGACGGGGAAGGCGAGCGGCAGGTCGATGCCGGTCAGGATCTGCCGGCGCGTTAGGCCCATGCCGGCGGCGGAATCGCGCACGGAAGGGTCGACGCCGGCAAGGCCGACGACCGTATTGGCGACGATCGGCAGCAGAGAATAGATGACGAGCGCTACCAGCGCCGGCGCCACGCCAATACCTTTGACGCCGATCTCGGCGGCGAAAGGCACGTTGGCGGCGATATAGCCGAGCGGCAGCATGAGAATGCCGAAGAGGGCAAGGCTGGGGATGGTCTGCACCAGGCTCAGCGCTCGCAGCACCACGGCGCGGATGCCAGGTTGCCAATAGCAGAAGATGCCGAGTGGCAGCGCCAGCACGATGGCGATGGCGACCGAGCCCAGAGACAGGAAGACATGGTTAAGCGCCTCATGCCAGAATTTGTCGGCATTGTTGGCGTATTCCTTCATGATCGAGAGATTGTTGAGCAGGCCGGAGCGCAGGACGACGGCAAGCAGCGCTGCATAAACAGCCAGCGCCGCGACCCGCAACCAGGGTGTCAGCCGCAGCTTGACCAGCGCGTCCGAAATCATCAATCCCACGACGGCGAGCAGCACCCAGAAGCAGCCGCCGGGCGTAATACGTGCCACGGTGCTGCCCGCAGGCGTTGCGGCCGTCGAGACCAGTCCGAGGGTTACGATCAGCATGGCGATCGCGAGTGTTGCGATCCCGAGGCGAATGACCTGGTTGCGCAGGAAAAGCGCGGCGAGCGCGGCTGCGGCCAGAAGGACCAGCAGGCATAGGGCCGACGGCTGGGCAAGAAGCTGCGTCAGCAGTTGTGGCTTGCCGGCGGCGATGCGGTTTGCCTTGACGATGATGAACGGCATCCAGGCCGTTGCCAGCACGCCGCCGGCCACCAATACCACTCCGAGACGGTCCACTCTGCGGACCGCTAGCGCATCTTCCATCAGGCAAGCTCCGTCAGCGCATGAGCCCAGAATTCAAGGCGGGTTCGGACAAGATCATGCCCATTCGAATGTCCGCGGCTCCACCTTATCAAAATGGAGCCGCCGGAACGGATGATTTTAGGTCTGCTAGACCTAAAATCTGAATCCGCTCCGGAACCAGAGGAGTAGAGCATGATGTCGTCCGAAAACCGTTGACACTTTTCGGCATCATGCTCGAGAGCAGCGTCAATGCCTTATTTCAGGAAGCCATTATCCTTGAGGTAGGATTCGGCAACAGCCTTGGCCGGCTCGCCATCGACCTGGATGCGGCCGTTGAGCTTGCGCAGCACGTCGGCGGTCAGACCCTTGAAGATCGGAGCCAGAACCTCTTCGATCTTCGGATTGGCCTTCAGCACAGCCTCGCGGATGATCGGCGTCGGCGCATAGACCGGCTGCACACTCTTGTCGTCCTCGAGCACGGTCAGTTCGGCGGCTTCGATGGCGCCGTCGGTGCCATAGACCATCGCCGTGTTGACGCCGTTGGTTTGGTCGGCAGCAGCCTTGATCGTCGCCGCAGTATCGCCGCCCGAAAGCACGACTTCCTGATCCGGCTTCAGCTTGAAGCTGTAGGTGGTTTCGAAGGCCGGCAGGGCTGCCGGCGAATTGACGAATTCAGAAGAGGCTGCGATCTTCACAGAGCCGCCGCCAGCAACCCACTTGCCGAAGTCCGACATGGTTTTCAACTTGGCCGGGCCGGCGACGTCACTGCGCACGGCGATCGCCCAGGTGTTGTTGGCGGGCGAGGGCGTCAGCCAGACGATCTTGTTGGCGTCATAATCCAGCTTCTTGGCCAGATCGTAGCCCTGCTGCAGGTTCTTCCAGGCCGCATCGTCGGCCTTGTTGAAGAAGAAGCCGGCATTGCCGGTATATTCGGCATAGATGTCGATTTCGCCCGCGGTAATCGCCTTGCGCACGACCGGCGTCGTGCCCAGAGCGATGCGATCCTGCGCCTTGATGCCGTTGGCATTGAGCGCCGCGAGGATGATGTTGCCGAGCAGCGTGCCTTCGGTGTCGATCTTCGAGGAGACGACGACGTCGGCGGCGCTGGCGCCACTGGCAAGGAGAGCCGTCAGCGTGGCGGCAAGTGCAAGCTTCTTGAACATGATGTTTCCCTTTGTACCCCGTTAAATCGTTCTTCTGCTTGCCCGCGCCGCCTTGAAGGGCCGCAGTCCGGACAGGCAGGCTTGGAGCGGGCGGCTAGCCCACAGGCGAATTCGTGGCTGCTTCAGGCAGGTAGCGCTCATCGCGGAAAAGTCGATGTGCTTCGGATACCCGTTGCAGTCGCGCGATTATGACGAGCGTACTCGACATTCGCGCGAAATTGGATTTCTTTTTTCGGGGGCAAGTGCGTTTGTTTTTGTTCCCCTTACCCGTTTGGCGCTGTTCCGATCTCATTTTTGCGGCTGGATCGGTAAGGCGGCAAGGAAACGATAGCCGTCGCTTTTCGGCTTAGGGATATCTTTTTTCGAGAACACATCATATCGTCGGGATATTGTTGATATTGCTGCGGTCGAGCCAGGATGCGCGCTGCCGCTGAGGAGATCTGATTTGTATCTCGGCGCATTGTTCATAGCCGATATGGTGTTCTCCGTCGGCTCGGTGAGGGAGACCGCGCGGCGGCTGTCTTTTTCCGCTTCGACCGTCTCAAGCGCGTTGCGCCGGCTAGAGACCGAGCTGGCCATGAAGCTTGTCGAGCGCGCCTCCGGCGAGCTTGCAACCCTTCTGGCGAGTTCGAAGGTTCAAAAGGGCCTGCAACCTATTCTCGCGAGCATGCGTCAGCTTTCCACCCTGGTGAAGGAGCCGCCGGCGCCCGGGGACTATGACCAATGGGCCGCGCGCCTGCCGCTGAAGATCGCCACCATAGAACGCTTTCTGGAGGTTGCCGATCAGGGCAGTATCAATCGGGCGGCCCGCCGCCTGCGTCTTGGCCAGCCGCAGCTTTCGTTGCAGATCGCCAATCTGGAGGAATTGTTCGGCTGCCGCCTGTTCGCGCGGCAGGCGCAAGGCTCCGTGCTGACGGAGGCCGGACAGCAGGTTCACGCCATTCTCTCCGCCATTGCGCAGGCCTGGGACGAGATGAAATCGACGGCGGACGAGCGCTTTCAGCGCACTGCACGCGCGGTCCGCATCGGCTCGATCATTCCAACCGGTTCGGAAAGCTGGGTCGCCCGCTCGCTTGCAAGCCTGGTGTCGCGCTGGAACATCGGCGGCAACCGCAACATGCTGTCGCTAATGCTGATGACGGCCGATGATCTGCGCGAGGCGCTTCGATCAGGCCGTATCGATGTCGCCATCGTCGATTCCGTCTTCGGCCTCGATGCCTTCGAACATGTGGAACTGATCGCCACGGACATGGTGGCGATCGCCCCGCCCGACAGCACGGAGCAGACATTCGCCGCGCTCGTCGAAAATCATCCGCTCTGCGTGCCGAGCCCCCGGACCGGTATCGGTAATGCCGCGACGGCCTTCGGCTATGACAGTCGCGACCGCCGCCGGTTTCGCGGCCGCGACATTACCTCGGCCGACTCGCTGCCCGTCATCGTCGACCTCGTTGCCAATCACGGCTACGTCTCGTTTCTCGGCCGCGTCAGCGCCATTCCGATTGCCGACAAGGTCCGCATCGTCGATCCGGATGAGATATTGCCGCTGTCCTATCATCTCGCCCATAACGGCCGCAAAGCCTCGGTGGAAGCCTGCCGGTTGATCCAGCAGGCGGTTCGTGAACTGGTTGGAGAGATGGGAACGGCACGAAAGCGGCTGTCGTCTCGCGGGTAGCGGAACAAACGTAGCATATTCGCGTTTAGGTGGGTTAGGTTAGTCCGGGCGTACGCAGCCGGGGGGCTCGTTCGGCACCCAAGGAGAGACCATAGATGAAAATTCTTGCAACTGCGCTCGTCGCATTAGGCATTATTGTTCTACCCGTTACCTATGCCGAGGCGCGTGATCATCACCACCACCGCTGGCATCAACATCACCATCGCGACTATCGCCCTCATCATCATGGCTGGCATCGCCACGAAGGATGGCGGCATGGACATCGCCATCATCGCTGGCACAGCAAGCCGCATTTCTCGCATGCCTGATGGCTGCGGACAGGTATGAAAACGGCGCCTTGGGGCGCCGTTTTTGCGACTGTCCCATCCCTTGCGTCCTCCTCATTCCGTCTTGACGATGCCGGTTGAAACCATCGGCCGGCAAGCGCGTGATCGTGCTTCGGCGGACCTATGGCGATGTCGCGAAAACGCCTGCTCTCCAAGGGATAACGGAACTTTCGAAGGCGCTGTTGCGTTTACTATATCGTCCGGAGGACGCGAGTAATACGAGTAGCGTTTACGTCCGGCATTGAAGGAGGCTGGAAATGAAAATTCTGGCAACAGCGCTGGTTGCGCTAGGTATGGTCGTGTTGCCGGCAACCTATGCCGAGGCGCGTCCCCATCACCATGGGCACCACCATCGGATGGTCGTCCATCGGTATTATCATCACCACTACTATTACCGCCATCACTACTATCGCCCATATTACGGCTATTACGCGCCGTATTATGGCTATGATCGACCCTATTACGGTTATTACCAGCCCTACTACCCCTTAGGGGTATTCGGTGTTTTCGGCGGCTATGGCGGCTATCGCCACCACCACGGTTGGTATGGCGGGCGCGGATACCATCACGGCTGGTATGCCGGCGGCCATCGCGGATGGCACGGCGGCGGTGGCCACTGGCGCTATTACAGCCAGCCGCACTTCTCGCACAATTGACGGCCTGGCCGCTGGCAAAACGGCGCCTCCGGGGCGCCGTTTCATGATGACATCAGAAGCTGTCCGGCAGCGACAGGTTCACGCCGGGTTCAGGACGTGAACGGCGCGATCGGCCATCAGATGCTTCACCTTCTCGCCGTAGGCGGCCATATGCGCGGAAGCGGCATGCGCCCTCAGCGCCGCCAGGCTTTCCCATTTCTCGACCACGACGAAGGTGTCAGGCCCAAAGGCCGGATCGGCCCCTTCGACATCCACGACGGCGGTATATTCGATGCAGCCGTCTTCGGCGTGGACGGCCGGAACATTCGCTTGGAACGCTTCGAGCACTTCGGCGCGCTTGCCGGGATGGGCGGTGAGGATGGCGAGTACGTGAATCATGGAGATGTCCTTGAAGCGATGTTCAATACGGATGGAGAATAACGGACGCCACCGGATGTGCGGCCGGTTTCAACCATTACCACGGAACAGGTTCATCCGAACGCCGAACTTCAATTTTTATCGCGCATGAGATTCTTGCTGGATCGCGGCGTTCACATCCGATTGATGTATTTGGGATCGAGCGATCCGCTCAGCAGATGGCCGACCGCGAGGAGATTGCCCTGCAGGCGGCCGCGCCGGTCGACATAGGGCGGTGGGTTGACGGAGCCGACAACATTCGAGGCGATATTGCCGCCCATCAGCTTCAGCGCCCATTTCAGCGAGACCGAGCGCTTCTTGACGAGATAGAGCGGATTGGCGACCTGGGAGTATCCGAGGCGCAGGCCCGATGTGCGCCCGGCCTTGACCCCGAGATGGACGCCGCGCAGGCGATTGAACTTGACGATCTTGCCGAAAGGACGCAGCCGCCGGCACAGATCCACATCCTCCTGCCAGGCATAGAGCGGCAGATCCTCGTCGAAATAGATGCCGTTTGCGAGCATCTGCTTCCGGCGGAAAATCATGTTGCAGCCATAGGCGTTGTGCGTGTCCTCGATCGTTGGCGCCGGAAAGGGAGTGGCATCGGCTGCGAGCGCCTCGTCCGCCTCGTCCGCCGTCAGGCCCGGTCCAAGGATACCGTCGCGGACGACTTCGCCGGTCGCCACGACGATCTCCTCATCCGCCTCGAACAGGGCTTCCGTTTCTGCGAGATAGTTCGTTGCCGGGAAGAAATCGTCATCGAAGAATACGACCACATCCATGCCGACGGCCGCATCGATGATGGCATTGCGCTGCGGGCAGCTTCCCTGCGGTGAGGAGACGATCGTCACCGGAAAAGGCGCAGAACCTAAGCGTTCCGTGTCGATGTCGTCACTCTTGACCGGGCACAGGAAGAGATGATCCGGCTTGCGCGCCTGTCCGGCAAGCCTCTCGATCATCGCCCTCAGAATCGCCTTGCGACCGCATGTCGCCACGCCAACGGCAATTTTCATGATGCATCCCCAGAATATGATCCTAAGGCGCACGGAACCACCAAAAGCTGAATCTTTGGTTGTGCTAATCGCATGCATTCAACGGATTGCGCGCGAAAGCTGTTTCGTTGCCGGCGGCCGACCCATTTACAGCCGTCGATGGAGCGTTTCGAAAGAGGGGGCCGTCTCGCGGGCCGGCATTTGCGATCGGCTCGAATGCCTGACGCAAGCCATGAATGCCAAGACTTACAGCACCCACGGTCCAGAAGCAGGTCGTCCATGCGATCTGCCCTTCAGCCAATATCGAAGGTATCCGCTGCCAAATGCAAACGCGCGACTCGAGATTTCAGTACAAGAGCGGCATGCCGCATACGCAGCTCGGCCTGCATCACATGGAAAATGCCCGACTGCTGCCCGATCGCGGCGAGCTGCTGCACCGCCTGCCGCATGGCGGCGTCTGCGCCGAGATCGGCGCGGCTTTCGGCGATTTCACCGCCGAGATTTTTGAAAAGAACGCGCCGCGAGAGCTTTACCTGATCGACGCGTGGGATACGCCCCGCTATCAGGAGGGCCTGGAGCAGATCAGGTCAAAATTCCGCGGCGCATTGGATCAAGGCCGCCTGCGCATCGTCCAGGGCTACTCCACCGTCCGGCTTTCTGAATTTCCCAACAGCTTTTTCGATTGGGTCTATGTCGACACCAATCACAGCTACGAGACGACTCTGGAGGAACTGCAGATCAGCCACTTCAAGGTCAAGCAGGACGGCCGCATTGCCGGCCACGACTTCTGCACCGGCAATGTCGTCGATGCCATTCCATATGGCGTGGTCGAAGCCTGCACCAAGTTCTGCAAGGATTTCCATTGGCAGTTCGAATACATGACCTTGGAATCCCACGGGCATTTTTCGTTCTCGCTGAAACGGCTTTGAAGCATGTCGCGTAAAAATGCGCAGCGGTTTTGCGACAATGACATGCGCAAAATCAAAGATCTGAAGCGCGAAAAGCGAATCTGAAAGATCGCGCCGCGCTTTGGGTGTCATGGCCTATGATCGGCAGGCACCCCCGTCGCCGATGCGGGCTCAATAAGGCCGCTGCCGTTCGGCGCCTGACATGAGATGATTGCAGCGGCCGACCGGCCGATCATGGGCCGATGCAGGCTCAATCCTCGAAAATAAAGATGTCGCCTTCCTGCAAAGCCGCGATGAAGGCCTCCCTGGCTTTCTCCGCGTCAAGCTTACCCTCATGCGCGTCCAGCAGCGCTTTTCTGGCGGTTCTGTAGGCTTGCCCGTCCTCGAGCGTCGGCCACTCCTTCGCCATGTATTCCATGGCGCGTTCCGCATTCGATATCACCAGCCGGTCGCCCGTTTTGCGGGTCTCGACGATTACGGGTTTGCTCCACCATTGGGCCATGAGTTTCTCCTTCCGCGGTCAACGTGCCGTTGGCTGGAATGTTCCGCAGCCCCGTCGGCCGGATCCGCGCCGTCACGACAGCAAGGGAACTCCCGCTTCGGCCGCTGCGGCAATGAAGGCGACGCGCGCTTCCTCAGGCGCTCGCCAGCCGCGCTGGACGTCGATGCAGATGAGCAATGCCGACAGAAAGCAGTCGCCTTCCTCCGAAGGCCAGTCATCGAGAAGCGTCTTCCAGACTTCCTCGGCCGAGCCTACGGACTTCGCTTCACCGGAACCGTTGCGAATGACGCGGATGGGAGAGAAGTGCGGCACGATGTTCATGATAGCAGACTCCGTCAAGGCAGAGGCTGTTTTGGCCCTTTTGCCACTGGGCGCGCATTTAACTTTCTTAATCCGCCGGCCGCTTTGAGGCATATGTGATCAATCTTCGCCCGCACGCCTGCGATATCAGCAAAATCGCGCCTGAGTGGGGCGCTGACCAATCACGCCAGGATCGATACTTCTCGCGGCAAATTTGGTCGACGGCGCGGGCGAACTTGCTGAGGACTGGCGATGCCTGGAATAGAGTTGAGGGTATTCGGGGCAGACAGGATAAGTGGTGCCGCTTACGTGACTCGAACACGTGACCCCATCATTACGAATGATGTGCTCTACCGACTGAGCTAAAGCGGCATTCTGCGGAGCATTCGGTTCGGCCCCGCGATTTGCATGGCGCTGATACAGTCTATGTGGCGAGATTTCAAGCGCTCAAATTGCCAATTGGCAAAAAAGCGAGATGCTTGTGAAAAAATACCGCCTTTCGCGTCCGATCAAAGTGCCAGTCGGGCGCGCGCCTGTCGGTATTCTCTCTCAAGCCTGTCGACGAGGGCGGATACGGGCTGGATGGATTTGACGGCGCCGATACCTTGGCCGGCCCCCCAGATATCCTTCCAGGCCTTCACGCCGGTCGTGGCGGCCTCGAAATCCATCTTGGAAGGATCGGCCTCTGGCAAATTGTCCGGATCGAGGCCGGCGGCGCGAATGGAGGGCTTCAGATAATTCCCAAGAACGCCGGTGAAATAATTGGAATAGACGATATCGGCGGCGGAACCTTCGACGATCGCCTGCTTGTAGGCGTCAACCGCACGGGCCTCCTCCGTCGCGATGAACGGCGAGCCGATATAGGCAAGATCGGCGCCGGACGCCTGGGCGGCCAGGACGGCGCCGCCGGTGGCGATGGCGCCGGCCAGGAGCAGCGGCCCATCGAACCATTCGCGGATTTCCTGCACCAGCGCGAAGGGCGAAAGCTGGCCGGCATGGCCGCCGGCGCCGGCAGCGACGGCAATCAGCCCGTCCGCACCCTTGCGGATCGCCGAATTGGCATGCCGGTTGTTGATGATGTCATGCAGTACGATGCCGCCATAGGAATGCACGGCGGCGTTCACCTCGGGCACGGCGCCGAGCGAGGAAATGACGATCGGCACCTTGTATTTCACGCAAAGCATCAGATCGTGCTCGAGGCGTTTGTTCGACGTATGGACGATCTGATTGACCGCAAATGGAGCTGCCGGACGGTCCGGATTTGCGGCATTGTGTGCGGCAAGATCCTCTGTGATCATGGCAAGCCATTCGTCGAGCTGGCTTTCCGGACGTGCGTTCAGCGCCGGAAAGGAGCCGACAACGCCGGCCTTGCATTGCGCGAGCGTCAAAGCGGGGTGCGAGATAATGAAAAGCGGCGAAGCCACAACCGGCAGGCGCAGACGCTCGGTCAGGATGGAGGGGAGGGCCATGAACATCATCCCTTTTGACGTTTACGAAAACGTCAAAAGGGATAGCAGATGTCTATCGAGAGGGGAAGAGGGTGGAAGAGGCAGGGAAAGGCAGTAGGCAATAGGCAATAGGCAACAGGCAACAGTAATAGCGCTTGACCGCCCCGGTCCGATACCTTCGCCTACTGCCTACTGCCTACTGCCTACTGCCTACTGCCCACTGCCTCACCTCCACCCCATTTGCGTCGTCTTTGCCGTTTATCCCCGCCCGAGTGCCCTTAGCCCATGCCGGAGGCTTGCGTATTGCAAAACGGGGCGTTACCGAATCCGGTTAACGGATGATGAAAATATGGCTGCCTTATCGGTAGAGTATGCGCGTATGTTGCGAGTGAGCGTAAAGGATCGGATGTGAGCGGATTAGAAACGGCTATCAGAAGCGCCTTGGATCGGTCTGATCGCGCCAATCCGGAAATTCGCGCTCGCATCTATCAATCGGCGCGTCAGGCTCTGGAAGCCGGCCTTCGCAAGCAGGACATTACCGATATCAACGTCATTGCAGCCCAGCGTCAGCGTCTGGAGGCGACGATCCGCGAGATTGAGGCCGACGAACGCGCCCGCCCCATGCAGGCGATGCCGGTTTCACCGGAGCTGGATGCTCCGCATGTTTCTCCTTCCGTACCCAGGTCCGATGCAAGGCAGGCAGCGGCACGACCGCAGGAGCCTGTCATGAGCGTGCGCGGAGAAACACGTGATCCGCCAACGTCGGCAGGCCCGGCCGTTCCGCCCGAGCCGACCTCGACCGAGCTGGCGGCACGTGAAGACGATTTCGGCGATATGCGCGCCGGCCCGGCCGATCATCTCGGGGCGGACAGTGATGTGCGTCCGACGGCTGATGCGCCGCCGCCGCGGTCGATGAATTTCAAGCCGGAGCGGGCGGCCGTGCGCCGCAAGCCGCGCAAGTTCTTCTCGCGCCTGCTCGTCTTCTGCATTCTGCTGGCCTTCCTCGGCGTCGGTGCCTGGTGGATCAAGACCTCGGGCTTGCTCATGTCTGCATCCCAGAGGGATACGAGTGTGCCCAATCCGCCGGCGCATGTCGATTCGCAGGATTTCAGCGGCAACAGCAACGATGACGATACCTCGGACCAGGACGACAATAGCGGTCCGGTCAATCCGGGCCTTGCGACCATCGATCCGCAGAACAGCTTCTCCGCGGAATGGTTGGAGGTATTGAAGCCCACCGACGCGCCGAAGGTGACGACCGGCTCGCAATCGAAGGCCGAGAATGTATCGGAAAACGAAGGGCCGGCCGTGAGGCTGACCTCGCTTAGCAGCGGTCCGGACGGCAGTGGCTCGGTCGAGGTGCCCGTCAATGTGTTGCAGCAGATGGCCGGCAAGGCTTCGACGGTCGCGCTGACATTGCAGTCCACCTCGGATGCGCCGACGCAGATCACCGTGGAGTGCGATTTCGGTTCTCTCGGTCGTTGCGGCCGGCACCGTTTCACCGTCAGCCGGCAAAAAACGGATTCGTTGTTCCAGGTCAAGTTCGATCGCGCCATGGCGCCGACGGGTTCGGGACGCCTCATCATCAACAGCGATGTCGATGGCAAGGCCCGCGGCATCAATATCTACGCCATCCGCGTCCTGCCCGGGCAATAACCCCGGGGCGATGCCTCGACCTCGTCAGGCAAGGATATCCGATCCCATGCCGAGAATCTTGTCGTCGACCTTGCCGATGGCTTCCTTGTCCTTGCCGTCATAGTCGAGCGTCAGCAGAATGTGACGGATAAGATTTAGGCGTGCGCGCCGCTTGTCGTTGGCGCGGAGGACAGTCCAGGGTGCGTGGTCCGTATGCGTATCCTTCAGCATGCGGTCGCGCTTCTCGCTATAGTCCTTCCATTTCGGCAGGGCGGCGATATCCATCGAGGAGAGTTTCCAGACGGCGCGCGGATCGTGGCGCCGGTCGTGGAAGCGCTTCAGCTGCATCTCCCGGCCGATATCGAGATAGAATTTGAAGAAGTAGATGTCGTCCTGGACGATGAGCTTTTCCATCCTTGGGGCCTGCTTTAGGAACTGCTCGTATTGCTGCGGCGTGCAGAAGCCCATGACCGGTTCGACGCCAGCGCGGTTGTACCATGAGCGGTCGAAGAGCACGAATTCGCCCGCCGTCGGGAACTGGGCGACATAGCGCTGGAAATACCATTGGCCGGCCTCGCGATCGGTCGGCTTCGTCAGCGCCACCACGCGCGCCAGACGGGGGTTCATATGGGCTGACGTCGCGGCGATCGAGCCTCCTTTGCCGGCGGCGTCACGCCCCTCGAAGAGCGCCATCACTCGCTTGCCGGTCGCCTGCAGCCAGAACTGCACCTTGATGAGTTCGATCTGCAGCGCTTTCAGCTCGTCGAGATATTCGTCTTCCTTCAGCTTCTTCTTGTAGGGATAGCCGCCCGAGGTCAGCGCCTCGTCTTCGATCCAGCTTGGGAGCACGGGGTCATCGACATCGAATATGCGCTTGATGCCATGGATATCCAACTCTACTGCCCGGCTTTCTGTCTTCTCCCCCATATGTCGGCTCCTCGGCTGTTTACACGGCGTTAACCCTACCGCTGGCAGCGGTAAAAAAGCTTGGCCAGGAAACTGGAGCTTTTGTTCAATAGTTTCAAGCCCTTTACGGCTACCCTCCTTTGCCGGCTACATTTATTTTTGTCAGTTACTGGCTTCTGTGGATAGAGCCGAATACTTCTGTCATGAATCGCAGATAAGACGCGGAATCCAGCGTTCCATGATGGCAGGCGAAGGACGGCGCAGTTGGAAGACGAATGGTCATTTGTCAGGAGGTTGGCAGTTCGGCTGCGGCAGGAGAGCGCCATCCTGGTTCTGGCGACGCTGATTGCCGCACTCGCCCTGTTTGAAGGCATCAATACCGGCGCCGTATTCTGGATCTGGGCGATTGTCATGATCGTCACACTGCTTCGCCCGCCGCTCGTCGAGCGGGTCGAGGTTCCGTCGCAGGCCGAGACTCCGTCCGTTGATGCGCAAGCCCTGCTCCGCACCGCCTTTGCAGGACTGGCAGCACTCGATATGCCAGTGCTGATCATCGACCGAGAGGCATCGGTGCTGGTGCAGAACATGGCCGTCGAAAAAGCCTTCGGTGCCTTTCCGATCGGCGCACATATTTCCTCCAAGCTGCGCTCGCCGGGTCTGCTCGACATGGTGCGCGAGACCATCGCGACCAATACGCCGAACCAGATCGAGCACTCCGAGCGCCTGCCTTCGGAACGGGTCTATGTCGTCCGCATCGCGCCGATTGATCTGCCGGAGATCGACAGGCAGGAAGATGCGCTCTTCCTGCTCTCCTTCCGCGACATATCGGAGCTGCGCCACATCGACCGCATGCGATCCGATTTCGTCGCCAATGCCAGCCACGAATTGCGCACGCCGCTGGCGTCGCTGCGAGGCTTCATCGAGACGATCCAGGGACCTGCCAAAGCCGATCCGAAGGCGCAGCAGCGTTTCCTCGGCATCATGCTCGATCAGACGACGCGCATGAGCAGGCTGGTCGACGACCTCCTGTCGCTGTCGCGCCTGGAGCTGAAGTCGCATATCGCGCCGGATCAGAAGGTGGATCTGGTGCCCCTGCTCGGCCACGTGCGAGACTCCCTGTTGCCGCTGGCCGGTGATCTCGATGTCAGCATCAATCTGCATTTGCCGGCGGGCAAGGTGGAAGTATTGGGCGATCGCGACGAGCTGGTGCAGGTCTTCGAAAACCTGATCGAGAATGCCTGCAAATACGGCCAGGAAGGCAAGTCGGTCGAGGTTTCGCTGCTGAACGGTGCCGGCCAGGCCGTCGAGGTCGTCGTCTCGGACAAGGGGCCGGGGATACCCGCAGAACATGTGCCGCGCCTGACCGAGCGCTTCTATCGCGTTAACGTTGAGGATAGCCGGTCCAAGAAGGGAACCGGTCTCGGGCTTGCCATCGTCAAGCACATTCTGACCCGCCATCGCGCCAGACTGATCGTCAAGTCGGAAGTCGGAAAGGGAACCGACTTTACGGTTCGCTTCTGACAAGCTCTACCTGCCCCGGTTTAGGTGGCGATTTATCCAAATTATATCAGGCATATAGCCTGTCATAATTGTTTCACTCGCCTGACATAAAAGGGCGGTGTTTTCGCCAGTAAGAATGGACTGCTGAAAAAGTGGATGTGGCCTCCACCTCGGCGCTCTTCAAAGCTCATCAGGGGGATTCGTTGTGAATGCTTTGAAAATATCCATTCTTGCGCTGGTTGCATCGGTTGCCCTTGCCGGCACTGCAACCGCTCGCGATCAAATTCAGATCGCCGGTTCATCGACCGTATTCCCATATGCCAAGATCGTGGCCGAAACTTTCGGCGAGACCTTCACCAACTTCAAGACCCCGGTGGTCGAGTCCGGCGGCTCCGGAGCCGGCCTGAAGGAATTCTGCAAGGGTGTGGGAACGGATTCGATCGACATTGCCAATTCCTCTCGTCCGATCAAGGACAGCGAAGTCGCAGCCTGCAAGGCTGCCGGTGTCGCTGACATCCAGCAGGTCAAGATCGGCTATGACGGCATCGTCTTTGCCTTCGACAAGAGCAATCCGGATATCAGGTTCGAACCGGTCGATCTCTACAAGGCGCTTGCTGCCGAGGTCGTCGTCGACGGCAAGCTCGTCGCCAATCCTTATAAGAAGTGGTCTGAGATCAATCCATCGCTGCCGGATTTTGAAATCGCCGCCTATATTCCGGGCGAGAAGCATGGCACGCGCGAAGTTTTCGAAGAGAAGGTGCTTGCTGCCGGCTGCAAGGCTTCCGGCGCGGCCGATGTCATCAAGGCAGCATTCTCGGATGCCGCTCAGCAGGCGAAGAAATGCATTGCCGTGCGCAAGGATGGCGCCGCAGTCGATATCGATGGCGACTATCCCGAGACCTTGGCCCGCATTAATGCCAACAAGCATGGCATCGGTGTGTTCGGCCTGTATTTCTTCCAGAACAACGCCGACAAGCTGAAGGTCGCCACCGTCAGCGGCATCGTACCCTCGGGCCAGACGATCGCCGATGGCACCTATCCGGTATCGCGACCGCTGTTCTTCTACGTCAAGAAAGCCCATCTGGGTGTCGTCCCGGGGCTCAAGGAATATGTCGATTTCTTCACGAGCGATCAGATGATCGGACCGGACGGCCCGCTGGCGGAATATGGCCTCGTGCCGGCGCCGGATGCTGAGCGCGACCAGATCCGCAAGGACTTCGCGGGCGGGAAGATCATGTGACTGCTGAAGGGTCGGGCACCGGTGCGGCTTTCCGCTGCCCCGGGGTTCGCCGGGGAATGGGAATGAGTGTATCGCTGCTGCTGCTCTGCTTGTCGGTCTTCGGCGCCTCCGCTTTCGTGCTGGGGCGGGTGAGGGCGGCCGCGCTGTCGGGCGGCAGGTCTTCGTCCATGCATTCCCGGCTCGGCTATCACGGTGCCTATGCCGCCATATGGGCGGTACTTCCGCCCCTGGCGCTCATCTGCGCCTGGCTGATCGTCAGTCCCATCGTCATCGACCGCCTGGTGACCAAATCCTTTCCCGAGGAGGTTCAGTCTCTGCCGCCGGCTGAGCTCAATCTCAGCTACGGCATGGTGCGCAGCATCGCCCGCGGCATGCGCATGCTCGATAGCCAGGAGCTTGCCGATGTCGATGGCGGCAAGGCCGATCTTCAGTTGCTGCTGGCGCAGAAGGGCGTTCCACTCGCCGTACGCCCCACGGGCTACATGATCGAGGCCGCGAATAGATATAATGGCATGCGCGAATTGAGCCGCATGGTCATGGCGGCGGCGGCGATCGTCCTGTCGTTGCTTTGCGCGGCCCATGGCCTTCACGCGATTGCGCCGCGTTTTCGCGCCCGCAACCGGGTCGAGCAAGTCATCCTCGGAGCCCTGATCGTTGCCTCCTCCATCGCGGTGCTGACAACGGTCGGCATCGTCGTTTCCATGCTTTCGGAAGCGGCGCGTTTCTTCAGTATGGTGCCGGCCAGCGAGTTCTTCTTCGGTACCGTCTGGGACCCGCGCTTCACCGGCGCCGGCGCGCAGACCTCGGGCACCTTCGGTCTGATCCCGCTCCTGGCAGGTACGGTCTATATCGGCTTCGTCGCCATGCTCTTTGCCGTGCCTATCGGCCTGTTCGCCGCGATCTACATGGCCGAATATGCCTCGGCTCGCGTTCGCTCCATCGCCAAGCCGATGCTGGAGGTTCTGGCCGGCATTCCAACGATCGTCTACGGCTTCTTCGCCCTTGTCACAGTCGGCCCCTTCCTGCGCGATATCTCCGCCGAGATCGACGGGCTTATGACCGGAAACTACAGAAGCTTCATCGAGGCGCAGAGCGTTTTGACGGCTGGCTTCGTCATGGGCGTTATGCTCATCCCTTACGTCTCCTCGCTGTCGGACGATATCATCATGGCCGTGCCGCGGTCGCTGCGCGACGGCTCGCTCGGCCTCGGCGCCACCCGCTCGGAAACGGTCAAGCGCGTCCTGCTGCCGGCCGCTCTTCCCGGCATCGTCGGCGCGCTGCTGATGACCGCGTCGCGGGCGATCGGCGAAACCATGATCGTGGTGCTGGCCGCAGGCGTTGCCGCGCGCATGCAGCTCGATCCCTTCGAGCCGATGACGACGGTCACGGTGAAGATCGTCAATCAGCTGACCGGCGATCTGGAATTCACCTCGCCGCAGACGCTCGTCGCCTTCGCCCTCGGCATCACGCTGTTCTGCCTGACGCTGTGCCTCAACGTCTATGCGCTCTACATTGTCCGTCGATACAGGGAGCAATACGAATGAGCGGCGTCGTATCTTCCTCTCAGCTCAACATGCCGCGCGGTCTGACGCCGGGTGCGTCTGTGCACCGAGATATCGGCATCAAGCGGCGCTATGCCGCCGAGCGTCGCTTTCGCGCCTATGGGATGACCGCCGTCATCTTCGGTCTCGTCTTCCTTATCATCCTGGTCTCGACCGTGGTCCGCACTGGTTATACCGCCTTTGTCCAGACTTCGATCACCTTGCCGATCGAATTCACCGAGAAGGTAATCGACCCGACGGGTAAGCGCATGAACGATCCGAAGGTGCTGATCGCTGCCAATTACCCCGTACTGGTGCGCGATGCGTTGGTGAAAGCGCTTGGCATCGATCCGGCCAATCGCACGCTTGTACGCGAGGCGATGGCGATGGTGTCGGACAGCGCCAGGATCGTGTTGCGCGACAGAGTCGTTGCCAACCCCTCTATCATAGGGACGACACAGAGCGTCACATTCCGGGCCAGCGCCAACATCGATTCCGCCAACAAGGGGCAGATCGATCTGACCGTCAGCGAGAAGGATCGCAAGATTTCCAACCGCCAGGTCGCATGGATGAAGCAACTCAGCGAAAGCGGCGCGCTTCATAAGGCCTTCAACAGCGGTCTCTTTCTGTCGGGCAATTCGAGCCGGCCGGAAGCCGCCGGGCTTGGTGTCGCGCTGATCGGCTCGCTCTACCTGATGCTGACCGTTCTCGTACTTGCCTTGCCGGTCGGCGTTGCCGCCTCGATCTATCTGGAAGAGTTCGCACCGAAGAACCGGCTGACGGATCTGATCGAGGTCAACATCAACAATCTCGCTGCTGTCCCCTCGATCGTCTATGGCCTGCTGGGTCTCTCGGTCTTCATCAACATGATGGGGCTGCCGCGCTCGGCGTCGCTGGTCGGCGGCCTTGTACTGAGCCTGATGACGCTGCCGATGATCATCATCGCCACGCGCTCCGCCTTGCGTGCAGTGCCGCCGTCGATCCGCAGCGCAGCGCTCGGTCTTGGCGCATCGCGCATGCAGATGGTCTTCCATCATGTTCTGCCGCTCGCGATGCCTGGCATTCTGACGGGCACGATCCTAGGGCTTGCCCATGCGCTCGGAGAGACCGCGCCACTGCTTCTGATCGGCATGGTCGCCTTCGTTGCCAATTATCCGGCATCGCCGCTCGATCCCTCGACGGCGCTGCCGGTGCAGATCTACATGTGGGCGAGCGAAGCCGAGCGGGCCTTCGTCGAAAGGACGTCCGGCGCCATCATCGTGCTCCTCTTCTTCCTCGTCGCGATGAACATCGGCGCCATCCTGCTGCGCCGCCGCTTCGAGCGGCGCTGGTAAGGGAGGGCGCACGAAATGAACATGATGACGGAAGCTGCCAGCGAAAGAGCCTTGGCCAAGAAGATGACGACGATCCCTTACAAGATGATCGGCCAGGACGTTTCTGTGTTCTACGGCGACAAGCGGGCGCTCTTCGACGTCAATCTGAAGATCCGCGCCAATACGGTCACGGCTCTGATCGGCCCTTCCGGCTGTGGCAAGTCCACCTTCCTGCGCTGCCTCAACCGCATGAACGATACGATCGAGACCTGCCGCGTCACCGGCAAGATCACGCTCGACGATCAGGATGTCTACGACGACAGCATCGACGTCGTGGAATTGCGCGCCCGCGTCGGCATGGTCTTCCAGAAGCCCAACCCGTTTCCGAAGTCGATCTACGAGAATGTCGCCTACGGCCCGCGCATCCATGGCCTGCATCGCTCGAAGGCCGATCTCGAGCATATCGTCGAAACCAGTCTGCAGAAGGCCGGTCTCTGGGGTGAGGTGAAGGATCGGCTCCATGACGCCGGCACGAGCCTGTCGGGCGGCCAGCAGCAGCGCCTCTGCATCGCGCGCGCCGTTGCGGTCAGCCCGGAGGTGATCCTGATGGACGAGCCGTGCTCTGCGCTCGATCCGATCGCAACCGCCAAGGTCGAGGATCTCATCCACGAGCTTCGGGAGAATTTCACCATCGTCATCGTGACGCATTCCATGCAGCAGGCCGCTCGTGTCTCGCAGCGTACCGCAATGTTCCATCTCGGCCACCTGGTCGAGGAGAACGACACCGATAAGATGTTCACCAATCCCGACGATTTCCGCACGCAGGATTACATCATGGGCCGTTTTGGTTGATGATGGCAGGCGCGCGGCTCCTTTCACACAGTTCACTTGAGGATAGAAAAATGGTCTCCACTCACATTCTCTCTGCCTATGACGAAGACCTGAAGTTTCTGACGCGCCGCATTGCCGAAATGGGCGGCCTGGCCGAGCAGATGGTTAGCGACAGCGTACGCGCTCTCGTCAACAGCGACGCGGCCCTGGCCCAGAAGGTCATCTCCGACGACGTCGTTCTCGACCATGCCGAGCGCGAAGTTGGTGACAAGGCGATCGTCACCATCGCTCGTCGTCAGCCGATGGCAGCGGACCTGCGCGAAATCATGGGCTCGATCCGCATCGCCTCCGATCTGGAGCGCGTCGGTGATCTCGGCAAGAATACCGCAAAGCGCGTCATCGCCGTTCAGGGCACGGGCGTGCCGCGTCGTCTCGCTCGTGGCATCGAACACCTCTCCGAACTGGCACTGAGCCAGCTCAAGGAAGTTCTTGATGTCTACGCCACCCGCTCGCCGGACAAAGCCGTGTCGATCCGCGAACGCGACGAGGAAATCGACGCCATGTACACCTCGCTCTTCCGCGAGATGCTGACCTACATGATGGAAGATCCGCGCAACATCACCACCTGCACGCATCTTCTCTTCTGCGCCAAGAACATCGAGCGCATCGGCGACCATGCCACCAACATCGCCGAGACGATCTATTACATGGCGACCGGTGCTCAGCCGGAAGGCGAGCGCCCGAAGGACGATACCGCCAACACCGTCGGCGCAGTGACGGAATAATCTGGAAGCGAAGAAAGGAGACCATAGGCGCATGGTTCCGAGAGTTGCTGTTGTAGAAGACGAGGAAGCGCTTAGCGTTCTGCTGCGCTACAATCTTGAGGCCGAAGGCTTCGAGGTCGACACGATCCTCAGAGGTGATGAGGCCGAGCTGCGTCTCCAGGAGCGCATCCCCGATCTCCTGATCCTCGACTGGATGCTCCCCGGCGTGTCCGGCATCGAGCTCTGCCGCCGGCTGCGTATGCGGCCGGAGACGGAGCGCTTGCCGATCATCATGCTGACGGCTCGCGGCGAGGAAAGCGAGCGCGTGCGCGGACTTTCGACCGGCGCGGACGATTACGTCGTCAAGCCGTTCTCGACGCCGGAGCTGATGGCCCGCGTCAAGGCGATGCTGCGGCGCGCCCGCCCGGAGGTTCTCTCCACGGTGCTGCGTTGCGGCGATATCGAGCTGGACCGCGAAACCCATCGCGTCCACCGCAAGAGCCGCGAAGTCCGGCTGGGGCCGACAGAATTCCGCCTGCTGGAGTTCCTGATGTCCTCGCCAGGCCGCGTCTTCTCGCGTTCGCAGCTGCTCGATGGCGTATGGGGGCACGATATCTACGTCGATGAACGCACGGTCGACGTCCATGTCGGCCGTCTGCGCAAGGCGCTCAATTTCTCCAATATGCAGGATGTCATCCGCACCGTTCGCGGCGCGGGCTATTCCATGGAAGCCTGAGCGGCTCGCCGCTCGGGTGTTACTAAATAGCGGCGGAAATAGAAAAACGGGCCTCGAGGGGCCCGTTTCTCTTTGTCTTGCGGTAACTTTCAGCCGTTGTTGCGACGGCGGTCATGCACCGGCTGGTAGGCCATGCGCTGATGATAGGTGCAGTAGGGGGACGAATCCGGGCTGTCATTGCCGCAGAAGTGGAAGTCGTCCTTCAGCGGGTCCCCGACCGGCCATTTGCAGGTGCGTTCCGTCAGCTCCGTCAGGCCGAGGCGGCGGGAGATCGGAACGACGACGTTCGATGCCGGGCGATACTGAATTTCATTGACGGAATCTATCTCGATCTCTTCCTTCAGCATGGTTGCACCCTGCTGGCGGGCGACCACGGTGCGGGTAGCGACGCGCGAGCCGTAGGTCGTTGCGCGGGGAGCCGCGGCACTGCGCTTTGGCGTGCGCGTCGCGGTTGCCGTGCCGCCCGCCTTCGCTCGGCCAGGAAGGTTCAGGCGGTGCACCTTGCCGATAACGGCATTACGGCTCACGCCACCGAGCTGCGCAGCGATCTGGCTGGCGCTCAACCCTTCGGACCATAGCTTTTTCAGCTTCTCGACGCGTTCGTCTGTCCAATTCATGCCCTGTCTCCGCTGTCGCGTTTCCGATGGCAGAATCCCTCACCATTGCCTCGCATGGGAACGAGGCGCGAAACGCTCTAAAATTGTGGTGACTAGTTCCGCCGCATGCAGTCTAGCAATTGCTTTTTAACCTAGTGTGAGGCTGACTCCGTGACAAGAGTCGCGAGAATCTTGAGGAATCGATTTCGAGGTTTTCCCCAACTTGCTGCCTAGGCGTGGCATTTCTGCAATAGGCGCCGCCGAACCTATCTCTTTTGCCCGCAAGCGCTATCTCGCACCTGCTAAAACGCCAGTTTTGTTGACATCGCGATGCAAAACATCAATAGTGCCCGGGCCGCCGCAAGGCGGCATTTTTGATTTTTTCGGACCCGTTTCATCAAATCGAAGCGATCGGTCCTTAAAGTTGTGATCAGGAGATATGGCCATGGCCGAGACCACGCCGCTTTATGACACCTATATGCGCGCTCCGTTACGGTTCGAGCGAGGCGAGGGCGTCTGGCTGGTCACCGAAAATGGCGAGCGCTACCTCGATTTCGCAGCCGGCGTCGCGGTCAACTCGCTCGGTCACGCCCATCCTCATCTCGTCGCCGAATTGAAGGCCCAGGCCGACAAGGTCTGGCACCTGTCGAACCTCTACGAGGTGCCCGGTCAGGAGAAGCTGTCGAAGCGGCTGACGGAAGCGACCTTCGCCGACAAGGTATTCTTCACCAATTCGGGCGCCGAGGCACTGGAATGCGCCATCAAGACGGCGCGGCGCTATCAATTCGCCAAGGGGCATCCCGAAAAGTTCCACATCATCACCTTCGAGGGCGCCTTCCACGGCCGCACCATCGCGACCATCGCCGCAGGCGGCCAGGAGAAGTATATCGAGGGCTTCGGACCCAAGGCACCGGGTTTCGATCAGGTACAATTCGGCGATCTCGATGCCGTGCGCGCCGCCATCACGGATGCGACGGCCGGAATCCTGATCGAGCCGGTTCAGGGCGAGGGCGGCATCCGTCCGGCCACCAACGAATTCCTGCGCGGGCTGCGTGAGATCTGCGACGAACATGGCCTGCTGCTGATCCTCGACGAAGTACAGTGTGGCGTCGGCCGCACTGGCAAGCTCTTCGCCTATGAATGGGCCGGCATCAAGCCTGATATCATGGCTGTCGCCAAGGGCATCGGCGGCGGTTTCCCGCTCGGTGCATGCCTTGCGACGGCAGAAGCCGCCTCAGGCATGAAGGCAGGCACCCACGGTTCCACCTATGGCGGCAATCCGCTCGCCATGGCGGTCGGAAATGCCGTTCTCGATATCGTGCTTGCCGAAGGCTTCCTGCAGCATGTGCGCGATGTCTCGCTGGTCTTCCGCCAGGGGCTCGCCTCGCTCAAGGATCGTTTTCCTGACATCATCGAGGACGTTCGCGGCGAAGGTCTGATGCTCGGCATCAAGGCGGCCATTCCGCAGGCAGAGCTGCTGCAGGCTATCCGTGCCGAGCATCTGCTCGGCGTGCCGGCCGGCGATAACGTCATCCGCCTTCTGCCGCCGCTGGTCGTCACCGCCGAAGAAGCACGCGAAGGTCTTGCCCGCCTGGAGCGTGCCGCCGAGCGTGCGCGCGCTGCCCGCACCAAGAAATCGGCTTGAGTTCAACGCCCGCTGACGGGGCGTTCCTGCCCCACGCGGGCGTTATTGTTTTTTCTGGAGCACAGGTAAGGACATGGCTTCTCCGAAACACTTTCTCGACCTCTCTGCCGTTCCGGCTGCCGATCTGCGCAACATCATCGATGACGCGATCGTGCGAAAGAGCGCGCAGAAGGCCGGCACTGCCGACAAGCCGCTCGCCGGCAAGATGCTGGCGATGATCTTCGAGAAGCCGTCCACCCGAACCCGCGTTTCGTTCGATGTCGGCATGCGACAGCTGGGCGGCGAGACGCTGTTCCTCTCCGGCACCGAAATGCAGCTTGGCCGCGCCGAAACGATCGGCGATACGGCCAAGGTGCTGTCGCGCTATGTCGATGCGATCATGATCCGCACGACCGATCATTCGCGCCTGCTGGAGCTAGCGGAACATGCGACCGTTCCGGTCATCAACGCGCTGACCGACGATACGCATCCCTGCCAGATCATGGCGGATATCATGACGTTCGAGGAGCATCGCGGCCCGATCAAGGGCAAGACGCTTGCCTGGACGGGCGACGGCAACAACGTGCTGCATTCGCTGATCGAAGGTGCGGCACGCTTCGGCTATCGCATGAATATGGCGGTACCCCTTGGTTCTGAGCCGAAGGATCACTATCTGAACTGGGCCCGCAACGAGGGCGCCGAAATCATGCTCTCGCATGATGCAGACCGTGCGGTCGCCGGCGCCGATTGCGTGGTAACCGATACCTGGGTTTCCATGAATCAGGAGCACCGGGCACGCGGTCACAACGTCTTCCAGCCCTATCAGGTCAACAAGGCTTTGATGGCACAGGCCGGCAAAGACGCTTTGTTCATGCATTGCCTGCCCGCCCATCGCGGAGAGGAAGTGACGGACGAGGTGATCGATGGCCCGCAATCCGTTGTCTTCGATGAGGCGGAAAACCGCCTTCATGCGCAAAAGTCGATTCTTGCTTGGTGCCTGGGCGCGATCTGAAGATATTAAACCGCGTCTCAGGGGCGCGGGCGCAGTAGGAGTAAAGCAATGGCCGAAAATGCCGCAACGCTGGGTCAGTTTGATTTCGCCGGTGACGATCATGTCGTTCCCTTCCAGGTGGAAGGTCTGGACGTGCGCGGCCGTGCCGTACAGCTCGGTCCGCTGCTGGACGCGATCCTTGCCCGGCATGACTATCCGACGCCGGTTGCACGCCTTCTGGCCGAGGCCATCGTCCTGACCGTCCTGCTCGGCACGTCGCTGAAATTCGAAGGCAAGTTCACCGTGCAGACCAAGGGCGACGGACCCGTGGACCTGCTGGTTGCCGATTTCACGACGCCGGAAAATGTTCGCGCCTATGCCCGTTTCGACGAAGAAGCACTGGAAAAGGCAGTCGCCGAAGGCCGGACCGAGCCGGAACAGCTGCTCGGCAAAGGCGTCCTCGCCTTCACCATCGATCAGGGCCGTTTCAGCCAGCCCTATCAGGGCATTGTCGCGCTTGATGGCGCCTCGCTCGAGGAGATTGCCGGCACCTATTTCCGCCAGTCGGAGCAGATCCCGACGCGCGTGCGTCTGGGGGCGGCAGAACTTTTCGACCGCGATGAGAACGGCAAGCCGCGTCACCGCTGGCGGGCCGGTGGCCTGATCGCGCAGTTCCTGCCCGAAGCGCCCGAGCGTATGCGTCAGCCGGACCTGCATGGCGGCGATGGCGATACCGGCGTGCGCGATCATGTCGAAGACGATGCCTGGGCGGAGGCACGCAGCCTGGTGGAAACCATCGATGCCGATGAGCTGACGGATCCGCAGGTTGGCACCGAGCGCCTTCTCTATCGCCTGTTCCACGAGCGTGGCGTACGCGTCTACGAGCCGAAGGCCGTCTATGACCGCTGTTCGTGCTCGCGCGACAAGCTGAAGGGCGTCTTGAAGGGCTTCACGGCCGAGGAGATCGAGGCCAGCCAGGAGAATGGCGAGATCGCCGTCACTTGTGAATTCTGCTCTACGACGTATCGCTTCGAAGTGTCGGAGATAGAGGCGGCCTGATGTTGCCGATTTTGTCGGCTCAGTTCAGCGTGCGCAACAGGTTGGGCGTGTCCAGAGAAAAGGCGGGGATCTTGACATGGAATTGCTCTCCGTCGTCCGTTTCCATCTGGTAATGGCCGAACATCATGCCTGACGGCGTATCCAGCGGGCAGCCCGATGAATATTCATAGGTATCGCCGGGTTTCAGATGCGGCTGCTCGCCGACGACGCCCGGCCCCGTCACCTCATCCACCATGCCATTCATGTCGGTGATGTGCCAGTAGCGCGTCACCAGCTTCACGGCCTTCTTCGAATGGTTGGATATGACGATGCGGTATCCCCAGACATAGCGATCGTCGTCCGGATCGGATTGCTCCTCCAGATAAAAAGGTTCGACGACAACCTCGATGTCGCGTGTTAGGGCGCGATACATGCCTGATACCTTGCCACTGCCCTGAAGCGCCGAGCGCTTCTCCAAGCCTCACTGCCGCTTCAGCATTTCCACATCCGCGGCATATTATCCGCATTCCACCACCCTCGCCAAGAGCGGGATATCTAGCGGTATCCTATAACCAGCCCGCTCCGTCAAGGAACGGCGTGATGAAAACTTGCGTGAACGGGTAGAGCCTTCCCGGCATTTAGCTATTACAGCTAATAACGAAGGTTAACGAGACGTCGAAAGAAGTATCTCAAATCGTCTGTCATTTGGTATTCTCTGACATGAAGCCTCTCTCTCCACTTTTGGTGAGAAGAAACGCTTGCCGCAGCCAAAGGTGCACTTGTAGGTTGCTCGTCATATCTGCAGCCCGCCGATCAAAATCTCCAGCTCATATAATTCCTCATTTCATCTTATGTTCCCTGGGGGCGTGACCGCAATTTTCATCGGAAGGCATTTCGGCTATCATCTGATTCTGGCATGGCCCGTGCCTCCCCCCTCCATTCGGGAAAGTATATTTCATGCGGGGCCGTCGATATCAAAACCGACTGTTTGAGCGCCTGGCATAAGGAGGGGTTGCGGTCATTGCTCGCAATAGGAGGTTTAGATGAGGCTTTCTGCCCCTGTTTATCATTTAAAGCGCAAGGCTAGGCTCCTGTCTCGCCAGCAGAAAATCCCCTTGCACGCTGCGCTGGATCGCGTCGCGGCTGGCGAAGGCTTTGGAGGCTGGAGCTTGCTTGCAAGTAAAACGAACACGGCCGTATCTGTCAGCGAACTGTATTCGCGTTTAAGCCCGGGCGATCTGGTGCTGATCGGCGCGCGGCCGGGCCACGGCAAGACCCTGATGAGCCTGCGGCTCGCCGTCGAAGCCATGAAGGCTGGCAATCGCGGTATCTTCTTCACGCTGGAGGATACGGAAAAGGTGGTTCTGGAGCGATTTCCGGTGATCGGTGCGGATCATGCGGAGTTTGCTGATCTGTTCGAATTCGACAATTCGGATGCCATCAGCGCCGATCATATCGTCGAGAGGCTGGCCGGGGCGCCGCGCGGCACATTGGCGGTGGTCGATTTTCTGCAGCTGCTCGATCAGAAGCGGGAAAAGCCGGAACTGATGGTCCAGGTCCGGGCGCTGAAGGCGTTTGCGCGCGCCAGAGGCATGATCGTCGTCTTTGTCTCGCAGATCGACCGTTCCTATGATCCGGCGCTGAAACCAGTGCCCGATCTCTCGGACGTCCGCCTGCCGAATCCACTGGATCTCAAGCTGTTCGATAAAATGGTCTTTCTGAACAACGGTCAGGTTGAATTCAAGGCCGCTAACTGACGAGCTACCCTATCTCTCGCGAGATTGCCCGATGAGGGCAGGTCGAGCCGCCCGGAAAAATCCGGGCGGCTCGATTGATATCAGGCGGAAACGTGCTCGAGCGCGCGGGCGAAGTCCTCGACCAGATCCGCGCTGTCTTCGATGCCGGCGGAGAAGCGCACGGTGCCCGGCGAAATGCCGAGCTCGGCGCGGGCTTCGTCGGTGAGGTTCTTGTGCGTCGTGGTGGCAGGATGGGTGATCAGGCTCTTCGAGTCGCCGAGATTGTTGGAAATCTTGACGATCTCCAGCGCATTCTGCAGCTTGAAGGCCGCTTCCTTGCCGCCCTTGAGCTCGAAGGCGACCAGCGTAGAGCCGCCGCTCATCTGCTTGGCGATGATATCGGCCTGCGGATGGTCCCTGCGGCCGGGATAGATCACGCGGGCGACCTTGTTGGTCTGCTCGGCGAGGAAATCGGCAACCTTGGAGGCGTTCGCCGTCTGCTGCGCAACGCGCAGCGGCAGCGTCTCAATGCCTTTCAGCAGCGTCCAGGCGGTAAAGGGAGACATGGCCGGGCCGGTGTGGCGGAAATAGTCCTGCAGGTTCTCGTCGATCCACTGCTTGTCGGAAAGGATGACGCCACCAAGCGAACGACCTTGGCCGTCGATATGTTTGGTGGCGGAGTAGACGACGATATGGGCGCCGAGTTCCAAAGGCTTTTGGAAGAGCGGCGTGGCGAAGACGTTGTCGACCACGACCTTTGCGCCGATCTGGTTGGCGAGCTTGGCGACGGCGGCAATATCGACCACTTCCAGCGTCGGGTTGGTCGGGCTTTCGAGGAAGAAAACCTTGGTGTTCGGGCGGATGGCTTTTTCCCAGTTCTCGGTAAAGCGGCCGTCGACCAGCGTGCATTCGATGCCGTATTTCGGAGCCAGCGTCTCGACCACCCAGCGGCAGGAGCCGAAGAGGGCGCGGGCAGCGACGATATGATCGCCGGCCTTCAGCTGGCAAAGGATGGCTGCGGAGACAGCGGCCATGCCGGACGCGGTGGCGCGGGCGTCTTCAGCGCCTTCCAGCGCGCACATGCGCTTTTCGAACATGTCGTTGGTGGGGCTGCCGTAGCGGGCGTAGATAAAGCCGTCCGTCTCGCCCTTGAAACGGGCTTCCGCCGCTTCCGACGTGTCGTAGACGAAGCCCTGGGTCAGATAGATTGCTTCGGAGGTCTCGCCGAATTGCGAACGGAGCGTTCCGTTGTGTACGAGCTGGGTTGCGGGGCGCCAAGTCTTGCTCATGCCATCACCACTTTCAAAACAAAAAAACCGGTCGCAAAAGCAGACCGGTTCAACCCCGGTCTTTTTAGCCATTTGTTTAACGTGGCTGCAAGCCGACCGGCCAAATCACCACGGGATAAGTTGCAATACTGCCGTTGACGGCTTGCGTCAATTCCCCGAGTTTGGTTTTGTCTGCGACAAATTATGAGAGAAGCATGATGGCTCGCAATACTGGAATTTTGGCCGATCGCGCCATCGCAGCGCTGTTTGAAACGGGGCGGCTGACGAGCGAGAGAGAACTGGACGTCGATCAGATCCAGCCGGCAAGCCTTGACCTGCGGCTCGGCTCGCATGCCTTCCGCGTCCGCGCCAGCTTCATGCCCGGTCCATCACATCTCGTCGCCGACAAGCTCGACCGGCTGAAACTGCATGTGGTCGATCTCTCCGAAGGCGCTGTGCTGGAAACGGGCTGCGTCTATATTGTGCCGCTGATGGAGCGGCTGGATCTACCCGAGGATATGTCGGCCTCCGCCAATCCGAAGAGCTCGACCGGCCGTCTCGACATCTTCACCCGCGTCATCACCGACCGGGCGCAGGAGTTCGACAAGATCCCGGCCGGCTATTCCGGCCCGCTCTATCTCGAAATCAGCCCGCGCACCTTCCCGATCGTCGTTCGCCGCGGTTCGCGCCTGTCGCAGATCCGCTTCCGCGTCGGCCAGGCCCTGCTCACCGAGCCGGAACTGCTGGCGCTACACGAGAGCGAGACGCTGGTCGCCAGCAAGAAGCCGAATATCACCGGCGGCGGCATCGCGCTCTCGATCGATCTTGCCGGCGACAAGGAAGGCCTGATCGGCTATCGCGGCAAGCACCATACCGCCGTCGTCGACGTCGACAAAAAGGCCCAGCACGATATTTTCGATTTCTGGGAACCGCTCTATAGCCGCGGCCGCACCGAGCTGATCCTCGATCCCGATGAATTCTACATCCTCGTCTCGCGCGAGGCTGTGCATGTGCCGCCGCATTTCGCCGCCGAGATGACGCCGTTCGATCCGCTGGTCGGCGAATTCCGCGTCCACTATGCCGGCTTCTTCGATCCCGGCTTCGGCCATGCCCCGGCCGGCGGCCGCGGCAGCCGCGCCGTGCTTGAAGTGCGCAGCCACGAAGTGCCCTTCATCCTCGAGGATGGCCAGATCGTCGGTCGCCTGATCTATGAACACATGCTGGAACAGCCAAGCAGCCTCTACGGCTCCGGCCTCGGCTCGAACTACCAGGCACAGGGCCTGAAGCTCTCCAAGCACTTCCGGCTTTGATCGATTGCCGACCGGCCTTGACAGAGGCCGGTAACTGTTGGACATCTCACGATGTCAGGCGGGTGTAGCTCAATGGTAGAGCAGCAGCTTCCCAAGCTGAATACGAGGGTTCGATTCCCTTCACCCGCTCCATAATCTTCACGCCAGAAGCGGTCTCTTCGTTTTCAGCGTTTCCTTCAGCGCTTCCCCAAAAATTGCGATCGGCCGCGCCAGCCGCCCCGCCGGCGGCCGATGCACCAGCCAGTTGACGACTTTCGGGCTGAAATCCGGGGCTTCGACGATTTCGACCAAATCGCGCCAGCGGCTGTCTGCTAGTGCGGCCGGCGTCAAGACGCCGATGCCGAGACCGCGCGCGACCAGCGACATTCTGAGATCGGCGCTCATGGCCTCGACGCCGACGTCGAAGGGCAGGCGTTCGGCTTCGAAGCGATGCTGAATGAAGGCGCGAAAGCCGCAGCCGCTCTGGTTCATGATCCAGGGGAAGCGGGAGAGATCTTCCAATCTCGGTTCCTTGGGGACGCCCAGCGACGGTGCCGCGACGAGAATGACGGCATGGACTCCGAGCATCTCGCCGACGACATTATCCGGCGGCTGCAGCCCTTCCGCCAGGCAGACGGTTGCCGCATCGAGCTGACTGTGAGCGACTTGTTCGATCAGTTGCGGCGACCAGCCGGTGACGACGCGCAGCGTCAATTGCGGAAACTGGCTGCGCAATTCGTCAAGCGGGGCGGATAAGGCTGCTTCGGAGAGATAAGGCATGATCCCGAGACGGAATTCGCCGCCGATCGTGCCGCCGGGCGAAACGCCGGCCTTGAGATCGTCGAGCGACCGCAATACCCGGCGACCATGCTCATAGGCCTCGCGTCCTGCCGCCGTCGGCCGCAAGGGCTTGGACTGCCGGTCGAGGAGAGCGATGCCGAGACTGTCTTCCAGGTTCTGTATGCGCCGGGTGATGCCTGGCTGGGTCAGATTGATGCGCGCGGAGGCGGCAACGATCGAACCTGTTTCCACCACTGCGACGAAGGCTTCCAGGTCATGAATGTTCATGCTTAACTCGCATAATCATTATTAGTTCATTTCAGTTGTCGCATTATGCAACGAAGCGATAATGATGGCTACCTTTATTATCAGAATTTATTGGAGAGATCATGTCGCAAGTCCCCGAATGCGTCACGCGCGAGCCGGAGGAAGCGGTTTCCGCAGCAACGGCCGCTCCCTCGACCTTGTTGTTTGCCATCGCGACCGGCGTCATCATCATCAATCTCTTCGCACCTCAGACGCTGGTCGGCATCATCGGCCCATCGCTCGGCTTTTCCGAAAGCGGCGCCGGCTTGGTGGCCATGGCCTCACTGCTTGGTTATGCCGCCGGCCTGTTCTTTCTGGTGCCGCTGGCGGATCTCATGGAAAACCGGCAGCTGGTGTTGCGCATGCTTCTCTCCGCATTGCTCATGGCCGTTGCCGCCGCCTTCGCGCCGACCGGCTGGAGCCTGTTGATCTTCCTCTTCCTTCTGGGAGCGGCCTGTTCCGCCATCCAGATCCTCGTGCCGATCGCGGCAGCGATGGCGCCGCCTGAGCATCGCGGCCGGGTGATCGGCAATGTCATGAGTGGCGTCATGGTCGGCATTCTTGTCTCGCGACCGCTGGCGAGCCTGATTGCCGATTTCTGGGGCTGGAGAAGTTTCTATGCGTTGAGCGCCGCAACGCTTGCGCTCCTCGCCGCTGTGCTCGCCCTACGCCTGCCCGAGCGGCGCCCTCTGATCAGCGCGAGCTACGGGGCCTTGATCGGTTCGCTCTTCAAGCTTTTGCAGGAGGAACCGGTGCTGCGGCTGCGCGCCTTCACGGCAGCCTTGATGATGGCGAGCTTCAGCCTGTTCTGGACTTCCGTCGCACTGCGTCTGGCGCAGCCGCCGTTCTCGCTCGGCCAATCCGGCATCGCGCTGTTTGCCCTTGTGGGTGCCGGTGGTGCCGCGGCGACCTCCGTCTTCGGCCGTATGGGCGACAGGGGATGGACGCGGACGGCGACATTGGCCTCGCATGTGATCGTGCTTGCCGCGATGGCGCTGGCCGCCTGGGTGGGTGGAATACGCTCGGGCAGCTCCGTGGCCCTGTTGATCCTTCTGGGCATGAGCGCCGTCTTGCTCGATGTCGGCGTCACCGGCGATCAGACCTTAGGTCGCCGTGCCGTCAATCTCCTGAAGCCGGAGGCGCGCGGGCGGATCAATGGTCTGTTCGTCGGCATCTTCTTCCTCGGCGGGGCTCTCGGATCGGCGCTCGCCGGCACGGCATGGGATTTCGGCGGCTGGGCTGCCGTATGCGCAGGGGCGGCGGGCTTTGGCGTGATTGCATTGATCACGGGTCTTGCTGCGCGCACCTGAGCAATGCAAGGACAGCACTTGTGGCTGCGCTGCCGCATCGCCATCTGTGACGCATTCAGGTGGCCGCCAGACAAGCATGCAAAAACAGGCGCCCCTTGTCAGGAGCGTCGGAATGCGTGGAATAGCTTGGGTTTACAGGCTGAGGGCGCTCTTTCGAAGCGGTGCGCTGAAGATTGCCCGCAGCACGAAAGTACCTCTCGGCACCAGGATCATCTGGCGGCGCGGCGACGTTCGCATCGGGGAAAGAGTGCATTTCCGCAAGGGAGTCGTCATCGATGCACAGGAAGGCAGCATCGAGATCGGTAATCACGTCTCCTTCAACGATTACAGCATTCTGCTGGGCCGCGGCGGGATCGTCATAGGCAATGATGTACGCATCGCTGCGCATGCGATGATCGTTTCCTTCGATCACAATTTCGATGATATTTCCCGCCCAATTCGTCTTCAGGGCGTGACGAAGAAGCCGATCGTCATCGAAGACGATGTCTGGATCGGAGCGGGCGCCAAGATCCTCGGTGGCTCCCATATTTCCAAAGGATGCGTCATCGGTGCGAATGCCGTCGTCAAGGGTAGGACCGAGCCTTACGGCATCTATGTCGGTACCCCGGCAAGGCTGTTGAAGCGGCGCGGGGAGGCGGGCGGCACCCGATCGGCAAAGATTGAACGGCTCGTTCTGCCGAAAAAGTAAAAGGCTCGAACGCCGCTCATCCCGGAGCCGCTTCGACCATCAGTAGGCCGCGATATTCCCCCTGCGGCATGACTCTGCTACATCGGATTCGTGAAACCAGAAATGTGCATCCACGACCGGAGGCCGGATCCAGACCATGCGTGTTTGCCTTTCCTCGATCATGTCGGCCGCCCGGCATCTTGCGCTTACGGCCTTGATCGCCATGTCCTGCACCCTGCCGCTTGCCGCTCAGGAGACGAAGCCGCCGAGCCTGCCGATCCTGTTCGATGCGCGTGAGCGCCTGCCGAAGCCGGATCTGTCTTCGCTGGTCAGACTGCGCTTCCTGACGTCGATCGACTTTCCGCCCTTCAATTTCCTCGATCAGAACGGCAAGCTCACCGGCTTCCATGTCGAGCTGGCGCGCAAGATCTGCGACGAGCTGGCAATAGCGGACAAGTGCCAGATCCAGGCCTTGCCCTTTGGCGAATTGCAGGGCGCACTTGCCGCTTCGCAAGGCGATGCCGTCATCGCTGGCGTTGCAGTCACGCCCGAACTGCGCAAGACCTTCGCCTTTTCACGGCCGTTCCTGATGTTGCCTGCCCGTTTCGTGCGCAATCTCAAGGCATTGATCGGCGGCACGACAGCTGCCTCGCTCTCGGGACATCCTGTTGGCGTCGTCAAGGGCACAGTGCATGAGGCAATGCTGACGGCCTTCTTCCCGGCGATCAAGCCGGTGCCCTTCGATGACAAGGATGGGCTTCTGGCCGCCGTCAAGGACGGCAAGGTCGATGCCGCATTTGCCGATGGCCTGCAGCTTTCCTTCTGGGTCTCGTCGCCGGCGGCGGAAAAATGCTGCGCTCTTTTTGACGGTCCCTACCTGTCACAGCAATTTCTCGGCGAAGGCATGACCATCATGCTGCGCCAGCAGGACGCCGATCTGACGGCGGCGATCAACCATGCGCTTGCCACGCTGTCTCGCGATGGCAGGCTGCAGGAAATTTATCTGCGCTATTTTCCCTATGGGCTTTACTGATTAGCGCAATTTCGGAAAAAGCCTCTAGGCCTTGCGATAACGGGCGATTGCGCTGCGTTCGATGGCCGCACAAGTCAGTTTGTCGAGGCCGAGACGGTCGCGAAGCAGGCTGAGCAGGCGCAATTCCTCGGCCTTGACCGACAGGTCGGCCGAAGCGACTTCGACGGCAAGGGCGTAGGCTGTGTCATAAAGACGGGCGGGAAGCGTATCGCGCACGGTTTCGAGCACGATGTCCAATCCCTCATTGTTCGAAAGAAGCTTGGCGCAATCGCGAGAGACGGAAATCAGCTTCTCGTCGTCGAACCCCTTGAAGACCGGCAGGGCGTGAATGAGCTCCCCGATGCGGCTGAGCTCCCGGTCGTTCATCGTGCGATCGACGGCCGAGGCCAGTACCATGACGTAGATCAGGGCCTCGTGAGCAGAAAGCGGCTTGTTCATGACAGGCGAAGTCCTTTGAATTTGGCAAGCTGAAAAGTCGCGCGTCCCATGGCAAAAGTTACTGCATAATTCCTTGAATCGGAATCGATTTAAGGAATTATGCGGCGGATTGGAAGTGCCGTAGCGGCCTTTGCGCGCGATATATGACGCGCGGCGCTGTGGTGGCTGAAGCAAGACGTCAGATCGGATTGAGCGGATCTTCCTTGGGCAAGGCCGGCCCGAGCGTCGATTTTCCATTCTTGCGCGGATCGTCGCCATACATGCCGCGCTTCTTCTGCTTGGCCTCGTCGACGAGCGATGCAAGCGGCGAACCTGGCTCCGGATCGGCCCAGCCGAAGCGCACCAGCCAGGCGCTGAGATCGACGCGGACATAGCGGCAGGCGCCCTTGACGGTGCCTTTCCAGTTGGCATCGGGCACATCGCAATCGATCGATCGGCCACGCAGATACATGCGGAATGCCGTGCGCGCGGCTTGGCCGCAGGGCCAGTCCTTCCCGCTCGGGCCGGTGCACATTCGATCGACATCGGTCGGAATGATCCCGGTGAGCTGTACGCTCCTACCGGTGATGGTCAATATGCCGGCCTGATCCGAGAAGGGGCGGACGAGTTCGATCGTTGTCGTCTGCTCCTGCGGCTTGGATGCGGGATCAAGTGCTGCCTGTTCGGACTGAGACGCTGGCTGCTGCCGCGGCAATTCCGGCGGCAGGGTTCGATGTTCGGCCGCCGCCGTCTCCCTGTCGATCTGGTCGGCCGGTATCCGGTTGTCCGGGATGGGATCGGTCTTGGCCTGGTCGTCAGACCCAGTCTCCGATGAAGCGGCTACCGCCTTGCCCGGCGTGTTTTCGCTTGACTGCTGGGCCTGGGACGTGGCGGCGTCCTTGCCGCTCGCCATATCTGTCGCAGGCGGCAGCTTTTGGATTTCCTCTGGCTTCGTCGATACGTCGTTCGAACGGGCAGCGTCGGTCGGAACCTTGTCGTCCTGTTGCGTCACCGGCGGCGCTGCCGCCGTCTTGTTTTCCGCGGCCTTAGTCTCGTCGCCATCGCTCGCCGCCGCAGCCGCCGCCATGGCAGCGGCGGACAGCTCGGGACTGCCGTCGGAACTGCTTGTCGATGGGGACGCTGTGGCGAGGATCGTTGCCTTATCCTTCGCTGCTTGCGTGGCCGAGCCGGCGGCTTGCGCTACCGGTTGGCCCTCCGATTGCGCCTGACCTGAATTTGCGTCGTTCTGCTTCGTGGTCTCGGCTGGCTTGGGTGCTTCTATAGCCTTTGGTGGTGTGGTGCCGGCCTTGGCGGTCTCGCCCGGCCCAGTCACAGCCGGCTTGCTTTGAGCCGTCGTGTCGCTGTGGTCTCGGTGGGGCAGGCTGAAACCACGCTCGCTGACCTGAATCGCGACGAGGGTCAACCAAGAACCGACGATCGCGCCTGCCGCACCTGCAAGCCAAATATTACGACGCATAACGAGAAAACTTTCCTATTGGCTGGCCCAAATGATCCGGGCAATCCATTCCACATCCGCAAGATCGAAGCTGCGGTTGGGGTGTTCGGGATTGAGCGACAAAAGCTCAATCGACTTGGCGCTCTGCCGCAGCAGAACCTTGGCCATGACTTCGCCCTCGCGGGTCTTCACGACGACACGGTCGTTTTTCCTGATCTGAGCACCTGGCTCGACAATCAGAATATCCCCGTCGCGATAGAGCGGCAACATGCTTTCGCCCTGCACCTCCAGCGCGTAGGCGCCGGTCCTGTGCCCGGCAGCGACGGGAAATTCCACCATGTCCCAGCCCTGACCGGCTGGAAATCCGCCATCGTCGAAGAAGCCGCCTGCGCCCGCTTGGGCAAAGCCGATCAGAGGTATGGCGTTGCCGGCCGGCAAAATCCCGTTTGGTGGAGTCGTAGCGCCCGGCGTCTCGGCGGGCCGGATGAAGCTCAGGAACTGCTCCAGGCTGGCACCCGTCGCATCGAGGATCTTGGCGATCGATTCCGTCGAGGGCCAGCGCAGGCGTCCGTCTTGGCTCAGCCGCTTCGATTTGTTGAAGGAGGTGGCATCGAGGCCGGCGCGGCGGGCGAGACCGGAAGGGGTCAGGGCATGCCGCTCGGCAAGCCGGTCGATCGCACCCCATATCTGCTCGTGTGACAGCATCGCCGCTCGGTATCCGCGCCGGCTCGCCCGGCGCTTTGCTCTTCAGAAAAGGTTAACCGAGGCATTTTGGCGAGTAAAGACCGGTATAGGAATACGGTCCTTTATCCCCGTGCTTTCGCCCGCGGTTTTTCGCGGTCTCAAGTCTTCTGCGGCTGCGGCTTCGCGTCCGGCTGCTCGTTCTGGAATTCCTTCGCCATGCCCATGAAGCCACGCATGAATTTCTGCATGATCCCGAGCGTACGGTCGATCTCGGCGTCGTCGGGCAGGCTCGATCCCTTGTTTGCGGCAACGGTCTTTTCCAGCTTCGTCACGCGATCGGCCAGCCGGTCGAGCTCGTCGTCATAGGCGCTGCGTTCGTCGGCGGCCATGCGGCAGACGAGATTGCCGCTTTGGTCCTGGCAGATGGACATCGCCCCGGTGTGCTTGTCGAGGCGGATGAAATGATCGCCACTGCGCTCCAGCTGGAAGCGTTCGGCATCCGGTTCGGCTGAAAGAGCCGGCGTGGAGAGAAGAATAGCAGTGGGCACCAGCATGGCTGCGAGACCGATTTTCAGTTCCTTCGTCATGTCATCCTCCGGATTTTCTGCGTTAAACCCCAAATCCATCACGGAAACCGTGGACATCGGCTGATGTTTTCGTGCAAAGCCCTATCAGGACAGCTTTACAGAGGGATGATGACCGCCATGCCAGTGGTTTACAAGATCGTGCCGGACACGCTCTGGCAGCAAGCCAGACAAACCGGCGTTTTTCATGGCGCGGCGATCGATCTGACTGACGGCTATATTCATCTCTCCACCGCGAAGCAGGCACGAAAAACCGCCGAGCTCTATTTCGCAGGGCAGACCGGGCTGCTGCTCGTCGCGATCGACGGCGATGCGCTGGGCGACAAGTTGGTGTTCGAACCCTCACGCGGCGGCGATCTCTTCCCGCATCTCTATGCGCCGCTGCCACTTTCGGCCGTGCTCTGGGAAAAGCCGTTGCCGATTGGTGAAGATGGTTCTCACACCTTTCCGGAGATGGCGGAATGATTGGCGCCTTTCGCGATTTCGGCCGGCGCGGCCTGTTCCTGTTCGATCCGGAAACCGCGCATGGCATGTCGATAGCTGCGCTGAAATCCGGCCTCGTGCCGACCTGCCGCACACGCAACGATCCCCGCCTGCGCCAGACCGTGGCAGGGCTCGAATTTGCCAATCCCATCGGCATGGCCGCCGGTTATGACAAGAATGCCGAAGTGCCGGAGGCGCTGCTGAAGCTCGGTTTCGGCTTTACCGAGATCGGCACGGTGACGCCGAAGGCGCAGTCGGGCAATCCGCGCCCACGCATCTTCCGGCTAGTCGAAGACGAAGGCGTCATCAATCGCCTCGGCTTCAATAATGAGGGCCATGAGGCAGCATTCCGACGGCTAAAGGCCATCCGCGGCAACGGCATCATCGGCGTCAACATCGGTGCCAACAAGGATAGTGCCGACCGAATTGCTGATTACGTCGCCGGTATCCGCCGCTTCTATTCCGTGGCGCGCTATTTCACCGCCAATATCTCCTCGCCGAATACGCCGGGCCTGCGCGATCTGCAGGCGCGCGAAAGCCTGTCGGCCCTGTTGTCGGCCGTGCTTGCCGCGCGCGACGAGGAAGCGGCCAAGGCCGGCAAGCGCATTCCCGTCTTTCTCAAGATCGCGCCAGATCTTACCGAAGAGGGCATGGATGACATCGCCGCGGAAGTATTGTCGCATGCGCTCGACGGTCTGATCGTCTCCAACACCACGCTCTCGCGTGATGGCTTGAAAGACCAGCGTCAGGCGAAAGAGGCAGGCGGCCTTTCCGGCAAGCCGGTCTTCGAAAAATCGACTGTGGTGCTTGCCAAGATGCGCCGCCGCGTCGGTGCCGCACTGCCGATCATCGGTGTTGGCGGCGTTTCCTCAGCGGAAACGGCGCTGGAGAAGATCAAGGCCGGCGCGGATCTCGTGCAACTTTATTCCTGCATGGTCTATGAAGGCCCGGGATTGCCGGGCCGCGTCGTGGCGGATCTCTCGAAGTTGCTCGATCGCGAGCGCGCCGGCTCGATCCGCGACCTGCGCGATACCAAGCTGGACTACTGGGCGAATCGGAACGTCTGATCCGCCCGCTTCTTCAGGCCCATGGCCAGGAAGATGCCGCGAAACAGCAGGAAGGCGTTCATGGCCATCCACAGGCCATGATTGCCAAGCGTCGGCACGAAGACGGCGAGCGCTATGAGATAGCCGCCGAAGGATAGCAGCATCTTGTTGCGCATCTCGCGCGACCATGTGGCGCCAATAAAGACTCCATCCATCAGGAAGGCGAGCGCCCCAGTCAGGCCGGTGATTGCCGCCCAGGGCAGATAGGTCTCCGCAGCGAGGCGCACCTCTTCGGAAGTTGTCAGCAGGCGGATCAGCGCCGGCCCAACCGTAAAGAAAAAAATGGCGGCGGCAAGCGCCAGCCCGAAGGACCAGAGCGCTGTCAGTTTCAAGCCGCGCTCGAAGGCCGGCCTGTAATTGGCGCCGATCGAGCGGCCGGTGATCTGCTCGGCTGCGTTCGCGAGCCCGTCGAGATAATAGCCCGACAGCAGGAAGAAGTTCATCAGCACCGCATTGGCGGCGAGCATGACGGCGCCGAAGCTGTTGCCGATACGCGTCATCAGCGTGAAGGCGGCAATCAGCACGAAGGTGCGGATGAGGATATCGCGATTGAGCGCGAAGAGCTGGGTAAGTTTGGCGCGGGAAAGCAGTTCCACGCGCGGCGGCCGCTCCTCGCCGGCAAAGCTGCGCAGGACAATAGCAAGCCCTAGCAGCATGCCGCTTGCTTCGCCAATCAGTGTACCCCAGGCGACGCCGGCGACACCCCAGCCAAGGTATAAGCCGAGCAGGATGGCGAGCACCATATTGACGCCATTGATGACGGTCTGCAGCAAAAGCCCGATACGGCCTTGGCCGCGGCCGAGCACGAAACCGAGGAGTGCGTAATTGGCAAGTGCCGCCGGGCCGGAGAGCATGCGGATGGAGAAATAGGTTCGCGTTGCGTCGGCAATGCCGCCTTCCGGCCCCATCAGCTTAATGCCGATCCAGAGCAGCAGCGGCGAAAGAATGACGATCAAGATGCCACAGGTAAGCGCCGATATTAGCGCCCGCCAGAACACGGCTTGCTGTTCGCGACGGTCATGGCGGCCATAGGCCTGCGCGGTTAACCCTGTGGTCGAGGCGCGCAGGAAATTGAAGCTGGCAAAGAGAAGGTCGAAGAGCACAGCGCCGATCGCAAGCCCGGCCAGCGCGTCTGGCTGGCCCATGTGGCCAACGACGGCCGTATCGACAAGGCCGAGCAGCGGTGTCGTCATGAAGCCGAGCGTCATCGGAATCGCGATCGACAGCACGAGCCGATGCGTCACGTCGAAGGGCAGAACCTTCCGGCTCTCCTGCTGGACATCCATGTTGCCTTACGCCTCCTCAGTTCGAGGAAAGCACCATGGACCAATAAGGCCTGTCGCCGGAAGAGGGGGCATAGGCAAGAGCGACGCCAAGGCCATCATATTTGCCGAGCATGTTGTGCAAATGCTTCGGCGAATTGATCCAGGCCGTCACCGCCGCATTCACGTCGCGCTGGCCCTCGGCAATGTTCTCCGCTGCCGGCAGCTTGACGCCGCTTGCCTTGACCCGCTTGCCGAAATCGTCGCCGAGGCCGATCAGGTGCTCCATCTTGCCGGCATCCGCCATCCGCCTCGCCTGATAGACGGCGGCGGTGCTGGCAGCGGTATCGATCTTCAATGGTGGCAGGCCGTTCTTGGCGCGCAGTGCATTGACGAGCGGCAGGGCGGAGGCAGTCTGGTCGCTGGCGGGGATATTGGAAATCCGGGCGGGCGGCGTGGCGCAGCTTGCGACGGATGCGGTGAGCGCAAGAGCGGCGAGGCGCAGCGCATCGCGGCGCGTGCAGTTCAGTGTCTGGGAGGTCATGTCAGCGGCGGTAGTTGAACAAACGAAGTATGATGAAGATGGGAATGACGATGGAAGCGCCGAGCAGCACATAATCGCCGAACTCGCCAAGCGCAGCGAAGCCACTGTGCCAGAGATCGAGCAGGAAGCGACGGACGCCATAGAGGAAATCGAGCGGCCGCCAGCCGAAGAACTTCATCACGAAGCCGACCACGAGCGACACGATGACGAGCTTCACCAGCGTTCTGCCTGGCGAGTCGCCAAGGAATCTGTTCACCTGATCGGACATACTGACGTCTCCATATGGCAGTCGGTCGGTGCTGAGATAGGGCCGGCACCTGCGACTCGCAAGCACTTTCGCCCAGCTTACACCCTAAACCAGCGCCTGCCTGAAATAGGACTTGAGTTTTTTTATGGCCGCGTTCAAAGGCGAGCATCAAACAGGATGAAACACATGCTGCCAAGCCAGCTTTCCTCCGGCGATGTCATCGCCGACCGCCGCGCCGATTATGCGAAGATGCTTGCCGAGAGCGGAGAACCCGCGAGTGCGGCCGAGCTGATGGAGCAGGCGCTGGAGCTGGTACCACGCTGGGCGGCGGGCTGGTTCACGCTTGCGACCTATCGCGAGAAGGCCGGCGATGCATCCGGCGCAATCGCGGCGCTGAACGAAGTGCTGATGCTCGATCAAGGCGATGTCTTCGGCGCCCGCCTCAAGCTTGCCGTTCTCGGCGGTGCCGATGTGCCGGACCGGCCGCCGAGCCTCTATGTCGAGCGGCTGTTCGACGACTACGCCGACCGCTTCGAAACCTCGCTCGTCGAGAAGCTCGGCTACAGCGTGCCCGGCAAGCTTGCCGGGCTAATTGCCGAAACGGCGGGTATCCCGAAACATTTCCGTCTCGCGATCGACCTTGGCTGCGGCACGGGCCTGCTGGGGCCGGAAATCCGCGCCCGGGTCGATCGGCTGGAAGGCTACGACCTATCGAAGGGCATGCTCGCCAAGGCGGCCGAAAAGAATGTCTACGATCACCTCGGCCAGGCCGATCTCGCGCTTGAGCCGGAATTGTCAGGCATTTTCGGTGGTGAGTTTGAGGCCGGCCGCGCAGATCTGATCACCGCCGCCGACGTGCTGATGTATCTCGGCGATTTGCATGGCGTGACGGCGATCGTGCAGAAACTTTCGGCCGATGGCGCCATCTTTGCGTTTTCGGTCGAGGATGCACAGCAGGCGGACGGCTATGTCCTGCGCGATTCCTTACGGTTCGCCCATTCGGAAGCCTATGTCAGTCGGATTTTGGCCGCTTACGGCTTTACGGTGCTGGATCTCACCCGCGGCGTCATTCGCATGGATGGCGGAAAACCGGTCCACGGCATTCTGTTCATTACCCGGAAATCGGCTTGATAATTTCGAATCTTGCGAATTTGAAATAGGTCAGCATTACTTACGTATTTTCGCTTGATTATCGCCTGAGCTTTCAGCAAAAAGCCTTGAAACCCAGGGGAAATCACATGGCAAACGCAAAGAGCGCATTTGGTATCTGGAATACATCCGCGACCCGGCATTCGTGGATTGAGGATGTTCAGGGCATCATCTCCGGCAGCCTGATTTCCTCGCTCGGGCTATTTTGCCTTTCAAGCGCCGGCCTTCTAACCGGCAGCACCGCCGGCATCGCCTTCCTGCTGCACTACGCGATCGGCGTGAATTTCGGCCTCGCCTTTTTCGTGGTCAATCTGCCGTTCTTCTATCTGTCTCTGAAGCAGCTCGGCCCGGTCTTCACCATAAAGACCTTCATCGCCATTGCGCTCACCTCGCTGCTGACCAACCTGCAGCCGCTGCTCTTCGATGTCGCGCATATCAACGCGCTCTGGTCGGCGCTGCTCGGCGGCATTCTGCTCGGCTTCGGGCTGCTCGCGCTCTATCGCCATCGGGCAAGCCTCGGCGGCGTCGGCATTCTGGGGATTTATCTGCAGGAGCGTTTCGGCATCAGGGCAGGGCTAGTGCAGCTTGCAATCGACCTATGCGTGCTCGCCGTCGCTTTTGCGGTGACCACGCCTGCTGTGGTCATCTGCTCGGTGATCGGCGCAATCGCGCTCAATCTCTTCGTCGCGATCAATCATCGCTCGGATCGCTATATAGCGCTGTAAAGCTAAAGCCTACTGCTTGCGGGTCTCGTCGGATTCGACGATCGCGGCTTCGTGATACCAGCTATCGAATGCGGCCGTCGCAATGGACGGGCCGATATCCGGGGTGAGGTTCACCTTCGGACGCTGGCTGAGCGCCGTGGGGCGGGCCGTGACGGGGAATTGATAGATCTTTGCGGTTTCGTGCCGAGTACCGATTGCCATTCTTTGTCTCTCCCTTTTTGGTGTTCAAGCGGGCGCGCTTCAAGAGACAACTCATATATAGCAAAGCCGAAGACGAATATCACCATTTCGCTTAAAAAAAATGCTAAATGATGAAATTATAGGCAAATCGACGATGGTGTCGCCGATGCCGTTTCTTTGGCCTGCCGATTTTCCAATCCGTTTTAGGGCCTGGTCGAGCCTGCGACACTTTGGCAGCTCGATTGGAGCCATGGCGGCGATTTGAAAAGAATCTGATGCTTGGCACTGGGAAATCTTGCCCGAACACGCCTCAATCATAAAAATCTCGCCTGGCGGGCTAGGTGTCGATGCGATCTGGCACGGCACATGCATCTCTCTTGGCAGCCGTTTGTAGTGAGGAATTTTCCGGCGGGCGCGCCGGCCAAGTTTTTCCTACTTCGCCTGATTAACTGTTATGAGGTGCGTAATGACGAAGTTTAAGCTCGAGTACATCTGGCTCGACGGGTACACCCCGGTACCGAACCTGCGCGGTAAAACGCAGATCAAGGAATTCGACGCATTTCCGACGCTCGAGCAGCTTCCGCTTTGGGGCTTCGATGGTTCGTCGACGATGCAGGCCGAAGGCCGCAGCTCCGACTGCGTGCTGAAGCCCGTCGCTATCTATCCGGACCCGGCCCGTACCAACGGCGCTCTCGTCATGTGCGAAGTCATGATGCCTGATGGCATTACCCCGCACGAATCCAACAGCCGCGCGACCATCCTTGACGATGAAGACGCATGGTTCGGTTTCGAGCAGGAATACTTCTTCTACAAGGACGGCCGTCCGCTCGGCTTCCCGGAATCCGGCTATCCGGCCCCCCAAGGTCCGTACTACACCGGCGTCGGCTACAAGAACGTCGGCGATGTCGCTCGCGAAATCGTTGAAGAGCACCTCGACCTCTGCCTCGAAGCCGGCATCAACCACGAAGGCATCAACGCCGAAGTGGCCAAGGGTCAGTGGGAATTCCAGATTTTCGGCAAAGGCTCCAAGAAAGCCGCCGACCAGATCTGGATGGCACGCTACCTGCTGCTGCGTCTGTGCGAAAAGTACGGCATCGACATCGAGTTCCACTGCAAGCCGCTTGGCGACACCGACTGGAACGGCTCGGGCATGCACTGCAACTTCTCGACCAAGTTCATGCGCGAAGTCGGCGGCAAGGCCTATTTCGAAGCACTCATGGCTCAGTTCGACAAGAACCTCGAAGCCCACATCGCTGTTTACGGTCCGGACAACCACATGCGCCTGACCGGCAAGCATGAAACGGCTCCGTGGAACAAGTTCAGCTACGGCGTTGCCGACCGCGGCGCCTCGATCCGCGTTCCGCACTCGTTCATCAAGAACGACTACAAGGGCTACCTCGAAGATCGTCGCCCGAACTCGCAAGGCGACCCCTACCAGATCGCTTCCCAGGTTCTGAAGACCATCTCGGAAGTTCCGACCGCTGGCTTCGGCTCGGTTGCTGCCTGACGTATTTCGATCTCGGTTTTCCGAGGCGGAGATAAACGAAAAGCGCGGGATTCCGGTCCCGCGCTTTTTGCTTTGATGATAACGGTTCTAGGCAGCCTTGCTTGCCGCATCCAACGGATGCTGCGAGCGGAAGCCGACGGCAAGACGGTTCCAGATGTTGATCGTGCCGATTGCGACCGTGATCTTGACGATCTCTTCTTCGCTGAAATGCTGTTTCAGCGGTTCGAAATCGGCATCCGGAATGCCGGTCTGGGCGATCTTGGTGACGGAATCGACCCACCGAAGCAGGGCACGCTCGCGGTCGTCATAAACTGGCGATTCCCACCAGACGCACATCAGGTTGATCCACTGTTCGCTCAAGCCATCGTGGCGGGCTTCCTTCACATGCATGTCGACGCAATAGGCGCAGCCGTTGATCTGCGAGGCGCGGAGCTTGATCAGGTGAATGAAGCGGCGCTCAAGGCCGCTGCTCTGAACGAAGTTTTCCAGCGCGACGACGGCCTTGTAGGAGTCCGGGGAGGCTTTGGCGAAATTGAAACGCGGATGCATGGTCTTCTCCTTGGGTTTTAAATTGAGGTTCAGTTTCTGGTCTTGCGTTCATGCAGCTCGAGAAAGGCGCAGCCTCTCGCGGCTATGCCACCGTCCGTGTCCGTCTGCCGGAGGTCGGTCAGCACGTCGGCGATCGTTGTCTTTGCCAATTCGGCCCGATAGACGCGTTCTGCTGCCAGCATGGCGGCATTGATGCCGCAGGGCTTGGCGAAGTAGCGCCCTTCCAGCGGGTTCGGGCCGCGCTGGCGGATTTCCGCGCAGCGGAAGGCGGGTGCTGGGCCTTCAGCCGCCAGTACGATATCGAGAAGCGTGATCTCCTCCGGCTTGCGCGCCAGCCGATATCCGCCCTTCGGCCCCGGCACGGTATCGAGAATGCCGGCGCCAGAAAGCGCCTGCAGGTGCTTCAGAAGATAACTGACCGAAACGCCGTGAAATTCCGCAAGCGCCGCAGCCGAGAGCACGCCGCCATCGGACAAACCCGACAGCATGGCAACGCAATGGATGGATTGTTCGACGCCGTCTCCGAGCTTCATCTTGGTGCCTTTCTAATTGTAGATAATTTTTATCCACGATTATGGTGGGAGTCAAGGCCCTTGAAATGAGCGGCATGTAAGCTGCATTTGAATATGTCGGACGTCTGACACCCCCCTCTGTCACAACAGTGACAGAGGGGGGTATTGCGTTCTCCGCAAACGCTGAAACGAAAGGACACGAAGTCTCCCCGCTTCTCATCCGCCGCATATCCATTACATTGAAGCCCGTGGACCAGATCGACGCGCAGTACCCCTTTGTCTTACCTGCCCCTTTTCTCCGCTGGTTTGCGGAAAAGGGCTGGCAGCCGCGTGCGCATCAGCTGGAGCTGCTGGCCCGCGCCGAAGCCGGCGAAAGCACGCTGCTGATTGCGCCCACTGGCGCCGGCAAGACGCTCGCCGGCTTCCTGCCGTCGCTGACGGATCTCACTCGGCGCGGCAAGATCCCACCAGGTTCGGCCTTCACCGGCATCCATACGCTCTACATCTCGCCGCTGAAGGCGCTGGCGGTCGATATCGAGCGCAACCTGATGAAGCCCGTTTCGGAGATGGGCCTGCCTGTCACGGTCGAAAACCGCACCGGCGATACGCCGAGCGGCAAGCGGCAGCGGCAGAAGCTCAACCCGCCCGATATCCTGCTGACGACGCCGGAGCAGGTGGCGCTGCTGCTCGCCAATCGTGAGGCCGAGCGCTTCTTCAAGGATTTGAAATACATCGTCTTCGATGAACTGCATTCGCTCGTCACCTCCAAGCGCGGTCATATGCTGTCCCTTGGCCTTGCCCGCATCCGCAAGCTGGCGCCGCGCGTGCAGACCATCGGTCTTTCAGCGACGGTTGCCGACCCCATAGATCTGCAGAAATGGCTGGTAGCGCAGCGGCCGGGGGAGGAGCGCCATGCGGGCCTCGTCATCGTCGAAGGTGGCGCCAAGCCCGATATCTCGATCCTTGCGACGGAAGAGCGCATCCCCTGGTCCGGCCACTCGGCCAAATATGCGATCCCCGATATCTATCGCGAGCTGAAGGCCCATCGCACGACGCTGCTCTTCGTCAACACGCGCTCGCAGGCCGAAATGCTGTTCCAGGAGCTATGGTCGGCCAATGACGACAATCTGCCGATCGCCCTGCACCACGGCTCGCTCGATGTCGGCCAGCGCCGAAAGGTGGAGGCGGCTATGGCGGAGAACCGGCTGCGCGCCGTCGTCGCCACCTCCACGCTCGATCTCGGTATAGATTGGGGCGACGTCGATCTTGTCATTCATGTCGGCGCGCCGAAAGGCGCCAGCCGCCTTGCCCAGCGCATCGGCCGTGCCAATCACCGCATGGATGAACCCTCGAAGGCAATCCTTGTGCCCGCCAACCGCTTCGAAGTCATGGAATGCCAGGGAGCGCTTGATGCCAACTATACCGGCGCGCAGGACACACCGCCCATTGGCGCCGGAGCGCTCGACGTTCTCGCCCAGCATGTGCTCGGCATGGCCTGCGCCGAGCCTTTTGACATGCTTGAACTCTATGACGAGGTGCAGAGTGCAGCACCCTATGCCGAGCTTTCCTGGGAGACCTTCGAGCGCATCATCGATTTCGTTGCCACCGGCGGCTATGCGCTGCGGACTTATGAGCGCTATGCCCGCATCCGCAAGACGGCGGATGGACGCTGGCGCGTCTCCAATCCGCAGGTCGCCCAGCAATACCGGCTGAACCTCGGCACGATCGTCGAAGAGGCGATGCTCAACATCCGCCTGGTAAAGCGCAACGCGCTGGGCTCGCTCGGAAGAGGCGGCGCGCCGCTCGGCAAGGTCGAGGAATATTTCGTCGAGCAGTTGTCACCCGGCGATACCTTCCTGTTTTCCGGCAAGGTTCTGCGCTTCGAAGGCATCCGCGAGAGCGAATGCCTCGCGTCGCAGGCCTTCTCGCTGGATCCGAAAATTCCCTCCTATGCCGGCGGCAAGTTCCCGCTGTCCACCTATCTGGCCGATCAGGTGCGCGCGATGATAGCCGATCCGGACCGGCGGCACCGCCTGCCGGATCAGGTGCGCGATTGGCTGGAAATTCAGAACGAGAAGTCCTTGCTGCCGAAGCGCGACGAGTTTCTGATTGAGACATTCCCGCGCGGCAGCCGCGCCTACATGGTTGCCTATCCTTTCGAGGGAAGGCTGGCGCACCAGACGCTCGGCATGCTGCTGACCCGAAGGCTGGAGCGCGCCGGCGCCAAGCCCATGGGCTTCGTCGCGACCGATTATTCGCTCGGCATCTGGGGTCTGGAGGATATGGGGTTGATGATCGCCAACGGGCGCCTCAGCCTCTCCCATCTCTTCGACGAGGATATGCTCGGCGACGATCTCGAAGCCTGGCTCGATGAATCTTTCCTGCTGAAGCGGACCTTCCGCAATTGCGCCGTGATTGCAGGCTTGATCGAGCGCCGGCATCCGGGCAAGGAAAAGACCGGCCGGCAGGTGACCGTCTCGGCCGATCTGATCTACGACGTGCTGCGCAGCCACGAGCCCGATCATATCCTGCTGCAGGCAACGAGGCAGGATGCCGCGACCGGACTTTTGGATATTGGCCGTCTTGCGGATATGCTGAAGCGAATCAGGGGCCATATCAGCCATCGCGCGCTGGACCATATTTCTCCGCTCGCCGTTCCGGTGATGCTGGAAATTGGCAAGGTGCCGGTACCGGGCGAGGCTCACGATTCTCTGCTTGCGGAAGCGGCTGACGACCTGATCCGCGAAGCGATGGAATAGAGATGCCGCAAAGCAGACGACGAAGGTAGATTGTTACGGTGATGAACCGCCTGGCGCTAGCGCGAGATATGAATGAAGGCAACGGCGCAACCAGTGCGCTGGGTGTCGAGGTCGTCATTCATGGCGTCGCCGCCGTCTGCGATCCGCTCGGCGCGCTCTATCTGCCGGATGCGGGCATTCTCGTCGTCTCCGATCTGCATCTGGAAAAGGGCGCGGCCTTTGCCCGCCGAGGCATGATGCTGCCGCCCTACGATACGTTGGCGACCCTGACGGTCCTCTCCGCCGTCATCTCGCGCTATGATCCGAAACTCGTGGTGTCGCTGGGCGACAATTTCCACGATCGGATCGGTTCGCAGCACTTGCCGGAAGAGTTTCGCAGCCTGATCGTTAACATGGCGCGCGGCCGCGAATGGATCTGGATCAACGGCAATCATGATCCGGATGGCACCGTCGATCTCCCCGGCCATTCGGTTGATGAGATGCATTACGGTGGTTTAACGTTCCGCCATGAGCCAAAGGCCGGGTTGCAGGCCGGCGAGATCGCCGGCCACCTGCATCCCTCGGCCACCGTTCGGCGTCGCGAGAAATCGGTGCGCCGCCCGTGCTTTGCCACCGATGGCGCCCGCCTGCTGATGCCCGCCTTCGGCGTGATGACCGGCGGCCTCGATCTTCGCCACAAGGCCATGGCCGGCCTTTTCGAGCGCGAGAGCTTGATTGCGCACCTGCTGGGCCGCGACCGCATCTACTCCGTGCGGTTCGGCAATCTCTCGGCCTAGGCCGCGTTCGCCGGTTCGTAACGCAGGATGACAGCCCCGGTTTTGAGGGGCGTGGAGCCGATGAGCTTCATCGGGCGCTGGTCGGCTGCCGGTTTAAAATGCGGATTGCCGGCACCGAGGACGACAGGAACGAGGCAGATCCTGAGCTCATCGACCAGCCCCGCCTTGAGCAATGCATCGGTCACTTCAGCGCTGCCGAAGACGAACATGGTCTTGCCCGGTTCTTGCTTCAGCTTTTTCACCTCAGCGACGATGTCACCAACGACGCGGGTATTGTTCCACTCCGCCTTGTCGAGCGTCCGCGAGGCTGCAATCTTGGCGATACCGTTCATGTAGGCGGCGATGTCGGGCGCTTCCGTCGCGGTCGGCCAATAGGCGGCCATGCCTTCATAGGTTTTGCGGCCGAAGATCAGCAGATCGCCTTCCTTGCCGAGCTCGGTCGCATAATGTTCCAGCTCATCGCCCCAGGCGAGCATATGAAAATCAAGGTCCCACGGCTTGGTTCCCTCGAAATAGCCGTCGAGCGTCATGAGATTCCAGATAACGAGCTTCCTCATCACTTCCTCCATTGTGATAACCGTACCATAATCAAAACTAGTTGCTAAAAGAAAGTAGTTGCAAATTAATCGTACTGATAGCAAAATGCAAGCGGTCTTTTGGAGGCCCTTATGGACGCAGTGCATCGTTCCGGCTGCCCGATCAATTTGACCCTGGAAATCCTCGGTGATCGCTGGAGCCTGATCGTCATCAGGGACATCATGTTCGGCAATCGCCGGCATTTTCGCGAGTTGCTGCAGAATTCGCAGGAGAGGATTGCTTCCAATATTCTCGCCGATCGGCTGAAGCGACTGGTGGAACGTGGTCTGCTGACCCGCGAAAGCGATCCCACTCACAAGCAGAAGGCCGTCTACAGCCTGACGGAAATGTCGATCGACCTCGTGCCCATTTTTGCCCATATGGGTGCCTGGGGCCGCAAGCATCTGCCGGTTTCCGAGGAGCTGTCGATCCGGGCCGAACTCCTGGAGGATGGCGGCCCAAAGCTCTGGGATGATTTCATGGAGGAGTTGCGTGCCAAGCATCTCGGCAAGGTGCTGCTCCCGGGCACGCCCTCGGTGCTCGGCCGGTTGACCGAAGCGTATATCGAGGTCGCCAATCGCCGGAAAAGCGGTTGATCAGTTCTTCCGGAAGATGAAGCTTGCGCCCCAGCCGGTGACGAGGGCGAGCAGCACCGAGAAAATGCCATAGGTGATCGGCCGCTGATGCGCCGCATCGGTAATGGTCTGCTCTATCCCCGTCTTGATGACGCGCAGCGGCAGCGATTTCTCGCTCAAGAACTTGCCGCTCTTGAAGAGATAGGCGCGCACCATATGCACCCCGTTCGGCACATCGGCGGGTACCCTGAGCGTTGCTTTGAAGAGCGAGGAGCTGACGAAGCGAACGCCGGCGGGGTCGCTTTCATAGAGCCCGCCGGCTTTCTGCAGGCGTCGGAAGGCGTTGCGGAATTCCGGGACATCGCCAACATTGCCGACGAAGCCGACCGGCGTCAGCGGAAGATGGTCGACGCCAATGCCGCGGTCGCTGAGTTCGAGCGGCGTGGTGATATTGTCGACCGCACGCGTGCTCGAGAGCGAATAGGCTTCCGGCACATGCTCGAACGTCATCGAGCGGGTGTTGACCCATATGCCGAAGACGCGCTCTTTCCTGCGAACCGTTGCATTCTCGCGCGGCCCCTCCAGCACGACGACGATATCGTACTGGCCGATGGCCAGAAGCAGCTGGTCGGTGTTGGAAAGGGCGCCGAAGATCGTCAGATCGGCGCCGGTGAAGTCCGAGGTGATGGCGATTTCGCTCGTCGATGTGCCGATCTCCATCGTCTCCCGCGCCGTGGTCGAGGTCGTCGGCTGATCGAGCAGCACTTGCGCCGGCGCGGTGAACGGAGTGAGCAGCAATGCGGCGGCAAGGAGCAGTCCGAATCCTCTCATCGGCTCACCCCTTCCATGACGACGGAGTAAACGTCCGCCGGCGTCACCACGAGAGTGATGACGAGGCGAAGGCCGACGGCCAGGACGAGGAGGCCGAGGAGTGCGCGCAATTGCTCGCCGCGCAGCTTCTGGCCGACACGCACGCCGTATTGCGCGCCGACGACGCCCGCCACCATCAAGAGGAAGGCCAGGATGATATCGACGGAATAGTTGGTGGCTGCCTGGACGATTGTTGTAAAGGCCGTCACGAAAATGACCTGGAACAACGAGGTGCCGACAACGACATTTGTGGGCACGCGCAGCAGATAGATCATGGCGGGCACAAGAATGAAGCCGCCGCCGATACCCATCGGCGTCAGCATGCCGACGAAGAAACCAAGACCGATGACCGGAATGGCGCTGAGATAGAGCTTGGATTTCTTGAACCGCAGTTTCAACGGCAGCCGCTGTACCCAGTTGTGATGGCGCGGCTTGCCGGTTGCCGGGGGCAGTTTGCCGGCTGCGCGGCGCATGGCTCGCACGCTTTCCCATAGCATCAGCGAGCCTACGGTGCCGAGGAGAATCACGTAGATCAGGGAAATGATCAGGTCGATCTGGCCGAGCCTTCGCAAGAGCACGAATAGCCAGAGGCCGAACGTCGCCCCCGCGAGACCGCCGGCCAGCAAGATCGAGCCCAGTTTCAGGTCGAGCGAGCCACGGCGGAAATGGCTGAGCGCTCCCGAAACCGAGGAGGCGACGACCTGATTGGAGCCGGTGGCGACGGCAACAACAGGCGGGATGTTGTAGAAAATCAGAAGAGGCGTGATGAGGAAGCCGCCGCCGACGCCAAACATGCCGGAGAGAAACCCTACGGCTGCTCCCATGCCGAGAATAATCAAAATATTCACCGACAATTCTGCGATCGGCAGATAGATCGTCACGCCTTGTTCCCATTTGCAGGCTTTTCGGCGCGGTGACCGAAGCCCATTTCCCCTTAAATGGCGGATTCTAATCTGAAATCATTGCCAGAGCCTTAGGAAAGGCCGAGCTGCCCCAGTTTTCGAATTGCCGCATTCACCCTAACCCGGCTTTTTCCACTTTTCTGTGACGCTGTATAGCGGAATGGTGGGTGCTGGCAGGGGATGCGGCAGCTTTGAGCTACCTAAACAAAATGCCGGCGTGCTGACGCCGGCATTTTGGTTGATCGTTTTCGCACGAAAGCCCGAAGCTACTTGTTGCGGGCGAGCAGCTCCTTGACCACTTGATCGGTGACCCGGCCATCCGCCGGCAGGCCGACGGACTTTTGGAAGCTCTTCAGGGCGGCTACCGTCTTGTCCCCCATGGCGCCATCCGGTGCACCGGCGTCGAAGCCATTCTTGTTGAGGATGGCCTGAATGTTGCGGATCGCCTTCTTCATGTCGATCGAGGCCGTGTTCACGCCCTTGCCGGTGGTCCATTCGTCGGGGATGTCGGTGCCGTTGGCCTTCGGATCGGCCGACTGCACTTTCCAGAGATCGACCTTGGCACGCGCACTTTCGAGATCGGCCGGTTTCATGGCGTTGGCCACTTCGTCACGCTTCTGCGCGGCGTCCTTGTCACCGCTCTTGGCGGCGATCGCGAACCATTTGTAGGATTCCTGCAGGTCCTGTTTCACGCCGTTGCCGCGCGCATAGAGGATTGCGAGGTTGAACTGGCTGTCGGAGACGCCGAGGTTGGCGGCGCGGACGAACCAGTTCGCCGCGCTATCATAATCCTGCGGTCCTACTGTGCCCGAGGCGTAGAGAACCGCGAGATTGTGCATGGCGCTGGCATTGCCCTGATTGGCGGCCTGTTCGTAATACTGCTTGGCCTTGACGAGGTCGCGATCGACGCCGTTGCCCTTCTCATACATGCTGGCGAGGCGATATTGGGCCGGGGCATAACCCTTGTCGGCCGAAAGCTGATACCAGGTTGCAGCCTGCTTCATATCGGCAGCAACGCCGCGGCCATCCGTATAGCGTGCGCCGATTTCGAAGAGCGCCACCGGATCGGCCGATTTAGCGGCAGCGACGAGCGATGGCGGCTGGATGCCGTCGGGTACCGCGATTTCCGGCGCTGCCGGCGTGGTGGCGGGAGAGACAGCGGATGTGTTCTCAGTCTGAACGAAGGCGGTGGCCTGCTGTGCAGGTGCGCTGCCGGCAGGAGCCAACTCTTCGCTTGCCGTCTGGTTGCCGTCGAGCGGCGTAGCTGCCGTCAGGTGATCATTCGCGGGTGCGGCGGGATCGGTGGCCGTGGGTGCAGGCTGGACTTCCGCCGTCTCCGTCGTGGAAATCGAGGGTGCGGCGGCCTGGTTTGCAGCAGGCTGCTGATTGCTGGCGGCCGGGTTCGTGTTGGCAGCGACGGTATTGATCGCGGTACTATCGGCAGGCGCGACCATTGTCGATACCTGGGCCGGTGTCGGCGCCTTCTGGCCGCGTGTCAGTGTGTTCGCCAGCGGATAGGCCATGATGGCGAGCATGACGGCGCCCAATGCAAGCAGAATCGGCCGGCGGAAGCGCGAGAACGCACCGCTCTTGGCGTCTTTCTTGGAAGCAGGAGCAGAACGCTGCGTCTGGTCGACTTCCATGGCTGCGGCCTGCGCGGCGCGGCGGGCGGCCGCGATATAATCGGCCCGTTCGTTCTCGCTCGGCTGGCGGGCGTTTCCGCTGCGCGACGTGTTCTGGCTGGCGCGCACGCGCTCGAGGATCTTCTTGATGTCAGGCGCGCCGGAGCCCGGCTCCAGCAGTTCGTTGGCCTCTTCGCCGGGCATCACGTCGGCGGGATCGATCGACGGCGCCTGCTCGATGACCGGGCGGTCCGGCAGAAAGATCGGTTCGGCCTTTTCCGGCATGAAGAAGCGCTTGCCGAGGCTGGCAAACAGGCTGGTCTTGCCGCTCTTCTTGGCTGCCGCCTTGATTTCAGCCTTCGTGTTGGCGTCGATCGCCTGTGCGACCGCGACTTCGGCGGAAACCGAGGCTTCGGCAGGCGCCATCGTGCGGATGATCGGACCCGCCTTCTGCTGCGTGGCCATTGGCGGCCTCAGCGCCGGAGCATCCTCTTCGGCAAAGACGTCGCTTTCGAATGTCGCGGCCGGCATGACGGGCGCCGGCTTGCGCTGTTCCATATGATCGAGACGGTCGGCGATCTGCAGCAGGGTATCGTGCAGAGCCTCGAAGGTGCGGTGCGTGCGCTCGTCGCTGGCGCGGCTGAGGTCCTCAAGATGACGAAGGTCTTCGGCAAGTGCCGTCAATGCCGCCATATCGGCCGCCTGTGCACCATGACCCATTGCGCCTTCGCGCGAATAGGCTTCGACGACGGTTTCCGCCGCATGGCGGGCCGCTTCGATGATATATTCGTCGTTGGTCGCCATATAGTCCTCAATCGCGCTCATGCGGCGATCGAAATCTGGAGGCAGATGATCGCCGCCGGCGCGAGGCTCGGCCGTCAGCAATGTCGAGAGATGGGCGATCTGCTCTTCGAGACTGCGCAGCGCCTGCGTATCCGTCGGCGGAGCGGCAGTGCTCGCTTCCAGCCGGGCTGCGATGTCGGAGAGGCGGCCTTCGAGCCGGCGTGCCATGCTGTCGTCGAGGCTTGCGGCCGGCGCTGCCGGATGGAAATCGATCTCGTCGATGCGGCGAGCGAGATAATCCAGCCGGTCGGCCAGCGCGTTGCCGACAGACCCATGTTCCAGCGCATCGATCTTATGGGAGATGTCGGCGAGATAGGTGACGAGCTCCGGCTGCGGCGTGGCCTTCTGCGAACGTTCCATCAGATACGAAAGCTGGTCCAGCCGCTCCTCGAGGCGGGCGACGGCCTTGGCGCTGCCGAGTTCGTCGATGCGCATGGCAAGCGCTTCGAGACGGCCGGAAAGGTCGTCGGCAGGCTGACGCCGGCCCGCATCGCGGCTCATCATGTCGATCTGGTCGGCAAGGCCGCTGAGGCGGCCTTCCAGCCGCTGCATGGCCTGGTCCTGCGGCTGCATCATCGAACCGAGGCTTTCCATCGCGGTCGCGATCGTCAGCAGCTTGGTTTCCAGCGCATGCACGGCCGGGCTGTCGTTCACGCCGCCGAGATGCTGCTTGATGTCATCGAGACGATAGGCAAGCGAGACGAGCTCGTCCTGCAGGCCCGACGTGTCGATCGCCTTCACCTGACGCTCGACATGGTGAAGCGACTCTTCGCGGGCGAGGCCGTCCATCAGCGAACGCAGCTCATCGAATTCTGCTTTCAGTCCGGCAGTCTCCGGCTGACCGGCGAGCTGGTTGATGCTGTCGGCAAGCCTGGCCATGTCCTGGCGGACATCGGCGGCGAAATGCTTGTCCTCGGCGTTTTCGCGGATATCGCGGATTTCGGCACGCAAGGCGGTGACTTCGCGGCTCACGCTATCGGCGATGTCGCGCTTCAGATCCTGGCGAAGGTTGACGAGCGCCTGGGCGATATCGACCGGCGCGTCGGCGGCAGCGGCCCGCATCGGCTGGCGCTGGGGATAGCTGTCGATCGGACGTCGTGCCGGCTGCAGTTCTGCATGCGCGATTTCCTCGCGCCGTGGCTGCAGACGTTCGCGGTTTGCTTCCAGCGTGCGCTGGCGCTGACGGATTTCGGCAAGCGGATCGGAGCGAAGGTCGCTCTCGTGACGTTCGTTGCGGAGCGGGCGCTCGTAAGTGCGACTGGCATATTGTTCGCGGTCGGGGCGGGGCGGCATCCGCTCGGGTGCGGCTCGTTCGGGAGCAGGCGCATAGCCGGCAGCGGCGCGCTGGCGCGTATCGCGCGCGGCGGCGGTTCCCATCAGCCCTTCGATGCGTGCCTCCAGCCCCTCGATTGTGCGGCTCAGAGCATCCAGCGACGTCCAGTCACCGGTTCCGGTATGATTTGATCGCGATCCGCTCATATCTCTTGCTCGCCTCGAACTGTGGACCACCAGGCTGTCATGCTGACGAAAGAAGACGTTGCTGCATCGCCTTGCTGTCTGCATCCCGCCGTTCGGAAAGGGATAAATCTATTGGCTTTCCTCAAACAGAGCGGCATAGACAGCGCGATTTCCAAGCATAAGTTGAAGAAACGCGAAGCACTGCTGCTCAACTCGTACAATTTACGAAACGTGGTAAACAACTCGTTAAGTTTGCCTGATGTCTTAACCTTTTATTTTGGTTCTGCTGTACCGCCGCCTGATATTCTTGCGCTGAGGCAGCACCAGTTTGCTTGGGCGGAGGGGAGGTATCGGCGATATCCAGAATGCTCTCCCCCCATCGGCTTCATTAAAATTTCACCGCGAGACACGAATTTGACGTTTACGCAAACGTCAATATTTTGTAAGAGTATGAAAGTGGCCGGAATCTCAAGGTCCGGCGGCGAATTGGAGGAATTCGAGAAATGCCAGTCTACAAGGCCCCGGTGAACGATACGCTCTTCGTCCTGAACGATGTGCTTGGGCTGGAGCGCTACAACAATCTTCCGGGTTATGCCGATGCCACGCCTGACATGATCGAGGCGATTGTCGGTGAAGCGGCCAAGATGTCGGAAGAGGTGCTTTTCCCGCTCAATTATTCCGGCGATCAGGAAGGCTGCGTGCGCCATGACGACGGCACCGTCTCGACGCCGAAGGGCTTCAAAGAAGCCTATCGCGCCTATCGCGAAGGTGGCTGGCTGGGTCTTGCCGTGCCGGAAGAATTCGGCGGGCAGGGGCTTCCCTATGTGCTGCACTGCGCCGTCGGCGAATATACCTCCGCCGCCAACATGTCTCTGATGATGTATCCGGGCCTGACGCAGGGCGCTATTGCCGCCATCCTCGTGCATGGCACCGACGCACAGAAGCAGACCTATTTGCCGAAGATGGTCGAGGGCAGCTGGTCCGGCACCATGAACCTCACCGAGCCGCATTGCGGCACCGATCTCGGACTCTTGCGCACCAAGGCGGTGCCACAGCCTGATGGCAGCTATAAGATATCAGGTCAGAAGATCTTCATTTCGGCCGGTGAGCACGACATGACGGACAATATCGTTCATCTCGTCCTTGCCCGCATCGAAGGTGCGCCTGAGGGCACCAAGGGCATCTCACTCTTCATCGTGCCGAAGTTCCTCGTCAAGGATGACGGTTCGCTCGGCGATCGCAACCCTGTCTCCTGTGGTGCGATCGAACACAAGATGGGCATCCACGGCAACGCCACTTGCGTCATGAACTATGATGAGGCCACAGGCTTCCTGATCGGTGCGGAGAACAAGGGCCTCAACGCCATGTTCGTGATGATGAACGAGGCTCGCCTCGGCGTTGGCCTGCAGGGTCTCTCCATCGCCGAGATCGCCTATCAGAACGCGGCCAATTATGCCCGCGAGCGCATTCAGGGCCGCTCGCTCTCCGGCCCGAAGGCGCCCGACAAGAAGGCGGACCCGATCATCGTGCATCCGGATATCCGTCGCTCGCTGATGACGATCCGCGCCTTCAACGAGGCCGGCCGCGCCTTCCTGCTCTGGACGGCGCTGAAATCAGATATCGCCCATCGCTCCCCGGATGAGAAGGACCGCCAGGCAGCTGACGATATGCTGGGTCTGGCGACGCCGATCCTGAAGGGCGTCCTGACCGACAAGGGCTTCGAGCATGCCGTCATGGCACAGCAGGTCTTCGGTGGTCACGGCTATATCGAAGAGCACGGCATGAGCCAGTATGTCCGCGATGCCCGCATCACCATGATCTATGAAGGCGCCAACGGCATTCAGGCGCTCGATCTCGTGGGCCGCAAGCTGGCGCTGAACGGCGGCCGCGCCGTCATGGCTCTCTTCAAGGAAATCGGCGATTTCTGCGAGGAAAACCGCAGCGACGAGCAGATGGCTTTCTTCACCAAGCATCTGAAGAAAGGCTTGAACGATGTGCAGGCCGCAACCATGTGGTTCATGCAGAATGCCATGGCCAAGCCCGACAATGCCGGTGCCGGCTCGACCGATTACATGCACCTCTTCGGCCTCGTCGTTCTCGGCTATATGTGGGCGAAGATGGCCAAGGCGGCGCAGGCAGGCCTTGCGGCTGGCGACAGCGCGCGCGAGGATTATCTGAAGAACAAGCTTGTCACGGCGCGGTTCTACATGGAGCGCATCATGCCGGAAACGGCGCTGCGCAAGGCGCGCATCGAAACCGGTGCCGACACGATGATGGAACTGGCGGCGGAAGCCTTTTGATCAAGGCGGCGCCAGCCGCTGCAGGGAGATGAGACATGACCGAGGTTTTCATTTACGACCACGTGCGCACGCCGCGCGGGCGGGGCAAGAAGGATGGGGCGCTGCATGAAGTGCCCTCCGTGCGCCTTGCCGCCAAGACGCTGGAGGCGATCCGCGACCGCAACGGCCTCGATACCGAAACGGTTGACGACATCATCATGGGCTGCGTCGATCCTGTCATGGAAGCAGGCGCCGTTATCCCGAGGGGCGCTGCCTTCGAAGCCGGCTATTCCACCAAGGCGCCTGGCATGCAAATTTCCCGCTTCTGCGCCTCCGGCCTTGATGCCGTGAATTTCGGCGCGGCCAAGATCGCTCAAGGGGCTGATGACATCGTCATCGCCGGCGGCGTCGAAAGCATGTCGCGCGTCGGCTTGGGCATGTCGGGTGGTGCCTGGTTCATGGACCCCTCCGTCAATTTCCCGGCCTATTTCATGCCGCAGGGCGTCTCGGCCGATCTTATCGCCACGAAATACGGCTTCTCCCGCGATGACGTCGATGCCTATGCCGTCGAAAGTCAGAAGCGCGCCGCCAATGCCTGGGAGAAGGGCTACTTCAAGAATTCGGTCATTCCGGTGAAGGACATCAACGGCCTGACCATTCTCGACCGCGATGAGCACATGCGTCCCGGCACCGATATGCAGGCGCTCGCCTCGCTCAATCCGTCCTTCCAGATGCCCGGCGAGATGGGAGGCTTCGAAGCCGTCGGCATCCAGGCGCATCCGGAAGTCGAGCGCATCAACTACGTCCATCACGCCGGCAACTCCTCCGGGATCGTCGATGGTGCTGCCGCCGTTTTGCTCGGCTCCAAGGCGGGCGGTGAAAGCATGGGGCTGAAGCCGCGTGGCCGTATCAAGGCCTTCGCCAATATCGGCTCCGACCCGGCGCTCATGCTGACAGGCCCGGTCGACGTCACCGAAAAACTCCTGAAGCGCAGCGGCTTGACGCTTGCCGACATCGATCTTTTCGAACTGAATGAAGCCTTTGCCGCCGTCGTGCTGCGCTACATGCAAGCCTTCGATATCGAGCATGACAAGATCAACGTCAATGGCGGCGCCATCGCCATGGGCCATCCGCTCGGCGCCACCGGCGCGATGATCCTCGGCACCGTGCTGGATGAGCTGGAACGCCGCGACCTCAACACGGCGCTGGTTACGCTCTGCATCGGCGCCGGTATGGGCACGGCCACGATCATCGAACGCGTCTGAGGAGGGGAAACCAATGGCTTACACGAATTTCACCGTCGAAACCGACGCAGACGGCATAGCCCTTGTTACCTGGGACATGCCCGGCAAGTCCATGAATGTCTTCACCGCCGAGATCCTCGAGGAGCTGAACGCCATCATCGATGCCACGGTTGCCGATGCGGCCGTCAAGGGCGTGGTCTTCACCTCAGGCAAATCCTCCTTCTCCGGCGGTGCCGATCTCTCGATGATCAAGTCGATGTTTTCCTTCTATCAGGAGGAAAAGGCGAAGGATCCGGCCGCTGCCACGCAGAAGCTCTTCGATCTCGTCGGCCGCATGACCGGCCTGTTCCGCAAGCTCGAAACCTGCGGCAAGCCATGGGTTTCGGCCATCAACGGTACCTGCATGGGCGGCGCTTTCGAGCTGTCGCTGGCCTGCCACGGCCGCGTCGCGTCAAACGCCAAGAGCGTCAAGATTGCGCTGCCCGAGGTCAAGGTCGGTATCTTCCCCGGCGCCGGCGGCACGCAGCGCGTGTCGCGCCTGACGGATGCGCAATCCGCCCTGCAGATGATGACGACGGGCCAGTCGCTGACGGCGGCTCGCGCCAAGGCTATGAACCTGGTGCATCAGGTGGTCGAGCCGGATCAGCTGATCCCGGCCGCCAAGCAGATGATCAAGGATGGCCTGAAGCCCATCGCCCCCTGGGACGAAAAGGGCTTCAAGGCACCGGGCGGCGGCATCTGGACGCCGGCCGCAGCCCAGCTCTGGCCAGCAGCCCCGGCCATCCTGCGTCGCGAGACATCCGGCAATTATCCGGCAGCGCTCGCCATCCTCAAATGCGTCTATGAAGGCCTGCAGGTTCCCTTCGATACCGGCCTGAAGATCGAGCAGCGCTATTTCACCCATGTGCTGCAGACCACCGAAGCCTATTCGATGATCCGCTCGCTGTTCATCTCCATGCAGGAACTCGGCAAGGGCGCCCGCCGCCCGGCCGGCCAGCCGAAGACGGAGCTGAAGAAGGTCGGCGTCGTCGGCGCCGGCTTCATGGGCGCGTCCATCGCCTATGTCACGGCTGTCGCCGGCATCCCGGTCACGCTTATCGACCGCGATATCGAAGCCGCAACCAAGGGCAAGGGCGTCGGCGAGGGGCTGGTCAAGGACTCGATCGGTAAGGGAAGGCTGACGCAGGACGAAGGCGCAGCTCTGCTCTCGCGCATCACGCCGTCGGCCGATTATGCCGATCTCAAAGATGCCGATCTCGTCATCGAAGCCGTGTTCGAGGATCGCGACGTCAAGAAGGCCATTATCGAGGCCGTCGAAGCCGTGCTGCCGGCCGGCGCCGTCTTTGCCTCCAACACCTCGACGCTGCCGATCACGGGCCTTGCGAAGAATTCCAAGCGCCCGGTCGATTTCATCGGCGTCCACTTCTTCTCGCCGGTCGAGAAGATGATGCTGACCGAAGTCATCCTCGGCAAGGAAACCGGCGACCATGCGCTGGCGGTTGCGCTCGACTATGTCGCCGCCATCAAGAAGACGCCGATCGTCGTCAATGATACCCGTGGCTTCTTCGTCAATCGCTGCGTCTTCCGCTATATCCACGAAGCCTATGACATGCTGATCGAAGGCGTGCCCGCAGCCATGATCGAGAATGCCGCCAAGATGGCTGGCATGCCTGTCGGGCCTCTGGCGCTGAACGATGAAGTCGCTATCGATCTGTCCTACAAGATCCTGAAGGCGACGGTTGCCGATCTCGGCGAAAAGGCGGTCGACCCGCGTCATATGCAGCTGATCAGCGGTCTCGTCGAAGGCGAGGGTCGTTTAGGCCGGAAGAACTCCAAGGGCTTCTACGATTACCCGCCGAAGCCGGCGAAGAAGTCGCTCTGGCCGGGCCTCACGGATCTCTATCCGCAGAAGAAGGCCGATGAGATTGATGTCAACGTGCTGAAACAGCGCTTCCTTGTCACGATCGCGCTGGAAGCTGCCCGCACCATCGAAGAAGGCATCGTCACCGATCCGCGCGAAGCCGATGTCGGCTCCATCCTCGGCTTCGGCTTCGCTCCCTATACCGGCGGTGCGCTGTCCTATATCGATGGCATGGGTGTGAAGGCTTTCGTGGAGCTCTGCGAAAAGCTGGCGGCCCCCTACGGCCCGCATTTCCAGCCCACAGCGCTTCTGAAGGATATGGCCGCAAAGGGCGAGACCTTCTACGGCCGCTTCGATCCCTATGGCGCCAAGAAGGCGGCCTGAACCGGAGAGCTATTGCTCGCGACAAATCATGGGCCGCCCCTGTCAGGAGCGGCCCTTTTTTGTTGATTGGTTCAGCCTAGATCAATGGCGAGTACGTAAGATTTTGCTTACGCGTTGCTCAATGGCTTCTCTTGCCCCGCCCTCAGCGCAACGACGCCCCAACCCACGAGCAGAAGGATCGCTACCGCATAGATATCGGCAGCCTCGGCAAAGCCGAGCGCTTTCGACAGGAAGCCGGCGAAGATGGCGGGGACGCTGAAGGCGAGGTAGCTCTGGATGTAGAAGGCGGAGAGCAGCCCGGCGCGTTCGTCGGGCTTTGCCAGTGGCATGATGCTTCTGACCGTGCCGAGGAAAACCGCCCCGAAGCCCGAGCCGGCAATCACAGTTCCCAGGGCGAGGATCGACACTTCAGCCGCATGCATGCCGGCGATGATGGTCAGTATGCCGAGGCACATGGTTGGTATGCCGAACTTCATGATCGCGGCGGCGGATCGCTTACGCAACAGGAACACCGCGGCCGCACCGCTGATCGTCAATGCCCCGACTACAGAACCGCCGACCAGCGGCGCCGTGCTGCCGGTCGTGGCGCTGACCAGCGAGGGCACCAGCGACAGATAGAAGCCGGCGAGCGCCCAGACGGCGATATTGATCGGCGTCAGCGCTAGCAGCGTCCGCCGCGCCTGCTGGGGAACGGCGACTTCCGGCTTCAGCGATGCGAGCACGCCGGTCCTTCGGCTCGTAGTCTCCGGCATCAGCCATAGCAGCGCGGCTTGCAGCGCCAGCAGGGCAAGCGTGACGATATAGACGAGTACGGTCGGGGCCGGCGCGAACTGGATCAGCAGGCTCGTACCGATCGCGCCGATCGCCATGCCCACAAGCGGGGCAAGGCTGTTGGTGATCGATCCTCTGATCGGATCGAGATCGACAAGCGCGGCACCGACGGAACTGACGGCAGTGCCCGTCGCGAAGCCCTGCACGATGCGGGCGGCAATTAGCCAATCCGAACCACTGGCCATTAAAAACAATACTATCGCCACCATATTGAGGAGGATCGAAGCAAAGATCACAGGCCGACGGCCGAGATGGTCGGAGATCGAGCCGACGATGAGGAGCGCGGCGAGAAGGGAGAAGGCATAGACGGCGAAGATCACCGTAAGCAGCACCGGCGAAAAGGCAAAGGCCTGCTGATAAAGGCGATAGAGAGGCGTCGGTACGGACGAGGCAGCCAAAAACAGCGCGCTGGTTGCGGCATAATAGAAAGGCGCCAGGCGTCTGGCTGGTGAAATCGGAGCGCTGCCGGTGGAATCGAGTTCGGTCATCGACTATATCCTACCTAAAGCTAAAAGATTGCGTTAGACGCATATAGGGCGCCTGATGTATAAAAACAAATAATTTGCGTTAGTGAATGTCCACGGATCATTCACGATCCGCAAAACGGGAAAAATTGGCAAGGGCTTATGGGCTACAGAGAAAATCCCCGCCCCGGCGGGCGCAGCGCCAGAGTGCAAGCGGCCGTGCATCAATCCGTCCGCGACATGCTGGCGACGATGGATCGCGCCGAGGTGACGATCCCGCTGATCGCGCAGCGCGCCAATGTCACGCCGTCGACGATCTACCGCCGCTGGGGCGACCTTCAAAAGCTTCTGGCGGATGTTGCCGCCTCACGCCTGCAGCCTGAAGGCGAGCCCGCTAGGATTGGCAGCGCCCGGGAGGACCTGGAGGCCTGGGTCGAGCAATATGCCGATGAAATGGCCTCGGGAGTCGGACGGCAACTGCTGCGCGATGTTCTCGCGGTACCCGATAGCGCAAATGCGGAAAAATGCTGCACCTATACACGCTGCCAACTAAGCGTATTTATTGCGCGGGCGGAGGCGGCTGGCGAGCCCTTTCCGACTTTGGTGGAACTGATGGATCACGTCATCTCGCCGATCATCTATCGCATTCTCTTCGATCAGGCGCCCGGTCCTGACTACGTTCGCAAGCTCGTCGCGGAAGTGATGCGGGAGAGTGCCGTCAGCGCTTGACGCGCGGCCGACTATGCCGAACGACTGACCCTAGATCCCTGATGTACAGCCAGTGGCCTCGGCTTGGTTGCTCGCAACTGACGAACAAGCTGCCGAATATATGCGCCCTAAAGTTGCTAATGTGGTGAAATTATCATGGGATATGCATGCCTGGACAAGACTCCTGGTCAATTTGCTGTTGAAAAATAAGGAAAAAGATGGTGCTAATTATCATCAGTGAATTCAACGGCAACGCGAAGGGGACTGCTCAATGCTAAATGAATTCAAGGCATTTATCGCCCGCGGCAATGTCATGGATCTCGCAGTCGGCGTGATCATCGGCGGCGCTTTCGGCGGCATCGTGAAATCGCTGGTTGACGATATCATCATGCCGATCGTCGGCGCGATTTTCGGCGGCTTCGATTTTTCGAACTATTTCATCGGCCTTTCTTCGGCGGTCAACGCGCCGACGCTGGCAGCCGCCCGTGCCCAGGGGGCGGTCTTCGCCTACGGCAACTTCATCACCGTCCTCATCAACTTCCTCATCCTCGCCTGGATCATCTTCCTGATGGTCAAGGGCGTGAACACGCTGCGTGCCCAGCTCGAGCGCAAGGAAGAGAAGGTTGCCGAGGCAGCTCCGCCGCCGGCCGACGTTCAGTTGCTCACCGAAATCCGCGATCTTCTCGCCAAGCGCTGATAGGCCTGCTTCAACCTCTTTCAAAGCTCCGGTTCCGTCAAGGATCGGGGCTTTATTCATCACCAAAATCGATCGGTCACTAAGGCAAAGTCATGGGATTTGTCCGCCGCTCTGCTTTATGAAGGCAGAAACCGGAGACTTTGCATGTCGATACTAGATAGCCTCAGCCCACGCGCGCTCGCAGCGCCCGAAAGCGGGATCGTGGAAGTTGTCAACTATGCCCGCGGCCGTGAGGGCCTGCTGCCACTCTGGGTCGGTGAGGGCGATCTGCCGACGCCGGATTTCATCAACCGCGCCGCCATGGCCTCGCTCAACGCCGGCGAAACCTTTTACACCTGGCAGCGCGGTATTCCCGAGCTGCGTCAGGCGCTCGCCGATTATTATGGCCGGCATTTCGGCACCTCGCTGCCGATGGAGAATTTCTATGTCGTCGGCTCCGGCATGCAGGCGATCCAGCTGTCCGTGCAGGCGATCACCGCTCCCGGCGACGAGATGGTCTATCTGTCGCCCGCCTGGCCGAACATTGCTGCGGCGCTCGAGATCGCAGGCGCCCGTTCCGTCGCCGTACCCTTACAGTTTGAACACGGCAAATGGTCGCTCGATCTCAACCGGCTGGAAGGGGCGATTACGCCGAAGACCAAGGGCCTCTTCATCAATACCCCGTCCAACCCCACAGGCTGGACGGCGACCCATCAGGATCTTCGCGATATCCTCGCTTTGGCGCGCAAGCATGATCTCTGGATCATGGCCGACGAAATCTATGCGCTCTACTATTATGCGGGCGGCCGCGCGCCGAGCTTCCTGGATGTCAAGGAAGCCGACGACAAGATTCTCTTCGTCAATTCTTTCTCGAAGAACTGGTCAATGACCGGCTGGCGTGTCGGCTGGATCGTCGCACCGGCCGAGCTCGGGCAGGTGATCGAAAACCTCGTGCAATATTCGACTTCCGGCGTCGCGCAGTTCATGCAGAGAGGCGCGGTTGCAGCGCTGAACGAGGGCGATGATTTCGTTCGCTCCAATATCGAAAAGGCCACTCGCTCGCGCGACATCCTCTGCGACGCGCTGATCGCCACCAATCGCGTGCAGACGCTGAAGCCGGATGGCGCGCTCTATTCCTTCCTCAGGATCGACGGCGTCACCGACAGCCGCAAGGCCGCCATTGACATCGTCGATAAGACCGGCGTCGGCCTAGCACCCGGAACGGCCTTCGGTTTGGGCGGAGAGCTGTTCATGCGCGCCTGCTTCCTGCGCGATCCGGTGCAGGTGGCGGATGCCGCGGAAAGGTTGAGTAGATATATTTTGAGTTTGTGAGGGCTTCGCTTCGACCGGCTCCACGATCGAAAGGCATCCTCTCGCTTGCCTCACCTTTGATACCCCCCTCTGTCGCTATCGCGACATCTCCCCCACAAGGGGGGAGATCGTTGGGAGTTTACAGCCGCCCTTAACAATACAATCCGCTTCACTCTCTGCGGATACGAAGTTGGTTTAAGGTAGGTTGATGCTACAGGTTACCAATCTCCCCCCTTGTGGGGGAGATGTCACGAAGTGACAGAGGGGGGTATGCACTCTCCGATATATGCGAGGCCTGCCGTCGCATACCCAATCCATAAAATCCAATCAAACTGCGAAAGCCCCCTCTAACCATTCTCGCAATCTTTCCCGCCCCACCTCCGGCTTTTAATCAATTTCGCAGGGGAAGCGGCCTCATATATCGCCGATAAGACTTGGCGGGGACGCGAAGAATGACTGTCTTGGTGACGGGCGGAGCCGGCTATATCGGCAGCCACATGGTCTGGAGATTGCTTGACGCGGGCGAGGACGTTGTTGTTCTCGATTGCCTTTCCACGGGCTTTCGCTGGGCAGTGCCGCCCGCGGCCCGCTTCTATCTCGGCGATGTCGCTGACGAGGCGCTGCTCAAAACGATTTTCGCCGAGAACGATATAGAAGCCATCATCCATTTCGCTGGCTCTGCCGTCGTGCCGATGTCGATCGAGGACCCTCTTGCCTATTACGAAAACAACACCGGCAAGACCCGCGCCCTGATGAGCGCCGCCGTCAGGGCCGGCATCCGCTATTTCGTCTTTTCGTCCACCGCTGCCGTCTATGGTCAGCAGCCCGCGGATCGACCGGTTAGCGAAGATGTGCCGTTGCGGCCTGAATCCCCCTATGGTCAATCCAAGCTCATGTCCGAGCTGATGCTGCGCGATGCCGCCGCGGCCTATGATTTCCGCTATGTGGCGCTGCGTTATTTCAATGTCGCCGGCGCTGATCCTGGGGGAAGGGCTGGTCAGTCCACTGATGGTGCCACCCATCTCATCAAGGTCGCCTGCGAGGCGGCCCTCGGCCGCCGCCGTCAGGTGGATATCTACGGCACGGATTACGCGACACATGACGGCACCGGCGTGCGCGACTACATCCACGTGAGCGATCTTGTTGAGGCGCATCTCGTGGCCTTGCGCCATCTGCGCGATGGCGGCCGCTCGCTGGTTGCCAATTGCGGCTATGGCCACGGTTATTCCGTGCTTGACGTGCTCAACATGGTCATGCGCATCCATGGCCGTTCCTTCCGTATCCATATCGCTCCGCGCCGGCCTGGCGATATGGCGAGCATTGTTGCAGACGCGACGCTTGCTCGTCGCGAGCTGGGCTGGGTTCCAAAACACGACAGCTTGGAAACGATCGTGCGTTCGTCGCTGGATTGGGAGCTTCGCCTCGTCGAGCGGGCGAGCTTCGATGCCGCCGGGCTCGGCAAGATCTATGCTGCCCCGAGCACGCTATAGCCTGAAGCGATCTCAGTTCTCGGTTTTTCTCCAGGGGCCCAGAAACGCCGGTGCGTTCCTGCGTACGGCTTCCGCCAAAAAATCGATGACGGTGCGCACGCGTGGCGATTGGCGCAGGTCGCGGTGGCAGGTGATCCAGTAGTGGCGCCTGAGATCCACCTCATGTGGTAGCACGACCTGCAGATCCGGATGTTTGCCGGCGATGAAGAACGGCAGCACGCACAGCCCCTGGCCATTCTTCGTCGCCGTCAGCTGCGCAAAGATGCTCGAGCTCTGGAATTGCGGCCTGATGCGCGGATGGACGTCATCGAGATAGTCCAGGCCCGGCGCGAAGATCATGTCCTCGATATAGCCGATGAAGGTGAAGTCAGGCAGATCGTCGCGGCTTTCGATTGGCGGATGGCGGGCAAGGTAATCGCGCGATCCGTAGACCTGCAGATGATAGTCTGTCAGTTTTTCGGTGAAGTAGGGTCCCGCCTTCGGCGGGTCGAGCACCACGACGATGTCGGCTTCCTTGCGCGAGAGCGACATGATCTGCTGGATGGTGATCAGCTCCAGCGAAATGTTCGGATGTTTCGCAGTGAATTCCGGCAGAACGCCGGTGAAGAAGAAATTGGAAAACCCCTCCGGCGCGCTGATGCGCACCACGCCGCCTTGGGCTGCCGATCCCGTCGAAAGATCGGTCCGCAGACGCTCGGTTTCCTGCTCCATTCTTTCGGCCGTATCGACGAAGCGCTGCCCCATTCCGGTCAGCATGTAGCCGCGCGGATTGCGCTCGAAGAGCTTGACCTTCAAGGCGAATTCCAGCCGGTCGATACGGCGCGAGACCGTGGCATGGCTGGTACGCAGCTGTCGCGCCGCAGTCGAAAGTTGCCCCGTTCGCGCAACGGCGAGGAAGAACTGCAGATCGTCCCAGGTAAAATGCGGCGTGCGCTTCATGCCTCCCCCTCTGTTCAAAAATGAACAGACCTTGTTTGGAATTAGTTGCAATCGCGACTTGCGTCAACGCGCGAATTCCGTGATCTTGCCTATCGGGAAAAGTCGCTTTGAGGAAAGCGGCTGGCCAATTTTGAACAGATTCGTTTTTGCCAAATCTCTGGGAGGAGAGGATATGCGAAAGAGTCTTATTGCGTCCCTTGCATTTCTGCTTGCCGGCACCGCGGCTTTCGCCGCCGGCCCGTCCGATGGTGTCGTCAAGATCGGCATTCTGAACGATCAGTCCGGAGTCTATGCGGATTTCGGCGGCAAGTCGTCGGTAGCGGCCGCCAAGATGGCCGCCGAGGATTTCGGCGGCAAGGTTCTAGGTGTGCCGATCGAGATCGTCGATGCCGACCACCAGAACAAGCCCGATATCGCCTCCAACATCGCCCGCCAATGGTACGACCAGGACAAGGTCGATGCCATCATGGAGCTAACGACCTCTTCGGTCGCGCTCGCCGTGCAGGCGGTCGCCAAGGAAAAGAAGAAGATCGATATCGTCACCGGCGCCGCGACCACCGATCTCACCGGCAAGCAATGCTCGCCCTATGGCTTCCACTGGGCCTATGACACGCATGCCCTGGCCGTCGGTACCGGCGGCGCGCTCGTCAAGCAGGGCGGCGACACATGGTTCTTCCTGACCGCGGACTACGCTTTCGGCTACTCGCTTGAGCAGCAGACCAGCGATTTCGTCAAGGCAAGCGGTGGTAAGGTGCTCGGCTCCGTCCGCCATCCGCTGTCGACCAATGATTTCTCTTCCTTCCTGCTGCAGGCGCAGTCCTCTGGCGCCAAGGTCATCGGCCTTGCCAATGCCGGCCTCGACACCTCGAATGCCATCAAGCAGGCCTCGGAATTCGGCATCACCCAGGGCGGCCAGCATCTGGCGGCACTGCTCTTCACGCTCGCCGAAGTGCACGGCCTCGGGCTGCAGGCGGCGCAAGGCCTGACGCTGACCGAAGGCTACTACTGGAACCTCGACGACAAGAGCCGCGAATTCGGCAAGCGCTTCTTTGCCCGCACCGGCAAGATGCCGAACATGATCCATGCCGGCACCTATTCCGCCGTGATGCAATATCTGAAGGCCGTGCAGAAGGCCGGCACGGATGATACCGACGCCGTTGCCAAGCAGCTGCATGAAATGCCGGTTGATGATTTCTTCGGCCGCGGCGGCACGGTCGGCGCCAATGGCCGCATGATCCACGACATGTATCTGCTTCAGGTCAAGAAGCCGGAAGACAGCAAGGAGCCGTGGGATTACTTCAACGTGCTGGCGACGATCCCCGGCAAGGACGCCTATATCGATCCGGCCAAGAGCGGCTGCGACCTCGTCAAGCAATAGGGCTCGGAACAGCCCATGGCGATGTCAGCGACACATCCGCATGAAGAGCCCCGGGTGGTCTTGTCCGCCCGGGGACTGCGCCGCGATTTCGGTGGTTTCACCGCCGTCAAGAATGTCGATCTCGACGTGCATCATGCCCAGGTCCACGCTCTGATCGGCCCGAACGGCGCCGGCAAGACGACGGTGTTCAATCTGCTCACCAAATTCCTGCAGCCGACGCACGGCACGATCACGCTGCTCGGCACCGATATTACCAAGACAAGACCCGACAAGGTCGCGCGCATGGGTCTCGTGCGCTCCTTCCAGATTTCCGCCGTCTTCCCGCATTTGACGGTGCTGGACAATGTTCGCGTCGCCTTGCAGCGGCCGAACAATCTTGCCCACCAGTTCTGGCGGCCGCTATCCGCTCTCGACAGCCTCAATGCCCGCGCCGAACAGCTCATCGCCTCTGTCGGTCTGTCGAAGGAGCGTGATGCTGTAGCAGCCGATCTTTCCTATGGCCGCAAGCGCGTACTGGAGATCGCAACGACGCTCGCGCTCGATCCGAAGGTGCTGCTGCTCGACGAGCCGATGGCCGGCATGGGGCTGGAGGACGTAAACACCGTTTCCGCCATCATCCGAGATGTGGCGCGCGACAGGGCTGTGCTCATGGTGGAGCACAATCTCTCGGTCGTTGCCGATATCTGCCATCATGTCACCGTGCTGCAGCGCGGCGAAATCCTGGCCCAGGGCGATTATGCGACGGTCAGCAAAGACCCGCGCGTCCGCGAAGCCTATATGGGCACGGAGGAGGCTTGACGATGGCGCCGCTTCTGGACGTTCAGGGCCTCAATGCCTGGTATGGTGAAAGTCACATCCTGCATGGCGTCGACATGCGTGTGGGCGAGGGGGAAACCGTCACCATCCTCGGCCGCAACGGCGTCGGCAAGACGACGACATTGCGCACCATCGTCGGCATCGTCCGCGCCCGCAAGGGCAGGATTACCTTTGCCGGCAAGGACATGATGCAGGTGCCGCTGCACAAGACGGCACATCAGGGTATCGGTTTCGTGCCGGAAGAGCGCGGCATCTTTTCCACGCTCAGCGTCTATGAAAACCTGATGCTGCCGCCGGTCGTGGCGGCAGGCGGCATGACGCTCGACGAGATCTTCGAGCTGTTTCCAAATCTGCATGAGCGGCGCAACAGCGTCGGCACAAGGCTTTCTGGCGGCGAGCAGCAGATGCTCGCCATGGCCCGCATCCTGCGCACCGGCGTCCGTATGCTGCTGCTTGACGAACCGACCGAGGGCCTTGCCCCGGTCATCGTTCAGCGCATCGGCGAAGTCCTGCAGAAGCTGAAAGGCCGTGGCATGACCATCTTGCTCGTCGAGCAGAATTTCCGCTTTGCCAGCCGCATCGCCGATCGCTTCTATGTGATGGATCACGGCCAGATGATCTCGGAATTCCCGGTCGGCGAGCTCTCCGAGCGCATGGATATGCTGCACAAGGTTCTGGGGGTCTGAGCATGACGACGATATTCGGCATCCCCGCCCAGGCTCTTCTCGGTCAATTGCTGATCGGGCTGATCAATGGCTCCTTCTATGCGTTGCTGAGCCTTGGTCTCGCGATCATCTTCGGCATGCTCAGGGTCATCAATTTCGCCCATGGCGCGCTCTATATGCTCGGGGCCTTCACCGCCTATCTGCTGCTTTCCTATGCCGGCATCGGCTATTGGCCGGCCCTCGTTTTGGCACCGCTGACCGTCGGCCTGTTTGGCGCGCTGGTGGAAAGGTTCTGCCTGCGCAGGCTCTACAGGGTCGACCCGCTCTATGGCCTGCTCTTCACCTTCGGCATGGCCCTGACCATAGAAGGAACCTTCCGCTATCTCTACGGCTCCTCCGGCCAACCCTATGCCGTACCGACGGAGCTGGCGGGCGCAAGAAATATCGGCTTCATGTTCCTGCCCGTCTATCGCGGCTGGGTGGTCATTGCCTCGCTGGTCGTCTGCATCGGCACTTGGCTGCTGATCGAAAAGACCAAGCTTGGCGCCTATCTGCGCGCCGCGACCGAGAATTCCACGCTCGTCCAGGTTTTCGGCGTTAACGTGCCGGTGCTCCTGACGCTGACCTACGGCTTCGGCGTCGCGCTTGCCGCCTTCGCCGGGGTGCTCGCAGCACCGATCTATCAGGTTTCGCCGCTGATGGGGTCGAACATGATCATCATCGTCTTCGCCGTCGTGGTCGTCGGCGGCATGGGCTCGATCATGGGGGCGATCGTGACAGGCTATATGCTTGGGATTGCCGAAGGCCTCACCAAGGTCTTCTATCCGGAAGCTTCCAACATCGTCATCTTTGTCATCATGGCAATCGTGCTGCTTCTGAGGCCCGCGGGTCTCTTCGGTCGGGAGGCGTGATATGGCTGGATTGATCAGCTTGAGTTCCAAGGAGCGTCCGAAGCTTTCGGTGCAGAAGCTGTTGCTGATCCTCGGCCTCGTTGGCCTGATCTGGGCGCCGTTCTTCATCTACCCGATCTTCGTCATGAAGGTGCTCTGCTTTGCGCTGTTTGCCTGCGCCTTCAATCTGCTGCTTGGCTATGCCGGCCTGCTCTCCTTCGGTCACGCCACCTTCTTCGGCGGGGCCGCTTATTTCACGGCCCATGCGGTGAAGGAGTGGGGGCTTCCGCCCGAACTCGGCATCCTGATCGGCGTCGCCGGCGCGTCGCTGCTCGGCCTCGTCATGGGCTTCGTCGCCATCCGCAGGCAGGGCATCTATTTCGCCATGATCACGCTGGCGCTCTCCTACATGTTCTATTTCTTCTGCCTGCAGGCGGCATTTACCCATGGCGAGGATGGCATTCAGTCGGTGCCGCGCGGCTACCTCCTAGGCGTCCTCGATCTCAACAACTCCTTCAACATGTATTATTTCGTCCTCGCGATCTTCCTGATCGGCGTGCTGATCATCTGGCGTTTCATCAATTCGCCCTTCGGCATGATCCTGAAATCGATCCGCGAGAACGAGCAGCGGGCGATTTCGCTTGGCTATTCCGTCGCGCATTATAAGCTCGGCGCCTTCGTCATGTCGGCGGCACTTGCGGGGCTGGCCGGAGCGGTCAAGGCACTGGTCTTCCAGTTTGCGACGCTGACGGACGTCGCCTGGCAGATGTCCGGCGAAGTCATCCTGATGACCTTGCTTGGCGGCATCGGCACGCTGATCGGCCCGATTTTTGGCGCGGGGTTCGTGGCGACGCTGGAAAACTATCTCGCTACCTCGGAATTCCCCGTCACCATCATCACCGGCATCGTCTTCATGGTCTGCGTCTTGCTCTTCCGCCGCGGGGTTATCGGCGAATTCTATGCCTCGCGGCTGGGACGGAAGCTGGGGTTTGAATATCGGCGGTAATGATCAAACCTATGCGTACTTGTTGTGCACCCCCTCACCCCAGCCCTCTCCCCGAGGGGAGAGGGGGAACGGTCTTTGACGATGATCGGATACGGGGCCGAGGCAAATGCCGAAATAGTCCCCTCTCCCCTCGGGGAGAGGGTTAGGGTGAGGGGGCATACCAATGGACAGCTTTGACTACATCATCATCGGCGCCGGCAGTGCCGGATGCGTGCTGGCCAACCGGCTTTCGGCCGATCGCAACAACAGGGTGCTGCTACTGGAAGCCGGCGGCAATGACAATTACCACTGGATCCATATCCCGGTTGGCTATCTCTATTGCATCAACAATCCCCGCACCGACTGGTGTTTCACCACGTCACCCGAAGCAGGTCTCAACGGTCGATCGCTGAACTATCCGCGTGGCAAGGTGCTCGGCGGCTGCTCCTCCATCAACGGCATGATCTACATGCGCGGCCAGTCGCGCGACTACGATCTCTGGCGCCAACTCGGCTGCGCCGGCTGGGGTTGGGACGACGTATTGCCCTATTTCATCAAGTCCGAGGATCATTATCGCGGCAAGGATGAGATGCATGGCGCCGGCGGCGAATGGCGGGTCGAGAAGGCCCGCGTGCGCTGGGCCGTGCTCGACGCCTTCCAGGCCGCGGCCAAGGAGGCCGGTATCCCCGAGACGGCGGATTTCAATCGCGGCAACAACGAAGGCTCCGGTTATTTCGACGTCAACCAGCGCTCCGGCATCCGCTGGAACACGACGAAAGCCTTCCTGCGGCCGGCCATGAAGCGCGGCAATCTCACCGTCTATACCAAGGCGCAGGTCCGCCGCCTGATCGTCGAGGGCGATGCCGTGACCGGCGTCGAGTTCCAGCATGATGGCGTAGCAAAGCGCGCCTATGCGAACAAGGAGACGGTACTATCGGCCGGTTCCATCGGATCGCCGCACATTCTTGAGCTGTCAGGCATCGGCAACGGCGAGGTGCTGAGCAAAGCCGGTATCGACGTCGTCCGCGAGGTCCGGTCCGTCGGCGAGAACCTGCAGGATCATCTGCAGCTGCGCCTTGCCTATAAGGTGACCGGCGTGCCCACGTTGAACGAGAAGGCGACCAAGCTGATCGGCAAGGCTGCGATCGGCCTCGAATATCTGGTTCGCCGTTCAGGCCCTATGGCAATGGCGCCAAGCCAGCTCGGCATCTTCACGCGCTCCGGGCCGGACAAGGAAACGCCGGATCTGCAATATCATGTGCAGCCGGTCTCGCTCGACAAATTCGGCGATCCTGTCCACCCTTTTCCAGCCATCACCGCCAGCGTCTGCAATCTGCGACCTGAAAGCCGCGGCTCGGTGCATGTGCGCAGCCCCGATTTCGCCCTGCAGCCGGCCATCAGCCCGAATTATCTTTCGGCGGCACGTGACCGGGAGATCGCCGTGCGCTCCATTCGTCTGACGCGGCGGATTGTAGCGCAGCCTTCCTTTGCCCGATTCAGACCGGAGGAGTTCAAGCCCGGGCCGACCTACGAGACCGATGCGGACCTAGAGCGCGCCGCCGGCGATATCGGCACGACTATTTTCCATCCGGTCGGTACATGCCGCATGGGCGGCGACGCGCAAAGCGTGGTTGATCCGCGGCTGCGGCTCAGGGCATTGGCAAGGCTGCGCATCGCCGACGCTTCCGTCATGCCGTCGATCACATCGGGCAATACCAATTCACCAACCATCATGATCGCCGAGAAGGCAGCCGAGATGATCCTTGCCGACAACAGATGAATCCCTGAGGATCGATGGCAGCAGGGACAGGAGATTTGCATGGATAGCACGGACGAAGTCATCATCGAACGGCGCGGGTCGGCCGGGATCATCAGGCTCAACCGGCCGAAGGCGCTGAATAGCCTGACATTGCCGATGGTGCGGGTCATCGCTCCGGCATTGGCGGATTTCGCCGCCGATCCGGCGATTGCGAGCATCATCGTTTTGGGCGAAGGGGAGCGCGGCTTCTGCGCCGGCGGCGATATCCGCCTGCTGCATCAGAGCGGCAAGGACGGCTCCGATGAAGCGGAAACCTTCTGGCGCGAGGAATTCCTGCTCAACCACGCCATCTCGCGCTATCCCAAGCCTTATGTGGTGCTGATGGATGGCATCACCATGGGCGGCGGCGTCGGACTTTCGGCGCATGGTAGCCATCGCGTGGTCACCGAGCGTACGCGCCTCGCCATGCCCGAAACCGGCATCGGCTATTTCCCGGATGTCGGCGCCACCTGGCTGCTGCCGCAGGCGCCGGGGGAAGCAGGCACCTGGATGGGCCTGACAGGCCTGACCATCGGCGCCGCCGATGTCATCCATGCCGGCTTTGCCGATTACTGTGTGGCATCGTCGCAACTGCCGGCTCTGGTCGATGCGATTGCGGCATTGTCTACCTCGGCCACGGCAGCAGACGTGCATGCGCTGATCCGGACGATGGCGGTAGACGCCAGCGAAAGCCGGCTTGCCGCAAATCGGGATGTGATCGACCGGGCGTTTTCGGCAAACACGGTGGAGGAGATTCTGAAGGCCTTGGCCGGTGAGCCCGGAGAGTTTGCCGCTGAAGCTGCCGGCGTCATCGCCAGCCGCTCGCCGACCAGCCTGAAGCTGACCTTGCGGCTTCTCAGGGCAGGGCGAACGAGCGCCGATCTTGGCGAATGCCTCAATCGTGAACTCGGTGCCTGCAAGGGCATATTGTATAATCACGATTTCTACGAAGGCGTGCGTGCTGCCGTCATCGACAAGGACCGCAATCCGAAATGGTCGCCGGCGAGCCTCTCCGAAGTGACGACGGATGCCATCGACCGCTTCTTCATACCGGCGCAGCCACCGCTTTTCGCAAAATAACCGATCATGGGAGGAAAACATCATGACACGGATCGCCTTCATCGGCCTCGGCAATATGGGGGGGCCGATGGCCGCCAATCTCGTCAAGGCCAGCCACGCCGTCACAGGATTCGACCTTTCGCATGATGTGCTGAAGGCAGCCGAAGCATCGGGGGTAAAGCCTGCCAGCGTGCTCACCGAAGCCCTGGCGGATGCAGAGGTGGTCGTGACCATGCTGCCGAAGGGCCAGCATGTCCTCACCGTCTGGACCGACGTGCTGCGCTCCGTGCCCAAGGGGACGCTGTTGATCGACAGCTCCACCATCGATGTCGATAGCGCCCGCAAGGCGCATGCGATGGCCGGTGATGCTGGTTGCCTCTCGCTAGATGCGCCCGTTTCCGGCGGCACAGGCGGCGCCGCAGCGGGAACGCTGACTTTCATGGCGGGCGGCTCGACGGAGAGCTTTGCTGCCGCCAAGCCGTTGCTCGAGGTGATGGGCAAGAAGATCGTCCATTGCGGCGATGCCGGCGCCGGCCAGGCGGCGAAGATCTGCAACAACATGATCCTCGGTATCTCGATGATCGGCGTCTGCGAGGCCTTCGTGCTTGGCGAAAAGCTCGGCCTCTCTCATCAGGCTCTCTTCGATGTCGCCTCGACTTCCTCTGGTCAGTGCTGGTCGATCAATACTTATTGCCCGGTGCCCGGTCCTGTGCCGACGTCGCCCGCCAATCATGATTATAAGCCCGGCTTCGCAGCAGCCTTGATGCTGAAGGACCTGCGCTTGTCGCAGGAGGCGGCGCTCTCCAGTGGCGCATCGACACCCCTGGGCGCGGAGGCGGCGCAGCTTTATGCGCTCTTCGAAAAGCTTGGCAATGGCGGTCGCGATTTTTCGGCGATCATCGAGATGTTTCGCGAGGCGAAGTAAAGATGACTCGCGACAATCGAGTGAGTTGAAATCTCGGATTGCCCCTCACCCCAGCCCTCTCCCCGCAGGCGGGGAGAGGGGGATTGGTGCCCCAAGCGGCTTCACCTTGAAGAGACGCCTACTGCTTGGCGAGGTCGTCCCCACGCCCCGCTTGCGGGGAGAGGGCTGGGGTGAGGGGCCACGCACAAAGAGGCGGCATCACAAAACATGCCTGACCTGCTGCTCACAACCGCCAAATTCACCGCCACATGCCCCGCATCCGCGCGCCCACATCGACGCGTACCTCCCGCGCCCGGATCGCGGCAGCACTTTCGGCCCGTGCCTGCGGCCAGCCGCAAACCTCGAAGAACTGCAGCAAGGTCGCGGGAATGAAGCGGGTGCGCGAGGCAAAGACATGCTTGTCGCCCTGCGCATGCTGGCCGTGCACGAAGAAGCGCTGCGGAATGACGAGGTCGAGATTGTCCTTCGCCCGCGTCATCGCGACGTAGAGCAGCCGCCGTTCCTCCTCGATCTCGGCCGATGATCCGACCGCGAGATCGGCGGGGATGCAGCCGTCGACGGCGTTGAGGATGAAGACCTTCGTCCATTCCTGGCCCTTGGCGGAATGGATAGTCGACAGGATCAGGTAGTCCTCGTCCAGCAGCGGCACGCCGGCCTGATCGCTGGTGGCGTCAGGCGGATCAAGCGTCAATTCCGTGAGGAAGCGCTCGCGCGAGCCGTAGCCCGCGGCGATCTGTTCGAGCTGGACGAGATCCGCCTGGCGGGTCGCGGCATCCTCATGCGCGCGTTCCAGATGCGGCTCGTACCATTGGCGAACCAGGCCGATTTCCCCCGGCCAGCCGGCCTTGCCGCTTTTGACCTCCCGCATCGTCTCGACAAAGGCGGTCCAGTCGTCGCCCGTGCGCGGCGGTGGCGGCAGTTCGGTGAGTGCGGTAATCGGGCTTGCCTCTTCGCCGATCTGGTCGAGCACGCGCTGCGCCGTGGAGGGGCCGACGCCGGGCAGGAGCTGCATCAGGCGGAAGCCGGCGACGCGATCGCGCGGGTTCTGGGCGAAGCGAAGCGCCGCCAGCATATCCTTGACATGAGCGCTATCGAGGAACTTCAGCCCACCGAACTTGACGAAGGGAATGTTGCGCCGGGTGAGTTCCACTTCCAGCGGGCCGCTATGGCTGGAGGTGCGGAATAGCACTGCCTGTTGCTTCAGCCTTACGCCGCCCTCACGATTTTCCAGTATCTGATCGGCGATGTAGCGCGCCTGATCGGCCTCGTCGCGCACCGTCACTAGCCGCGGCCGTTCCGTGCTTTGCCGTTCGGTGCGCAGGTTCTTGGTGAAGCGCTCCGAGGCGAGATCGATTACAGCGTTGGCGGCAGCAAGGATCGGCTGCGTCGAACGGTAGTTGCGGTCGAGCGTCACGATATCGGCCGAGGGTGTGAAGGCTTTCGGGAAGTCGAGAATGTTGCGCACGGTCGCGGCGCGGAAGGAATAGATCGACTGCGCATCGTCACCGACGACGGTCAGTCCGCGGCCATCGGGCTTGAGAGCCAGCAGAATGGAGGACTGCAGCCGATTGGTGTCCTGATATTCGTCGACAAGCACATGGTCGAAGCGGCTGCCGATATCCTCGGCGATCAGCGGCTCTTGCAGCATATGCGCCCAATAGAGCAGCAAGTCGTCGTAATCGAGCACGTTCTGCGCCTGTTTCGCCTCGACATAAGAGGCGAAGAGATCACGCAGCTGCTGCTCCCACATGGCGCACCACGGGAAGTAATCCCGCAGCACGCCGTCGAGCGGCGCTTCCGCATTGACGGAGCGTGAATAGATCGCAAGGCATGTCGCCTTCGTCGGGAAGCGGTTCTCCGTCTTCGAGAAGCCGAGATCATGGCGCGCAAGATTCATCAGGTCGGCGCTATCTTCCCGGTCGTGGATCGTGAAGGCCGGATCGATGCCGATCTGCTCGGCATAGTCCCTGAGCAGACGTGCGCCGATGCCGTGGAACGTGCCGCTCCATGCCAGCGCGTCGGCGGTGATACCGGCATTGGCCCCCAGCACCTCGCGGCAGATCCGCTCGACGCGACGGCCCATCTCGGCGGCAGCGCGGCGCGAAAAGGTCATCAGCAGGATGCGACGCGGGTCCGCACCTCTAACGATTAGATGCGCGACGCGATGGGCAAGCGTATTCGTCTTGCCGGAGCCGGCTCCGGCGATGACGAGCAGCGGGCCGGCAATATGGCCGTCACCGCTCGTGCCATGTTCCACCGCCAGCCGTTGCTCCGGGTTCAGCTTTTCCAGATAGGCGGCGGTCATCAACTCTCCTGAGTACCTCCGGCAGCAGGCGGAGCGCGGCATGCGGCGAATCGCAAGCGCGAAATATAGGGACGTTCTATGGATGTTCCGAATCGCCAAAGCCTGTCAAGATGAACAGGGCCTGCACGCGGATGTGACCTCCGGCGCAAGAATCTTATCCGGATTTGCACTCGTCCGGCTCGAAAAGGATCTTCTTCGTGCTTATGTATCATTCCGGCGCAGCATTTTGAGTTTTTGGGGCTTCGTAATGCGTAGAATGAAGGTTTCAAAACATGAACGAAACGATTGCCACCGGGCTGCGTCTGCCTAGCGGCCTCGTGGCTTTGCCGGACGGCCGCCTGGCGGTCGTGGAAATGGATGCCAGTCGCCGCTGTCTGAAACTTTTCGACACAAGCGGCGTACCGCAGGAACTTTGCCGGGTCGGCGGCCGGCCGATGGGGATTGCGGTCGATGGCGACGGATGTTTCTGGGTAGCCAACGGCCCGGAGAATTCTCTTGTCAGATTATCGGCGCAAGGCCGCGTCCTGCAAGTCATCGAGGGTAGCGCGGATGGTCCCTTTCTGCATCCGAATGCACTCGCTTTCGGACCCGACGGCCTGCTTTACATGACTGATTCTGGCATCCGTCTTGCCAATCTTCTCGAAGGCGGCCACATCCATCCCGATTTCTTCAAGGCGGCTTACAATGGCTGCGTCTATCAGATCGATCCGGCTGAGGGACGGGTCATCCGTGTCCTCGCAGCCGGTCTGCTCTTTGCGAGCGGCATTGCCTTCGATGCCGATGGATTGCTCTATTATAGTGAAACACTGACTGGAAAAATCTATCGGCAGGTCGTTGGCGGCAGGCAGGAAATGTTTGTCCAGTCGATGACGTCGCCCGCCGTGAACGCGCTGCGCGGGCCGGCCGGCCTCGCCTTTGATCGCAGTGGCATGCTTTACTGCGCCATGTACGGCCTGGGTGAAATTTCCATGGTGGACGCCGAGGGAAAAATGGCCGGTCATATCCGCACGGACGGCGCGCGCCCAGCTAATATTGCTTTTACCGTCGACGGCAAACATCTGCTCGTCAGCGAACAGGAAAACGGTGTCGTGGAAAAGATTACGGCGCCGCGTCCGGGCTTGCCTTTGCATATGCCGCCGATTTCGTAGGGCGGTGGAGGACATGCCCGGAAGCCGGGCATGTCCTCTTTTCATTTATTATGCCGCAGGAATCTGCTTGTTGTCCTTACCGGATTTGCCGTCTGTCGATGCCGTATCATTGGCAACCGGCTTGGCATGACGGCGGCGCCAGTCGCCGAGGAACAGCAGGATCGGTGCCGCGATGAAAACCGACGAGGCGCCGGCAACGAGGATGCCGAACACCATCGGGATCGCGAAGCTGGAGACGGCGCTGCCGCCCCAGATTGCCATCGGCACCAGCGCCAGGAAGGCGGTGGCGTTGGTATAGAGGCTTCGCGCCAGGGTCTCGTTGATCGATTTGTCGATGATGTCGCGCAGCGGCATCGACTTGTAAAGCCGCATGTTTTCACGCATGCGGTCATAGACCACGACCTTGTCGTTCACCGAATATCCCACAAGCGTCAGGATCGCGGCGATGGCTGTCAGGTTGAAATCGAGGCCGGTGATCGCGAAGAAGCCGATCGCCTTGGTGACGTCGAGCACCAGCGTCACGATGGCGCCGACCGCGAACGGCCATTCGAAGCGATACCAGATGTAGAACAGCATCGCCAGGCTGGCGATCACGACCGACAGGATGCCGGCCCAGGCAAGCTCGCCCGAAACCTTCGGACCGATGACATCGGTGCCTTCGATGGTCGCGCTCGGGTCGATCTTGACGATTTCGGCTTTAAGCTTGGTCACTGCCGCCGTCTGCGCCTCTTCGCCGCCGTCCTGGCGCTGGGCGCGGACAAGGAGGCTGTTATTGTCGCCGAAGGACTGCAGTGCGATTTCGCCGAGGCCGAGCGTGTTCAGACCCTCGCGGAACGTCGCCAGATCGGCCGCGTCCTTGGTCTTGACCGACATCTGGATACCGCCGCGGAAATCAACGCCGTAGTTGAGGCCCGGATGGATGAACAGGACCACCGAGGCGAGCGACAGGATCGCCGAGACGGTGACGCCGAAGAATCGGGCCTTCATGAACTGGATGTGCTTGTCATAGGGGCTGAAGGGGATCAGCGGCCTGATGTTGATCACCTTCAGCTTGCGACGACGGGTGATGGCGATCATCACAACACGCACGAAGGCGACGGAGGTGAACATCGAGATGATGAGGCCGAGACCCATGGTCACGGCAAAGCCGCGAACCGGACCGGAGCCAAAGTAGAACAGGATGGCGGCGGCAATCAGCGCCGTCATGTTGCCGTCGATGATCGTCGAATAAGCCTTCTTGAAGCCGTTATCGATGGCGGCGAAGGCGCCGCGGCCCTTGCGGGTCTCTTCGCGGATGCGCTCGTTGATAAGAACGTTGGCATCAACCGCGAGGCCGATACCAAGGACGACGCCGGCGATGCCGGGCAGCGTCAGCGTGGCGCCGACAAGCGTCAGGGCCGAGAAGGTCAGGACTGTGTGGATGAGCAGGGCAACATTCGCCAGAATCCCCCAGGCGCCATAGAGCACGAAGATGAAGGCGGCAACCAGAACGAAGCCGACCAGGCCGCTATAGATGCCCTTCTGGATCGCGTCGCTACCAAGGTCGGCGCCGACGGTGCGCTCCTCGATGACGGTGAGCTTGGCCGGCAGGGCACCGGCGCGCAGCAAGGCTGCAAGCGTGGTGGCGCTGTCTGCGGTGAAGTTGCCGGAGATCTGGCCCGAGCCGCCCGTGATCGGCTCGCGGATATTAGGCGCACTCAGAACCTTGTTGTCGAGGACGATGGCGAAGGGCTTGCCGACATTTTCGCGGGTGATTTCGGCAAACCGGTTGGCGCCGGCGCTGTCGAAGCGGAAGGTGACGAGCGGCTCGTGCGTGTTCGGATCGAAGCTGACGCGGGCATCCGTCAGGCGGTCGCCGGACAGTTCGATGCGGTCGAGAACCGGATAGCTGTTGCCCTGCTCGTCCTTCATGATGGTGACGCCGGGGCCGGGATTGTTCGGGTCGACGTTATCGGCCAGCAGGTGGAAGGACATCTTCGCGGTCGAGCCGAGAAGCTCGCGCAAGTGCGACGGATCCTGTGCGCCGGGAAGCTGGACGAGAACGCGGTTCGGACCGACGCGCTGAATGGTTGGCTCGGCGACGCCCACCTGGTCGACGCGCTTGCGGATGACTTCAAGGCTCTGCTGAACGGCGGAATCGACGTTGGCCGAAATACCGGCCGGCGAGAAGGACATCGCGATCGTCGCGCCATTCGGCTTGATGTTGAGATCGGACTGGCCGGCCGAGAGGCCCGACGTGATCGTATTGGCCAGCGTCTGCAGCTGCGTCACGGCATCGCTGCTCTGCGAGGCGTCGCTGAGCGTCACGACGATCTGGTCGCCATTGCGGACGATCGAGCGGGTCTGGATGTTCTTGTCGCGCAGCACGCGGCGCGCGTCCTGCTGCAGCGATTGCAGCCGGCCGTTCGTCAGGTCCTTCTCGTCGACTTCGAGAACGAGATAGGAGCCGCCGCGAAGGTCGAGGCCGAGCGAAACCTGGCTATGAGGCAGCCAGGATGGGATCTTGCTGAGAACCGACGGCGGCAGCGCGTTCGGCAGTGCGATCAGAAAGCCAATGACGATGATCACCGTATAGAGTGCCACGAGCCATGGTGAGGTACGCATGGTATTATCCTTGAAAATAGGCTTATGCCGACGGTCTGGCCGCAGGCGGACTTGAGGTCGTGTCGGAAATTCAGCGCGTCTGCGCCAAACGCTTAGGCGAGCGCGCCTGGAGGCGCACGTGCGAGATAGGCGCGAAACGCCAGGGATTCGAACCGTGTGGCATCATCCGGGCGGTACGATTGCCACGAGGTTGCCGGATATCCGAGGGTAGGGAGGGCAGCAAGCGTTGCAGGCCCTATATCGTGCCATGTAGCCTTCGGCGTCACCAGCCGATCGGCAACGACGATTCCGCGGACCGGGTCACGCAGTGATAGATAGAGAGGCTGGGTGTCTTTGCCCGAGGAGAGCGCGTCCGCATCGGCGCGCGCGGCAAGGTTGATGCCACCGCCAAGCGCCAATCCGATATAGGCGAAGAATGCGACGAACAGCGAGGCGATCACGCGCGCTCCGGCGCGGTGCGTCCTGTCGTCTCTATCTTCGCTGTCGGCGGCGCCGAATTCGAGCGGGCTCAACGGTCCAAAATGCCTTCATTCCTTTGCCGGAGCGAACTCCAGCGGTTCGGTCATGATAACAGGACGCTTAGCGTCTTCCTAGTGCGGCCTGTCATGATGCAGTTGCACGAGCCGGTCAACAGTCCCGGCTCGATTTCTTAATTTTCCGTCGCACCCGCTGCCGACGATTTAGGCGCCAGGCAGGATGCCGGGACGCGATAGGCATAAAGCGTCTTGCCCTTCATCTCGCCATAGGGTGGCGACCAGCTCTTGATGAGTTCGGCCTGGCCTTCCGGGCAATCGATCGGATCGTTGTCGACGAACAAGACCGGACCGGTCACGCTGACCGGCAGGGAGAAATCCTGCTCGTAATAATTCGCGGGGAAGCCGCCGAAGTGGCGGGCATAGATGTGGAACGGCTTGCCTTTCAGCGTGTAGTAGAGATCGGCGAGGATATCGCGGTCCTGGGCAACGATTTCAGTCAGTTTCGCCTCCGTGGCGATATTGGCGATTTCTTCACTGATGACGCTGCGGCCGACATAGCGCTTCATGACGAGATCGCCGTTCGGCAGCCTGATGTCATAGGCAAACACCGTCAGCATCGGGATCACGAAGGCGACAACGGCGCCTATGATCAGCGAGGTGCTCAGCCCCTTTTTTGTCAGGCGATAGAGCAGCCAGACGGCGAGAATGGTGCCTGCGGCATAGGCCGAGACGGCCCAGTTGGCATAGGCCTTGGCGAGTAGGGCCTGCAGCGTGATCAGCGCCACGACAGGCACCGAAAGCCAGAAAAGCAGCTTTTCCCGGTCGTCGCTCTGCCCGCGGATCAATCGCCACGTCGCCCACAAAAGCGCGTAGAAGACGACCGGGCCGACGACGCCGAACTGGGCACCGAAGAAGCTGAGCTCGTTGAGTATGTGCTTCAGCAGGGTGTTGCCGCCGCCGCTCTTGCTCCATTGGGCGATGTTTTCGGTGTGCTTTATGGTCGTCGCATCATGGGTGAGATTCCACCAGAGATTGGGGGAAACGACGATGGCCCCGATAATGGCGGCAATGGCAACGTCTCGCCACGCGATACGCGCCGAACGCATCGTCAGCATGGCAATGCCGACCCCGGGTAGAAGGAAGAGCACCGAATATTTCGTCAGGAAGGCGATGCCGAGGCTGGCACCGAGGATGACAGCTTCCAGCACCGAGGAACGCCTGGTCAGGCCGATAAAAGCCCAGATGGCGATGGTCACGAACAGGATCTGGATCGTGTCCGTCGATACCAGCACGGCGGAAAGCGAGGCAGCCGGCAGCGTGATGAAGATGACGCCGACCCATGGCGCGATCTCGCGTCCGGTCTCGTCGTCGATCAGCCGCCGCGTCGTGCACATCAGCATCAGGGCGGTGGCAAGATGGAAGAGCGGCGCCGATATGCGGATCCAGAAGGTCGAATCCGAGCCGGAGATCGTATTGAAGAAGCGGATGACCCAGGCAATCATCGGCGGCTTGGAATAATAGCCGAAATCCAGATTCTGGCCCCAGAACCAATATTGTGCCTCATCGACGAAGAGGTCCGTCCTGTTGAGGAGCAACATGAGCACGCGCCAGAGCGTTACTCCGAAGATGATCGCAAGGGCGAGGCCCAGCGAAAGTTTCTGGGCATTTGTTCGGGAATGGGTCGTGTCGAGCATTAAAGGATGAGTCTCGGTGCCTGATCGTGAGGCTTAATACGGAACTATTGAGGCCAAAGCTAGCTCCTGCCATCCGCGGGAACTACAGCGCTCGCATCGTGTGGCCGCGAAGTGCCATATGTCCGATTTCGGATATCAGATGTCCGTTAAAGCTTGCCTAGAGAATGCGAGGGGTAGCTTTGCCGCGCGCCTCTTCGATGCGGGACAGAAGCACGAAGGCCGCAAGCGTCAAGCTGGCCATCAGCGAGGCGGTCAAACCAAGAACAATCATTGCTCTCTCCGTAGCGACATCGGAACTGTCTATCCCTTGGGTAGTAAGGGATGAAGCTTGCTCGTGACTTGCGATCGATGTTCTTCCACGGCGACAAACTATATCTGAAAGTAATCGCTAATTTAGTATAGATCAGTAGGAGACATGCCTTCTTCCGTCATTAACCTTCGGGCAAGGAATTAACCATAAATATTGAGCCTGAACGTCGGAATGGGAAAATTGTGACTCGTTCTCAGCAGGCATGAAGCCGCCCCGTCGTACCGGGTCCGATCCGGTATCCATGTCATCAAACAGGTCCGCAATAGACTTTGATGAACGAGCGAGCTTCGGTGCCTCGATCACATGATCGACGGCTACGGCTGCCTTTCCTCGCCTCCTCATTGCGCCTGGCGCGGATCATCAGCGGTTTCGCCGGCGCTTGAATGCGCGGCAGTTCGGCAGGGACGACTTTGGCGCAGGATTCGCCGTCAGATCAGGCACGCAGGGCGCAGGCTGGCAGCCTTCGCGACCGTTTGCGTTTTGCTGGTCTCGATGCCGGGCAATGCGAAACCTTGCGCCGTCACCGGCCAATGCTCGAAGCGCATCTGAAAGCCGGCCTGCGCGATCTTTTCCACCGTTTTCAGGCCTATCCGGACGCCGCGCGCAATTTCACCAGTGAAAGCCAGCTCGAACGGCTCCAGGATTTGCAGTCGTCGCACTGGGACGTGCTGACGGATGCGCGTTTCGACAGCCTCTATGCCGAGCGCGTCAAGGTTCTGTCCGACAGCGAAAGCAAGATGGGGCTCGATCCACGCTGGCACGTTGCGGGCCATGGGGTCGTGCTGGAGCATCTTCTTGCCGGCCTTCTCGAAGACATGGGCAGCCGAGCCATCCTGCCCGGAGCCAAGCGTCGCGCCCGTGAATTGGGCGAACTCGTGACATCGGTCGTGCGCCTGGTGATGGTCGATGTCGAAATTGCTGTCTCGTTGCGGTTCAACGAATTGCGGCTCGGTCACCAGCGGGCACTGGCCGAACAGCGGGCTACCGATCGCGCCGAGGCTGCGGCTTTTATTACCGAGCTTGCCAATGGCCTTGCCGATCGCGATCTGACGACCCGGGTGCCAATGGATTGTCCTGAAGCCTATGCCGAGGTCGCGGAAGCTTTGAATGCGGCGCTGGAGGACATTCAGCAGCAGTTTTCGGCCCTGTCCGGTGGTGTGGAGGCGGCTGAAGCGACGAGCGGCGCCATTTCCCGCTCCGCGAAATCCTTGGCTGAAAAATCGTCCGAACAGTCGCGAGGACTTGCGGCCTCCGCAAAGCAGCTTGCAGAGCTAGCCGATCAGGTGCGCGGCAATGCGGTCAACACCCGTTCTGCCGAGCGCGTGACGGCATCGACCCGCATCGCGGCGGAAGACAGCGGAAGGATCGTCGGGCAGGCGATCTCCGCTATGGCCGATATCGAAACGTCAGCCGAAAAGATCGGCCAGATCATCGGCGTCATCGATGAGATTGCCTTCCAGACCAATCTTCTCGCACTCAATGCTGGCATCGAGGCAGCCCGCGCCGGCGACAGTGGCCGCGGCTTTGCCGTCGTCGCGCAGGAAGTTCGCGCGCTTGCCCAGCGTTCCGCCGATGCGGCCCGCGAGATCAAGGTGCTGGTGACGGGAACAAAGGCGCAGGTAGATGCGGGCGTCCAGATGGTCGGCCGCACCCAGGACGCGATCGGCAGCATTGTGCGCCAGGTGACGGATATCAACGAAGCCATTTCCGGAATTGCGGCTGCGAGCGACGAACAGGTCGCCGGCCTTCAGGCGCTGACATCGGATATCGGCGGCCACAGCGAGCGGGCGGCCGCCGCCGGCAGCAATGCCAGCCGCTCCGAGCAAGATGCCGATCACCTGCATACCGTCGTCGTCGAGCTCGGCCGAACCATCCGCGAGTTCCGCATCGAGCGCGAGCGGCGGCATGCCGTCGCTGGCGTGCCGGTCAGAGCCGCGCAGCAGCGACAGCTCCCCGCCCGCGAGGAATTCGGCGCTGCGCAGAATGACGAGGAGATGGCCGATTTCGGCTTCCCGCTTCGCAGGACCGCAGCGGGAGGCGATCGCAATGCCTATTGATCTTTCAGTTTCATGCATATGCGGGCCGACGGGCCTGATTTCAGACAACGGGGAATGACGCGATGCCGAGCAGGAAAGGCGAAAAGACAATCAGTCTGGCCGCGGTGCTGGACCTCAACGAGGCCTCCGCCCTTCGCGGCACGTTGATGGGGTTGCGCGGCAGCAATGTCGCGATCGATGCGTCCGGCGTCGAAAGGATCGGGACCTTGTGCGTGCAGGTCATCATGGCCGCCGCCAAGACCTGGGATGAGGACAAGCTCTCCTTCACCTTCTCCAAGGTGTCGGATGCATTTCAAAAAACGATGCAGGTGATCGGGGTGGATATCTCCCATCTGCTTGCCAAGGAGATCCGGCGATGAAGAAAAAAGTGCTGACCGTAGATGATTCACGGACCATTCGAAACATGCTTCTCGTGACCCTCAACAATGCGGGTTTCGAGACCATTCAGGCCGAAGACGGTGTCGAGGGCCTGGAAATCCTGGAAGAAGCCAATCCCGACGTCATCGTCACGGATATCAACATGCCGCGGCTCGACGGCTTCGGCTTCATCGAGGGCGTTCGCCGCAACGACAGATACCGCGCCGTTCCGATCCTCGTTCTGACGACCGAAAGTGATGCGGAAAAGAAGAACCGTGCCCGCCAGGCCGGCGCGACCGGCTGGATCGTCAAGCCGTTCGATCCCGCCAAGCTGATCGATGCCATCGAGCGCGTAACCGCCTAAACAGGATCCGCCCCTTATGGATATGAACGAAATCAAAGAGATTTTCTTCCAGGAGTGCGAAGAGCAGCTCGCTGAACTGGAATCCGGTCTCCTGAAATTGAATGATGGCGACCGTGACCCGGAAACCGTCAATGCCGTATTCCGCGCCGTTCATTCCATCAAGGGTGGGGCAGGGGCCTTCGGTCTGGACGACCTGGTCGCATTCGCCCACGTCTTCGAGACCACACTCGATTGCGTTCGATCCAACAAGCTGGAGCCGACTCAGGATGTCCTGAAGGTCATGCTCAAGGCGGCCGACGTGCTGGCGGATCTCACCAACGCCGCCCGTGATGGCGGCAGTGTCGATCCGGCGCGCAGCCGCGGCCTCGTCAAGGAACTGGAAGCGCTGGCAAATGGCGATATTCCCGCGCCGTCGGCAGCGGCGGTTGCCGATGTTGCTTCGAAGCCCGTCGTGGCCGCGCCTGCGCCCACGGACGAAAGCGGTTTCCAGCCGATTCCCTTCAGCTTCGACGACGATTTCGGCAGCGATGAGCCGGCCGTCGATGCCAGGCCGGAATATGAAGTCAATTTCAAGCCGCGGTCCGATCTCTACGCCAAGGGCAATGATGCGACGCTGCTGCTGCGCGATCTCTCGCGGCTCGGCGAGATGAATATCTTCTGCGATATGGATGCGCTACCGGGTCTTATCGACCTCGATCCCGAAGGCGCCTATTTCAAATGGGCGATCTCCATCAAGACGGACAAGGGCGAAGACGCCATTCGCACCGTCTTCGAATTTGCTGAATGGGACTGCGATCTCGATGTCCAGCTGGCTGGAAGCGGCGGGTCTTCGAGCGGCGAAGAATTGCCGATGATACCGGTGCCCTTCGATCTCTCGATCCTCGATGACGGCGCCGCACCGGCTGCCGAAACCATAGAGGAGACATCCGCGCCGAGAAACGACGTCGCTGCCGCCGTGGCTGCTGCGGAAACCGCAAGCAACGTCACGCAGCTCGCCTCCGCTGCCGCACGCGTCGAAAAGAAGGAAGCCGCCCTTGCCGCCGCTGCCGCTTCCAATGCAGCCGCGGCGCAGAACAGTGCCGCCGCTGCCGCCGCCGGCCAGACCATCCGTGTCGATCTCGATCGTGTCGACCGCCTGATCAACCTTGTCGGCGAGCTTGTCATCAATCAGGCGATGCTCTCCCAGAGCGTCATCGAGAACGACAACAACGGCGCATCCTCCATCAACATGGGTCTCGAAGAGCTGCAGCAGCTCACCCGCGAGATTCAGGACAGCGTCATGGCGATCCGCGCCCAGCCGGTGAAGCCGGTCTTCCAGCGTATGTCGCGTATCGTCCGCGAAATCGCCGACATGACTGGCAAGTCGATCCGCCTGATCACCGAGGGCGAGAACACCGAAGTCGACAAGACCGTCATCGACAAGCTTGCCGAGCCGCTCACCCACATGATCCGCAATGCGGTCGACCATGGCGTCGAAACGCCGGAAAAACGCGCGGCACTCGGCAAGAACCCGGAAGGCACCGTTCGCCTGACGGCAAAGCATCGCTCCGGCCGCATCCTCATCGAGCTTGCCGACGATGGCGCCGGCATCAACCGCGAGAAAGTCCGCCAGAAGGCGATCGATAACGACCTGATCGCAGCCGATGCCAATCTTTCGGATGAGGAAGTCGACAACCTGATTTTCCTACCCGGCTTCTCGACCGCCGACAAGATCTCCGACATCTCAGGCCGCGGCGTCGGCATGGACGTGGTCAAGCGCTCGATCCAGGCGCTCGGCGGCCGCATCAACATCAGCTCCAAGCCGGGGCAGGGTTCTGTCTTCACGATGAGCCTGCCGCTGACGCTCGCAGTCCTCGACGGCATGGTGGTCACCGTTGCCGGCCAGACGCTCGTCGTGCCGCTGACGGCGATCGTCGAAACGCTGCAGCCCGAAGCGTCCGCTATCCACTCCTTCGGTGCGAACCATCGTCTGATCTCGATCCGCAACAGCTTCTGCCCGCTGGTCGATGTCGGCCGTATCCTGAATTTCCGTGCCACGCAGGCCAATCCGGTCGAAGGCGTCGCGCTGCTGGTGGAATCGGAAGGCGGCGGTCAGCGCGCCCTCATGGTCGATGCCATTCAGGGCCAGCGCCAAGTCGTCATCAAGAGCCTCGAGGCCAACTACACGCATGTCCCGGGCATTGCGGCGGCAACCATCCTCGGCGATGGCCGGGTGGCGCTGATCCTTGACGTCGATGCAGTGGTCGGCGCTTCGCGCGGGCAGTCGCTGAAGCCTGAAATGTCTTATGCGGCGGTGGGGTGAGTTGATGTCCTATGCCGTCAAGAGCTTGAGCCAGGGCAATCGCGAGCTGATCGCCTTCCGCATCGGCGACCAGGAATTCTGCGTCGACATCATGTCGGTTCGTGAAATCCGCGGCTGGACCCCGGCAACGGCCATGCCGCATGCGCCCGGTTACATGCTCGGTGTCATCAACCTGCGCGGCGCCGTGCTGCCGATCATCGATCTCTCCGCTCGGCTCGGCATGAAGCGTGCGGAGCCGACGGCGCGGCATGTGATCATCGTCGCGCAAGTGAAGCGCAAGGTGGTCGGTCTTCTTGTTGACGCCGTATCGGACATTCTGACGATCACCGACGACAGCATCCAGCCAACGCCGGAAGTCTCCTCCGATCACGAGCGGCAGTTTGCCCGCGGCATCGTGGCGATCGACCGCCGCATGATCTGTCTGATCGAACTGGAAGCCCTGTTCCCTGAAAGCGAAAGCGAGGCTGCATGAGCGTGATGGGAGCAATGGATTTCAAGGCGTCTCCCGATGAGGTGCTGGCGAGCGGCGAATATCCGCTGACGCGCCGCGACCTCTCGGAAATCGCCGCCATGATCTATTCGGATGCGGGCATTTCTCTCAATGAGAGCAAGGCATCGCTCGTCTATTCCAGGCTGTCGAAGCATATCCGCGCGCTGGGGCTCTCCGGCTTCCGCGACTACTGCCAGCTGGTGTCTTCGCCTGCGGGAAGTGCGGCGCGTCGCGAGATGCTGTCGCATCTGACGACCAATTTCACCCGCTTCTTCCGCGAAAACCATCATTTCGATCATCTGCGCGACGAGGTTCTGCCGGGTCTCCTGGCGCGCGCCAAGGCTGGCGGCCGGGTGCGCATCTGGTCGGCCGCCTGTTCTGACGGGCAGGAGCCTTACTCGATCGCGCTGACGGTGCTTGCCTTGATGCCGAATGTCGCCGATTTCGATTTCAAGATCCTGGCAACGGATATCGACCCCAAGATCCTCGGGCTTGCCCGCGCTGGTGCCTATGACGAGTCTTCTCTCGAAACGGTTTCTCCGGCCATGCGCAAGCAGTGGTTCCAGGAAGTCAATGTCCAGGGCCGCCGCAAATTCCAGATCGACGATCGCGTCAAGCGGCTCATTACCTTCAACGAGCTGAACCTGCTCGGGCAATGGCCCTTCAAGGGCCTGTTCGACGTCATCTTCTGCCGCAACGTCGTCATCTACTTCGACGAGCCGACGCAGACGAAGATCTGGACGCGCTTTGCCGGCCAGCTGCAGGATGCCGGCCATCTCTATATCGGCCACTCCGAGCGGGTCGCCGGCGAGGCCAAGCACGTCTTCGACAATATCGGCATCACCACCTATCGCTATCTCGGCAAGACCGCGGGGAGGAAACCATGAATTCTCCTGCTCGTGTTCTCGTGGTCGATGACTCCCCGACGATGCGCGGCCTGATCACCGCCGTCCTGCGTGCCGATCCAGAGGTCGATGTCATCGGCCAGGCCGGCGATGCGATGGAAGCGCGCGCCGCCATCAAGGCGCTCAATCCGGATGTCGTCACGCTCGATATCGAGATGCCGAACATGAACGGCCTCGAATTCCTGGAAAAGATCATGACGCTCAGGCCCATGCCCGTCATCATGGTTTCCACGATGACCCATCGCGGCGCCGATGCGACGCTTGCCGCGCTCGAAATCGGTGCGTTCGATTGCGTCGGAAAGCCGTCCCCGGGCGAGCCGCATCCCTTCGGCGATCTGGCAGAGAAGGTAAAGGCGGCTGCCCGCTCTCAACGTCAATATGTGAAGCCCGCCGCCCAGCGCGCGCAGCCGCCGGCCGTCGCGGATTTCCGTGTGGGCCGCAAGATCGTCGCGATCGGTTCCTCCACCGGCGGCGTCGAGGCGCTGATCAACGTCTTGCAGAAGTTCCCGGTCAATTGTCCGCCGACGGTCATCACGCAGCATATGCCGCCGACCTTCACGCGCAGCTTCGCCGAGCGCCTGAATCGCCTCTGCGCCCCGGTCGTCCAGGAGGCGACCGATGGTGCGCGGCTCGAAATCGGCAAGATCTATCTGGCGCCGGGCGGCGAAAGGCACCTCAGGGTCGCCAATTCCGCGGCACCCCATTGCCGTCTGGTGGACGGCGGGCCGGTGAACGGCCATCGCCCTTCCGTCGACGTGCTCTTTGATTCGGTTGCCGAACTGGCCGGCCGCAATGCCGTCGGCGTGATCCTGACCGGCATGGGGCGCGACGGCGCTGCCGGTCTCCTCAAGATGCGCCATGCCGGCGCGCGTACCATTGGCCAGAACGAGAAGACCTGCGTGGTCTACGGCATGCCGAGGGTCGCCCACGAGCTTGGCGCAGTCGAACAGCAGTTTCCGCTGAACGCCATTGGCGAGGAAATTTTGAAAGCCACAGCCGCCCGAAAGGAAGGGAGCGAATAATGTCTCTAGCGGAGAAAATCAAAGTTCTGATCGTTGACGATCAGGTCACCAGCCGCCTGCTGCTGAGCGATGCGCTGACGCAGCTCGGATTCAAGCAGATCACGGCTGCCGGCGACGGTGAGCAGGGGATGAAGATCATGCAGCAGCAGCCGCATCATCTCGTCATCTCCGATTTCAACATGCCGAAGATGGACGGGCTCGGCCTCCTGCAGGCGGTGCGCACCAACCCGACGACCAAGAAGGCGGCCTTCATCATCCTGACGGCGCAGGGCGACCGTGCGCTGGTTCAGAAGGCGGCGCAGCTCGGTGCCAACAACGTGCTCGCCAAGCCCTTTACCATCGAAAAGATGAAAGCTGCCATCGAGGCCGTCTTCGGAGCTCTAAAATGATCGTCGAAGGTGCTGCCCGCCGCGTGCATATTATTCAGGGCGAGTACAAGGTCATCAGCGATCCCGAAGTGGTGCTGACGACCATTCTCGGCTCTTGCGTGGCGGCTTGCCTGCGCGATCCCATCGCTGGCGTTGGCGGGATGAACCATTTCCTTCTTCCGGGAATGGCGAACTCGCCGATGAGCGGCGGCGATGCGACGCGTTACGGCGTGCACCTGATGGAACTTCTGATCAACGGCCTCCTGAAGAAGGGCGCAAGGCGTGACCGGCTCGAGGCGAAAGTTTTCGGTGGCGCCAAGACGATCGCGACCTTCTCCAATGTCGGCGAGCAGAACGCGGTCTTTGCCATGCAATTTCTGAAAGACGAAGGCATCCCGGTCGTCAGCTCCAGCACGGGCGGCGAACACGGGCGCAAGATCGAATATTGGCCAATCTCCGGAAGGGCCAGGCAATATCCGCTGACCGGCGCCGAGACGCAGAAGACCGTGGCGCTGGAGCAGCGTCCGGTCGTTGCTCCGAAGCCGGTCGACAACACGATCGAATTTTTCTGATCAACGAGGCAAGCGCATGACCCCCTTCCAGCGCGTTGAGACGGCCGCCATCGAGGAGACGCTTCCGGCTATCCTTCTGCGCATCGTTTCCGAATTGCATGACATCGCCTATCTGATCGAACGCATCGAGCCCCAGCTGCTTGACATCAGCGACGCCAATATACTGGCCTCGCCGGAGGCCATGAAGGTCGTCCAGGGTATTGATCTCGCCGTGCAGAAGACGCGCGGCATCGCCGAATTCATCGATACCATTGCCGGCACCATGCCCGAGGGCTGGACGGTGGATCTCGCGACGGCGCTGAGCCTGGTCAAGCTGACGGAGATGCAAAAGGCGCTCGGCGGCGGCGGTTTTCACGCGCATTCGCAGACCATGGCCCAACCCATGGCGAAGGCTGCCGGCGATTTCGATTTCTTCTGACTGCGTCGTCAGCAATAGATACTGTTTTTCTTATATAATCTCCTGCATTTCTTCCCGGCTTTTTCCTGGGCTCTTCTGGCCGGACGAAACGTTCGCACAAGTTTCGATTTCTATTTTCGCCGCATAGCACAAAGCCATCAGGTCTTTGACGAATCGTGCGAGAACAGAATGAATCTGTTAAATCAATTAGTTCCCCTGCTTCGGAATCTTCAGAATCTCGGGAGAACGCGGCTGATGATCCTGGGGGGCGTGGGCGCCGTGTCCATGCTGCTGATCCTTTTTGCAGCCCTCTATGTCAATAAGCCCGCACAGGAGACATTGTATGTCGGCCTGGATGCGACGGATCTCAACCAGATCAGCATCGCGCTCGCGGAAGCCAAGATCAATTTCCAGGTCGGTACGGATGGCTCCAGCCTGACCGTTCCGGCGGGCATGACCGGCAAGGCCCGCGCGCTTCTTGCTGAACGCGGCCTGCCCACCAGCGGCAAGGCCGGCTATGAGCTCTTCGACAATGTCGGTTCGCTCGGTCTAACCTCCTTCATGCAGGAAGTCACCCGCGTCCGTGCCCTCGAGGGCGAAATCAGCCGCACCATCACCTCGATCGCCGGCATCAGCGCCGCCCGCGTCCATATCGTCATGCAGGATGTCGGCAATTTCCGGAAGGCGGATCAGAAGCCGACGGCATCCGTCATGATCCGCGCGAGTGCGGAAGCTGCCCGCAAATCGGCTTCGGCTATCCGCCACCTCGTCGCGTCAGCCGTTCCTGGCCTGGAGGTCGATGATGTAACGATCCTCGACTCCACGGGCCAGTTGCTCGCATCGGGCGACGATCCCGGCAACGGCGCTCTCAGCCGCAATCTCGGCATCGTGCAGAACGTGCAGAGCGAAGTCGAATCCAACATCGATAAGGCCTTGGCGCCCTTCCTCGGCATGGATAATTTCCGCTCCAGTGTGACGGCACAGCTGAATACCGACAGCCAGCAGGTGCAGGAAACCACATACGATCCGGACTCGAAGGTCGAACGCTCCGTCCGCACCGTGAAGGAAGCGCAGAAGTCGCAGCAGAGCCAGCCCGACAGCGCCGCGACCGTGGAGCAGAATATTCCGCAGGCGGCCCCGCAATCCGGCGGCAACACGCCGACGTCGAACGATCAGTCCGACAAGCGCGAGGAGCAGACCAACTACGAAATCAACAGCAAGACGACGGCCACGACCCGCACCAGCTACAAGATCGAAAAACTGTCCGTCGCCGTGGTGGTCAATAAGGGCCGCATCGCGCAAATGGTCGGCCAGGGCGCTGATCAGGCCAAGATCGACGCCTATATTGCGGAAATGCAGAAGATCGTCGCCACCGCTGCAGGCGTTGATCCGGCCCGCGGCGACATCGTTACCGTCAATGCCATGGACTTCCTCGACAACCAGCTGCTTGAAGACACATCCTCCAGCTTCAGCATTACCGATATGTTGAGCCGCAACATGGCTGGCATCATCAACTCGCTGGCCTTCGTCGCGGTCGCCTTCCTGATCGTCTGGATGGGCTTCCGTCCGCTGATCCGCTCGCTCGGCGGCTCGTCCAGTAGCACGGCTCTTCCGGAAGCAGCGGGCCTGGAATTGCCGGATTTCGCGCCGGCGGTCGGCGGCCCCGGCGCGGCACTGATGGACGGCTTCGGCTCGGACTTCGGCTTCGACAGCACCGACGACCTGCTGACGATGGGCGACGATGGCGGAACCTTCAACCGCCGCGTCAAGGAAGGGCCGGAGCGCCGCCTGTCCCGCATGGTGGAAATCAGCGAAGAACGCGCTGCAAAGATCCTCAGAAAATGGGCCGTCGACCAGGCCGCCTGACAAAAGGACCGGGAAATTCCCGGTCCTTTTTCTATCCAGGGGATGACATTTGAACTTGCATCATTGTCGATGCCACCTGTGATCAATTAGTCGCGGCTAGCCGAATTGACGTGTTCGTAAGATGGAATTTCAATGGATATACGGTTGCTGGGTATAAAGAATCGACTTACAAATACTGTATCTATTGCGTAACAACTGTGTATTCCGAGCGAATCGACCATCGTTTTCCGCGTTTCGCATGTTTTAAGTTTGTAGATTCCGGAGCGGGAAATTAGCTCATGATTCGTAGATCGTGCTTGCGGCAGTGCGCGCCGGTGCGATTGCGGGTGTCGAATTCAGGGATGAGACATGCGCCCATCCATCCGTATCCGCCGGAAGTGTTGGGTCGCGGTAGAGAAAGATCCGGCTTCGATGCCTCGTCGAGATTCGCTGCCGATTCTCTGAGGTGAAGGGATTGGGTTCTGACGGAACAATGCTCTCGTTGACGGCCGATCGTCCAACAGCGGCAGGAAATGCAAGTATGGACATGCAGATATCGCAGATGAGCAAAGGCGATAGGGATGCGCGATCGATCGCGTCCGCCGGAGCTATGTCGCGCGAGCAGCTCATTCTGCAGCTGAATGCCGTTTCAGGCCCTGCCTATCTTCAAGCCGGCCTTCACGCCTTGGCGAGTTACGCCGGCGCCTCCCATTATCTTCTTGTCAGGTCCGATCTCATCCAGGAAAGCGGGCTCGACTTCGTGATTTCCTCCGATTGGCCCTTCGATCTCGTCCGGCGTCTGGCGACGGAGCTGACAAGCGGTTATGGCCGCATCGGCGAGCTTGAAAAGTGCATGGCGCTGTTTCAGCCAAGCCTGGCGCTGCTTCCCGATGATGTCTCGCTGCCTGACGGTGTGGGCCGGCAATATCATGCCTTGACGTTCAATGTCGGTCGCACCCGCTTCTCCCTGCTGCTGCTGGCGAGCGAAGCAGCAGTGCTTCTGCCCGAGCGGTTGAGGGATGTCGGCCTCCTGGCCGGCTATCTCGCCAGTTCCACGCGTTGCTTCGAGGGCAAGCTGGAGCGCGATTTCGATCTGACCGAGCGCGAGCTGGAATGCCTGTTCTGGATCGCCGAAGGCAAGACGAGCGATGAGATCGCGATGATCCTCGGGATCTCGCGCAATACCATCAACAACTATATTACCAGCGTCATGCGCAAGACCGCCACCAAGACCCGCTCGGAGGCTATCGCCTTTGCAGTGCGCAATAATCTCGTTTAAGGGCCGACCGGATGCGCTATCAGCCAGACAGGACGACGGATATGCCGGGCGAATCACGGCTTACCCGTTCCGGACGGATCTCCGGCCGCTCCGATCTGTTCCCGAAGCTGGTATCGATGCAAAAGCTGATCGACGCGCAGCATTTTGCCGTTTATCGCCTGCACGGCTCCGGCCTGCCGCATAAGCAGCGCCTGGTATGCGAACTCGATAATTGGGGCTCGGCCAACTCCGTCGTCGGCAAATCCTTTGTGGAGGCCTATGGCGAAGCACTGATCGAGCATATCGACAAATCGCTGCTGCCGCTGATGTGGAACGGGCGCGACAGCGACAGCACCGCCGAGACGCCGGATTTTGCCGTCTTCACGCAGCGCCTGAAGCCGCATCTCCTGCCTTTTGCCGGCGCCGCCTTTCCCGTGCGGCTCGGCGCCGTCGGCAACGGCTACACTGTCTTCACGGCCAAGTTCATGGATCTCTCGAGCGATATGATCGTCGAGCTGCACGGCCGCAGCTGCCAGATCATGATGCAGCTCCTGTCGCTGGATGAGCGCCGTTCACAGGCGGCCGAAGCGCTGAGCGAGCGCGAAATCGCCTGCCTGCAGCTTGCCGGCGACGGGCGCATCAGCGAAGAGATTGCCGACAAGCTTGGATTGTCGGTGCATACCGTCAACGCTTATCTCGGATCGGCGACGATCAAGCTCGACAGCGTCAACCGCATCCAGGCCATCGCGAAGGCGATCCGCTTCGGCTATATAAGCTGAGATAGTGCCGCCTTGGGGCACTGCCGCAAGACGAAATCACCTGCGACACCTTGCTGAGCAAATGAATAGAGCGGCGCCCCGGTTTCCGCCGGATGCACGCCGCTCTCGCGAATCACTTTGCCGATTTTTGAAAAAGGACTTCCTCAGAATGCGTGTGCGGCCTCGCCGCGAACGACGTAACGCGCGTCCCTTAGGCTGCGGGCGAGCAGCGCCGTGTTCTCGTCGGGATCGACGGAGGCCTTGTCGAAGGCAATGTGGTTGATCTCGATGCCCGCATGGTGCTCTGCCAGCGAAAGCTTGGCATAGATGGTAACGCCCCGCGGCTTGATCTCCAGATCGAGCGTCACTTCCGCCGGCCCGCCCCAATCGAGCTTGTAGTCGCCGCCGAGCCCGAAATTGACCGTGCCGGGAAGAAAATAGAGCTCTGCGGCCGAGGCGACGAGGTCAGCGAGGTTGCCATATCGTTCGAAGCGCAGCAGCGAGATCAGATCGGCGGCATCGAGGAGGCGCAGCTCGCTTGCGACCGGGCTGATGGCTTCGGCTAGTATTTGTTCACGCTGGGCAGAGTAGGGGCATTTTTTCATTTGGTTTATCGTACCCGTTTTCTATTCGACTGCGCGGCATAGATCCGATGGATGAGTTCTGCGACAGCCTTGTAAAATACTGACGGTATGACGCTATCAACCGAGACTTGCGCAAACATGGAGCGCGCGAGCGGCGGGTCTTCGAAAACGGGAATATTGTTGGCCTCGGCTATCTCCCTGATTTTCAGAGCAATCAGGTCCTGGCCTTTGGCGACGACGACAGGGGCGTCGTTTTCCTCGCGCACATAGCGAAGTGCGACGGCGAAGTGAGTCGGGTTGGCGATGACGAGGGTGGCGCGCGGCACCTGCTTCATCATGCGGCGGCGGGCGCGGTCGCGCGCGATCGAGCGCTGGCGAGACTTGACGATCGGGTCACCCTGCGACTGCTTGTGCTCGTCCTTGACCTCCTGCTTCGTCATCTTCAATTGGTCGAACCAGTGATGCCGGCTCCACAACAGGTCGGCAACACCGACGACGACGGTCGCCATCAGCACGATGATCAGGATGCGCTGAACGATCGTCGACAGACGCACGAAGATGGTCTGCGGGTCGGACACCATCGAATCCATCGCATGGAAGTACTGGCTGCGCAGCACGAAAAACATGACGATGCTGACCAGCACGATTTTTGCGAGGGATTTGCCGAATTCCACCATGCCGGTCGCGCTGAAGATGCGCGTGAAGCCTTTCGCCGGCGATATGCGCGAAAACTGTGGCCTGATTCGTTCGAGAACGGGGGTGGGCAGGTTCTGGAAGATCGAGGCGCCGATCCCGAAGACGAAGAAGAGCACGACCGCCGGCAGCACCATGTTGCCGACTTCCCAGCCTATGCGCGTAAACAGCGAGATGGCGTCTGGGCCCGTCTCCAGCTGCCATTGATCCGGCTTTTCGAAGAGATCGCGCAGAACCTCGCCCATGCGGCCCATGCGTTCGGGGAGAAAGAAGGTGACGTAGATGACGGTCGCGAGCATGGAAGCAAAGAGCGTTGCTTCCCTGGAGTGAGGGACATTGCCCTTCTCGATCGTATCGCGGAGTTTTTTCTCCGTCGGTTTTTCTGTTTTACTGTCCTTGTCTTCGTCAGCCAAAGCAGCCGCCCTCTGCGAAACGGAAAGAGGCCGCGCATCATGCGCGGCCCATAGCTTGTCAGTCTATGATGTTTTAGCTGAGTCGCGCCGCGTTTACGCCGCTTCTTCCACAGGCGTATTTTCCTTGGTCTTGAGCTCGATCTGACCGGAGTTGGCCAGACGAATGGCTTCCTGGGCGATGGCACGCCGGGCAATCGCGATTTCGCGCGGGTTTATGCCGGCATTGCCCATCTGCAGGTCGGATTCGATCATGCGGCGCTGACGCGGGCTGATCGAGGACAGCACGATCTCGCGGATCTCGTTGCCGGATCCCCGCAGCGCCATCGTCAGGATGTCGGCGGCGATGTCGTTGAGCAGCAGGACGCGGCTCGGCTGCGGCATACGGGTGAGATCGTCGAAGAGGAAGATCTTCGGGCGAACCTTTTCGACCGATTCCTTGTTGATCGATTCCAGCGAACTCAGCAGGGTGTCGACCACCGGCTTGTCGAGTTCGTTCATCAGATCGGCAACCTTCGTGGAACCGGAGGCGTTGCGTTCGGCGTCGATCTCGGCCATCAGCCCGAGAACGCGGTTTTCGATGATCTGGGCAGCCTTGGGGCTGACATCCTTGATATTGACGGTGCGGTTCATGATGTCGGCGCGCTGGGCTTCGGGAAGCTGCAGCAGGATCTTCGCGCCGAAGGCCGAAGGCATCATGGAGAGCACATAGGCGATCGTCTGAGGATGCTCGCGCAGGAAGAACTTGGCGACGAAGACCGGATCGGCTTCGCCGAGACGATCCCAGATGGACGTCTCGTAGGCCTGGAAGGCCGTGCGGCGGCCAAGCAGGCTGTCGACCTCGTCCGGTGTCAGGCCCTCTTCGAGAATGCTCTCGATGGCCTTGGCGTTGTCCATGAGGCCGGCGCCCTCGGTGAAGAGGTCTTCGAATTCCGCGACGAGCTGCGCCAGCTCGTCCGGTGGAATAACCCGCAGTGATTGCGCCGAAGCGATAATCATCTGCAGCTCGGCCTGCGTGAAGTATTTCAGCAGCCGTCCCGCCACTTGCTTGCCCATGGCGAGAAGGACGGCGGCTGCCTTTTCAGTCTGAGATAACGGTTTCTCGGCGATCGCGCCGCTGAAATCGTCAAAGTCCATCATGGTCTTCGTCTCCGTCCCGCCAGGGGGAGTGGGCTCATCATGAGCCGGGTTCAGCTTTTCTTCGCGTTATAAATTTCAGTGAGCTTGATGCCGAATCTGGTGTCGTCATGTTCCAGAACGGTAATCTCGCCCCGGCCGATCTTGCGGCCGTTCACGGTAATTTCGACCGGTTCGCCGATCTTCTTGTCGAGTGCGATGATTGCGCCCTCGGCCAGGTTCATCAGGCCGGACACCGGCATGCGGCTGCTGCCGAGCACGATCTGGACGTCGATCGGGATATCCATGATCAGGTCCATATTCGCAGTGAGCGCGCTGCCAGGGGCAGCCGGTGCCGCAGACACGCCGCCGAACTCGCCGTCATCGAAGGCCGGAGCGGAGTTGTCATCCCCGAAATCGCCGAAGGTGGAGAGATCCGTGCCTGTTTGCGCGCCGAATGCGTCGGCCTCGAAATCGGGCAGACCGCCTTCATTGTCTTTCTTCAGGACGCCGCGCAGACCATCGATGGCCTCATCCAAGGCGGCGTCGCTGTTTGAAATCTCCAGCGATTCCTCGCTGCTTTGCTGTGTCGTCTTCGTAGCCATGAAATCACTATTCCAGTTGAAACTTGCCTCAAGCTGCCGTGTGCGGGGCCACGCGCCAGCCGATCAATTCATCAAGTGTCTGAGAAGCTCGTCGTCGGAATTGACGTTGTCCTTGACGCGCACCGTATAATTTTCGCCAGAGCGGCCGAATTCGCAGATGTAAAGGTCTTTGCTGTTGGCGCTGACTTCGACGCGGACATCGCCCGTGTCCATGAAAGGAATGATATCGCCGACCGCAAGCTTGGAAATGGTGTCGAGCGTCAGCGATTCGAGCCGAATTCGCGCCTCAAGCGTCACCTGCGAGCGGCGGACCTGCTCGTTGAGCTGCTCCGACCATGCCTGGGAAGCGGCGGTCGGGTTCTTGGCGCGAGGCGTGCTGACGACGGTGCGCAGCAGATCCCGTTGCGGTACGATGATGACGATATGGGAAATCGATTTGCCGAGCGAGATCGTCATCGTGATCGCAGCGGCAAAGTCGTTACCGTTGTCACCGATGGCAACCGGGCGATCCTCGATATTGTAGGGCGGATCGAGGTAGGGCTCGAAACCGCCGGCAGCATTCACCGCCGAGCGAAGCACTTTGGCGATCTTTTCGAACACCATGACGGAAAGATCGAGTTCGATCACCGAAAGCGGGCGCGCGACCGGCGCTTCCATATCTTCGGCGCGCGCGCCAAGCATATGCTCCATCAGCGTCATGATGAAGCCGGCGCCGCAGCCGAGGATGAAGTTCGGGGCCCAGTTGCGCAGCGAACCGTTGACCAGTGCGTGGTTGCCGCCCAGCTTGGCGATCAGCTCGTTCATCGAACCGGACTGGCAGCCGGCATAGGCGACGTTGATATCCAGGCCTGTCTCGGTCTTGATGATGTCGGGCAGGAATTCGGCATAAACCTGGGCGAAGGCGGTGCCGAGTTTCGAAAGTGTTGCCTGATCGCCGAGATTGCCGGTGAGCTTGGCAAAAAGGGTGCGGTCCATCGTCTGTGCCCTATGCGCGGATTGCTGGCTCATGATCGTCAGGCTGCCTTGCTTTCACCGCCGGGGTTCATCATTTCCTGCTCGACGGCGTCGATCGAGGGGCGCTCATAGGAGGAGATGGTCTTGCGGCCGTATTCGAGTGCGACCTGCGGCACCGATCCGTTCATGTAGGCAAGCAGCGTCTGCTTCACGATGACGTAGAGGCGATGCTGCTTGTTGCGCACGACCTTGATCTGGGAAACCAGCGGTGCGCAGACGGAATAGGACAGGATGATGCCGAGGAAGGTGCCGACCAGCGCCGAGCCGATGAGGTGGCCGAGCACTTCCGGTGATTCGTTGATGTGGCTCATCGCCTTGATGACGCCGAGAACGGCGGCGACGATACCGATCGCCGGGAAGGAATCGCCCATGATCGTGATCGAATGATAGGGCTTCATCTTGTCGTGCTGCATCGTGTCGAGCTCTTCGTCCATCAGCGCCTCGATCTCGTGCGAGCGGGCGTTGCCGATGATGATGAGGCGGACATAGTCGCAGATGAAGGCGGTCAGATCCTTGTTCTTCAGAACCGTCGGAGCGGCCTTGAAGATCGTCGATTCGTCGGGATTGTCGATATGGGCTTCGATCTCATTGCGCGACTTGGTGCGCAGATCGCGCATCAGGGCATAGAGCACGCCGAGCGTGTCGAGATAGTCGCGCTCCTTGGGAACCGCATGGCGGAAGGCCTCTCCGAGCGCCTTGCCCGAATCCTTCACCACCTTCATCGGATTGGCCATAATGAAGCCGCCGAGACCGGCGCCTGCGATAATGACAAATTCGAAGGGCTGGAACAGCGCGCCTACGTCTCCGCCCATAGCCATAAAGCTGCCTATGATGCAGCCGCAGGTCACTACAAATCCGATAATAATATTCATCGTCGGTCCACACCTGAACGTTGCTTCATACGATGAACTAGGGGACCTGCCTTGCGTGAGGCTGTTCGATGGGTCTCCGAACATCCTTTTTGCCTTGTCAGCTTCGCACAAGCCAAGCCCTGCAGGATGACGGGTAAGGGCATCCATGCCCCGCTAACGAAATGTAGGAGCGCCGGCGGCGTTTCCTTTCCCGTTATTCTCCAATGTCCGGAGGGCGTTGAAAATGCAGTCTGGTATTTATGTCGCGCTGTCGTCCCAGATGGCGCTCGAGCGGCGTCTGACGACGATCGCCGACAATCTGGCCAACGTGAATACGACGGGCTTCCGCGGTACCGAGGTCAAGTTCGATCAGGTCCTCAGCAACACGCAAAACAAGCTCAACGCCAAGGTCGCCTTCGTCTCGCAAGGCAACGACTATCTCTCCACTGACAATGGCGAACTTCAGAACACCGGCAATCTCTTTGATTTCGCTGTCAAGGGCGATGCCTATTTCGGCATGAACACGCCGGCCGGCCTGGTGCTGACACGCGACGGCCGCTTCACCATGACTGAAAGCGGCGCGCTGGTTTCGACGCGCGGCTTCCCGGTCCTCGATCCCGGCGGTGCGCCGATCCAGCTCGACCCCGCCGGCGGTCCGCCGAGCGTCGCGTCGAACGGGACCATCATGCAGAACGGCCGCAGCATGGGCCAGATCGGTCTCTATAGTGCCGATGTCAGCAAGGGCTTCCTGCGCTATGAAAACAGCGGCATCCTGCCGACCGATGCGCCACAGGCGGTCATCGACCGCTCGAACATCGGCATCGCCCAGGGCTATCTCGAAAATTCCAACGTCAACGGCATGCGGGAAATGACCAATCTGATCGAGGTCAGCCGCGCCTTCGACAATATCAGCACGCTCACCAGCAGCAGTGAAGGCACGCTCACCGATGCCATCAAGACCCTCGGCGGCAGCCAGTAAAGAGGGCTTGTCATGGTCGAGGATCGGTTGCCGGAGGGCGCAACATCGCCGAAGCTTTCGCATATGGCCCTTCTGGCGGGCCAATATGCGATGGCGGAGAATGCCGTGGCCCATGGTGGTCATGTGCGCACCATCGCTGCCGGACACTATACGGTTGCCGGCCTTTCCAGGCAGGTGCGTCTCGGCGATTTCGTTGCGCATCGGTCGCAGACGGGCATCCACCTCGGCGAGGTCGTCCGCGTCGAACCGGATCTCACCTATGTCTGTCCGATCGAACCCGGCGAGCCGATCGGCATCCAGGATACCATCATCCGCAAGGGCGCCTTCCGTATCGCACCCGATGACAGCTGGTGCGGCCGCACGATCAACTCGCTCGGCGAGCCGATCGATGGGCTGGGGCCGCTGACAGCGGGTCTGGAAGCACGCCCAATCTCCAATACGGCTCCGCCGTCGATGACGCGCAAGCGCGTCGAAACCGGTTTCAAGACCGGCGTGCGTGCCATCGATATCTTCTCGCCGCTCTGCCTGGGACAACGCCTCGGCATCTTTGCCGGCTCCGGCGTCGGCAAGTCGACGCTGCTGTCGATGCTGGCGAGGGCCGAAGCCTTCGACAAGGTGGTGATTGCGCTCGTCGGCGAACGCGGCCGCGAAGTGCGTGAGTTCATCGAGGATACGCTCGGTTCCCACATGCAGAAGTCGGTCGCCGTCGTTGCGACCAGCGACGAGAGCCCGATGCTGCGCAAGATGGCGCCGCTTTCGGCCATCACAATCGCCGAACATTTCCGCGACAAGGGCGACAACGTTCTCCTGATCGTCGACAGCGTCACCCGTTTCGCCCATGCCATCCGCGAAGTGGCCACTGCCTCCGGCGAGCCGCCGATCGCACGCGGATATCCAGCGTCCGTCTTCACCGAATTGCCGCGCCTTCTCGAGCGGGCAGGCCCCGGACCGGAAGGCACCGGCACCATCACCGCGATCATCTCCATCCTCGTCGATGGCGACAACCACAACGATCCGATCGCCGATTCCACCCGCGGCATTCTCGACGGTCACATCGTCCTGCAGCGCAGCCTTGCCGAAGAAGGGCGTTACCCGCCGATCGATCCATTGGCATCCGTATCGCGTCTTGCCCGCAAGGCCTGGACTTCCGATCAGGAAAAACTGGTGTCCCGCCTGAAGGCGCTGGTGCACCGCTACGAGGAGACGCGCGATCTGCGCCTGATCGGCGGCTATCGCCAGGGCAGCGACGCCGATCTCGACATCGCCGTGCGTCAGGTGCCGATCATCTACGACATCCTGAAGCAGACCCCGGGCGAAGAACCGTCGGCGGATGCCTTCACCGATCTTGCGACGGCTCTCAGAAACGCTTCGAGCGGTGTCCCCGCCAGAGCCAAGTGATGGTTGGGCACAGCACTACCTCGATTTCTCCTTGTCCGCAGTCTGCCGGATATCGCCGAATGTCATGCCTAAAAAGGGACCAGAAGTGAAAGAATCCGACGCTGACGAACCGGTCGCCCCGCCGAAATCGGCGAGAAGGCGAACCGTTACGGACAAGGCTCTGGCCTTTACTGGACTGGCGCTTGCCGGTGCCTCTGCCTTCTTCCCCTGGTACGTCTTTCTGAACCCGGACAAATTCGGCATTCAGGTGGCCGAAGGCGATCGCACCCGCGATCTTCCGAACTGGCCTGGCCGCACCATCGTCAGCGTGTCGCCGCTCGCCATGGTGAACAAGAATCCCTCCGAGCCGAAAGATTTGATTCCCGATCCGCTGACGACGGCGACGGTCAGCAATGCCGGCCGTGAGGACGACAAGGGGCCGCCGGCCGATCAGCAGCCGTTCCCTGGCAAGTCCGCCTTCCAGCTGCTGCATGTCGCCAATGGCCGCGCGCTGATCGAGGACGACACCGGCATGTATGTCGTGCGCGTCGGATCGCTTTTGCCCGACAACAGCCGGTTGGCCTCGATCGAACAGCGAGAGGGAAAATGGGTCATCGTCACCTCGACGGGCGATGTCTACGGCAACAATTGAGGAAAACCCGGAATCGCCTGGATTTCAGGCACTTCGAAGACTTTACAGGAACGCATTTCTCGCAAGTCCCACGCAAGATTATCCCGCTAGATTCACAGTGTAAGAACGGAGAGAAGCCCATGCAACCCATTCAGCTCTTTGACCTGGCCTCGCGGCAAGCCGAGTGGCTCCAGGTACGTCAGCAGGTTGTTGCCGGCAATATCGCCAATGCCAATACGCCGAAGTTTCACGCCAAGGATGTCACGCCATTCCAGGCCGTTCTGGACAACCAGAACGTCGGTATGGTCCGGACCAATCCCGCGCATCTTTCGGGCAGTGAATTCAGCACGAGCGGCAACGTCAACGTGGAGGAAGCGCCGCTCAATCAGGAAATTGGTGTCCAGGAGTCGGGTAACACCGTCGGCCTGGAAGACGAGCTCGCCAAGGCCGGTGAAATCAAGCGCCAGTACAGCTTGAACACCGCTCTCGTCGGCTCCTTTCATCGCATGATGTTGATGACCGTAAAACAATAGATGAAGTGAAGATGTCATGGACCCTTTATCAGCCGCATTGAAGATTGCGGGCTCCGGCCTGGAGGCTCAATCGACTCGTCTGCGCATTGTCTCCGAAAATATCGCCAACGCCCGTTCGACGGGCGATACGCCGGGTGCCGATCCCTATCGGCGCAAGACCGTGACCTTCGGCGCCGAGATGGATCGCGCCAACGGCGTCACCACGGTCGGCGTCAAGAAGCTCGGCGAGGACACGGGCAAATTCGTCGAAGAATACGATCCCAGTAATCCGGCCGCCGACCAAAAGGGCTACGTCAAGATGCCCAACGTCAACATTCTCGTCGAGATGGCCGATATGCGGGAGGCCAACCGTTCCTACGAGGCCAATCTGCAGACGGTCAGACAGGCCCGTGATCTCATTTCCTCCACTATTGATTTGCTGAAGAACCAATGATCGACTCGGTTAAGAATGTAGCCTCTCTTTCGGCGACCCGCGGCCTCGGCAGCATCGCCACGGATCTGACCTCCGCCGCTTCCAGCGCCCTGAATGCCTCGCCGGCCGTCGCTGCGGGCGCGGATGCCGGAATGAGCTTCGCGTCGGTCATGTCGAATGTCGCGAAGGATTCCATCAACTCGCTGAAGGACGCCGAAAACGCCTCCTTCGCCGGCATCAAGGGCACGATGAGTACCCGCGAAGTCGTCGACAAGGTCATGCAGGCCGATCAGACCCTGCAGACCGCGATCGCACTGCGCGACAAGGTGGTCTCGGCGTTCCTCGATATTACGAAGATGCAGATCTAGCGCGGGGTTTCCCGCTCTAATTAATTGATTTGGCGTGAGTTGTTCGCAGGCCGCTTCGCGGTTTCGAAGGTTCCGCCCTGGCTCGAAGGACGAAAGCATGAGAGCGCTCGCAATTGCCGCGACGGGCATGGACGCCCAGCAGACCAATCTCGAAGTGATCGCGAACAACATCGCGAACATCAATACGACGGGTTACAAGCGCTCGCGCGCCGAGTTTTCCGACCTTCTCTACCAGACCGAGCGCGCCAAGGGCATCGCCAACAGGCCGAACCAGGCAGTCGTGCCGGAAGGCGCTAACATCGGCCTCGGCGTTCAGACCGTAGCCGTGCGCAACATCCAGGTGCAGGGCGAGCTGTCGCAGACCCAGAACGAGCTCGACGTAGCCCTCGTCGGTCGCGGCTGGTTCCAGATCCAGATGCCCGACGGCACGACCGCATATACCCGCGCCGGCTCCTTCAACAAGAGCGACACCGGCCAGATCGTCACCCCCGATGGCAACGTATTGGAGCCTGGCATCACGATCCCGAACAATGCCAGCAGCCTCACCATCAGCCAATCCGGCCAGGTGTCGGCGATCATCGGCACGGCGACCACGCCGACTGTACTCGGCCAGCTGCAGATCGCCAATTTCGTCAATGAAGCCGGCCTGCAGCCGATGGGCAGCAACCTCTTCACGCAGACGCCTGCCTCCGGCGATCCCGTCGTCTCCGATCCGAACCAGAACGGCTTTGCCTATCTGAAGCAAAACTATCTGGAATCGTCGAATGTCGATCCGGTCAAGGAAATCACCGATCTGATCACTGCGCAACGCGCCTACGAGATGAATTCGAAGGTCATTACGACGGCCGACGAAATGGCGCAGATCGTCAGCAAGAACCTGAAGTAGCAAGAGGGACGGGCCGAACATGAGGTTTCGCCGGATGAAAAGCTTGGCAATGGCATGGTTCGCCGCAGCGAGCCTCTCCGTCGTATTCGCGTCGGCTGCGCCGGCCGGCGCAATGAGTGCCGACGGCTCCAGCCTCGGAACTGCCGTGGTGCCGACCGAGACGATCTATCCGGGCGATATCATCAGCAGCGGCCAGCTCGAGGAGGTCGAGGTCACCAATCCAAACCTGAGCGGCGACTATGCCAAGCGGCTCCGCGAGGTCACCGGTCTGGTGTCGAAGCGCACGCTTCTTCCCGGCCGCACGATTTCCATCTCCGCGCTGCGCCAGCCCTATGCGGTAACGCGCGGCTCCAATGTCCGTCTGGTGATGAGCATGGGTACCATGACGATCACGGCGGCCGGCACGCCGCTGGATGATGGCGCCGTCGGCGATAACGTCCGCGCCCGCAACATGGACTCCGGCATCATCGTCAACGGCACGGTCCTGCAAAACGGTACGATCCGCGTGGTCGCGAAATGAAACGGCTTCGTCAACTACTCGCAATCCTGTTCGCATTGCCGAGCCTGATCGCGGCCGATCCGGCTCTCGCGATGCAATCGCGCATCAAGGATATTGCCTCGCTGCAATCCGGCCGCGACAACCAGCTGATCGGCTACGGCCTGATCGTCGGTCTCCAGGGGACCGGCGACGGTCTGCGTTCCTCGCCATTCACCGAACAGTCTATGCGCGCGATGCTGCAGAACCTCGGCATCTCGACGCAGGGTGGCCAGTCTGCCGCCAAGAACACCGCCGCCGTCATGGTGACGGCGAACCTGCCGCCCTTTGCAAGCCCGGGCAGTCGCATCGACGTGACGGTCAGCTCGCTCGGCGATGCGACGTCGCTGCGCGGCGGCACGCTGATCATGACTTCTCTGAGCGGCGCCGACGGGCAGATCTATGCCGTGGCGCAGGGCTCGGTCATCGTATCCGGTTTCCAGGCGCAGGGCGCCGCCGCCACGGTGACCGAAGGTGTCACGACGGCTGGCCGCGTGCCCGGCGGCGCCATCATCGAGCGCGAACTGCCGTCGCGCTTCAAGGATTCCGTTAACCTGGTCCTGCAACTGCGCAATCCGGACTTCTCCACCTCGATTCGCATCGCCGATACAGTCAATACCTGGGCGACCTCGCGTTTCGGTGCGCCGATCGCAGAAGCCAAGGATTCACAGGAGGTGACGATCGCCAAGCCGAAGATGGCGGATCTGACGCGGCTGATGGCCGACATCGAAAATCTCAACGTTCAGACCGATACGCCGGCCAAGGTCGTCATCAACGAGCGCACCGGAACGATCGTCATTGGTGCCGATGTCCGCGTCTCGCCGGTCGCCGTCAGCTACGGAACGCTGACCGTGCAGGTGAGCGAGAACCCGCAGGTGATCCAGCCGGAACCCTTCTCGGACGGCCAGACGGCGATCCAGGATCAGACCGATATCACTGCCACCAAGAGCGGCGGCCGCGTGGCCGTGCTGGAAGGGCCTGATCTGAAGACGCTGGTCTCCGGCCTCAACAATATCGGCGTCAAGCCGGACGGCATCATCGCCATCCTGCAAGGCATCAAGTCGGCCGGCGCCCTGCAAGCGGAGCTCGTATTGCAATGATCTCGACCGCCATTGCCAGAAAAATGCTGATCACCGGCAGCCTCGCCGCGCTGTTGTCGCTGACGACGGCCGCGGCGCAAGAGGCGCCGAAGCCGGTCGCCGATCCAGCTTCGAGCCAGGACGAGATCCGCCAGTTCTGCACCAATATCGCCGATCCGGCCCGAGACCAGCGCTATCTGCTGCAAAAGCAGGAATTGGAAAAGCTGCAGGCGGATGTCGATCAGCGCATTGCCACCATGGACAAGCGCAAGGCCGAATATGAGGATTGGCTGAAAAAGCGCGACGACTTCCTCAAGACGGCCGATCTCGGCCTGGTCGATATCTACAAGAACATGAAGCCGGATGCCGCAGCGGCAAGCCTCAACGATGTCAGGACCGTAACTGCCGCAGCCATCATCATGAAGCTTTCCGCGCGCCAGTCGAGCCTGATCCTGGCGGAAATGGATGCGAAGAAGGCGGCCATGATCACCAATATCATCGCCAGCGCATCCGACCCGAATACATCGAAGTCGAAGGACCCCTCATGAACACGCGTCTTACGGCCGCCTGCGCAATCGTCGTCTTCCTCGCCGGTTGCCAGTCGCAGGCCCTCAAGGAAATCGGCAGGGCGCCTGCCATGAGTCCGATCGGCAGCGGCCTGCAATATGCGCAGACGCCGCAGATGTCGCAGTATCCGAAGCGGCCCCATCAAGTCGCGCAGGGCTATTCGCTCTGGAATGATTCGCAGGCCGCCCTGTTCAAGGATGCGCGTGCACTCAATGTCGGCGACATCCTGACTGTTACGATCCAGATCAATGACAAGGCGAATTGGGATAACGAGACCAATCGCAATCGCACGAACAAGAGCGATATGAACTGGAACATCACCGCCAAGATCTTTGGCTGGCAGCCAAGCACCAATGCTGACGCGACTTCGGGCTCTGACACCAGCACCGACAGCAAAGGCAAGATGCAGCGTTCCGAGCAGATCAACCTTCTGGTCGCAGCTGTCGTGACGGGTATTCTCGAAAACGGCAACCTGATGATCAGCGGTTCGCAGGAAGTGCGCATGAACCAGGAAATCCGCATTCTCAACGTCGCCGGCATCGTCCGGCCGCAAGACGTCACCTCCGAGAATACCATTTCCTACGACAAGATCGCCGAGGCGCGCATCTCCTACGGCGGCCGTGGCCGCCTGACGGAAATACAGCAGCCGCCTAGGGGGCAGCAGGCCGTCGACCTGCTCTCGCCGCTCTGATTTGACAGTGGACGGATAGGGAATATGGCAGCAGCCGCAGACGAACCGGCAAAGGGCAAGGGATCGCCGATGATCATGATGATCGTCGGGCTACTGGTGCTGACCGTGCTCGGCGGCGGCGGCGGCTGGGTCCTTGGAACCATGGTGGCGCCGCGGATCAAGGAAGCCACTGCGGCCGTGCAGGCGATTGCAAAGGCCGGCGGCGACAGCAAGCAGGCTGCGGCCGCCGCCCAGGCAAACGGAATCGTTGCGCTCGATCCGATCACCACCAATCTCGCTTATCCCTCGCAGAGCTGGATCAGGCTGGAGCTTGCGCTGGTTTTCAAGGGGCCATCGGACGCACAGCTCGCTCAGGCGATCCATCAGGATATCCTGGCTTATATCCGCACGGTTTCCTTGCAGCAGATCGAAGGTGCACGGGGCCTGCAATATCTTAGGGATGACATTCAGGAGCGTGTTGACCTGCGCTCGGAAGGACGAGTATCGAAAGTTATCTTCAGAACTTTCGTGATCGAATGAGTCGACCAGCACTTGCTCTATTTATATTCGTGATTGCTGTCTTGTCGCCTGAGCTGGCGGCGGCGCAGCAATTGTCGCAGCAGCTTCCGACCGATCTTCTGAACGCGCCGGTCAACGGCTCGGTTGCCGCCTGGATCATCCGTACCTTCGGGCTTCTGACGATCCTGTCGATCGCGCCGGGTATCCTGATCATGGTGACGAGCTTTCCGCGCTTCATCATCGCGTTTTCGATCCTGCGCACCGGCATGGGCCTTGCGACGACGCCGTCGAACATGATCCTGCTGAGCCTCGCCCTTTTCATGACTTTCTACGTCATGTCGCCGACCTTCGATCAGGCCTGGAAGGATGGCGTGCAGCCGCTGCTGGCCAATCAGATTTCGGAAGCGGACGCAGTGCAGCGCATCGCCGAGCCCTTCCGCACCTTCATGTCCAACAATACACGCGACAAGGACCTGAAGCTTTTCGTCGACCTCGCACAGGAACGCGGTCAGACGACGGTGGTCGACAACAAGATCGATTATCGCGTGCTTATCCCGGCCTTCATGATCTCGGAAATTCGCCGAGGCTTCGAAATCGGTTTCCTTGTGGTCCTGCCGTTTCTGGTCATCGACCTGATCGTTTCGACCATCGTGATGGCGATGGGCATGATGATGCTGCCGCCAACCTCGATCTCTCTGCCGTTCAAGATTCTCTTTTTCGTGCTGATCGACGGCTGGAACCTTCTGGTCGGCAGCCTGGTCCGCTCTTTCCACTGATGTTATGAGCGGAAGGCGATCACCGGAGCTCTTGCCCTGATGATCGCTGAAACTTATTCGGCCGCGATTGCCGCTGAATTCCGGTCGTCTTCCATGAAGGGTTCCGCGCGCGCCGGCAGTGCCGGTACGTCCATGTGATCGGGTGCAAGCCCCTGCTTGGCCCGCGCCGCCATCATCTCGAAGGCCGTCTCCAGATGATGCGTGAAGCGTTCGGCATCGAAGAGCGGCTTGATGTAGCGATTGGCCGCCAGCGTTTCCTTGAACTGGGCAATCCGCTCCGGCTGGCCGGCGAGCTGCACGGCCATGTCTTCATAGGCCTGGACGTCGTCGGCCACCAATTCCGGCAGGCCGATGGCATTCAGCAGGCTTTCGCTGACGCGCGAAGCGAAATTGGTACCCTTAATGGTGAGAACCGGCAGGCCGCCCCAGAGCTGTTCCGAGGTCGTCGTATGGCCGTTGACGGGGAAGGTATCGAGGCCGAGATCGGCAAGCTGCTGGCGGTCGATATGGTCCTCGTAGCGAATGCGGCTGGTAAAGATGACCCGCTTGCGGTTGACGCCGCGGGCTTCCAGGCGCGACCAGATATTGGCCTCCGCCCGAGGGCCGTTGCACAGCAGCCAGAGCACGCTGTTCTTGCTGCGCTTGAGAATATTGCACCATACGTCGACCATCTGCGGCGTGATCTTGCGGTTACCGTTGAAGGAAGCGTAGACGAAAGCGTCCTCGGGCAGCCCGTGCTCCGCACGCGTTGTCGGCCGCGGCTTCGGGCGGTTGAGCGGATCGTTCGGCTGATAGCATTCGGGCAGGCGACAATATTTTTCGTAGAAATGCGCCTTCGACTGATCCGGCAGGACGTAATGGTCGCCGATGATGTAGTCGAGGTCGATGTTGACGGTTGTGCCGGGAAAGCCCAGCCAGGCGACATGGATCGGAGCGGGCATGTAGTTGAGGATGAAAGCGCGGCTTCCCTTTGTATGCCCCTTGAGATCGACGAGAATGTCGATTCCGCGGGCGCGGATCGCTTCTGCTGCAGCCTGGTTGGAAAGGCCGCGAATGTCGACCGTGGTCCCCATTGCCGAATAGTCGAAAGCCTCCTCTTTCTGGTGAGCCGTCTCCGAGTGGTCGAAAAGGGTGATTTCGAACCGATCCTTGTCGTGCAACTCGAGGACGCGCTGCATTAGCTTCATCGTCGCGTGTCCCGGCCAGAAATCGGAGGAGAGATAGCCGATGCGGATCTTGCCGCCCCATGTATGCGGCAGCTTGCGGCGGGCTTCCGCATGGCCCGCCGGCAATGGATCGGTGTCGTGGACCGCGAGCTTGTTAAGCGCCTCGTCGCCGCACCAATGGAGATGGAAGAAGGGATTGTCCGGAATGACATGCTCGAGCTTGCCCTGTGCAAGCGATGCCAGGACCGGGGCCATATGTTTTTCGACGGCGGCCAGATCGGACACCTCGCGCGCGAAGATCAGGTAGAGCGCGCGGAAAATGACATGGTCGGGATGCTTCTTGAACAGGGTTGTGACGATGTGCCGGTTGCTTTCGTCATAGAGATCGTCGGTCAGCAGCCTTGCGGCCATCTGGCGATGCTTGAGTTCCGGTCCTTCGACGAGCACCGTCTTGAAGCCCGTCAGCAAATCCTTTTGCTGACGGGCGAGAAAGATGCGGCTGAGGACGAAGGCAAGGTCCGGATCCTTGAATGCCAGGGGCAGGATCAGACTTCCGATCGCGAGAGCCTGATCGTCGTTGCCGCAGTCGCCGTGCAGCAGCAGAGCTTCCCGAAGATAGTCGTCGCGCTGTGGCTTTTGCCGGCCGGCTAGCTCGTAGGCGCTTGCCGCATCCGATCGGAAGCCGAGTTTCAGCAGCGTCTTTGCCAGCAGCGCATAGGTCTTGGGCGATCTGTCGATGTTCAGCAGCTCGTTCAGCGTTTCGAGTGCGCGTGTATATTGGCCCTTCTGGTAGAAGCCGGACGCTGTCACAAAGGCATTTTTTGTATTCACGAGCGAGAACTCCGAGCGATATGTTGACTGGCTCCCGCCGAAGGGCGAGGGCCGGCATCATGGATTCGCTTCATGATCCCTCACGGAGCTTGCCTGAAACCGAAGCACCGGTCGAAATTGCCTTTACGGATTCTTAGCCACGTTCCAGAGAGGCGGTGTCCACTGGTCCCGGATTTAAGAAATTGGCAAGCAATGGATGCGAACTTTCTCGCGACATGACGGGTTTGGTCCTCTAGGAAAATGGATCGAGGGGCATGAAGCTGCTCCGTCATCGCCGGTATTTCCAGTCCGGTATGTCCTCCTTTTGTATCCAGTTTCCAGGGGACACTCCTATGACCAGCATTATCACCAACAATTCCGCAATGGCCGCCCTCCAGACGCTGCAGAACATCAGCAGCAACCTGCAGGACACGCAGAACGCCGTTTCTTCTGGCCTGCGCATCTCCAAGGCTTCCGACAACGCTGCCTACTGGTCGATCGCCACGAGCATGAAGTCCGACAACAGCGCCATCGGCGCCGTTTCCGACGCTCTCGGCCTCGGCGCTGCCAAGGTTGACACCGCATCGACGGCCGTCACCAGCGCGATCGACATCGTCGGCCAGATCAAGGACAAGCTTGCAACCGCCATGGAAGGCTCGGTCGACAAGAAGTCCGTTCAGGAAGAAATCGGCCAGCTGCAGCAGCAGCTTCAGAGCGTTGCCCAGTCGGCTTCGTTCAACGGCGAAAACTGGGTCATGGCTGCAAACAACGGCTCGGCTTCGGTTGTTTCCTCGTTCATCCGCGGCACCAACGGCACCGTTTCGGTCAGCACGACCTCCTACGCCTTCAACACCGGCGCAACCGGCAACGTTCTGTTCGGCGCCAATGCAGCCGGCACGATCGACACGGCTTCGGGCATCCTCGGCACGAAGGACACCACCGTCGGCGCTTCGGTCTTCAGCCTCGACATCAGCAGCATGACTTCCGGCCAGATCTCCAGCGCGCTCAACATGGTTCAGACTGCTCTGAACTCCATGACCAGCCTGGGTTCGAAGCTCGGCTCCATCTCCAGCCGTATCGACCTGCAGACGAGCTTCGCTTCGTCGCTGTCCGACTCGATCCAGTCGGGCGTTGGCAAGCTGGTTGACGCCGACATGGAACAGGAATCGAGCAAGCTGTCTGCTCTGCAGACGCAGCAGCAGCTGGCTATCCAGTCCCTGTCGATCGCCAACTCCTCGACCCAGTCGATCCTGTCGCTCTTCCGTTAATAGGAAGCGCCAACGCGGCGCGTTGGTCGAAAATCCTAAACAACAAGTTAACCGCGCCTATCTAAGGCGCGGTTTTTTTTATATTTTTTGGCCAAACGCGGTTCAGCTTTTCTTAACTATATTGCTGTTTCTTAGGACCATCGAAGCGGCGAGTTAACCTTAACGAATTTGGTTAATAGGCATGATGCTGAATGCCGTTACCGGTTTTAGGTCCGGAATGTCCCTTATTCAACCACTGCCAAAGGGGCAAATATCATGACGAGCATTCTTACCAACAACGCCGCAATGGCTGCTCTCCAGACGCTGCGTACCATCGGCTCGAACCTGCAGGACACGCAGAACGCCGTTTCTTCCGGCTTGCGCATCTCCAAGGCTTCCGACAACGCTGCCTACTGGTCGATCGCCACGAGCATGAAGTCCGACAACAGCGCCATCGGCGCCGTTTCCGACGCTCTCGGCCTCGGCGCTGCCAAGGTTGACACCGCATCGACGGCCGTCACCAGCGCGATCGACGTCGTCGGCCAGATCAAGGACAAGCTTGCAACCGCCATGGAACCGTCGGTCGACAAGAAGTCTGTTCAGGAAGAAATCACGCAGCTGCAGCAGCAGCTTCAGAGCGTTGCCCAGTCGGCTTCGTTTAACGGCGAAAACTGGGTCATGGCCGCAAACAACGACTCGGCTTCGGTTGTTTCCTCGTTCATCCGCGGCACCAACGGCACCGTTTCGGTCAGCTCGACCTCCTACGCCTTCAACACCGGCGCAACCGGCAACGTTCTGTTCGGCGCCAATGCAGCCGGCACGATCGACACGGCTTCGGGCATCCTCGGCACGCAGGACAGCACCGTCGGCGCTTCGGTCTTCAGCCTCGACATCACCAACATGACGGGCGGCCAGATCTCCAGCGCGCTCAACATGGTTCAGACTGCTCTGAACTCGCTCACCAGCCTGGGTTCGAAGCTCGGCTCCATCTCCAGCCGTATCGACCTGCAGACGAGCTTCGCTTCCTCGCTCTCCGACTCGATCCAGTCGGGCGTTGGCAAGCTGGTTGACGCCGACATGGAAGAAGAATCGAGCAAGCTGTCCGCTCTGCAGACGCAGCAGCAGCTGGCTGTTCAGTCCCTGTCGATCGCCAACTCCTCGACCCAGCAGATCCTGTCGCTCTTCCGTTAATAGGAAGCGCCAGCACACGTTGGCCAAACAGGAAAACGATCTTGCCGCGCCTTCTCCGGAAGGCGCGGTTTTCGTTTTGCGCGACGCCGCAATCCGGCTGCGAGCCTGGAGCGGTTCAGTTTTTCACAGAATCTCTGAGCCGCTCTATCTCTTTGTTGTCTCGCAATTCCGGACGGAAAACCGCTGCGCACTTTTCCTGGAATTGCTCTAAAGCGCGCTATTCGCTCTTCGCCTGATGGCATCGACGAAGCCATCGAACAGCTTGCGCATGGCAACCTGCTTGTAGGGATAGACGACAGGGTCATCCATATTGTGGACCACCATTGCCACATCGAGCTCGAATACCAACAGACGACCGTCAGGAAGCTCCGCGCAGTCGATGCCGAAATAGTCGAGTTTGATATGACGGCAGAGTGCTGCAAAACTCTCTTCGTGGCGGACGGCGAAATCGCAGTCGAAATCTTCCATCCATGCCTGTTCGACAGCTCGTTTTGCGGCACTCTGACCCATCCCGGCACTCAGATAGTGCACGATCCAGTGGTCCGAGAGCGCCATGTGGCTGGCGAAGGCCTTGCCGTCGATGAATACGACGCGCTGCTTGTTGTAATAGCCGTCGGCCCCGCGGAAATCGATGAAGGGTGCCACGTAAAGCTCGGATGCCGGCTGTGCTGCGAGAAAGGCTGCCAGTTCAGCCGGATCGGAGACGCGCTCCATTCCATTACCGGCATGTGTGCTGAGCGGGCGCACGACCAGCGGGAAGGCCAGTCCTGGGGCGCAGTCCTTCAGCTGCTTGGCGCCGACGGCGACGGCTGCGAGATCGTCGCGCGATACGCGATGGGTGGTGGGGGAGAGGATCGACGGTTCGTTTGCCAGCATTCCGCTCACCCCGTCGCGCGTAAGCCCCGCGATCAGTTCCGGATTGCGGTTCATCACCAGACCGTCGAACTTCGCAAGGAGTCCTCGCATATGGGCGAGCAGGGGCGCGTTTTCAGTTGACTCTCCGATTGCCATAAAGGCGACGTCATGCTCCGGCAGACCGATGAGTGCAGAGGTTTGCAGGTCGACATAGCGCAGCCATAGTACGCAATCGCTGCCCGCCAGCAGAAAATCCAGCGGCGTATTGGCCATGAAATCGCCTTCGGTGACGAAGGCCAAAAGGCGCGGCCCGGTTCCGTTGCCGTGGACGACGCGGAAGTCACGCCGCAGCTGCACAGCGTTCTTCAGGATCTGGCGTGCCTCTTCGGTGCGGCCGAGCGTCTGCAGGATGATCGCTAGGTCCATGAGTGCGGCCGCATCGGTCGAATCGGCCGTCACACGCTGCATGAGCTCGTTCCATAGCGGCGTCACGTCGCGGCCGGCATAGACGAGTGAGACGATTCTCTGCATGCCGAGAATTCGGGAGGCGTCCGGCATATTGGTGGAAGCCGGTTCGATGCCTGGGGCTTTGGTCATCAGCATTGGGGGAGATCCTGTCGGGAGCCGATTGTCAAAACGCTATGAACGAGCTCGTCGATATCCGCCTGTCGCGTGCGATGGTTCACGATCGCGGCGCGGATTGCCGGTTGTCCGTTCAGATGGGTCAGGGATGGAGCGACGCGGCCTTCGGCGTGCAGCCGCTCGACGATCTGGGAGTTGACGGATGCAGGTACAGTTCCATCCTCGCCGACATAGGCGAAGCAGACGATATTGAGCGCGACCGGTGCGAGCAATGTCAGCCGAGGTTCCTGTTCGATGCGCTCGGCCAGCCTATGAGCCAGCCGGCAGTTGGCGCTTATGGCGTCTCCGAGAGCTTTGACGCCGTAGGTTTTCAGCGTGAACCAGGTCTTCAGCGCCCTGAAGCCGCGCGACAGATCCGGACCGTAGTCGCAGGGCCACCAGTCTCCGCCTGCAAGCCCGGTGGCTGCGCGGCTGAGATAGGCGGCGTCCGAGGCAAAGGTCTGCCGCTGCCATTCACTGTCGCGCACGAGCAGGAAGCCGGCATCGTATGGCACCTGGCCCCATTTGTGGAAATCGAAAGCGAGCGAATCGCAACTGTCGATCCCTGCGAACAGATGCGCAAGGTCGGGGCTCAACACGCCGAGGGCGCCCAGCGCGCCGTCGACGTGAAAGTGAAGATCGTAACTGTCGGCGATATGCCGCAAACCGACGAGGTCATCGACGGCACCGGTATTGACCGTTCCCGCACTGCCGATGACGAGGAACGGCACAAGACCTTCCCGTTTGTCGCGAAGGATCGCCTCTTCCAGCGCGCCGATATCGATCTGGCCAAGGTCATTGACGGCAATGCGCCGGAGCTGAGCGCTGCCGATACCGGACATTTCGAACGCGCGGGGAACACAGCCATGAACCTCGTTCGATGCATAGGCGACGAGCCGGGATTCGTCGGACAGACCGGTTGCGCGCACATCGCGGCCGAGCTTCCGGCATCTGGCGATCTGCACCGCGACGAAATTGGCCTGCGATGCGCCGGTGAGGAAAATACCGCCTGCCGTCTCCGGAAAGGAGAAGATCTCGCGCGCCCAGCGGATGATCTGGCGCTCGACTTCGATCGGCATATGGTCGCGTCCGCCGAGATTGGCATTCAACCCGCCGGCGAGCATTTCGGCCAGCATGCCGGTAACCGTGCCGCCGCCCTGGACCCAGCCCATGAAACCCGGGTGAATATTGCCGCTGCCATAGGGGAGGATATTTTCCCGAAAAATGGCGTGGACTTCGGCCAGGTCGCTGGCTTCGACCGGCAGCGGCGCATCGAACAGGGCGCGGGCGGAGGAGGGGGCGTGTTGCCAGACCGGCTTTGTTCCGAGCGTGTAGAGATGATCGAACATGTCGTCGAGCATCTGGTGACCCTGCCTGCGCAGATCCTGCCAGTCGTCGGGGTCGAGGCTTGTTCGCTCTTGGCGATCAACCGCCGCCCATCCGGCGTCCTGCAAACTGAACATCTCAACCTCACATATGGCCGCTGGTGCCGGCATCATCGCCGGGACGCTGCAGAAGACGGCCGTCTTCGTCCGACATTGGACTGATAGCGGCTATCTACGATGCCGAAGGTGGCGCGAGGCTGACTTGCGGTACTTGCTGCGCGTCAAACGATGATATCCGGCTGGAAAGCAGCATGTCGACACGCGCTGCGCGGATAGGCCTCCCTCGGGTTCAATGAAAGGTAGCGCAGGCGATGCCACGATACCTGACGGCCATATAACGGAAAGGATGATTCCATTAACTTTTATGGTCGGCATTAATCTTTTATTAACCCTATTCCTGTCAGTTGCAGCTAGCGCAACGGTTGGTTAACCTCCCCTAAGAGGCGGTTAACAAGCATGAGGCTGATTGCCGTTCCCGGCCGCAGACCGGAATGTCCCTTCCAAATTCAGCCATAAGGGGCACTTTTCGATGACCAGCATTCTCACCAACGACGCGGCGATGTCCGCCCTCCAGACCCTGCGCTCCATCAACACGAACCTGCAGGATACGCAGAGCCGCGTTTCCTCGGGCTACAAGGTAGCCAAGGCAGCCGACAATGCCGCCTATTGGTCGATCGCAACGACCATGCGGTCCGACAATAGCGCGCTTTCAGCCGTCTCGGACGCATTGGGCCTGGGCGCGGCAAAGGTCGACACTGCCTATACGGCGATGGACAACGCCATCACGGTCGTTCAGCAGATCAAGGACAAGCTCGTCGCGGCAACGGAAAACAGCGTGTCGAAGGCCGACGTCCAGGAAGAGGTCACGCAGCTGCAACAGCAGCTGGAGAGCATTGCGCAATCCGCATCCTTCTCCGGGCAGAACTGGATGTATGCGGTCAATGGCGCCTCGGCCTCCGTCGTCTCCTCCTTCGTGCGCAACAATGACGGTACGGTTTCCGTCAACAGCACCAGCTACGCCTTCGATACCAGCTCGCAGGGCAACGTCCTGTTCGGCGCGAACAGCAGCGGGACGATCGATACGAGCTCGGGCATCCTCGGCAGCAAGCAGACCATCAACGGCAACGACTATTCCGTCTTCAGCCTCGATATCACCAACATGACGAGCGGCGATATCGGTTTGGCGATGAACCTGGTGCAGGGCGCGCTCAACGCCATGAACAGCACGGCGTCGCAGCTCGGCTCTCTCTCGACCCGCATCGATCTGCAGACGAGCTTCGTCTCCACCCTGCGCGATACCATCGATTCCGGCGTCGGCAAGCTCGTCGACGCGGATATGGAAGAAGAATCGAGCAGGCTCTCGGCGCTGCAGACCCAGCAGCAGCTGGCCATCCAGTCGCTGCAGATTGCCAACACGAGCGCGCAGAATGTTCTTGCTCTCTTCAAGTGAGCCTTGACTGGAGCTTGCGTTGAAATGGCGCGGCGGCTTTTCCCTCTTGTCGCCGCGTATAAGCTTTTGTTAACGTTGCCGCTAATTGATTTGCAGTCTCTGCGCAGATCCGGCTCCGTTCTCCTTCCAAGCGATTGCCGGATCGCGCTTTAGCGACGGGCCGCGCTGGGATATCTCCCGCTGGTGGGCATGAGGCCAATCGTTGCTGCCGGATCGGTCCGGCTTGCCAGTCCCAATGGAACTACGGATTTTCAGATGAGCAATGTGACGACGAATCCCACCACGTCGGCGGCGCTGACAGTGTTGCGCGGTATCAACAAAGATCTCGATGTCGTGCAGCAGCAGGTCTCGTCCGGTTACCGCATCCAGACGGCGAGCGACGATCCCACCTATTGGTCTATGGCGACCACCATGCGCTCGGACCAGAGCAGCCTTTCCACGATTACGGACGCGCTGGGCCTCGGTGCGTCCAAAGTCGATACCGCATCCACCGCCATGGATACGGTCGTCAGCCTTCTGACCCAGATTCAGTCCAAGCTGGTCTCGGCAAAGGAACCAGGCACCGACAAGAACGCTATCAACTCCGACATCCAGCAGCTCAAGAACCAGCTGCAATCCGTCACCCAGTCGGCATCCTTTTCCGGCGAGAACTGGCTCTATAATACGGAGCAGCAACCCTCCACCCAGCAGTCGGTGATCAGCAACTTCACGCGTGGAACGGGCGGCCAGATCAGCTTCACGACGATCAGCTATAACAGTTCCCAGACCTTGATGGTCGATACTGTCAAACCCGAGCGGGGTTTGTTGACGAAGAATGTTGATGCAAGCACCTTCGATGCTTCGAGCAGCGGCAGCAGCACGCCTCGCAATTATTACCTCCTCTCCGCCACCGGCGGCACGACGCCGACGGGCGGAACCGAGATCGCCCTATCGAGCAGCACGACCGATGACGAACTGACCGATATGATCAATGTTACCAACTCGCTCCTGAAGTCGGCAACATCGGCGGATTCGACATTGGGCCTGATGAAGTCGAACATCGACGATCAGTCGGATTATATTTCCAAGCTCAGCGATGCCATCAAGAGCAGCGTCGGCGATCTCGTCGATACGAATATGGAAGAGGCCTCTGCGCGGCAGAGCGCCCTGCAGACGGCGCAGCAGATGGGTGTGCAGGCATTGTCGATCGCCAATAGCATGGCGAGCAAGGTGCTGATTATTCTCCAGTCGAAATGATTGCCGGGTGCCGCCGTCCGATCGGCAATACCGCATCGCATTCATCCTCGCACAAGTTTGGCTGCCTACGGTCCTTCGCAGTGGCTTGGCTGCACAATGTGCCGGTGACATTGGTCCCGGAAGGTGCTGCCTGAGGACGGAAACCGGAAGCGTGATGATCGACGTTTTGAGAATGGGAATGGATCGGCCGGCTGTCGGCATCGACTTGCAGCGTCTCTGCGGCGCGAATGGGGAGATGCGCGCGTGAGCTTGACACTGTCCCGATATCTCAAGGATTTCAGCGCCGAACAGGCCCCGCCGGCCCATGTCGAGGATATGGCGTTTGCGGAACCGGTCGAGTTTGCCGAAAGCCCGCTCGAGCCGCCCGTTGATGTCGAGGCCGAGCGCCGTGTCGCCTATGCGGAAGGGCATGAGGCGGCGACGCGGGAACTGACGCAAAGGCATCAGGCCGAGATCGATGCCATGGCCCAGTCGTTTCGCGCCGAAATGGATGCGCTGCGGATACGCTACGAAGAGCAGGCGGCGGACAAGATCGCTGCGGATATGACGCGCATCGCCACGATGCTCGGGCAGGCGATTAGCACCGAAGCCGCCGCCATTCTTGCGCCGATCATGACCGAGACGCTGACTGCCAAGGCCGTCGCCGATCTTGCCGAACTGGTCAGGGCCGCGATCCTCGACGGCAGCGCAGGGCCGATCTCTGTCAGCGGTCCGCGTCATCTTTTCGAGGTCCTTCACGATCATCTCGGCGATGACGGAGCGTTATTGCGCCATGTCGAGGCCGACGATGTGGATCTCACCGTTGCGATCGGCGAGAGCGTTCTCGTGACCCGTATGTCCGCCTGGGCCGCTAGCCTGAAAGAGATCCTGAAATGAGCGACGGCGATCAAAATCACGGCAAGCACGAGATCATCATCGTCAAGCGCCACGGCGGCGGTGATCACGAAGGCGGCCATGGCGGCGCGTGGAAAATCGCCTATGCCGACTTCATGACGGCCATGATGGCCTTCTTCCTGGTCATGTGGCTGGTGAACGCTGCCAATGAAGAGACGAAGGCCTCGGTCGCCTCCTATTTCAATCCCATCAAGCTTGCCGACGAGAAACCGACGGAAAAGGGCCTCAAGAAGCCCGTCGATCAGGCTCAGGGCGAAAAGAATCAGCAGAAGTCCGACAAGCCGCAGGAAAAGCCGAATGACGGCAAATCGGCTAAGACCGGCGAGGACCTGACCTCGACATCGGGCGACCAGACGAACTATTCCGAAGCGGATTTCTTCGAGAATCCCTATTCGGTCCTGGCCGAGATCGCACAGGAAGTCGGGCAGCAGGCCAATGTCAGCGCCAAGGGCGAGGGTGGCGCGGCTCAGTCGGGTCCAGCGACCGGTGCCGATGGCGGCCAGGCCTATCGCGATCCGTTCGATCCGGATTTCTGGACCAAGCAGGTGCAGGTTTCCAGCGCTTCGAAGAAGGCGAACGAGGAACAGTCCGCCAAGTCGGATCAATCGCCCAAGGGTGAGGTCATCGCTCTGTCGAGGGCGACAGCTGCGGATATGGGTCAGCCGGCCGATCAACCGCAAATGCCTGAACAACAGCCGACGGTGAGCGAGCAGCAAGCGGCCGGCAAGGCGCCGGAAAAGCCGACGCAGGCTCAGCAGGTTGCCAAGGCCACTATGCAGGGCGATGCATCCGCGCCCGAGGACAATGCCGCTTTGGCGGAGAACAAGGATGTTCAGCCGACAAAAGCGCAGCAGCAGGAGGCCAAGGATCTGCAGCAGACCATCCAAGCCGAGATCAAGGGTGTTGCCGGTCAGCTGGCCGAAGGGTTGCAGGTCAGCGCCGCGGAAGGCGGCGTGCTCGTAACGATCTCCGATCAGACAAACGATCCGATGTTCAATATCGGTTCGGCAGTTCCCCGGCGCGAGATGGTGCTGGCGATGGAAAAGATCGGAAAGATCCTCTCGGAACACAAGGGATCGATCTTGATCCGCGGCCATACCGACGGACGCCCCTATATGGTCGGCGGTCGCAATGACAACTGGCGCCTGTCGCTCGATCGTGCCCAGAGCGCCTATTACATGCTGACGAGCGGCGGGCTGGACGAGAAGCGGATCGTTCAAGTGTCCGGTTTTGCGGACAGGCGTCTGAAACTGCCCAACGATCCCTTTAACGATGCCAACCGCCGTATCGAGATCCTGATCGCTAACCCCTCGAACCAGGCAGCGACGGATCCCGCGGCTTCGGGAACGCAGGCTCCCGCGAAGCCCGCTTCGGGCAAGAGCAAGTCGAGCCAAGGCAAGCAGGGATAGTCCATGGCGCGCAAACAGCATCGTCATCACCTTGCGCTCACGCTTACCCTCGGCATGTTGATGCCGGGGGCTGCAAGCGCTGAGGGGCAGGACAACCTGCCGCTCTACAAGATGCTGCGCTCGCTCGAATTCGTCCAGGATTCCGTTGTTGCCGGCGATAGTTCCGCCGGAGAGATGCAGCGCTTTCTGCTCGCCACCATAGACGAGCGCTTGCGCAATGCGGACAAATCCGTATTCGAGGACAACCGTAACGTCGACGCGGCACTGATCTACGCCATGAGCGGCGGCAATCCCGAAACGCTCGAATATCTGATGTCGCGTGACGTCAATGGCAATTTCGACAATCGCGTTGCGGATGTTCTGCGGAAATACCTGAACGGCAAGGGTCTGCTGGTCGTCAACACGCTTGTCGATATTTCCAAGGAATATCGCGACAAGCCGATCGGCCCCTACCTCTCGTTGGTTGCCGGCAACGTCATGTCGGGCAAGAACGCCAAGGCCGCCTTGCCGCTTTACGACTGGGCGCGGCTGATGGCGCCCGGCACGATCGTCGAGGAATCGGCGCTACGCCGCTCGCTGGCTCTCTGCGCCGATGCGGGCATGGTGCCGCAAGGGCTTGATTATGCGCAGCGTTATACGCGGCGCTTCCTGCATTCGCCCTACGCCAGCCAGTTTGCGGATCTTTTTGTGCAGCTGGTGGTGGATCACGATTCCGATGTCAAGCAACAGGACATCATCGACATCCTGTCCTTCATGGACCCGCCGAGACAGCGGGAGATCTATCTGCGCATGGCACGCCGTGCCGCGATCGCCGGAAAGGCCGATCTTGCCGCGCTCGCAGCCAACCGTGCCCAGGCGATCTCCAATGACGGCGGCGATGCCTTTGGCGCGCTGGCGAACTTCTATGGCGGCGTGGCGGGCATATCCACGCCCGAATGGAAGTCGGCGATCAACGATGTGAACCAGATGCCGGCGGGCGAACTGAATGCGCGCGACCGGGCTCTGCGCGACGCCGCAAAGGCTGTGGCGGCAGAGATACTGCGCACGCCCGACGCTGCAAGCCTCGGGCAAGGCAATGTTCCTAACCTGCCCAACCAACAGAAGACTGAACACGATGCTGCTGTGACGAATCAATCGGGAGGCCAATCTCCCGGCACGGCGGGTGTTGAGCAGGGAGCCCCGCCAAACGCGGCTCCCGCCCCGAAAGGAGGGCGGCAGGAGGCCGACTCTTCGTTCAACGCATTCGTCACGACGAGCCGCTCGAAGCTGGATGCCATCGACGGCCTGTTGAAGCAGGAAAGTCATTGATATGAACGACATCGGTGTGTCTGGCGCCTCATCGGGGGCGGATATTCTTGCTGTTGCCAAAGGCACTCGCTCGACAAAGCAGGATGACGGCAAGGGTTTTATCGATGCTCTGACCAGTTCGCTCGGCAATGGACGCAAATCTGCCGGTTCGAATACCGGAACCGATGTGGCGACGGACGCGAACACGATAACTGGTGACAATGCGGATGACGACACTGGCGCGGTGAAGACGGCAGCGAGCAATCTCGCCGCGATAACCCTTACCGTCGATGACAGCGCCAATGCCGGAGTTGGAATGATCGATACTTCCGGAGCCAATCTCGCCAATCCCGCCGGCCTTGCCAAGGGCACGAAAGCTTCGCAGCCCGCCGGTGTCGCCTCGCTCTCGAAATCGCTGATCGAGTTGCAGAAGGCAGCCTCCGCGGCTGCCGAAGGCGAGGCTGCCCCTATCGATGGCGATCAGCCGGCCGCAGCCGCCGATCCCACCACGCCGACGATTGACGCCGGCAAGGTGCAGGTGCCTCCGACGGCGCTCGATCAGCTGGCCGAGATCGCGCAGCAACTGGCCGATGTCGCGACGACTGACGGTCAGACGGCGCCGATCAAGGGCGACGGTAAGATGCCCGCGGTGAAGGATGGAAAGGATGTCCAGTCCACGGATGACGGTAAGCCTGCATCGACGCAAGGCAGCCAGCCGGCCAATACGATTTCCGATGCATTGTCGCTGCTGAACGTTGCGCAGCCCATCGCGGTGACGCAGGTTAGCACGACCCAGGCCAGCACAACCCAGGTCAGCACGACGCTGGCGGGCAAGACAACAGACGATGCCAAGGTCCAGACATTGCCATCAGGCAAAGCTGCCCTCGCGGATGATGCCTCGGACACGGCCTTGACGCTGCCAGACGACGGCAAGGGAGCGGATGTTGCGCAAACATTCCGCCTGACGCGGGCGGATGGCCGTGGCAGCGCGCTCGACCTGTCGATCAGCAAGAGCGGCGATGACGTTGCCGATTTCAAAGTCGGTGCTGCTACAGGCGGCGATGCGGTGGCGGTCACCGTGCTGGATTCGCGCCGCTATCTCGGGCTTGCCGCCAATTCCAACTCGGCACTCGTTGCTGGAACCCTGGCGGGCGACCACGAATGGTCGGCGGCGATGCAGCCAGGCTCGGCGCTCTCCAACGCCGCGAACCTGACCAGCACCGGCAAGGTCGTCAATACGCTGAAGATCCAGCTGCGCCCCGACAATCTCGGCGACGTGACGGCAACCATGCGGCTCTCCGGAGACCAGCTGAGCGTCGATCTGAAGGTTCAGACGAGCGAAGCCTACAGGCAGCTTCACGCCGATCAAAGCCGCATGGTCGATGCATTGCGCGCACAAGGCTATCAGGTCGACAATATCACCGTCTCCATGGCGTCCAATGCCGACCAGCAGTCGGATAGCGGGCGCAATTCCGGATCGAACCAGCCACAGCAGCAGTCCCTTTTGAACCAGGGACAGGGGGGCGACGCACGCCCCAGAGGCCAGAACTATTCAGGGCAGCAGGCAAATGGAAACGATGGCAATCGCAGTTCGGGTGAGCGCGGTGTTGAGGACGGCGCTGCTGGTGGCGTGCAGCGTTCTCGCTCTGGGGCGGTTTACCTCTGAGGCGCATGCCTCGGGCTATCCGGCACCGCCTGACAATGGTGCAGCCGGTCTTTGCGAACGCGAAATCCAGTCTGCCGCCGCGAAATACGGAATACCGGAAGGGATTCTTTATTCAGTGGGTCTGACGGAAACGGGTCGCAAAGGATCGCTCTATCCCTACGCTCTCAATGTTGAGGGGCGGCCGATCTTTCCGCCATCGGAGGACGCCGCCCTGCAGATATTCGCCGCCGCACGGCAGAACGGGGCAAAGCTTATCGATGTCGGCTGCATGCAGATCAATCAGTATTTCCATGGCGAAAACTTTACATCCGTCAACGCCATGTTCGACCCGCGTAGCAATGTCGAGTATGCCGCAAAGTTTCTCCGCAATCTGCATGACAGGCATGAGACCTGGACGATGGCGGTAGCCAGATACCATGCCGGCCCGAACAATGATCCAGCCCAGAAGGTCTATGTCTGCCGCGTGATCGCCAATCTGGTCGCCACAGGCTACGGAAAATGGACGCCCAATGCGGCGACGTTCTGCCGGGAATAAGCAATTACAGGTTGCATATGCTCTCCGGTTAGCCGGTGCTAACCCAATCGAAGCGGTTGACTGCCGTCGATTTGCCTAAAATGCGCATGTTAATAATACGTCCGCCAACAACTTTTTTATCGGTGTAAAATGCCGACCACCTACTATATCTAGTGCAAATCGCCCCTACAAAGTTAATCAATTATTAATTTCTGCCACTCATTTCCGACAGTTGTTCGTGATTCGCCCGATTCGTACCCATAGATCATCGAAACACCACACTGATTCGGAGGCGGACGAATGATCGTAGTGGTTGATGAGCGAGAGCTCGTTAAGGACGGATATACATCACTGTTTGGACGCGAGGGCATCCCTTCGACGGGATTTGATCCGCGTGAATTCGGCGAATGGGTGACGACGGCAGCAGAGGGCGATATTGCTGCGGTGGAAGCCTTTCTGATCGGACAGGGTCAGCAGGTGCATGAGCTTCCAAGGGCGATTCGCGACCGGACGGCAGCACCTGTTATCGCGGTGAGCGACCAGCCCTCGCTGGAAGCCACGCTTGCACTTTTCGATTGTGGCGTCGACGATGTCGTGCGCAAGCCGGTGCATCCTCGCGAAATTCTTGCCAGGGCCGCGGCGATCCGCCGCCGCTTGAAGGCGATCAGCAACTATACCGATATTGGCCCCATTCGCGTCTTCGCAGATGGCCGCGATCCGGAAATCAACGGTTCCGTATTCGCCTTGCCGCGCCGCGAGCGCCGCATCCTCGAATATTTGATCGCCAATCGCGGTCGCCGTGTGACGAAGACCCAGATCTTCAACGCCATCTACGGCATCTTCGACGAGGAAGTCGAAGAGAACGTCGTCGAAAGCCATATTTCGAAGCTGCGCAAGAAGCTGCGCAAGAAGCTCGGCTTCGACCCCGTCGATTCGAAGCGCTTCCTCGGCTACTGCATCGACTGGAGCTGATTCTCGGGTCGCACATCCCCGTACTAAACTCATGAACAGGCCCGAGAATCAGCTGATTCTCGGGCCTGTTCCTTTTCGGTTGCTTGATCGGCATAGCGCCGGAAGGTACGTTGTTCCTTACCATTTCGGTGCACAGCAGTCCGTAGCATGATCGCCCGATGGCGCTGTTGACGAAGCTTTTCGCGATGATCGGTTTTTCGTCCTCTCAGACAGCTTCACGCAAGGCCCGCCACCTACTCTCAGTCGTATGAAGGATAACGAGGATTCCAGATGAGGAATTTCGGCAGCATGAAGACTGCACTTGCGGAAGCGGATGCGCAGGCGCTTCGCCTCGGCGCCGCTTTTTGCGGCTGTGTCGGTGTGACGCCGGTTCGCCGTGCTATCTCTGCAGGCGACGGTGCTCTCGTCTTGCGCCATGTTTGCGGGAGGGGGGCGCCGGTTCGTTCCGGTGATCGTCCATCTGCCAATGACAATCTGGTCTATTTCGCCGGCCTTGCTCTGACAGGCTATTCCGACACTTCCTGCGCGCCTTCGGCCAATCTGCCGCGCTAAAACGAATAGGGTATCGAGTCAGTCATGTCGCTCACAACAGCTCTCAATAACGCGCAGGCAATATTCAACAATACCGGCACGCAGAGCAGCGTCGTATCGAACAATATCGCCAATGCCAACAACACGAATTATTCGCGTCGTCAGGCAGTGGTGACGACCAATATGGCTGGCGCTCAGGTGGTGCAGATTGCCCGCAGCAGCGAACCGGCATTACAGAAGGCCTATCTCAGCTCGGCCTCGTCGGATTCGGCACAGCAGCTGCTGCTGAATGCATACAGCAACCTTCAGTCGGCCACGCTTGGCGGCAACGATAACGAGATCGCGCCGTCGACTTATCTGTCGGCATTTCAGGATGCGATGCAGAACTATGCGGGATCGCCATCCAACGCGACGGCGGCGCAATCTGCGATCAATGCGGCCCAGAGCCTGGCGACATCGCTCAACAATGCCACGGCGGCAGTGCAGAGCGCCCGTACCGACGCCGACAAGCAGATCAGCTCCGACGTCGATACGCTGAACAGCCTGCTGCAGCAGTTCCAGACCGCCAACGACGCGGTGAAATCGGCAACGACCACGGCTGGCCCGACATCGAGCGCCCTTGCCGACGCGATGGACCAGCGCGATTCGATCCTGAACCAGATTTCGAAGATCGTCGGCGTGACAACCGTGACGCGCGGCAACAACGACATGGCGCTTTACACCACGAGCGGAACGACCCTGTTCGAGACCATTCCGCGCTCGGTGACGTTCCAGCCGACGAGTACCTACACGGCAGACACGGCAGGCAACAGCGTTTACATCGATGGCGTTGCGCTGACTCCAGGCCAGGGCGCGAATACGACGGCACAAGGCACGCTTCAGGCGGCACTTCAGATTCGCGATGATGTTGCGCCGACCTATCAGAAGCAGCTTGATGAAATGGCTCGAGGGCTGGTTACGGTCTTTGCGGAAACGAACAGCGATTCTTCAAAACCGACTCTGCCTGGCCTGTTTACCTGGAGCGGCGGCACCGTTCCGGCCAGCGGTACGGCAGTCACGGGCTTGGCGGGCTCGATAACCGTTAATTCGAAATTAATCACGTCTCAAGGTGGTGACCCGACGTTGCTACGTGATGGTGGTATTAATAACGATAGTACTACTGGTGAAACCGGTTATACCAAGAATACAAGCGGCGACAGTGGATATTCCACCCAGCTTGATGGATTTATCACTGCCATGAATACGAAGATGGCGTTCGATCCTGCCGCTGGCTCCGACACCAATGCCACGCTCATGGATTATTCGGCGAGCTCCATCGGTTGGCTCGAGGGCCAGCGCAGCACGGCAACGACGGCGGGGGAAAATACCTCTGCTGCTCTCTCGCGCTCCTCGAGCGCCTATTCGAATGCGACGGGCGTCAATCTCGATGAAGAACTGACGCTGATGATGGATATCGAACAGTCCTACAAGGCTGGAACGAAGATATTGAACGCAGTCAATGAAATGCTTCAATCTGTACTGGATATTGCGAGCTAAGCCATGAAACTTTCTTTCATTTCGAGCACGGCCATTCAGAACGCCATGCGTCAGACGATTCGTCAGGCGCAGAATGAGATGACGAGTGCATCGACCGAGGCGACCACGGGCGTCTATGCCGACATCGGCGTGGCGCTTGGCAGCAGCACGTCGCTCAATGTGAATCTGACGCGGGAAGTGTCGCGCATCGATTCCATTCTCAGCAGCAATTCCATTGCGAACCAGCGTATGACGACGTCGCAAACCGCCTTGACCGGCATGGGCACGCAGGCACAGAACCTGATGGACCAGCTTGTGGCGCTGAGCGGCAACACCGATGGCAGCAGCGTCGCCCTGGCGCAGCAGACGGCGAGCTCGACGCTGTCGAGCGTCATTGCATCGGCCAATACGATGGTGAATGGCGAGTATCTCTTTGCCGGAACCAATACCGACGTCCAGCCGATGACGGATAATTCCTCGGCAACGAACGCGGATATTCAGGCGCAGCTTGCGACTTACATGGCAAATCAGTCACCGCCGGTAACTGCAGATACCATATCAGCCGACCAGATAACGGATTTCATCACCAATACTGTCGCGCCGATGTTCACATCAGACAGCAGCTGGTCGAGCTGGTCGAGTGCGTCCGATCAGAATATGACGAGCCGCATCAATAATTCGGAAGTCATCGAAACTTCGACGAACTCGAATTCGTCTGGCATGCGGTATCTGGCACTCGCGACCAGCGTGACCAATGCGCTGATGGGTACGCCGCCGGGCCTCAATCAAAGTGCGGTGAATGCCGTCACACAGCAGGCCATCAGCTATACACGCCAGTCGATCGACGGGTTGAACAGCCAGGCAAGTCAGCTCGGTCTCTCGCAGTCGCGACTGTCGGACGCGAATACGACGCTGAATGCCCAGAAGACTATTCTCAACACCAGTATAGGCGACTTGACCGGAGTCGATCCTTATGAGGCATCGACCAAGGTCAACAGTCTCGAGACCCAGCTCGAAACGGCTTATACGATTGTTTCCAAGATCCAGCAGTTAAGCCTTGTAAATTACCTTTGATGATCAAAGGGAAGTAATGACCAGGAAGGATGCATGAATGTATCAGTTCTCATATGCGGAAGTCATGCAGGATGCAGTGGCCGACGCCAAGGAACGAGAACGACAAGTTCTGGACCGGTCGATAGCTCTTCTCTCTGCGGCCCGTGATGCGGGGAAATACGGCCGTGAAGCGATCGAGGCTCTCTTCTATACGCGACGCCTATGGGTAAGCTTTGTCGAGGACCTCAAAAGCCCGGAGAACCAGCTCAATGTCGAGCTGCGCGCCAATCTGATTTCGATCGCCATCTGGATATTGAAGGAATGCGAACGGATCAGGCGGCGCCAGTCGGAAAACTATCAAGGCATCATCGATGTCACCACCATCATCAGGGATGGACTTAAATGAAAAGTACGCTTCGCATATCGCTTAAAGCCGGGGAAAAGATCTTTATCAACGGGGCCGTCCTGCGCGTCGATCGCAAGGTTGCTCTGGAATTCCTGAATGATGTGACATTCCTGCTCGAGAACCACGTGCTCCAGCCGGAGGACGCAACGACGCCCTTGCGTCAGCTCTATTTCATCGCGCAGATGATTCTCATCAATCCGGAAGGCAAGGAACAGTCGACGGCGATGTTCCGCAAGTCGATCGTCATGCTGCTGTCGTGCTTCCACAATGAGGAAGTGCTGGCAGAGCTGAAGCGCATCGACGGCCTCGTTGCCACCGGCCGCGCCTTCGATGCGCTGAAGGCGATCCGCGGTCTCTACCCGGTCGAAGACAATATTCTGAACAATCAGGAAATGCCGGCGGCGACGATCGAGCACATCCGTCGGGAGATTGCTCCATGGCAACGGTAGACGCCGTCAACAGCAGCACAAGCAGCAGCTCCTCGAAGACTGCTGCTGCCGCATCGGCGAGCGCCAACCTGAATTATAACGACTTCCTGCAGCTTCTCATCGCGCAGATGCAGAACCAGGATCCGACCGACCCGATGGACGCCAGCCAGCAGATTTCTCAGCTGGCGAGCTTCTCTCAGGTCGAACAACAGATCCAGACGAACTCGCATCTGGAAACGGTGTTGCAGAACCAATGGATCTCGCAGGCGTCGGACTATATCGGCAAGCAGATCATGAGCGCCGATGGTAAGACGACGGGCACGATCAAGGAAGTGACCGTCTACACGGACGGCATCATCGCCCAGACCGATGCCGGCGACAAGATCCTGATCCAGGCCGGCGTTACGATCGCTCCGGCAGGCACGACCATTGATCCGCCGGCCACGTCGAGCGATAGTAGCACCAGCAGCGATTCGTCGAGCACGGATTCGACCAGCAGCTCATGAGGAGCCGCTGAACCGGGAGTGGACATGCCATGAATGAAGCCGATGCCTTGGATATTTTCCAGGCTGCGATCTGGACGGTACTTGTGGCTTCCGGTCCGGCTGTCGTCGCCGCCATGGTCGTCGGTCTGGTGATCGCCCTGATCCAGGCGCTGACCCAGGTGCAGGAAGCGACCTTGACGTTCGTGCCGAAGATCGTCGCCGTCATGGTCACGATCGGCATCTCGGCACCGTTCGTCGGCGCGCAGATTTCGATCTTCACCAATCTCGTCTTCTCCCGCATCCAATCGGGTTTCTAAGATAAGTCTGAAGGCCATTTCGGCCTCCGGATCGCGCGCATCAATGGCAACGGCCATGCTCGCGCAAGCTTCGACCTTTAGAGGTCGGTTCCCATAGGGCAGACGGCTCAGCCGTTTGCCACCTCTCATGAAGAGACGGAACCGGTCGATGGCACAACCACCCGCAATAGCACTTCCCAAAGCCAATCCCAGCATACGCGATATCGGGTTTGCCCTCGGTATCATGGTCATCCTGTGCGTGCTGTTCCTGCCGATCCCGCCGTTTCTGATCGACCTTGGACTGGCTTTCTCGATCGCGTTCTCCGTGCTGATCCTCATGGTGGCGCTCTGGATCAAGAAGCCGCTGGAATTCTCGTCTTTCCCGACGATCCTGCTGATCGCGACGATGACGCGTCTGGCGCTGAACATCGCCACGACCCGCGTCATCCTTTCGCATGGTTATGAAGGGCACGATGCCGCCGGCGGCGTCATCGCCGGCTTTTCCAGCCTGGTCATGTCCGGCGATTTCGTCATCGGTCTGATCGTCTTCCTGATCCTCATCACCATCAACTTCATCGTCATCACCAAGGGTGCGACGCGTATCGCCGAAGTGGGCGCCCGCTTCACTCTCGATGCCATCCCCGGCAAGCAGATGGCGATCGACGCCGATCTTTCCGCCGGCCTCATCGACGAGAAGGAAGCGCAGCGCCGCCGCCGCGAACTGGAAGAGGAAAGCTCCTTCTTCGGCGCGATGGACGGTGCCTCCAAGTTCGTACGCGGTGACGCGGTTGCCGGCCTTCTGATTACCTGCATCAACGTCTTTGGCGGCATCATTATCGGCTATTTCCGTCATGGCATGCCGATCGGCCAGGCTGCCGACGTTTTCGTGAAGCTCTCCGTCGGCGACGGTCTGGTTTCGCAGATGCCGGCGCTCATCGTCTCTCTCGCTGCCGGCCTTCTCGTTTCGCGCGGTGGCACGGCCGGCTCTACCGACCAGGCCGTCGTCAATCAGCTGAGCGGCTATCCGCGCGCGCTCGCCGTCTCGGCGGTTCTCATGGGCATCCTGGCCATCATGCCTGGCATGCCCTTCCTTCCCTTCGTTTTCCTTGGCGGCCTGATGGCTGCCGGCGCCTGGTTCATTCCGCGCCAGATCGAAGCCGAGAACAAGCTTCGCCGCGATGCTGAAGAGCAGAAGGTGATGCAGACGAAGGAAATGGAAAAGGATTCGGTCAAGTCGGTTCTGAAGACTGCCGAAATCGAACTGGCGCTCGGCAAGATCGTCTCCACCCGCCTGCTCGGCGCTCACCAGGAGCTCGCCTTCCGCGTCGGCAAGATGCGTAAGAAGTTCGCGACGCAATACGGCTTCGTCGTGCCGGAGATCAAGGTGATCGACGACATGGCGATTGCCGACAAGTCGTATCAGATTCGCATCCACGGCACGACGATCGCCTCCAACATGCTGCGCGTCGGCGAAGTGCTTGTCGTCACCGGTTCCGGCCGCAAGCCCACCGTTCCGGGCGACGAGATTCGCGAACCCGCTTTCGGCATGCCCGCCGTCTCCGTTCTCGAAGCCTTTACCGAGGATCTGAAGCGCGAGGGTTTCCAGCCGATCGACAACGTCTCCGTCGTGCTCACCCATATGAGCGAAGTCATCCGCAACAACCTGCCGGCATTGCTGTCCTACAAGGACGTCAAGATCCTGATCGAACGTCTCGATCCGGAATACAAGAAGCTCGCCGACGAAATCTGCTCGTCGCACATGTCCTATTCCGGCCTGCAGGCCGTGCTGAAGCTGTTGCTTGCCGAACGCGTCTCGATCCGCAACCTGCACCTCATTCTCGAAGCGGTCGCCGAACTCGCGCCGCATGTGCGCAAGACCGAGCAGATCGTCGAGCACGTGCGCGTACGCATGGCGCAGCAACTCTGCGGCGATCTGGCCGATAACGGCGTGCTGCGCGTCCTCAGACTCGGCAGCAAATGGGATCTGATTTTCCACCAGGCGCTGAAGCGCGACCAGAAGGGCGAAATCGTCGAATTCGACATCGACCCGCGCAGCCTGGAAGAGTTCAGCGAGCAGGCCGGAAAAGTTATCCGTGAATACATGGACCGGGGCATGCCCTTCGTTCTTGTCACGTCGCCGGAAACGCGCTCCTATGTACGCATGATCATCGAACGCCTGTTCGCGACGCTTCCGGTTCTGTCGCATGTGGAATTGGCCAAGGGGATCGAGATCAAGATTCTAGGTTCGATTTCATGATTTCAGACCCGCAGGGGACCATTCTGGCGCTGTTCGTCGCCTTCTGCCGCATCGGCGGCTGCATGATGGTCCTCCCGGGATTTTCCTCCGGTCGCGTTCCCCCGCAGATCAGGCTGCTTCTTTCCGCAGCACTGACGATGGCGATCCTGCCGTTGCTCTGGAACACGATCTATCCGCAGGTGTCGAAGGGCGATGCGAACTATATCGGCCTCATCTTTACCGAAACCGTCATCGGATTGATGTATGGGATGATGGCCAGGATCTATACGCTGGGCCTGCAATTCACCGGCACGGTCATATCGATGATGATCGGATTCAACGCGCCCGGCGGCGCCGACATCATCGAGGAATCGAACGAAACATCGCTCACCAGCCTCGTCAGCTTTTGCGGGCTGATGATTCTCTTCATTATGGATTTTCACCATTATGTTTTGCAGGCGCTGGTCGATTCCTATTCGGTCATCCCCTTCGGTGGCCACATTGAGCCGCGCGCCGCGCTGATCTCGATTACGGATACGCTGGAGACGACCTTCTTCATCATGCTGCGGCTGGCAAGCCCCTTCGTGCTCTACGGCCTGATGTTCCAGATTTCGATCGGCTTCATCAACAAGCTGGCACCGCAGATACCGATCTATTTCATTTCCACGCCGTATCTGCTGATGGGAGGGCTGTTCATGCTCTATCTCAGCATCGCGGCCCTGGTCAGTCAGTTTTCCAGTGCGTTCCTCACCGTCTTTAACGGGCATTAGCCCGTAGGCGGACAGATGAAGAAGCCCGATTCGGGCAGGGCCGGCAAAAGCAGCCGGCGGGTAGGTAGACGATGGCGGAGAAAAACCGCTCCGAAAAACTGAAGCGCCTGGTCGCAGTGCAGCGCCATCTGGAGCGGATGGCGGAAAACGAGCTTGCCGATACGACCCGGCAGCGCGCCGAAGTGACGGAAGCGATGGAGCGGGTCATGGTTGCCATCGGTTCGGTCGATCCGGTGCACATGGCGTTCTCGATCCATTACGCCGAGCGTTACGGCCGCCTGATGATCCGGGATCAGCAGCTGGAAAGCATCCAGACGCTCATTCAGATGAAGGTCCAGCAGGAGCGCACCAAGGCCGACAGGCTGGAAGAGCACATGAAGGATGCGCGCGAGCTCGAATTGCGAGCATCGGACGACAATGCCGTCTACGATATCATCGATCAGCGTTTCGCCGGCGCAACGCCAGCCTCCAGCAAGGTTCAAAAATAATAATCGTCGCGATCATGGAGCAGGATTCGCAGCGTTGGGTTGCCGACTTGCTCTGACAGTTTGATTCGACATGTCCTGAGATAGGCGCTGAGCTGCGCATTTTCCGGATATACGAGAGCAGAAGGAGACGTGACGTGGCTATTTCGCCTCCGAGTGATTTGGTCCTCGATGTCGTCAAGGCGGCAAATCCCGCCGATGTCGAGGCCGCGCAGGCCAAGCTTGCTGCCAATCGGGCCGCTTTCGCCGCCACCAGCCTGGCCGAAAACGGCAATGGCTTCGGCGCGACGGTGGATGCGATGAACAGCGCAGCCACCCAGGCGGGCCTCGCCAACGCCAGTACGCATGTGGCTGGGACCAAGGTCCCGCAGGCCTATCGCAAGTTCGAGTCCATGGTGCTGCAGAACTTCGTGAAGAACATGCTGCCGAGCAGCGAGACGCTCTACGGCAAGGGTTCCGCCGGTGAAATCTGGAAGGGCATGATGGCCGAGCAGTTGGGCGACACGATCTCCAAGAATGGCGGCGTGGGCATCGCTGAGAAAATGTACAAGGAGCAGGTCGACAAGATGCGCAATACCGGCGCCATCCACTCCGCGACCGATGAGAATGACAAGAAGATGGCGCTTAGTGCGATTACCGATTTTCAGCGCAAGACGCTGGCCGCCGCCGATGCCGATAATGACGGCAACAACAGCATCACCAACCAGAATTCGTTGACGTCCCAGAAAGCATGAGCGAGGTAACAAACATGGAAATGATGTCGCAGGACTATCGGATCAAGTCTGTCCTTGGCCGCCTGGAGATGATCATCGACAATGAGAACAACCGGATCGGCACAGACCCGGAATTCGATCTCAAGGTATCGAACGCTCACAAGAGCCGCTGCCTTTACGAATTGTCGATGCTGTTTCGCGATACCGATCCGGCCGATCTTGCCGCCGCCCATATCGAGCAGCTGCATGATCTGAAGAAGAAGCTGGTTCTGAACGCCCGCCGCGTCGAGGCTCATCTCGAGGCCGTGCGCGCCGTCGCCGAGATTTTGAAGAATGCCGTGCAGAATGCCGATGCGGACGGCACCTATTCGCAGGAGCAATTCCGCGTCCGTGAGGCCGGATGATCAAGCTCGTTATCACCGGCCTGTGGGTCTGCGTCGTAACATTGGCCTCGGTCTATTTTTCGGTGCAGGTGGCGACGGCGCCCGCGATCAGTCCTGATGACGCCAAGAAGGCGCAGCAGGAGCTCGTCAAGGGCGAGTCGATCAACGTCCCCGTTATCTCCAACGGCCAGGTGACCGGCTATTTCCTGACGCGTATTTCCTTCATGATGGAAAAGGGCAAGGCGAATGCGTTTCAGATACCTCTGCCGGAGCTGACGACTGATGAGCTCTTTTCGCTGCTGATCGGCAACAAGACGATCGATATTTCGCATGCACAGAATTTCGACGTTGCCGCCTTCCGCGCCGATTTGAAGAAGCGGATGAACGAGCGGCTCGGCGGTGATTACGTCGCCGACGTGCTGATCGAACAGCTTGACTATCTCTCCAAGGAAGAAACCCACGGTGGGGAAAGCGTGGGCAAGAGAACGGTCAAGCCTGTCAAGATCGTGCAGGATGCGGCCAAGGACAAGGTGCCGGTCGAGTGATATTTCCCGGTCGGGAGATGCCGATTCACGTAAGAATGTAAGCTATATCTTACATTCTGCAGATATGCTTAACAGATCCCTGCTGATATCCGGCAAATCCAACCTTCCTTCCTAACGGAAAGTTGGATTTGTCTTGCTATAAACTCCTCCAAGCCATGCCTCCCAGTCGCCGCACCGATGAACGGTGAGGGGCATGGGCTTTATGCGTACCGGCATCATGCGCATTAACGATGCCGGGCAGGAGGGTGTTGGATTGAACCAGGTAGCCGATTTTGCCGTCGTCGCGTCGCGCCGCATGATCTTCGATCTGCCGGTATGCGATCTGGGCTGGGATGACGCGCTGACGTTCGTCAACGAGCTTGCATCCCTGCCGGTCGGGCAGACCTCGATCTCCTTCGTCAATGCTCATAACATGCTGGTCATGCTGCGCGATGACAGCTACCGCAATGTCCTTGAGCATAATCTGGTTCTTCCCGATGGCGTTGGCCTCGACATCGCATCGCGCGTCGCTCATGGCGAACCTTTCCCGGCCAATCTGAACGGCACGGATTTCGTGCCCGCGCTGCTGACATTCATGGAGCGGCCGAGGCGGATCGGCCTCTTGGGCGGCAAGCGCTCCGTCGTCGAGAAGGCAGCGGAGAAATTTCGCCAGCACGCCCCGTGGCACCAGTTCATCGTCGTATCGGACGGTTTCTTCGATCCGGCGCGGAGCAATGCAGTGACCGCGGAAATCAGCCGCCAGAAGATCGACGTGCTGATCGTCGGAATGGGCACGCCGCTGCAGGAAAAATGGGTTGCCGAACATGTCGGGCCGCAGCATGCACGCCTCGTCCTGACCGTCGGCGCTTTGTTCGATTTCATTTCCGAGACGGTGCCGCGGGCGCCAAGGCTCGTGCGTGCGATGCGCAGCGAGTGGCTGTTTCGTCTGGTGTTGGAGCCGAATAGGCTCTGGCGGCGTTACATGCTGGGCATACCGCTATTCTTCTATCAGGTTGTCAGGCATCAGTTCGGTCGCAAGGAGCGCGTCCTTCGCGCAGAGCCGCATCCTTTGCCGCAGCGGCGTATTGCCCCGGCGAATAAATTAGCAAGCTAGTATTTGCGGGCTTGGCGTTAACTCTTTTTTTGGCATGAAATTTTAGAGTGGGTTAACCATTTGCATTGGTCTCGGACCATGTGCGCGAGATAACCCGCCATGTTTGAAAGCAAAGCCAGGACCGGATTCCACCCCGACGATGCGGAAACCCAAAAGGTTTCGCGGCGGTCCGTCCGGCATATCTCCCCTTACGATGAAGATGATGGCTTGGGTAGCGCGGTGAACTTACGCGCTGCCAACTCCGACGACCCGCGCGATGCGGAACTGCGCGCCATCCTGCGCAGACGGTTGAATGGCGATCCCTATCCGGTGTCCGGTCGAGGACGATCGCCGGAGATCGGAACGGCGGCTGAGCAGACGGAAGATGTCTCGCACGCCTACCGCCCGGAACGCCGCGAAATATCCGAGCAGGCATCGGAGCCTACGCCCGATTTGCTGGAATTCGTGCCCGATCTGCTTGAAGGCATAGGGGAGCTTCCGCGGCAGGTCGCCCCCGCTCCGGTTGTCGTTGAACAAGTATCTCGTGCCGGACGCTGGTCCCTCGGCTTTGGCGCTCTCTGTTTCATTGCCGCGGCCGCGCTGATGGGAGCGGCTATTCCCACCCTGCTTGCCCCGCCGCCGCTCTATGTGTCGCAGGCTGTTCTGCATGCGGAGGGCGAAGGTCGCGGGCGTCAGGCCCTGCTGGATGTCGCGGCGACGCGTCTCGTCGCTCCATCCGTATTGTCCGACATTGTCGCCAGGATGAAGCTTGACCGCGATCCGGAATTTACCGGCAGTCGCGTAGGCGCTCTCGGGGTTGCCGTCGAGCTGCTTTCCGGCAGCGGCAACGCGTCCGACGCGCCGTCACGCGCGCAGGCAACGCTGCGCAAAGACATTGCCGTCGATATCGATAATCAGACCGGTCTGCTGCGCCTGAGCGTTACGTCGGGCGATCCCGCCAGATCGGCCGATATTGCCAACCGGCTTGTTATCGCTTCCCTTTATGATCCCGCCGTTGCAAAGGCGGCCGGTACGTCACTTGGGGCCGAAACGGCGGCTGATCGCAGCCGAAAGGAGCTCGATCGCGCCTCCGCCGCCCTTGCCGAATTCAAGGCGCGCTATGGCGAAGACAGGATTGCTGCGGCGGAAGCGCTCCGGCAGCAGCGTCAGCAGCTGGATGTGCAGATAAAGGCAGCCGATCTGGCGGTACGCACCGCCAAGGCCCGTCTCGCGGCCGTCAAATCGGCCACGCTGGCATCGGTGCTGACCGGTGCATTGTCAGGCGATCTTTCGGCGCCGGGACTTGATGATCTGCGCAGCCGCTACAACGCCGCCAAATCACAGCTGACCCAGCTCTCGGTGCAGCTCGGCCCGCGCCATCCTCGCCTGCTTGCACAGCAGGCCACCGTCGATGATCTTGCCGCCAATATGCGCAGCCAGCTGCAGCGTCTGGCCGTCAGCAGTGACGCGGACGTGAAAGCGGCCCTTGAGAAACAGGCCTCTCTCTCTTCGCAAATGACTGCCGCCAGCCAGGCGGGGAGTGATGTCGATCTCGGCCGTCTCGCACAGCTCCAGGATGCCGTCGCGATGGCGCAGAGCCGCTATGAGGCGGACCAGCAGAATGCCGCCATGACGGTGTCGGAAGCCAAGCCACCGCTGACGGTATTGTCCCAGGCGGTCGCTTCCGCCGCGCCGCTGGATGATCATCTTGCGAGCAATCAGGCTGCTGGCTTCCTCGCAGGGCTTGGCCTGGCACTTTGCGCCATATTCCTGCGCAAGTGGCTGGCCGGCGCGGAGCTGGCAGAAGAACAAGCGGACGATGAGAGCATCATGCCGATGGCTCAAGCTTTGCATCATGACGATGATATGGAGCTCCCATCATTGCCGGCGATCACGCCGGAACCATCGGCTGCTCTTGTTTCCGATGGTGCAGATCAGCTCGATATGGCGGACGAGTGGGTCCGCATCCAGCAGGAGCTTGCATCCCTGCGTGCCAAAGTCGAAACCTACGCGGTGCGCCGGCATCAGGATCGCGGCTGAACGCCCCATCGTTTTCCCTTGCAATTACCGCTTTCAGACACCATAGGGCGTTGGCAGGCAACTCCCTCGGGCGGATGGCCTGTAGATTGCCAGCGAATTCATGATCGGGAGACGAGCGTGACGACAGTGATCGACGGGAAACAAGCCGCGGCTTCGGTGATCGAGGCCGTGAAGGCTGCGGCGGCGGAA
>NZ_JBXSOQ010000004.1:0-470793 GCF_057784475.1 Martinezella sp. CNPSo 3795 | reverse complement strand
CCGCAGCGTCGTGCTCTACTGAGGCAGAAAGCCACTCGACTGAACGTATGCGGCGCATGAGAAAAGCGCCGCATAGAGTTGAAAAGATTTGATATCATGATTTATGTCGATGCCGACGCTTGTCCGGTCAAGCCGGAGATCCTGAAGGTTGCCGAACGCCACGGCATGGAGGTGACCTTTGTCGCCAATTCGGGATTGCGGCCGTCGCGGGACCCGATGGTGCACAACGTCATCGTCTCCAACGCCTTTGACGCGGCCGACAATTGGATCGCTGAGCATGCTGGCACCGGCGATATCGTCGTCACTGCGGATGTACCGCTTGCCGGTCGCTGCGTTGCGACCGGAGCACTCGTGACGGGACCAACCGGTCGTATCTTCGACAAGACCAATATCGGCATGGCAACAGCCATGCGCGATCTTGGGGCACATCTTCGCGAAACCGGGGAAAGCAAGGGCTATAATGCCGCCTTCTCGCCGCGCGACCGCTCCGCCTTCCTCGAAACCTTCGACCGGCTTTGCCGGCGTGCCAAAGCACATCAATCATCGCCTGGAGACCAGTCTTGAACATCATTTCCCAGAACACGGCCTTCGGCGGCATGCAGGGTGTCTTTTCGCACGAGTCGGACGCCTGCAAATGCGACATGACCTTTGCCGTCTTCGTGCCGCCGCAGGCGATCAAGGAGCCCTGCCCGGTCCTCTGGTATCTTTCCGGTCTCACCTGTACCCATGCCAACGTCATGGACAAGGGTGAATATCGACGCATGGCCGCCGAGCTCGGCCTGATCATCGTCTGCCCGGACACCAGCCCGCGCGGCAACGACGTGCCGGACGAATTGACCAATTGGCAGATGGGCAAAGGCGCCGGCTTCTATCTCGATGCCACCGAGACGCCCTGGGCCGAAAACTATCAGATGTACAGCTACATCACCGAGGAACTGCCTGCGATCATATCGAAGCAATTCCGCGCCGATATGAGCCGCCAGGGCATCTTCGGCCATTCCATGGGCGGCCACGGCGCCATGACGATCGCATTGAAGAATCCGGAGCGCTTCAAGAGCTGCTCCGCCTTCGCGCCGATCGTGCAGCCGTCGACGGCCGATTGGTCCGCACCCGCGTTGGAGAAATATTTGGGAAGGGACAAGGCTGCATGGCGCCACTATGACGCCTGCGCGCTCGTCGAAGACGGCGCCCGCTTCCCCGAATTCCTGATTGATCAAGGCAAGGCCGACAGCTTCCTCGAAAACGGACTGCGCCCCTGGCTGTTCGAGGAAGCCATTAAAGGCACCGATATCAGCCTGACGCTACGCATGCACGAGCGTTACGATCACTCCTACTACTTCATCTCAACCTTCATGGACGATCACCTGAAGTGGCATGCCGAACGGCTGAAGAAGTAAAGGTAGTACCATCGCCTTGAAATAAGCAGCCGACAAATGCATATAGGAAATGCGCAGACGACTGCGGCGGCCGGCAACCAAACCGGCCGTAGACATCGCGGGGACGGCCTCGCTCTTAACAAAGGAGCGTAACATGGCTTGGTTCCTGCTTTTCCTCGCAGGCTTGTTCGAAATTGGCTGGGCCGTCGGGCTGAAATATACCGATGGGTTCACGCGGCCGATGCCGACAGTTCTCACCGTCATCTCCATGGTCATCAGCGTCGTGCTGCTTGGTCTGGCTGTAAAAACCTTGCCGATGGGTACGGCCTATGCGGTTTGGACCGGCATCGGCACCGTCGGTACGGTTCTGCTCGGCATATGGCTGCTCGGTGATCCCGCGACCTTGATTCGGCTATTCTGCATTGGCCTCATCGTGGCTGGTATAGCCGGCCTGAAGCTTGCTGCTTGAGATCGCGACGGTCATCGGCGCTGGCGATTGTCCAGCGCCCAGCTTCCCGGTCCGGCAAACACCAGAAACAGGAAAATGAAGCAGAACAGGATCGCTCCGTCTCCCTGATTGTTGGCCGGAAAGAAATCGATCGGCATGTGGACCATGAAATAGGCGATTGCCATTTCGCCGCTCAGGAGAAAGGCGATCGGTCGGGTGAAAAGCCCGAGCAGGATCAAGGCACTGCCTATGAGCTCTATGATCCCAGCCACGAAGAACAGCGTCGTGATCTCGTAAGGCGCCGGCGGAAAGCCGAAGACCTTTTGCGTGCCGTGCTCGATGAACAGCAACGCGGTCACGATTCGCAAAATAGCAAGGGCAGCAGGCTGATAGCGCAACAAGCGCTCGGGAAATGACATGAGGATCTCCGTTCGATAGGGGATGCGAAGGAGATCCCGTCAAAAGTGCTCTCGCTTCGCTGACAACGGAATGAACACGCGAGAGACGAATTTATTCGCCGGACCCGACGATCAGCCGAGTCCGACGAAAAGGCTGGTTACTTCTTGCTGTTGTCGATGGCCAGCAGGCCCGGACCTGCGAAGATCAGGAACAGGAAGATGAAGCAATAGAGGATCGCTGCGTCACCGCCGTTGTTGGCCGGGAAGAAATTCTTCGGATAATGCGCCATGAAATAGGCGACAGCCATGTTGCCGCACAGAATGAACGCGACCGGACGGGTAAAGAAGCCGACGATTGTCGCCAATCCGCCAACGATTTCGATGATGCCCTGAACCAGAAGCAGGGTCGGCAGCGGGCTTGGAAATTGACCGCCGGCCGGAAAGCCAACGAGCTTCTGTAGACCATGTTCGATGAACAATACACCGGTAACGATACGCAGCACGGTAAGAGCGTAGGGCTGATATTGATTCAGCCGATCGGAAAGCGCCATGTTAAACTCCAGTTTTAATCCCCCACGAGGAAGCAATAGAGCGCACGGGCGCGAACGTGAAAACACGGATTCTGACGCTCAATCAATTTTCCGTGTCAAATCCGTGACTTGTTGTCACATGCTCACAACGGGATGTTGTCGTGCTTCTTCCAGGGATTGGTCAGGTCCTTGTTGCGCAACATTCTAAGCCCCTGCGCCAGCCGGCGCCGCGTCGAGCGCGGCATGATCACTTCGTCGATGTAGCCGCGCTCTGCTGCAACGAAGGGCGACAGGAAGCGGTCCTCATACATTTTGGTGTGGGCCGCGATCTTCTCGGGATCGGTAATATCCTTGCGGAAGATGATCTCGACGGCGCCCTTGGCGCCCATGACGGCGATTTGCGCCGTCGGCCAGGCATAGTTGAGATCGCCGCGCAGATGTTTCGAGGCCATGACGTCATAGGCGCCGCCGAAAGCCTTGCGGGTGATGACCGTCAGTTTCGGCACAGTCGCTTCGGCATAAGCAAAGAGCAGCTTGGCGCCGTGCTTGATCAGCCCGCCATATTCTTGGGCTGTACCCGGCAGAAAGCCCGGCACGTCGACGAAGGTGACGATCGGGATATTGAAGCAATCGCAGAAGCGCACGAAGCGCGCCGCCTTTCGTGACGCATCGCTATCGAGAACGCCGGCAAGTACCATCGGCTGATTGGCGATGAAGCCGACGGTGGCACCCTCGATGCGGCCGAAACCGCAGACGATGTTCTTGGCGAAGCTCTCCTGGATTTCGAAGAAGTCGCCCTCGTCCGCTACCTTCAGGATCAGCTCCTTGATGTCGTAGGGCTTGTTGGCATTGGCCGGAATCAGCGTATCGAGCGAGTTATCCGGCTCGGTCACCGACTGATAGCACTCGATCTCGGGCACGTCAGCGGTATTAGACTGCGGCAGGAAATCGATGAGACGGCGCACCTGCAAGAGCGTATCGACATCATTGTCGTAGGCTGCGTCGGCGATCGAGGATTTCGTCGTGTGCACCGAAGCGCCGCCGAGCTGTTCCGAGGTCACCGTCTCGTTGGTGACGGTCTTCACCACATCCGGTCCGGTGACGAACATGTAGGAGGTGTCCCGCACCATGAAGATGAAATCGGTCATGGCCGGAGAATAGACATCGCCGCCGGCACAAGGCCCCATGATAATCGAGATTTGCGGGATGACGCCGGAGGCCAGCACATTGCGCTGGAATACCTCGGCATAACCGCCAAGCGCGGCTACGCCTTCCTGAATGCGGGCGCCACCGGCGTCATAGATCCCGATGATCGGCGCCCGGTTCTTCAGCGCCATATCCTGTACCTTGGTGATCTTTTCTGCATGTGCTTCTGAAAGAGACCCACCGAAGACTGTGAAATCCTTGGCAAAAATGAAGACGGTGCGGCCGTTGACCGTGCCCCAGCCGGTCACCACGCCATCGCCGGCAATCTTGCTCTTGTCCATGCCGAAATCGGTCGAGCGATGCTCGACGAACATGTCGAACTCTTCGAAGGAGCCCTCGTCAAGGAAGATATCGATACGCTCACGCGCCGTCAGCTTGCCGCGGGCATGCTGCGCGTCGATGCGCACCTGCCCACCGCCAAGCCTCGCGATCTCACGACGGCGTTCCAGCTCCTGCAGGATTTCCTTCATGCGGCCCTCTCTCCCTCATCGCTCGGGCTTAGCATGGCGCGAGCCTTGTTTGAAGCTGGTTGGCTCAGTTTGCGAGCCGTGGCGTGTTCAGCGAAAAGATGGAACGAACCCGCGCGGCAATATCTTCCGCCATCAGCTCATCTGCGGTGGCAGGATCAGGTGCGACTGTTCTGATCTCGAACGATGCCATGGCAACCACAGAGCCACCATCGGCCGCCGCGGCATCGATATTGATCTTGGCGCTGCTGCGGTCCCGATTGAAGCCGCGCGCTTTGCGGACGTCGCTCAGTCGGACGGTGATGGCAACCTGTGGCAATTGCGGGCTGAAGCTTGTTGCAGCAATCGCGGCGTTGACGCGATCATTGACGGCTGCAACCAGCGCTGGCGACACCGGTGGCAAAGCCTGATCGGCTATAACGGTTGCGCTGCGCACCGCATAGGTTGGAGGCGGAGGATCGACGGACCAGCTCGAACATGCGGCCAGTGCCAGACATCCCACGAGCGCCGGTACGGCTCTCGTCCTCAACAACAACATGATCCCTGCCCCGACCTTCGAATTTGCAAGATATGCAGATCGATATAAAGGACTGGAAATCAACAATATTCAACTGCGCAGCGCAGAAAAAACGTCAGTTGCGGCCCGAAACTCTTCAAAACGTTGTGCACGACGCTGTTCGGCTTCTTCATCGCTGCCCCAGTGCTCGATCGTCCAATCCTCGTCGAGATGAGCGAGCGACCAGACATCGGCGAGCGGCAGGGAACCTTTGGCGAAGGCCAGCGCAAGGATTGCCGAACCGGTCAGCGTCGTGATCGTGTGCAGACTCGCAAGCTCCATCGGTGTGTCGAACTTGCGCAAAGCGGCGGAGAAGGCCGCGATGGCTTCGACAGGCTGATCCTGATGCATGACGCCTTCCGCCAGAATGAACCGGGCGCCGAGATCGCGCGCTGCCCATTCGATCACCGGATTCCAGCGTTCCGACTGGCGCTCGACGAGCCGTTCCGGCCCCTCGGCGCGATAGCAGAGCAGATCGCTGCCCGAGAAACGGACAATTTCGTCGAATACAGCCTTGCTTTCCGTCGCAACGCCATCGATGGCCGTGTTAACGAGCCGCGTTACCGGCATGGTAGCGGGATCGATCACGTCGACTTGGCGTGCCCATTCGGCAGCCACCAGTCTGGCAAGCGCTTCCGTCGGCAGGGCCAGAGAGTGCCGCGCCGGCGTCTTCACCACCTTGCCATCGAGAGCGATAGCATGGCCGTCCTCATCTTTGCTGATTGTCACATCCTTGTAGAAGCGTTTCGGCAACGGCTTCTTCATCTGGATCTGCGCACGGCGGATCGGATCGGGATGGCTGAGACCTTCGGAAAGATCGTTCAACAGGTCGCGCATGGCGTCACCTCAGAGAATATGGCTCAACAAGTCGTTCGGATGGTGGGCTATGGCATCTGCCCCAGCCGCCAGCAATTCCTCGACGGAGGCGTAGCCCCATGCAACGCCGATGGCGGTCGCACCTGCCGCCTTCGCCATCTGCATGTCGTAGATGGCATCGCCGATCACGATTGTGTCGTGGGGATCCATGCCAGTCTCATCGCAGCACTCCGTCACCATCGCCGGATGCGGCTTCGACGGGCAATCATCAGCAGTGCGCGAGACAATAAAATAGGGCGTGAACTCGTTGACCTCAAGAATATGGGTCAAACCGCGGCGGGATTTACCCGTCACCGCGCCGATCAGCAGTTCGTCGCGGGCGGCAAGCGTCTCGATGAGCGGCTTAATGCCGTCGAAAAGCGGTGTCTGCATGTCCGCCTCGTCTCGCACCTCCGGAAAGATCGACTTATAATGCGCCGTCATGGCAATCGCTTCGTCGTCGACATGGGGCTTGCCCTGCAGGCGGGCAATGGCGATATCGAGCGTCAGGCCGATGATCGATTTCGTCGCGGAAACATCGGGCCGCTTATAGCCGAAGGCCACGAAGGTGCGCGCCATGACCTCATGGATCAGCCGCGCGCTGTCGACCAGCGTGCCGTCGCAATCGAAAAGTACCAGCTTCATTCGTCGTCCGGCTCCCCTGCCGATGCCTCGTCGAAACCGAGGAGATTCCATGTCTGCACCATATGCGGCGGCAGAGGAGCGGTGATGCGCAGGCGTCCGCCGCTCGGATGCGGGATATCGATGTGGCGCGCGTGCAGATGCAGGCGCTTCTGGACACCGCCCGGAAAATCCCAGTTCGGATCGTCCTCGAAATATTTCGGATCGCCGATGATCGGATGCCCGATATGCAGCGCGTGGACGCGAAGCTGGTGGGTACGCCCCGTATAGGGTTCCATTTCAAGCCAGGCGAGCCGCTGGGCGGCCGTTTCGACAACGCGGTAGTAGGACACGGCGTGATCGGCGCCTTCCTCTCCATGCTTAGCGATGCGCATGCGGTCGCCATCCGGCGTCGCTTCCTTCACCAGCCAGGTGGATATCTTGTCTTCATGCTTACGTGGCACGCCTTTCACCAGCGACCAATAGGTCTTCTTGGTGTCGCGCTCGCGGAAGGCTGCCGTCAGCTTCTGCGCCGCGCCGCGCGTGCGGGCGATGACGAGAACGCCTGAGGTATCGCGATCGAGGCGGTGCACCAGGCGCGGCTTTTCGCCCTTCTGGTTCGTCCAGGCCTCCAGCATCTTGTCGATGTGGCGGCTGACGCCGGAGCCACCCTGCACGGCCAGACCCGCCGGCTTGTTCAGCACATAGACTTTGTCGTCTTCGTGCAACAGCATGCGTGCCAAGAGCTCGGCATCGCCGGAATGCTTCAATTCCTTGCCGGCGATCGGGCCGCTTTTCGTAGCCTTGGCATCGACGTCGAGCGGCGGCACCCGCACCATCTGCCCTGGCTGCACGCGGGCATCGGTCTTGACGCGACCGCCATCGACACGCACCTGGCCGGAGCGCATCAGTTTCTGCAATTGCCCGAAGCCGAGCCCTGGAAAATGCACCTTGAACCAGCGGTCGAGGCGCATGCCGGCCTCGTCAGGCTCGACCTTAATATGCTCAATCCCGGCCATTCTTCTTCTTTCAAATACGCAGCATGTTCCGGACATTGCCAAACCGCGTTCGGCGGGATCATGCAAATTCAAACAACGGGACGATCTGCCCCGCAGCCGGAGATTTCCGGCCTTTTGACGTGGCTTTAGAGCATTTCGAGGAAAAGTGGAAACCGGAATTATATGGCAGGATAATTTTCTGGCTCAGCTTCCCTTGGCCGAGACGACCGGCAGATTGATGTCGACCATGCCTGCTTTGTCGAACATCAGCATCACAGGCACCGTGCCACCCTGCTTGAAAGGCGCCTTTACCTGCTTGAACATCATGTGCATCGTATTCGGCGCGAGCGTCACGGTCGCGCCGGCGGGAATGGCGATGCCGCCTTTCACCTCGCGCATCTTCATGATCTCGCCTTCCATCTTCATCTCGTGAAGCTCCACCTTGCCGGCGGATGAAGAGGTCACGGAGGTGAGCTTGTCGTCGGTCTTGCCGGTATTGTGGATGGTAATATAGCCGCCACCGACCGGCTGGCCGGGAAGCATGGCGCGAACATAACCGCCACTGATATCGAGATCGCCAAGCTTGGCAGTCGCCGAGCCGGAAGGCGCTGCACCTGCATCCATGTGCATCCCGGCCATGGATTTCATCGCACCGCTATCCTCGGCCATCGCTCCACCGAGGGGAAGTGAAAATGTGCCAATCGAAATCAGCAATGCGGCGGCGTGGTTGCGATTCATCTCTGTCTCCTGCCCGGCTCCTCAATCGATAAATGGGATAGCCTCTCCCATCCCTGTTGCAAAGGCCCGTAATCATTGCGAAACGCAGGATTGATCGGCGCGACAAAAATTTGTTCAGCGGCGACATTTGCCCCTTGCCATCTCTGTCCGGTACCGGATAATGGCTTTCAACCCTGTTGGGAGAATCCGGCGCAAGCCGGTGCCGAAGGAGCAACCGCCCCGGAAACTCTCAGGCCAAAGGACCAGCAAGGGGCAGACGGAACTCTGGAGAGAAGCGCGCAAGCGTTCGCCGAAGGGATAACAATCTCAGGCAAACAGACAGAGGGGGCTCATCGTCAGGCGCTACCGCGCCGAAAGTGTGAGCTCTGCGCTTCTAAACGAGCGCAAAACCCGGAGGCGTCATTTGGACGAGACCGCTGCCCTCAAGACCACCCCACTTCATGCCCTGCATGTGTCCCTCGGTGCCCGCATGGTGCCATTTGCAGGCTACGATATGCCCGTACAATATGCGCCCGGCGTGCTGAAGGAACATCTTTGGACTCGATCCTCCGCTGGCCTGTTCGATGTGTCGCATATGGGTCAGGTGACGATCCGCGCCCGTTCCGGCAAATATGAGGATGCGGCATTGGCATTGGAAAGCCTGGTGCCGGTCGATATTCTCGGCCTTGCTGAAAATCGCCAGCGCTATGGCTTCTTCACCGACGACAAGGGCGGCATCCTCGATGATCTGATGATCACCCATATGGACGACTATCTTTTCGTCGTCGTCAACGCTGCCTGCAAAGAGCAAGATTTCAAGCATCTTCAAGAGCATATCGGCGATAGCTGCGAAGTTACGTTACTCGATCGCGCCCTCATTGCCCTGCAGGGACCGCGCGCCGTCGACGTACTTGCCGAGCTCTGGGCCGACATCGCCCATATGAAATTCATGGATGTGCGCCATTGCCGCCTCCACGATGTCTCCTGCCTCGTATCGCGTTCCGGCTACAGCGGCGAAGACGGTTTCGAAATCTCAGTCCCGGCCGACAAGGCCGAGGATATCGCCAAGCGGCTGCTGGAGCATCCGGACGTCCAGCCGATTGGCCTCGGCGCCCGTGACTCACTGCGTCTCGAGGCGGGCCTCTGCCTCTATGGCAACGATATCGACCAGACGACGACGCCGATCGAAGGCGCGCTCGAATGGGCGATCCAGAAGGCCCGCAGGACTGGCGGCGCCCGCGCCGGCGGCTTTCCGGGAGCATCCCGCATTCTCGGTGAACTCGATCACGGCACCTCGCGCCGCCGCGTCGGCCTGAAGCCGGAGGGCAAGGCGCCGGTGCGTGGTCACGCCAAGCTCTACGCCGACGCCGAGGGCAAGACCGAGATCGGCGAAGTCACCTCGGGCGGTTTTGGTCCGAGTGTCGAATCCCCGGTTGCCATGGGCTATGTGCCGACAGAATTCACCGCTGCCAGCACCACCGTCTATGCTGAGGTTCGCGGCAAATATCTGCCTGTTGCCGTCAGCACGCTGCCTTTCATCAAACCTACCTACAAACGTTGAACGTCTTTTCCAGAGAGGATTATCCATGCTGAAATTCACCGAAGAACATGAGTGGCTGAAGGTCGAGGGCGATGTCGCAATCGTGGGCATTACGGCCCATGCCGCCGAGCAGCTCGGCGATCTCGTTTTCGTTGAGTTGCCCGAGGTCGGCGCCAGCTTCTCGAAGGGAGCCGACGCGGCAACCGTCGAATCCGTCAAGGCGGCTTCCGAAGTCTATTGTCCGCTCGACGGAGAAATCACCGAAATCAACGAAGCCATCACTGCCGATCCGGCCCTCGTCAACTCCGATCCGATGGGTGCCGGCTGGTTCTTCAAGCTGAAGCTGAAGAACGTCGGCGATCTCGATGGTCTTCTTGATGAATCCGGTTACAAGGAGCTGATCGGATAATGACGACGCCGACTGAGTTCACCTTCACCGATTACCAGCCATACGATTTCGCCAATCGCCGCCATATCGGCCCGTCTCCCTCTGAGATGGCCGATATGCTCAAGGTGATCGGCTATAAGAGCCTCGACGGTCTGATCGACGCGACACTGCCACCGACCATCCGCCAGAAGGCGCCGCTCGCCTGGGGTGCGGCCATGACGGAGCGCGAGGCGCTCGACAGGCTGCGCGAGACCGCCAACAAGAACAAGGTTCTCGTCTCGCTTATCGGTCAGGGCTATTACGGCACGATCACGCCACCGGTCATCCAGCGCAACATTCTGGAAAACCCTGCCTGGTACACGGCCTACACGCCCTATCAGCCCGAGATTAGCCAGGGCCGCCTTGAGGCGCTGCTGAACTACCAGACGATGATCAGCGATCTCACCGGTCTTGATGTCGCCAACGCCTCGCTGCTCGATGAAGCGACGGCCGCGGCCGAAGGCATGGCGATGGCGGAACGCGTCGCAAAATCGAAGGCAAAAGCCTTCTTCGTCGATGCCGAATGCCATCCCCAGACCATCGCGCTGATCAGGACGCGCGCCGAGCCACTCGGCTGGACCGTTATCGTCGGTAATCCCTTCACCGACCTCGATCCGGTCGATGTTTTCGGCGCGATTTTCCAGTATCCGGGCACGCACGGCCACATCAACGATTTCTCCGGCCTGATTGCTCGCCTGCATCAGACCGGCGCTATCGCTATCATGGCGACCGATCTTCTGGCATTGACCCTGCTGAAATCCCCGGGTGAAATGGGCGCAGATATCGCCATCGGCTCTTCGCAGCGCTTCGGCGTTCCCGTCGGCTATGGCGGGCCGCACGCCGCATTTATGGCCGTGAAGGACGATTACAAGCGCTCTATGCCGGGCCGTCTCGTCGGCGTTTCCATCGATGCGCGCGGCAATCGCGCCTATCGACTGTCGCTGCAGACCCGCGAACAGCACATTCGCCGCGAAAAAGCGACGTCGAACATCTGCACCGCGCAGGTGCTGCTCGCCGTCATGGCCTCCATGTATGCGGTCTTCCACGGTCCGCAGGGCCTGAAAGCGATTGCACAACAGGTCCACCAGAAGGCCGTGCTGATGGCCAAGGGGCTGGAAAAGCTAGGCTACTCAGTCGAGCCGGAGACCTTCTTCGATACGATCACTGTCGAAGTCGGCCACATGCAAGGCCTCATCCTGCGCGCAGCCGTCGCCGAGGGCGTCAACCTGCGCAAGGTCGGTGAAACCAAGATTGGCATCAGCCTGGACGAGCGTACGCGTCCGGCAACGGTGGAAGCCGTCTGGCGCGCATTCGGCGGCGATTTCCGCATCGCCGATTTCGAACCGTCCTATCGTCTGCCGAAGACCCTGCTGCGCACCAGTGAATACCTCTCGCATCCGATCTTCCACATGAACCGCGCCGAAAGCGAGATGACGCGCTATATCCGCCGTCTCTCCGACCGCGATTTGGCGCTCGACCGCTCGATGATCCCGCTCGGCTCCTGCACCATGAAGCTGAACGCGACTGCGGAAATGTTGCCGATCACCTGGCCGGAATTTTCGGATATCCATCCGTTCGTCCCGGCCGATCAGGCACTCGGCTACCGCGAGATGATCGACGACCTGACGGAAAAGCTCTGCGCCGTAACAGGCTATGACGCCTTCTCCATGCAGCCGAACTCCGGCGCGCAGGGCGAATATGCCGGCCTTCTAACCATCCGCAACTACCACATTGGCAATGGCCAGGGTCATCGCGATATCTGCCTCATTCCGACCTCCGCCCACGGCACCAACCCCGCCTCGGCGCAGATGGCGGGCATGAAGGTCGTGGTTGTCAAGGTCAGCGACGATGGCGATATCGACATGGCCGATTTCCGCGCCAAGACCGAGCAATATGCCGACAATCTCTCCTGCTGCATGATCACCTACCCTTCGACGCATGGCGTGTTCGAGGAGACGGTGAAGGAGATTTGCGATCTCGTGCACAAGCATGGCGGCCAGGTCTATCTCGATGGCGCCAATATGAACGCCATGGTCGGCCTCTCGCGTCCCGGCGATATCGGCTCCGATGTCAGCCACTTGAACCTGCACAAGACCTTCTGCATCCCGCATGGCGGCGGCGGTCCCGGCATGGGCCCGATCGGCGTAAAGGCGCATCTGGCGCCTCACCTGCCCGGCCATCCGGAAACAGATGGCCGCAGCGGTGCGGTTTCGGCAGCAGCCTTCGGTTCGGCCTCGATCCTGCCGATCTCCTGGAGCTATTGCCTGATGATGGGCGGCGAAGGCCTGACCCAGGCGACCAAGGTGGCGATCCTCAACGCCAACTACATCGCTGCCCGCCTCAAGGGTGCCTATGACGTGCTCTACAAGTCCAAGGCCGGACGCGTGGCACACGAATGCATCATCGACACCCGCCCGCTGGCCGCAAGCGCCGGCGTGACGGTCGATGATGTCGCCAAGCGTCTGATCGATTGCGGCTTCCATGCGCCGACCATGAGCTGGCCGGTGGCCGGCACGCTGATGATCGAGCCGACCGAATCGGAAACGAAGGCCGAGCTCGACCGATTCTGCGAGGCGATGTTGGCAATCCGCGAGGAAGCCCGCGCCATCGAGGACGGCCGGATGGACAAGACCAACAATCCGCTGAAGAACGCACCGCACACGGTGGAAGACTTGGTCGGCGAGTGGGATCGCCCCTATTCCCGCGAACAGGCCTGCTTCCCGCCCGGTACCTTCCGCGTGGACAAATACTGGTCTCCGGTCAATCGCATCGACAACGTCTATGGCGACCGCAACCTGATCTGCACCTGCCCGCCGCTGGAATCCTACGCCGAGGCCGCAGAATAGGATTTTTTGCAAAAAAGCGAAGCGGTTCAGTCGCTTCGCTTGAAACAGACATAAATCTATCGTGAAACTTGTCTATGAAAACGCCGCGTGTCCGAAAGGATGCGCGGCGTTTTTGATGACGCCACAGTGGGGCCTTGGAATTCAGATTTATGCCGGAACGATTCGACGTGGACAATCCCGACAACTACATCGCCGCCGCATTCGCCACGGACGATCCTGCTTCGATCGCCAAGGCTTTGGGCGAAGTCGCCCGCACGCGCAACATGAGCAAGCTGGCCAAGGATGTCGGCATGAACCGCTCGGCCCTCTACCGCGCGCTGAGCGGAGACGGAAATCCGGAATTCGCGACGATCCTGAAGGTTGTCAGGGCACTCGGCCTCAAGTTGACGCCGGTTCCGGCGCTTACCAAAGATTGCCAATTCTAGGCCGAGCGTCGCTAGCCGATCGCTTCTTCGAGCAGAAGCAGCACCAGAAAGCCCGCAAAGAACATGGCCGTCACCGCTGGGCTTGGCCGTGTATTGACGGCGACGGCGGCACCCGCAATGGCGACAGCCGCCGGAATCAGTGTGTAAGCCACGCTGCAGCCGCCATGAAGTTCTCCCGTTGCTCGCCATATCGACCTTATCCGGCTCAGCGGTTTAGCCAAGGAGACGGCAAAGACGGCATGCATCGATCAAAACATGAAATGCTGCGACGGGAAATATGGCGATATTTACCCTGGACTACCCGGTAACGCGGCTACCGACAATCACCAGATCACTTTAGACAATTCGGAAATAACCGGATTGCCGTAATCCGAGTCCTTCATGCTGAATTCCGCGTCACCTGACTTCAGATTGAAATTAAAATAGACTTCGGCCGCCTCCTCTCCGAGGAAGAGCTTTGTGGCGTACCAGTCTCCCGGACCGCCGCCGAAGCCGCCCTCGGGCAGGCGTCTAGTCGCTGCTCCGAGAAATGTTATGCCGAATGGCAGCGTTTCGAGCTTGGCGTTTGAAAAGCTGCTTACTTTTGCCGTCAAGGCTTTGGCCAATTGCTGAAAAAATCGTGTCGGGCGAGAACCGGGAACATGATGGAAGGCGCCACGCGAAAAACTTATCGGACCACCGACGTCAGCGCCTCGGTCGGAGCCACCCTCCGTATTATCCGGCCCTTGAATTTCAACGATAAACTTCGTTTCATCCTCACCGCTGCCGTAGGTAGCCATCAGTATGAGTGTTTCAGTATCCGAGCCGTGAGGTTGGAGAGCAACTCTGAAAGCGAGAGGTACGGGAAAATCATCAGCAGAAGGAACAGAGATTTCGATGCGATTCTGTGCCGACACCAAAAGACCTACTGGCAGAATCAGTACGGCGCGTCGTGTGATCATCCGACAGTCCGAAGTAGCGAATATCGTCGATCCCTCATATCGCGCCCGCGACCTGTCGCTGAGCCGCCAGCGCAGCGAGATCGGCGGGCTTTAGCTCGACGGACTCGCCGCAACCGCAAGCCGACGTCTGGTTCGGATTGGTGAAAATGAAGCCTGAGCGCAATGTTGTCGTCTCGAAGCCCATTTCCGTACCGAGCAGATAAAGCACGGCCGACGGCTCGACCCAGACCTTGGCGCCATCGCGCTCGATCAGATCATCCTTTGGGTTCGGCTCGGTGACGAGATCGATGGTATATTCCATGCCGGCGCAGCCGCCCTTTTTGATGCCGACGCGAACGCCCTTGGCATCAGGGCCGGAATTCTCGACGATCGCCTTGACGCGGGCTGCTGCCGCATCCGTCATGCTCATGACTGCAAAGCCCATGGGCTCATTCTCCTTCCACATCCGGGGTCAAGATCCGGTGCTTCGAGTCTTAATGTAAAGCCGGCGGCTTAAAGCTTCAATACCAACCCACCGCAACCTGCGCTTCTTCGGACATGCGATCCGGCGTCCAAGGGGGATCGAACGTCATCGAGACGTCGACGCCAGAAACGCCCTCAACGGCACCGACGGCATTTTCCACCCAGCCCGGCATTTCACCGGCAACCGGGCAACCCGGCGCTGTCAGCGTCATGACGATCTTCACCATGCGATCGTCTTCGATGTCGATCTTGTAGACCAGACCCAGCTCGAAGATATCGGCGGGAATTTCCGGATCGTAGACCGTCTTCAGCGCAGAAATAATATCGTCGCTGAGGCGCGCCAGCTCATCTGCGGGGATGCTGGAATGCACGATCCCTTCGCGCGCGTCGATCTTCTGTTCGCTTTCGTCGAGTGACATCGCTTGCCTCCTCAGGCAAAGAATTTCCGTGCATATTCCAGTGCATCGGCCAAGGCGTCCACCTCGGCGCGCGTATTGTACATGCCGAACGATGCACGGCATGTGGAGGTGACGCCGAAGCGTTTCAAGAGCGGCTGGGCGCAATGCGTGCCGGCACGAACGGCAACACCCTGTCGGTCGATCACCATCGAGACGTCGTGCGAATGAATTCCCGCCAGCTCGAAGGAGAAGATGCCGCCCTTGCCTGGCGCGGTGCCGATGATACGCAGCGAATTGATATCGCGCAGCCTTTCCGCCGCATAGGCGGCAAGATCGGCCTCGTGACGCGCAATCGCTTCCCGGCCGATGCTGTCCATATAGTCGAGCGCATAGCCAAGGCCGATCGCCTGAACGATCGGCGGCGTTCCCGCTTCGAAACGATGCGGCGGATCGTTGTAGGTGACGTTTTCCTCGGTGACATCGAAAATCATCTCGCCGCCGCCCTGGAACGGCCGCATCTCGGCAAGCCGTTCCTTCTTGCCGTAGAGAACGCCGATGCCCGAGGGACCGTAAAGCTTGTGACCGGTCATGACATACCAGTCGCAATCGATATCCTGCACGTCGACAGGCATATGCACAGCACCCTGCGAGCCGTCGATCAGAACCGGAATGCCGCGCTCATGCGCGATACGGCACACTTCCTTTACGGGAACGACGGTTCCGAGCGCGTTCGACATGTGGGTGATAGCCACGAGCTTCGTGCGCTTCGTCAGGCTCTTTTCAAAATCCTCGATATGGAACGCGCCCTCGTCGTCAACGGGCACCCATACCAGCTTCGCGCCCTGACGCTCGCGAATGAAATGCCAGGGTACGATGTTGGAGTGATGCTCCATGATCGAGACGACGATCTCGTCGCCCTCGCCGATCTCAGGCATGCCCCAACCGTAGGCGACCGTGTTGATCGCTTCCGTCGAGTTCTTGGTAAAGACGATGTCGTCGACCGATGGCGCATTCAGGAAACGGCGCACCTTTTCGCGAGCCGCTTCATAGGCTTCCGTGGCGGCATTGGACAGGAAATGCAGGCCGCGATGCACATTTGCATACTCATTCGAATAGGCATGCGAGATGGCATCGATGACGAGCTGCGGCTTCTGCGCGGAAGCGCCGTTGTCGAGATAGACCAGCGGCTTGCCATGCACCGTCTTCGCCAGGATGGGAAAATCCCGGCGAATGGCTTCGACGTCATAGGCCGTTGCCGGCACGATCTTGTCCACGAGCTTTGCCTCCAATCAGGCGTGCTTTTCCAGCCAGCCGGAGATAACGCCTTCCAGCGCCTCGACCAGGGCTTCGTCTTCCAGTTCTTCGACGATCTCGGCCACGAAGGCGTTGACCAGCATGGCCCGTGCCTTCTTCTCGGGGATGCCGCGCGCCATCAGGTAATAGAGATGGTTGCCGTCGATATCGGCAACAGTGGCACCATGGCCGCACTGTACGTCATCGGCGAAGATTTCAAGCTCCGGCTTCACCGAGAACTCGGCATCGTCGGACATCAGCAGCGTGTTGCAGGCCATCTTGGCGTCGGTCTTCTGCGCATCCGGTGCGACCCGGATCATACCCTGGAAGACGCCACGAGCGCGGTCGAACACGACGTTGCGGATAACTTCCGTGGAACCTGTGTTCGGAACGTCATGGCCAAGCACCATCGTCACATCGGTATGCGTATCGCCGCCGAGCAGGCTGATGCCGCGCAGCGTCAAATCCGCGCCCTCGCCCACGACCTTGATATACAGTTCCTGACGCACCAGCTTGCCGCCAGCGTTGATGACAAACAGCTTCAGCTTGGCATCTTCTCCGAGTTCGATGCGGAGTTGGCCAAGATGGGTGTCTTCACTGCCCTGCTCCTGCAGGATGATCCAAGTGATCTCAGATCCCTTGCCGATCTTGACTTCGCTGACCGAGGAAACCAGCGCGGCAGCGCCTTCGACCGCCTGATGACGCTCGATAAAGGTCGCCTTGACGTCAGCGCCGAAAGTAACCGGCAGACGGCTGTGGATCTGGCCGCCAGCATGGATGAACTGCACTTCGAGCGGCGCATCGAGTTCTGTGCCATCGGGGAAATCGATGACATAGCCATCGCGCACGAAGCTCGCATTGATACGCCCGATGGCGTCATCCTTGCCGAGCGCTTCGAGCCCGGCAGCAGCCGTGCCGTTGATCAGGCTGTCAGCATAGCGGCCGACCGTCAGGCTCTTGACCGAGGCCTTCTCGCTTGCCTTTCCCTGAAGGACGGCAATGACAGGCGATCCTTCGACCGTCGGCGGCAGCGCCTCGACTAGGCCCTTGCCGATATCGCTCGGAACCAGGCGCAGCAGGTTCTTGAAATCGGTATAATGCCATGCCTCGATCCTGCGCGTCGGCAGACCGGCGGTCTTCAGCTCGTCCAGAAGGCGATCGCGAACGGCGAAAACTTCGCCGTCGCCAGGCAGATCGCCCATCTGGTCGTTATACGCCTCGATCAGCGCCGTCTCCGCGGCGGTGAGGCGGTTCGTCGTCTGAATGTTCATCGACGTGTCCTTTCCGCCTCGATCAGGCTGCAGCTCCGATGATGTCGGCGTAGCCGTTGGCTTCCAGCTCATGCGCCAGCGTCTTGTCGCCGGACTTGATCACCTGGCCCTTGTAGAGGACGTGAACGGTGTCCGGAACGATATAGTCGAGCAGGCGCTGGTAGTGGGTGATGACGATCACGGCGCGGTCGGGAGAGCGCAGTGCATTGACGCCGTCGGCGACGATCTTCAGCGCATCGATGTCGAGGCCGGAATCGGTTTCGTCAAGCACGCAAAGCTGCGGCTCCAGGAGCGCCATCTGCAGGATTTCGGCACGCTTCTTTTCACCGCCGGAGAAGCCGACGTTCAGCGGGCGCTTCAGCATGTCCATGTTGATCTGCAGCTTGGCCGCAGCATCCTTAACGCGGCGCAGGAAATCCGGCGTCGTCAGCTCGTCTTCGCCGCGTGCCTTGCGCTGTTCGTTCAGGGCAACCTTGAGGAACTGCATGGTGGCAACGCCGGGGATTTCGACCGGATACTGGAACGCCAGGAAGATGCCCTTGGCGGCACGCTCGGCGGCATCGAGCTCCAGAATGCTCTCGCCGTTATAAAGGATGTCACCCTCGGTGACTTCATAGTCCTCGCGACCGGCGAGGATATAGGAAAGCGTCGACTTGCCGGAGCCGTTCGGGCCCATGATGGCGGCGACTTCACCGGCCTTCACGGTCAGGTTCAGGCCACGGATGATCTCGGTGCCGTCTTCGGCGATACGGGCGTGCAGGTTCTTGATTTCAAGCATTTGAGTATCCTATCGCAGGAATGAAGGTGCGGCGCGCGCGGCGCGCCAAAGCTAATTCTGTTTCGTGTGCGTCAGCCGACGCTGCCCTCGAGCGAAATGCCGATCAGCTTCTGCGCTTCGACGGCAAATTCCATCGGCAGTTCCTGCAGCACTTCCTTGACGAAGCCGTTGACGATCAGTGCGATCGCCGCTTCCTCGGGAATGCCACGCTGCAGGCAGTAGAACAGCTGATCTTCGGAAATCTTCGAGGTTGTGGCTTCATGCTCGAACTGCGCGGACGAGTTCTTCGCCTCGATGTAGGGCACAGTGTGCGCGCCGCACTTGTCGCCGATCAGCAGCGAGTCGCACTGCGTGAAGTTTCGGGCATTGGTCGCGCGGCGATGCGCCGAAACCTGGCCGCGATAGGTATTCTGCGAGACGCCGGCGGCAATACCCTTCGAGATGATGCGGCTCGACGTGTTCTTGCCGAGATGGATCATCTTGGTGCCGCTGTCGACCTGCTGATGGCCGTTCGAAACCGCGATCGAATAGAACTCGCCACGGCTGTCGTCGCCGCGCAGGATGCAGGACGGATATTTCCAGGTGATCGCGGAGCCGGTTTCGACCTGCGTCCAGGAGATCTTGGAGCGATGGCCGCGGCAATCTCCACGCTTGGTGACGAAATTGTAGATGCCGCCCTTGCCGTGCTTGTCGCCCGGATACCAGTTCTGCACCGTCGAATATTTGATTTCAGCGTCATCGAGCGCAACTAGTTCGACGACGGCAGCGTGCAGCTGGTTTTCATCGCGCTGCGGCGCCGTGCAGCCTTCGAGATAGGAGACATAGGCTCCCTCTTCGGCGATGATCAGCGTGCGCTCGAACTGGCCGGTGTTCTTCTCGTTGATGCGGAAGTAGGTCGACAGTTCCATCGGGCAACGAACGCCCTTCGGCACGAAGACGAACGAGCCGTCAGTAAAGACCGCGGAATTCAACGTCGCATAGAAATTGTCCGAGGTCGGCACGACGGAGCCAAGGTACTTGCGCACCAGATCCGGATGCTCTCGGATAGCTTCCGAAATCGACATGAAGATCACGCCGGCCTTCTTCAGCTCTTCCTTGAAGGTGGTGACGACCGAGACGGAATCGAACACCGCGTCAACGGCAATCTTCGACTTCTCGACGCCGGCAAGAATCTCCTGCTCGCGCAGCGGAATGCCGAGCTTCTCATAAGTCTTCAACAGTTCCGGGTCGACATCATCGAGCGACTTCGGACCGGCGAATTTCTTCGGGGCGGCATAATAATGAATGTCGTTGAAGTCGATCTTCGGGTAGTCGACACGGGCCCATGTGGGCTCTTCAAGGGTCAACCAGCGGCGATAGGCCTCGAGGCGCCATTCGAGCATCCAATCCGGCTCTTGCTTCTTGGCGGAGATGAAGCGGATAATATCCTCGGAAAGACCCTTGGGAGCCTTTTCCACCTCGATCGTGGTCTCGAAACCATACTTATACTGGTCCACGTCGATCTGGCGAACCTGATCGACCGTTTCCTGGACTGCAGGCATTTCGTTCTCCAATCTCGCCGGATCCAAGGTCCGGCAGCTTGTCAACGTTGCGGCAGACTTATGTCTGCCCTCTATGTAGTCGGCCAAAAGGGACTTTTCACCCCGCTTGACAAGCGGAAATTTCGGTTTCCGCAAAATTGTGGCCGTTAGGCCGCCGCACCCGCCAGCTTCCGCCTTCCCGCGATGCGGGCAAACGCGGCGATAGCGCGATCGATATCCGCTTCGGTCGTGGTCGGACCCAGCGAAATACGGAGCGCGCCGAGCCTGGGATCGCATCCCATCGCCACGAGCACATGGCTCTCTCCGACCTTGCCGGACGAACAAGCGGACCCGGCAGAAATCGCTACACCTTCGAGGTCGAAGGCGATCTGGCCGGTTTCGGATTTCAGTCCCGGCAGTGTGAAGAAGCTGGTGTTCGGAACACGCGCACCGCCTTTGCCATGAATGATGACATCGGGTGCCGCCAGTTCCATGCCCGCTTCCAGCCGGTTGCGCAAGGAACCGATCGCGGCATTGCGAACCTCGAAGTCTGCAGCAGCAGCCTCGGCAGCGGCACCGAAGCCGATGATGGCAAGCGTGTTTTCCGTACCCGAGCGATGGCCCTTTTCCTGTCCGCCGCCATGGATCAACGGCTTCGGCATCAGCACCTCGCCGCGAGAGACGAGCGCGCCGGCACCCTTGGGGCCGCCGATCTTGTGCGAGGAGACGATCAGGAAATCCGCGCCGATCGCATTGATATCGAGCGGCACCCGGCCGGCTGCCTGAACGGCATCCACCACGAAGAGACCACCCGCGGCCTGAACGAGCTTGGCCGCTTCGCCGACAGGCTGGAGAATCCCGGTCTCGTTATTCGCGATCATGATGGCAACCATCGGCAAGCCGCTGGCCTTGTCGTGGGCAGCAAGCATGGCCTCCAGCGCGAAAAGATCGACCGTACCGTCCGACGTTACCGGTATTTCGCTGACATTATCCCTGGTAAATCGTCCGCCTTCGCGCACGGCTGGATGCTCGACGGCCGATATATAAAGATGGCTGACGAGAAGCGGCGTGCGCCCCATGCGGAATTCCGGCGTCAGCACCATATTGGCCGCCTCGGTGGCGCCGCTCGTAAAAACGACATGGGCGGATTCGGCGCCGGTCAATCTTGCAACCTGGCGACGTGCAGTCTCGACAGCTGCACGAGCTGCCCTACCTTCACCGTGAACGGAATTGGGGTTGCCTTGAATATCCATCGCACGCAACATCGCATCGCGCGCCGCCGGATGGAGCGGTGCGGTAGCATTCCAGTCGAGATAGAGGCGTGTTGCCGCCATAATCTTCTTCCTGTGCGACTTTGCTTTGCTGCGCCCGGTTCATTTTCCTTGAAATTTCAGCCGGGCATGCCTTATGACACGTTCCACAAACCGTTGCGCAAACAACGCGCGGACCACCGCATCAAGTTTCGAATTGTTCTAAACTGCGTTCTAGAAAAGATGAGCGCATTCGTCAAGTCAACTTGCTGCGTACCGTAAGGTTTGAACGCAGAAAAAGAAGAGCCGGAGTATCGATGCCCGAAGTAATTTTCAACGGCCCCGCTGGTCGCCTTGAAGGCCGCTATCAGCCCTCCAAGGAAAAGAGCGCCCCGATCGCGATTATCCTTCATCCCCATCCGCAGTTCGGCGGCACGATGAACAATCAGGTGGTCTACCAGCTCTTCTATATGTTCCAGAAGCGCGGCTTCACCACGCTCCGCTTCAATTTCCGCGGCATAGGCCGCAGCCAGGGCGAATTTGACCACGGCGCCGGCGAGCTTTCCGATGCTGCCTCTGCACTCGACTGGGTACAGAGCCTCCATCCCGATTCGAAGAGCTGTTGGGTTGCCGGTTACTCATTCGGTGCGTGGATCGGCATGCAGTTGCTGATGCGTCGCCCCGAGATAGAAGGTTTCATGTCGATCGCGCCGCAGCCGAATATCTACGATTTCTCCTTCCTCGCACCCTGCCCGTCGTCCGGCCTGATCATCAACGGCGATGCGGACAAGGTTGCCCCGGAAAAGGACGTCAACGGCCTCGTCGAGAAGCTGAAGACACAGAAGGGCATCCTGATCACGCACAAGGTCGTGCCGGGCGCCAACCACTTCTTCAACGGCCAGGTCGAAACGCTGCTCGGCGAATGCGAGGACTATCTCGACCGTCGCCTGAATGGCGAACTAGTGCCGGAACCGGCCGCCAAGCGTATCCGATAAAGACGCGGCCCTTATCGAGCCATTCTGAACGTCGGGCAAGCGATCCCGTCGATCGTCATCGACGGGTGCTCCTGCATGCCGATCTTCCGCAAAACACGCTGCGATGCGACGTTCTGCGGATGCGTGAAAGCGATGAATTGCCGGGCAAAACCACGCTTGAAGAACCATTGCGCCAATGCGCCGGCAATTTCCGTCGCATAGCCGTTGCCCCAGGCATCCTTCTGAATGGAATAGCCGAGCTCGAACTCGCCCCTACCGCTTTCCCGATAAAAACGTGAGAAGCCGGCGCGGCCGATAAAGCGGCCGTCTTCACGCCGCAGCATCTTGTATTTGGTCGTGCCATCTCGCGCTTGTTCATCGAACCAGCTTTTCAGCCGTTCCTCTGCCTTCTCCAGCGTCCAAGGTGCCGCACCGGAAAGATAGCGGGTGGTCTCGATCGTCGAATGCAGCTGCCGAATCACTTCGGCATCACCCTTGTCCCACATCGTCAGAACGAGGCGCGGGGTTTCGAGTATGATGGTGTCACTCATCTGCCTGCCTGTTTTCGTGATGGATCTGCAGCCTGCCGTAACGTGCATGCCAGCGCCGATTGACAACCGGCGGCTCAGTGCTAACCGCTCGGCCTGATTTCAACAAGCCGGTCAAGCGACGATATTGAATGCGAAGGCCTGCCGAAGCGGGCCTCCAGATTACCGCTTGGTATTATCGGTCAGTGACATGCCGGCAGGCCGGGTGCGCCGCACTTCTTCTTTTCCGGAGGATTCTGCGGCGGAGGCGGAGGTGGTCTCTTCACCTGCTGCTGCACGACCTTCGGCTGCGGTTGCGGCTTCGGTTGAGCCTGTGGCTTGGGTGCCTGTGCCACTACATGGGGCGCGGGTTTGGGCTGTGCAGGAGCCGGATTGGCTTGCCGGGGCGGGGCGGCAGCGACATGAGGCTGACTGTTGACCCGAGCTTGGTTGCTGGGGACCGCCTTGGGCTTCGCCGGCGTTCTGGCGGCGACGGCCGGCGCTGCTGGGGCATGCGCATTGGGCTTCGGTGCAGCGGCAACCGGATTTGGTTTGCCGCTCGGCGCTGCTTGGGGTGCCGGGGTCTTGGCAATCTGGTTTTGCCCCTTCACGGTAGGTGCATTGCCAACCGCCGGCAGCGGTTGTCCCTTCGCGCCGGGAAGCGCATGGGCTTTGGCGTTCGGCGTGGTCTGAGGCTGTTGAGCCTGTTTCGTCTGAGCCGCGCCAGGGTTGGCTGGCTTGCCCGTGGCTGGCAAAGGCTGACCATTCGCGCCGGGAAGCGCGTGCGCATTGGCATTTGTGCCTTGCTGGGTAGGTTGAGTCGCAACAGCCGGATTATGCACCGCATTCGGCGTAGCTTGTGGCGATTGCCCCGGCTTCGTCTGAGCGGCTCCCGGATTGACAGGCAGCTTGCCACCAGCCGGCAGGGGCTGGCCATTGGCGCCGGGAAGCACATGGGCAGCAGCATTTCCGCCTTGTGGCTGGGCTGAAGGCGTGACCGCCGGAGCGGCTCCAGGCACCGTCTTGGCAGCCGCGGCAGGATTCTGCTTTTGCAGAACTGCCGCCTTCTTCTGTACCGATGGCGGCAAGGCAACATGCAGTGCTGCAGCCCCTGCTCCCGCGATGACGGCCGCACCGGCGAGTTTCTGGCCCGTCGTCAGCCCAGGGTTGGCAGATGCAGCGCCATTCTCGTTAACGGTGGTATTGTTGTTGATGACCGTCGTATTGTTCACGACCGTATTGTGGATGTTGTTGAAGATGATGTTGTTTTCCGGCGGTGCGATATCGCGTGGCTGCTCGACCCATTGAGGGACCGGAACGAAGGCCGGCGCCGGCAACACGTAGAGATCGACCGCGGGCTGAGGCGGCGGCAGCACGACGAAATCCGGCGGCGGTGGCGCAAGGAAAACGACGGGCGGCGGCGGGGCATAACCGAAATCGGCATCATCAAAATAAAGCACGGGACGGTCGACATAGACCACTTCCGGCGGTGGCGGTGGCGGAACATCATACTCGATGACGGTGAAGGATGGCGGCGGCTCGAGTGCTGCCTCGAAATGCTCGAGACGGCGGCGGGCATCCCACACATGGGGACCGCGCGGATAACGCCTCAGATAAGACCAATAGGCCTCAGGCGTATCGGCAATCCAGGTCTCGCGCCAGGTGATAGCCTCGCGGCGGGCGGCGACAATGGCGCGGACACGCCTTGCCATGGAGTCGTTCGGATAGGCGGCCAGAAAATCCTCATAGCCCTGCAGCGTGTCGCGATCGAGCGCGGCGAAATAGGCATCACGCTCGTCGAAATCGCGAATGGGCTTCGTCCGGTTTGCCACATCCTCGGTGCTCGACACTGCAGCAGCCGGTGCATTCGGACCGCGATCGAAGAAGGTAAAGGCGTTCTTGAACCTGGAGGCGTCCCAGGAAATTTCGGCACCCTTGGTCAAGTCGCCGACCCGCAACCGTGTGCGATCGAAGACGTCATCAAGCGAAAGGCCGCCAACACGGATCATCTCCGCCAGCGCATGCGCATAGGAACCATACGGACCGGCCTCCTGCGGTGCGACCGTGCCAGGCGCCGCATTGAAGGCAATCAGCTGGTTGACGTCGGGATCGACCAGCGCCAGACCGCCGGCCAGCGGCTGATTGGACTGCACGAACGGATTGGCCCTCGCCGCATCCAGCACGACGATGCTGCCACGATTGTTAATGGCGGACAGCGATTTGGTGAAGTCGCTCACGCGGACTGCCTGGACGGGGACATCCGTGGCATTGGCGATCTGTGCATCGACAGGCACGAAATAATTGTCGCCCTGATATTGCACACCATAGCCCGCCAGATAGACGAAGACGACGGTATTAGGACCTGACGCGTTGGCTTTCGTCAGAAAGTCGCGCATCGCGTCGCGCAACCCGTTCTGGTCGAGGTCGCGCGCGCCGATCACATCGAAGCCCGCAGCCTGCAGCGTCTGCGCGATCAGGCCGGCATCGTTGGCCGGCGTCGGAAGCGCACCCACCGTGTAGGCGGCGTTACCCACGACAAGCGCTATTCTCTTTTCAGGGGAACCTTGAGCTTCGGCCGGATTCGCAGCAGCGATACCGGCCAAAACCAACATCATGGCAAAAAAAGCCCAGATCGTCTTTTTGGATGACAATCCCATCTTCGAAAGCAGAGGCGACATACCGGTTTCTTTCACGAAACATGAGGTGCGTACGGGATCAACAGGAAATCATTAGGATTTGATTCGGGCGAATGCGCGACTTATTCCCGGCGGCTTCGCGGCGATGTTACGATCTATTGACGTTCGGAAACGCTCGTTTACACATCCCGCTGGCGCCGAAACTTGTCGTCCTCCCCACCAAAATGGTGACGCGCCGGTAAATCGGTGATAAACGCGCCCCGCGACATCAAACAATAGCGACTTCGCCGCGCCTTCCAGAGTTGCGGCATCGAGAGACCAAGATCATGGCTGAGTTCAAATCCGATTTCCTGCGAACCCTGCAAGAGCGCGGCTTCATTCATCAGATTTCCGATGAAGCCGGCCTCGACGACCTCTTCGCCAAGGAAACCGTGACGGCCTATATCGGCTTCGATCCGACGGCATCGAGCCTGCATGCGGGCTCGTTGATCCAGATCATGATGCTGTACTGGATGCAGGCGACCGGCCATCGGCCCATTTCGCTGATGGGCGGCGGCACCGGCATGGTCGGCGATCCCTCCTTTAAGGAGGAAGCCCGCAAATTGATGACCATCGACATGATCGAGGACAATATCGCTTCGATCAAGCGCTGCTTCTCGAACTACCTCACCTATGGTGAAGGCCCGAAGGACGCGTTGATGATCAACAACGCCGAGTGGCTGCGCTCGCTGAATTATCTGGAATTCCTGCGCGATGTCGGTCGCCATTTCTCGGTCAACCGCATGCTGTCCTTCGATAGCGTGAAGACGAGACTTGACCGCGAACAGTCGCTGTCGTTCCTCGAATTCAACTACATGATCCTGCAAGCCTACGACTTCGTCGAACTGGCCAAGCGTTATGATTGCCGCCTGCAGATGGGCGGCTCGGATCAGTGGGGCAATATCGTCAACGGCATCGATCTCGGTCACCGCATGGGGACCAAGCAGCTCTTTGCCTTGACCTCACCGCTGCTGACCACGGCGTCCGGCGCCAAGATGGGCAAGTCTGCTACCGGCGCAGTCTGGCTGAACGCTGACCTGCTGTCGGCCTATGATTTCTGGCAGTACTGGCGCAATACCGAGGATGCAGACGTTTCCCGCTTCCTGAAGCTATACACGACGCTACCGATGGATGAAATCGCTCGCCTCTCCGCGCTTGCCGGTTCAGAGATCAACGAAGTCAAGAAGATCCTCGCGACCGAAGTCACGGCGATCCTTCACGGCCGCGCGGCAGCCGAACAGGCAGCCGAAACGGCACGCAAGACCTTCGAGGAAGGTGGCCTGTCCGAAAACCTTCCGTCGATCGATGTTCCCTCCTCCGAACTCGAAGCTGGCATCGGCCTGCTGGCTCTGATCGTGCGCGCCGGTCTTGCCGGTTCGAATGGCGAAGCTCGCCGCCATGTTCAGGGCGGCGCAGTACGCATCAACGATCAGGCTATCAGCGACGAGCGCAAGGTGATTGGTACCGGCGAAGTCACAGCCGATGGTGTCATCAAGCTCTCTCTCGGCAAGAAGAAGCACATCCTGATCCGTCCGGCCGCTTGAGCGTCTGAATAGAAAGAGAACAAAGAGAGCCGGCGCCCTCGCGCCGGCTTTATCATTTGTGCCGGTGCAGATGCAGAACATTATCACCGCTGGCCGGATGATTTTTTCATCCCGATGTCGGATTACGGCCCGCCTATTCGTCCTCAGTCCAGATCGCATGCTCGGAGGTGACTTATGGATGAATTGCCGGTGATCAAAACGAGGCGCAAAGGCCGAAACCTTACGCAAAGCATGTTGATTCCCAGCGAGCAGATGCTCGCCCGCGCCCTCTGGGCAGCGCCACCGGGTCGGTTGTCCGATATTGCGGGAGTAAGACAGGCGCTTGCCAGGCAATATGGTGCCGACGCCTGCTGCCCTGTCACCGTTCAGCGACATTTGGTGCAGATCAGTCAAAACGGCACGGCTCCGTTTTGGCGCATCGTGGACCCCGATCGACCATTCGCACGGCGCATGAACGGCGGGCCGGAACGCATACGAGAGCGACTGGCGGAAGAGAAATAATCTGCGCTGCCTCTGCTATCGAAAGGCGGAGCCTAAGCTTCGCGCCGCTTCAATACTCAAATATCTGCCTGAAAACACCTGGCGCGATGATCGAGAGAGGATTGATCTGCAGGTTCGATTTCTCGATCGTACCGGTCAATCTGAAGGTAATGCCGATCAGGCCGCGATCGCTGCCATTGCCCAGGATGAAGCCGACGATCGGAACTTCCGCGAACAGCCGGTTCAGGCCATAGGCGGGCATGAAGGTCCCCGTCATGTCCATCTTGCCATCGGCGTCCTTCAGCACGCCCTGGAACGTCGCTCCGACCTGTACGCCCCGCACCACGCCATTTTCGACGGAGAGCACCCCATCGCGCATCACCAGCCGCGCAAAGCCGCGCTCGAAATTCTGCGAACGCGTATCGATATTCTGCTTCACGGCCGAATTCAGGCTCTTGCCGTTCTTTCCGCTCGGCGTCGATACGATGGTCGAGAGTTTCTTGTCGTCGATGATGGAGAAGTTGCGGATGTCGAGCGAACCGTCCCAATCATCCTGCCCGATCGAGCGCAGCGACAGATTGAGCAATCCACCTTGCAGATGCCTGTAGAGATCGGTGAAACGCGCAACGGCACCGGCATCGCCGCTCGTGATACGGATGACGCCGTTGGCGCCTTTGCTCATCTGGGTAACGAGCGCTTCGCCGCTACGGGTCACACCGGAAAAGTCCGCAGCCGTCGTCTTGCCGCCGGCGATCGAATAGACGCCCTTGACATTGCCGATGGTCTCATCGTTGAAGCCGATGACCTTGTCGAGATTGGCACGAACGGTCGCGCTCGCCGAAGCGTCTCCGTCCGAACTCTGCTGGCCGCCCGATGTGGACGCCTTCAGGCGCGCGAGGATCGGACGTATGTCGGCGGAACTGCCCGATATCGCCACGTCGTAGCCGCCACCCTTGCCCCGCTTCAGCGAGAGGGCAAAATCATCGAGCGCCGAGAGCTTCACGCTGTCGAAGCTTGCCGAGGTAAGGCTCCCCTTGCTGATCAGAAGATCGCCGCTGGCGCCGAACCCATCGCCCTTGAGCGTGAAATTCTTGAGCGTCGTCTGGCTGTCCGGACCGGAAGCCTCGAACTGCGCGGTCGCCGCAATGCCGCTGCCCTTCGACCAGCCCACCCACGGCACGGTCAGAGCCGCTTTGCCGAGATCGACCTTGACACCCTGGCGGTCGTCGTCGATGCGCGTCAACTCCACTTTGACGGGCCCATCAATTATATCCCGAAGTCCGGGTAGAACGGTGTTGCGCTGCGCATCGGTCAGCGTTGCTGTGATCACGCGGGCGCGCTTGACCGGCGATTTGCTGTCGGTCGGCTCCACCATGTCGATCTGGGCCGGAATACTGTCGATCTGGGCCTGGGCTTGCAGATGCACGGATTGCGGATCGGCCGAGATCACGCCGGTCAGATTGTCGATCTTGCGATTGTTCATCGGCTTCAGCAGGTCGACATTGTCGAGATTGAGCTTCGCCTGCCACTCCGGCGGGGGCGGCTGCTGATCCTTGATGAGCCCTATCCTGGCATCGACCTTGGCGACGATCTTGCCGTTGAAATCCTCCGGCTTGAACTCGGTCCGCTGCAGCACCTCCAGAGGTTTGTAGGTCAGAAGTTCGCCGATCGCATCGCCGGAGCCTGAAATCGTCAAATCAAGATCGGCCATCAGCGGCTTGTCGTAGGTCGCCGGGATCGAGAAGCTGCTGTCACTCAGCGTGATCGTACGCCCCGTTGGAAAATAGGAGGTGGCCGTGGCGATATCGACGACCATATTCGGACCGGTCAGATCGAAATGGGCCTTGGTATCGCGCAACGGCGGAATTTCGCCGGGAACGTTCATCCGTGCGCCATCTATGTCGAAGGCGATATGCAGCTCGTTTTTGCCAAGCTGCAGCTTGCCGGTCTGCGATGCCTCTCGCAGTCGTCCGGCCGGAATGAAGACCGATATGGCAGCATTGGTCACCGAGCCACCGAAAAGATTGCCCTCGACCCAGACCCGGGGTTTCGAAGCCATCCAGAAAGGCCAAAGCTGCTTGACAACAGTTGTGTCGAGTTTGTCCGCCCGGCCGCCGAAACTGATTTCCGGCGAGCTGTCGCCGAGTTTCATATGCAGAGAGCCGAAAAGGGCGCCTTGCGGCGTCGATATGCCGAGATTGTCGAACTGGAATTCCTTCGTTGCGGAAAAAAACCGCCCTGTGGCGCGGCCATCGAAGCTGACAGGCTTTTCCCCCGAGAGAGACGAAGCGGCAACACCGTCCTTGATCACGAAATCGATGCCGAAACCCTTGCCTGCACTGGCGTCGACACGATCGAGATCGATGACCGCGCCGGAAAAGGGCGCGATCGTCCGGAGGAACTGCGCTTTTGACGGCGCAATCTCCAAAGTCTGGTGATCGAAGTTGTAGGCGAGGTTGATATTGGCCTGCGTCAACTCCTGCATATCATGGTCCATATAGAGGACGCCGGGCTGGACATTGATGGTGGCGCTCAGCTTCGGATCGATGCCTGCCTCGCCCTTGACCGCCGAAAGCGTGATGTCTCCGAAGGTCATCAGACCCTGTCGCGGCGTCCCGTTCGGGTCATAGGTCATCGTGAGTGGCTTGAGATCGAGATTCGATATCCTCGCCGTCAGCGACGAGCTGTGACCGGTCTCGTTTTGATCCGCCCTCACATCCAGAAGCGCCACGGACCCGTTGAGCGCGACTTGGCCATATAAATGCAAAGAATTCGGTGCCGCCCGCTCAAATGTGAGGTTGTCGACGACGAGGGAGATCGGATCCCCCTCCTGTCGCGCCAGCTTCATCGAGAAGCCGGAAATGCGCACGGAATTCGTGCCGCCGCGCTGGACGAAGTGTTCGAGAAAATCGAGATTGTCGAAGGCCGCATTCAAGGCCTTGGGTAAAGCATCGACGCGCAAGGCGGTCAAATCCACCGGGTCGCCTTGCGGCAGCAGTGAGGTATCGAGCGCGATCCCCTCTGCCGCTACACTTGCCACTTCCACCCTGCCCTCGATGAGGGCCAAGGGGTCCAGCTCCATATTGACGGCTGACATCGTCGACAGATGCTTGCCGCTCTCCTGATCGACGACATTGACGTCGCGTGCCTCCAGTGCCAGGCGCAGGTCGGAGGTAAATCGGATCACGGTCGCGCCGACCTCTGCCTTGTAACGCGGGCCGATGGCCTGATCGAGAGCCGTCTGCGCTTTCTGTGACAGCGGCGCATCGAAGATACCGCCTTCGATGGTCGCGATGACGGCACCGAGAATAATGGCGAGAAACGCAAAGAAAACCAGCGTTATGCGGCAGACATGCCAAACATGCGATCGCCTGCGTCGACGGCGCTCCGGCACGTGCACGATCAACGGATCTTCGACCTGAGCGGACGGCAGATGGTCGAGCGACACGAGATCCTTTTTGCGGAATGTTACCTTTTCGCCTCGGATCACTCCTGCGCGTGCCTTTCACTTATACAATTTTGTTGGTGACGCTGCGTCCCATTGGACGGCACACGCGAGCAGTATATATGCCTTACCTCAAGTGTCATCTAAAAAACCGGCAAAAGAAAGGTTTTCCCGTGGCGGAAGTTTTTCCGATTCAACTGAACATCGGTGACAAGGCGCCGGATTTCGATCTTCCGCGCGATGGCGGCGATCGCGTTCACCTTGCCGATTTTGCCGGCAAGCCGTTGGTGATCTATTTCTATCCCAAGGATGACACCACCGCCTGCACGACGGAATCGATTACCTTCACGGCACTGTCAGCCGATTTCGCAAAGCTCGGCGTTGCCCTCCTAGGCGTCTCTCCCGATACTGTGAAAAGCCATGATAAATTCGTCAAGAAGCATGCGCTTTCCGTGCCGCTCGCCTCCGACGAGGAAAAGACCATGGCGATGGCCTATGGCGTCTGGCGCGAAAAAAGCATGTATGGCCGCACCTATATGGGTGTGGTGCGCTCGACCTTCCTGATCGGCGCCGATGGGCGCATCGCTGCAATATGGGACAAGGTCAAGGTCGCCGGACACGCCGAAGCCGTTCTGGCTGCGGCCAAGGAACTTTGAAGGCATGTCCGGCAGTCCCGAAACCATCACGTCGCTGCGCGGCGGCGCCATCGCCGCCATCCGTTCGGCCGATCTCGATATAAAGACCGAGCTCGCCCAGGAATCGGCGACACGTTGGTTTGCCCGCACCCTGTCGCTGCGTTCGCCGCTCGACCCGCCGCTCGCCGATCGGCCCGGTCGGCCCGAAAAGCCGGAGCTTGTGCCACCGAAAAACATGGAGAAGCGCTCGCTGCATACGCTGAAAGGCCGCATCGCGCTCCTGCATGCCATCGCCCATATTGAGCTGAATGCCGTCGATCTCGCATTGGACATTGTCGCGCGTTTTGCGACGGGACCGGTCCCCAATTCCTTCTTTGATGGCTGGATGCAGGTTGCCTTCGAGGAAGCCAAGCATTTTCGCATGGTGCGGGCGCGCCTGCGCGAGTTGGGTGCCGAGTATGGCGATCTGCCGGCCCATGACGGGCTGTGGCAGGCGGCCCATGCGACCCGCACCGATCTGACCGCGCGCCTGGCAGTCGTGCCTCTGATCCTCGAAGCGAGAGGTTTGGACGTGACGCCGGCCCTTCAGGCAAAGATGCGCGAAACCGGCGATCTCGAAAGCGCCGCCATACTCGACGTCATCTATAATGACGAGAAGGGCCATGTTGCCGTCGGTGCGAAATGGTTTCGCTTCCTGTGCGCGCGGGAAAAGCGCGATCCGGCCCGAACCTTCCAGGAGCTGGTGCGCGCTAATTTTCGGGGCTCGCTGAAGGCACCGTTCAACGATATCGCCCGGGCGGAAGCCGGACTGACACCCTCTTTCTACCGTTCACTGACATCTACAAGCAATGCTTGATATACTAACGTAAAATGGCTTTTCCGGTATTTAATACTGCCATAGAAAGCATTCATTAACCATAATGCCGTGTACTTCCATCGGGTGCCAAAGGGCACCGATTGGGAGAGTCTCGGTGACAGCAAAGCCTCAGAACCGGGTTTTCGGCAAGCAAAGGCGACATCACACTATCATCTTCGCCAGCGGCGATACGGTGCGCCACATGACCGTGCGCCCATGGATGGCGGCTATTGCCGTCTGCATGGTCGGAATTTTTTCGATCGGCTATCTCCTTGCTACGTCCTATCTTGTTCTGCGTGACGATCTGATCGGCGCGACGATGGCCCGCCAGGCGCGCATGCAATATGACTATGAAGACCGTATCGCCGCCCTGCGCGCCCAGGTCGATCGCGTCACCTCTCGCCAGCTTCTGGATCAGCAGGTGGTGGAGGAAAAGGTCGACAAGCTGATCGAACAGCAGCAGCAACTCTCATCACGCAACGGTAAGCTCAGCACCCTGCTCGACCGGGCAGAGAACTCCGGCCTGACCGGCAAGGGCGCGCATTCCGACGCCGACGCTGCCGCGCCAAAGAACGAACATGCCCAGCTGACGTCGCCCAAGGCAATCGAAAAGCTTCTCATGAGCGGCAAGCCGGCCGACGCCACACCCGACAACTCAACGCTTGCCTACGTCCCTGCCCCCGAAACCGTGGCCGACCGTGCCGATCGGGTCTTCTCCAAAGTGACGCTGTCGCTGAAGCATATCGAGCAGGATCAGTTGTCCCGCATCCACAATCTCACCGCCGATGCGTCGGAAACTGCCACTTCGATCCAATCGATCATGCAGAATGTCGGCATTAAGGTGCCGAACGAGGTCGCCGGCATTGCGCGTGACGATGCGGATGACGGTGTGGGCGGTCCATACGCACCTCCGGAAAATGTCGACCAGTTCGAACGATCCATGGCGGAACTCGACACCGCCCTGACACATCTGGAAACCGTTCGGGGGGCGGCCGAAAGACTGCCCTTCCGCAATCCTGCACCGGGCAAGCTCGTCACCAGCCCTTTTGGCAATCGCAAGGATCCCTTCTTCGGCACGCTGGCACTTCACACCGGCACGGATTTCCATTTCAGCCCTGGTGAAAAGATCAAAGCGACCGCCCCTGGCAAGGTGGTTTCGGCTGGATGGACCGGCGGCTACGGCAACATGGTGGAGATCGACCACGGCGACGGCATCTCCACTCGCTATGGGCATATGGAACAGGTGCTCGTCAAAGTCGGCGACAAGGTCGGCGCCGGCGATGCGATCGGTCTTGCCGGCAGTACGGGGCGCTCGACAGGAACACATCTGCATTATGAAGTGCGCGAGAACGGACATCCCATAGACCCGATGTATTTCATCGGCGCCGGCACGAAACTAGCAAGTTACATCAGCGGATTGGGCGCAATTTAGCTGCCGGAATTGTGACAAACGCGCAACAAAGATGGCACTAATCCAAAAATTGCGTTATGAATGAACTTCGAGGCTGTTGAAGCGCCTGCTTTCCTTGACTTCCCGGGTATTTGGTTCTATGTCGCGCTGCATTGCGGCACGCTCCTGCGTGTCGACTCATGGTGTTCGACTGAACCAAGACGGAATTAGATTTCCCTTTGACAACATTTGCTGACCTTGGCCTGAGCCAAAAAGTCCTTTCCGCGGTAACTGACGCGGGCTACACCACACCGACTCCGATCCAGGCCGGTGCAATCCCCTTTGCGCTTCAGCGCCGTGACATCTGCGGCATTGCCCAAACCGGAACCGGCAAGACGGCCTCCTTCGTGCTGCCGATGCTGACGCTGCTGGAAAAGGGTCGCGCCCGCGCTCGCATGCCGCGGACGCTTATTCTGGAGCCGACGCGCGAACTCGCAGCGCAGGTCGCCGAAAACTTCGAAAAATACGGCAAGAACCATCGCCTGAACATTGCCCTTCTGATCGGCGGCGTTTCCTTCGAAGAGCAGGATCGCAAGCTTGAGCGTGGCGCCGATGTGCTGATCTGCACGCCCGGCCGCCTGCTGGACCATTTCGAACGCGGCAAGCTGCTGATGAGCGCCGTCGAGATCTTCGTCATCGACGAAGCCGACCGTATGCTCGACATGGGCTTCATCCCGGATATCGAGCGCATTGCCAAGCTTATCCCCTTTACGCGCCAGACGCTGTTCTTCTCGGCAACGATGCCGCCGGAAATCCAGAAGCTAGCCGATCGCTTCCTGCAGAACCCGGAACGCGTTGAAGTCGCAAAGCCGGCATCGACCGCCAAGACCGTGACGCAGCGCTTCGTTGCCTCGCATGGCAAGGATTACGAGAAGCGCGCTACGCTGCGCGATCTCATCCGCGCCCAGACGGATTTGAAGAACGCGATCATCTTTTGCAATCGCAAGAAGGACGTTTCTGACCTCTTCCGCTCCCTGGACCGCCACGGCTTTTCCGCCGGCGCACTGCATGGTGACATGGACCAGCGCTCGCGCATGACCATGCTTCAGAATTTCAAGGACGGGAATCTGCAGCTGCTCGTCGCCTCCGACGTTGCTGCTCGCGGCCTCGACATCCCCGATGTCAGCCACGTCTTCAATTTCGATGTTCCGATCCATTCGGAAGACTACGTTCACCGCATCGGCCGCACCGGTCGCGCCGGCCGCTCCGGCGCCGCCTTCACCATCGTCACGAAGCGCGACACCAAGCATGTCGACGCCATCGAGAAGCTCATTGGTGAAGACGTTCAGTGGCTGAACGGCGATCTTTCGGCTCTGCCACCGGCAGACGAGAGCAGCGACGACAACCGTTCGTCTCGCCGCCGTGACCAGAAGGGCAAGGGCCGCGATCGAGATCGCAGCCGTGGAGGCCGCAACGCCTCGAGTCATAAATCTGATATCGACGTCGAGGATAATGACGTCGTAGCGATCGAAGCAGCACCAGCAAAGGCCGAAAGCGTGAAGAACGAGCGCAAGTCTGAGAACAACAATAACAGATCCCATAACGGTTCTCGCAACAACCACCGGCCCTTTCCTGCTGCCAATGACGATCACCGCGAGCGCCGCAACCGTTATCGCGATCAGGATGACGGTCCGACGCCAGTCGGCTTCGGCGATGATATCCCGGCTTTCATGCTCATCGTGGCAAACGCCAAGGCCTGATAGATTCCGCTCAGACACGCAGCAGATCGGCTTGCCGGATGTTGCGTCCAATCTCGGGATTTGAATATTGGGCAAGCCGGGCATCGATTTCCCAGGACTGGGAACCGGTCTCGCAATCTTGCAGGACGGCAAGCTTTTGCTCTATCGCCGCCTCAAGGCACCGGAAGCCGGATGCTGGAGCATCGTCGGCGGCAAGGTCGATCATATGGAGCCTGCCACCAAGGCCGCAATTCGCGAAGCGGAAGAGGAAAGCGGCCTCTCCATCGGCAGGATCGACTATCTTTGCACGCAAGAAGTCATCATCGAGGCCGAGCGGCAGCACTGGATCTCGCTGATCTACGTCTGCAAGGATTTTTCCGGCGAACCGCGCCTGATGGAGCCGGACAAGCTCTCCGATTTCGGCTGGTTCGGCCGCGGCGAGCTGCCGGCTCAGCTTTCCGAGTTCGCCAAGGCAACGATCGCCCATTTGAGCGAAGCAGATTTCCGCTGACGCCTATTTATCCGAGCGAAGCGCAGCCTCATACGCCAGCCGCACCCAACGCGCCATTTCATCCGGATCGTCGAACGCGTCGTCGGGTATCGACCAATAGGGCATGTTGACGGCCTTGCCTTTCTTGCCTTCGTAGGCCCAGCGTCGCGCGCCGGCGGCCTCAAATTGGGAGGCACTGGCATCGTCCGCTTTCAGGAGAATCTCGTCATCGACCTCGAGTGCCAATATTCGCCCCATATGATAAATTCCCTTCCCGCCGAACATCCGTTTGATGGTGATCGGCCCGAGCGACTGAAACATCTCCTCGATATCGATATTGTCCATTCCCTACTCTACCCCTTCAAAGTCCCACCGGCCGCAACAACGGCCTCAGGCGTATCGACATCGAGATGTGCCGCCTCGCCGATCTCGACATCAATGACCGGAAGCCCCGATGTTTCGATGATATGCCGGGCGCCCACATCGCCCTCCAGCCGCATCACGGCGTTCAAGACCGAGCGCGGCAGGATGACGGGATTGCCGCGCTTGCCGCTCGATACCGCCCGCACGATCGCCTTGCCGTTCGCCTCCCGGAAGGCGGCCATCAGGGCTTTCAGATCATCGCTGGTGACGCCGGGCATATCGGCCAGCATAACAAGAACACCATCGGCCCTACGTGCTGCCCGTGTGCCGACACCTGCAACCAGCGAACTGGCCATGCCCGAGCCATAATCCGGATTGAATACCGCCTCGACGGTGAGACCATTGAGTGCGGTTTCGATCTCATTGCGCCGGTGCCCCGTGACGACGACGATATCCGATATGCCGCTTGCAATGGCGATAGATGTCGACCGGCGTACCAGCGGCACGCCGTCGAATTCCGCCAAAAGCTTGTGCGAGCCCCCCTCACCCATGCGGCTCGCCTTTCCCGCAGCCAGCAGGACGATGGCAACCGAGATCTCCGACGGCGGTTTGTTGACGATGTCGCGCGGCCGCGGGCGTGATTGAATTTCCATGAGCAGCCCTCCAACGCCCATGGCACTGATATCCCGCCGCGTCGGTTGTTCGCCGGCTAATATGCGATCCAGCACCCAGTCGAAGCCATTCTCCTTCGGACTGCGCGCGCATCCCGGCGCCCCGACGACATAAATGTCGCCCACCCTGCCAAGCACCAGCAGATTACCCGGATCGACTGGCATGCCGACCTGAATGACCTCGCCGCCGGCAAGCCGGATCGCCTCCGGAATGACATCACCGGCATCGATGACAGCCGACGCTCCGAAAACGATCACCAGTTTCGCCAGCCGGTCCTGCGCAGCAAGAGCGCGACGGATCGCGCCGGCAACATCGGCTGCTCTATGGGCAACCCGCTCTTCCCGCTGCAACACACTGCCCGAAGGCTGCAGTCGCTGCGATAATATCCGCGCCGTCTTGTCCATCACCGAAGCCTTCAGCGACGGCAGCTCCGTGGCGACAAGCGATATGGCGTGCGGCATGAAGGGCTTGACCTCGAAAACCGGCATCCGCCGCAAAATTTCGACACCTGAAGCGATTTTGACTCCGGAAACGGCGAGCGGAATGATCTTGAAGGTCGCCACCATGTCGCCTGCTCGAACAGGTACATGGTCTGCAAGACAGGCAAGGGTGATCGCCGGATCGAGATTGTTGACGCGATCGACCGCTATACGATTTGCAACAAACAGGCCGTCGACGGTGCTATGGACATTCACCCGTCCCGTCGCGGCTTCAGAAAAAGTCAGATGATCGGGGGCGACTGCCCGCGCCAGCTGCTCGGCCGCCTCGTCTTCCATGAGGTCGCCCGGTTCGATACGCGCGGCGATAACGCGGTCAATTCCAGCCGCAGCGAGCCGCTCGATGTCTCCGCCGGTGAGCTTATGCCCCTTGGAAAAGCCGCCGTCCGCCAGCCGAACGGAATGCGCGAGAACAGCGCCCTCCGCCTCCATTGTCAAAAATTCGCCGAAGATCATGGATAGCCGCCTTTTGGCGACGAGACATCCCGCCCGCGAAGCGAGCCGATGATTTCAGCCAGGATGGCGACGGCGATCTCGGCCGGACTTGCAGCACCGATAGGGAGCCCGATCGGCGCATGGATGCGGCCAAGCTCAGCTTCGCTCACGCCTTCCCGCTTCAGACGTTCCAGGCGGCTGGCATGCGTCTTGCGGCTGCCGAGCGCGCCGACATAGAAACAGCCCGTCTTCAACGCCTGAATGATCGGCTCGTCGTCGATCTTGGGATCATGGGTCACGGCGACCAGCGCCATATAGCTGTCCAGCGGCCGCTCTTTCAGCGCATCCACGGGCCAGTCGGCAATTAGGTCTATGCCTTCGAAGCGCTCCGGCGTTGCAAAGGCGGTGCGCGGATCGATGATCGTCACATCGAAATCCGCTAGGGCCGCCATTCGCGCGAGAACCTGGCTGATGTGCACGGCACCGATGATAACGATGCGCGGCGGCGGCAGATGCACGTTGAAGAACAGGCTCTGTCCGTCCACCTCGAGAGCTGTTGACTTGCCCGAACGGAATGCCGATGCCGCGGCGTCGGCGAGTGAGCCTTCCAGCACATCGCCTTCAACGATGAGCCGATCCGGGCCTCCGGAGAGATCGGTGACAAGGATCGCCGCCTGCCGCCTGCGTCGCATCTCATTCAGCCGCGCCAGTATCTGCCGATCCATCAGGCGAGCCTTTCGACATAGACGCGGATGCGGCCGCCGCAGGAGAGACCCACGCGCCAGGCCGTTTCATCGGCGACACCGAATTCCAGCATGCGCGACTTGCCCGTTTCGATGACGTCCAGTGCCTCGGTAATGACGGCACCTTCGACGCAACCGCCGGAAACCGATCCGTGAAAATTACCCTCGCCATCGATCACGAGATGACTGCCCGACGGGCGCGGCGCGGAACCCCACGTATCGACAACGGTCGCCATCGCGACGCTGCGTCCCGCCGACACCCATTGCTCCGCAATCACGAGCGGATCCAGACTTTCGGATATATCTGACATCGGAGCCTCATTGCTTGCCGAGAAACCGTCGCGGATCATAGGAATCCGCGCGGCCGGCGGTGAGCGCCGATACGAGATCGGCTAGAGATAATAGATTGTGAACGGGACGGAATTCGTCAACATGCGGCAGCATTGCTTTTACACCGCGCGCTCGGGCCTCGAAACCCGCGAAGCGCAAGAGCGGATTGAGCCAGATGAGCCGCCGGCAGGAGCGATGCAGCCGATCCATTTCCGCGCTAAGCAATTCCACGCCTTCGCGCTCCAGCCCGTCTGTGATTAAGAGCACGATTGCGCCCTGCCCCAGCACGCGGCGCGCCCATAATCTGTTGAACTCCTTCAGCGTCTCGCCGATGCGTGTTCCGCCCGACCAGTCGCGCACAGCTGCCGCGCATTCGTCCAGCGCCTGATCCGGGTCCTTGTGGCGCATCGCTCTGGTGACATTGGTCAGGCGCGTTCCAAACAGAAACGTATGCACACGCCGGCGGCGCTCGGTCAGCACATGCAGGAAATGCAGGAAGATGCGCGTATATTGGCTCATCGAGCCTGAAATGTCCGCGAGTACTACCAGTGGCGGCTGGATTTCCTTCGGCTTCCGGAAGCGCGGCAGGATCAGCGCTCCTCCGGTGCGCAGCGCGGAACGCATTGTCGCGCGCGGATCGACCTTGGCCGCTGTGCGAGATGGTGCGAAACGGCGCGTGCGCACACGATCCAGTGGCAGTTGCAGCTTCTCCAGCTCCTTCTTGGCAACAACAATCTCTGCCGCTGACATCTGCGCGAAATCCAGATGGCGCAGTACCTCGCTGCCGGAGCTTGTAAATCGCGCATCTATCTCGATATCGGGCGTCTCGCGCTGCGGGCTCCGGTCGCTCCGATCGCTCAATAATGCATCGCTTGCCCGACTCTCGCCCGGTTTCGGCTTCTCCTTCTCGCGATGGTCAGGTGCGACCGGCGACATCATCGCGATCATTTTCGCAACGAGATCGCGCGAGCGCCAGAACAGCCGGAACGCCTCGTCGAAGACGACCAGATCTTCATGCCGCTTGACGAAAACGGAACAGAGGGCAGCATGAAACTCCTCGCGGGAACCGATGCCGATGGCCTCGACCGCTTCTATGGCGTCGGCAATCGCCCCAGGACCGATCTTCAGGCCGGCCCTGCGGAGCACCCGGCCAAATAGCACGATATTGTCAGCGAGGCGCCCGTCACCGGGCGGTGACGGCGCAACGATGATGCCATCGTCTACACTCGGCTCCATGGCTCATCCCGCCGCAAGCAGTTCGGATTTGACTTCGTCCAACACACGCTTGCCTTCGGCGCCCTGAATGCGGGCGATATCGTCCTGATATTTCAGCAAGGTGCCGAGCGTATCCGAAACGGTCTCCGGATCGAGCGCCAGCCGATCGAGCTCCGTTAAAGCGGTCGCCCAGTCGATCGTCTCGGCGACTCCCGGATTCTTGAAGAGATCGAGCGTACGCAGCTTCTGGACGTAAGCGACGATCTGGCGCGAGAGCACTTCATTGCAGCCAGGCACCTTGCGGCGGATGATCTCAAGCTCCTGTTCGGCCTCAGGATAATCGACCCAATGATAGAGACAGCGTCGTTTCAAGGCGTCATGCACTTCGCGCGTCCGGTTGGTGGTGATGATGACGACAGGCGGCTCTGCTGCCCGGATCGTCCCGAGTTCCGGCACAGTCACCTGAAAATCCGACAACACTTCCAGCAGGAATGCCTCGAAAGCCTCGTCGGTGCGATCAAGCTCGTCGATCAGGAAAACAGGTGCACGCCCGCCGACACCGGACAGTGCCTGCAATACCGGCCGGCGGATCAGATAGCGCTCGGAAAAGATATCGGCTTCGATACGGTCGCGGTCGGCGAGGCCGGATGCTTCCGCGAGGCGGATTTCCAGCATCTGCGCCGGATAGTTCCATTCGTAGACGGCCGAGGAAACATCCAGACCTTCATAGCATTGGAGGCGGATCAGCGGCCGGTCGAGCGCCTTCGCCAAGACCTTGGCAATTTCTGTCTTGCCGACACCAGCCTCGCCCTCCAGGAAGAGCGGCCGCTTCATTTTCAATGCAAGAAACAAAACGGTGCCGAGCGTGCGTCCGGCCAGATAGTCATGAGCGCCGAGCAACGCCATCGTCTCATCGATCGAACCCGGCAACGAAGGTAAAATCTGATCCGCCATGATAACTCCCTTGCAGGGGTTATAGCGCGTGATAGCCCCGGTTCATATAGAGGAGTGCCGGCTTCGGCTCGCTATAGCGTAGAGCCATCACCTCGCCAAAGATGATGTTGTGCGTAGAGGCCTGCTTGATCTCAATCACACGGCAATCGAAGGCGGCAAGAGCATCGGCAAGCACTGGCGCACCCGTCACCAGCGTCTCGAACTTGCCGGTAGCGAAACGTTCATCGACGGTCAGCTGCGTCTTGCCGGAAAAGGCATCGGCCAGGGCCTGATGATCCGCACCGAGCGAATTTAGAGCGAAAATGCCGCTTTTGAAGAAGATCTCGTTCTTAATGTTGCTGTTGTTGAGGCAGATCAGAACCGTTGCAGGGCTGTCCGATACCGAGCAGGCCGCCGTGATCGTCACGCCGCGCCGCTCAGCACCGAGCGCCGTCGTCACCAGTTGCACATGCCCCGCATAGCGGCTCATGGCATCGCGATAAAGCGCCGGGTCCATACGTTGCCTGTCTAGCACCACCGTCTCCTTTGTTGAGTCGTGCTTGCCTAACATTCAATATGACGGTCAGGTGTTAGCTTTTCTACAATAGCATTATTGAAAACAGAGCGATTTTGCTGCTTTTTCTTTGACGATGCCCCGCAGATGGATAAATAGGGCAGGAAAATTGTCCGGGATACTCCATCGATGAACGTTCTGCGTCGCCTTCCACTCCTGCTTGCGCTGCTTTCGGCAGCCGGCAGCAGCTATGCCGCAGGAATTCACATCGGCGTGGTCGCACCACAGGACGGCAATTTCGCAACGCTCGGGGCAGAGATAACCGGTGGCGCAAATTTCGCGATCCAGGCCCAAAAGGATACGGCGACCGTGGTCAACGAGCCTTGTACCGAGGATGGCGGCCGAGCCGCAGCTGAAGCGCTGGTAGCCGCCAAAGCACAAGTCGCGATCGGCTTTCTGTGCACGGAGACCTTGGAAGGCGCGCTGCCGCGCCTCAAGGATGCCGGCATTCCCGTCATCACCGTTTCCGTACGCTCGCGCATTCTCATGGAAGACGCGCTGAAGAATGGCTGGCCGCTCTTTCGCCTCGCGCCGGTCGATAGCGCCGAGGCGGCCGTGGCGATCGACACCATTTTGAAAAATTGGGCCGCGGAACCGATGGCGCTGATCGATGACGGTACGATACACGGTCGCGAACTGGTCGGCGCGATCCGCAACGCGCTCGAGGAAAAGGGGCTAAAACCGGTCTTCACCGATACCTATCGCCCCGGTCAGGATCAACAGATCGCCCTCGTGCGACGACTGAAAAAGGCGGGTGCGACACGCGTCTTCATCGGCGGCGACCGCAGTGATGTTGCCGTGATCGCGCGCGACGCTAAGAGCGAGAATATTCCGCTGGCCCTGATGGGCGGCGATGCCATGCGTGCCGCAGATCAGCCTCTTCCCTTGCTGGAGGGTGTGCAGGCAATCGCTCTGCCCGACTATGCCAGCCTGCCGGCAGCTCAGCCCACGGTACAGGCAATGCGTGCGGCCGGTACCGAACCTGACGGCTATACTCTGCCGGCCGCAGCATCGGCTCAGATTGCCAGCCAGGCAGCGGACAGCGCCAAGGCGGACAATAAACCCGTCGCAGAAAAGCTCGTGGGGACAGTTTTCCAAACAGCGATCGGTCCGATCTCGTTCGGACAGAACCACGAATTGACAGAAAATCCCTATCGCCTGCTGGAATGGCGGGGCAATGCCTTCGTGCCGGTGACGCCATCGAACTGATGGTAAGCCGTTCTGGCGGTTGTTTGCCCGCGATAGCGGTGCTAATCCAGGCGCGAAATAATCAGTTGGAGCTCAGCTACCCATGACCTTGCCGATCCGTATTGCCCCTTCCATTCTCGCCGCCGACTTCGCCAAGCTCGGGCAGGAAGTCAAGGATGTGACCGAAGCCGGTGCCGACTGGATCCATCTCGACGTCATGGACGGCCATTTCGTGCCGAACATCTCCTTCGGCGCCGATGTCATCAAGGCACTGCGCCCCTATACGACCGCGACCTTCGACTGCCACCTGATGATTTCGCCGGCCGATCCCTATCTGGAAGCCTTCGCCAAGGCCGGCTGCGACCGCATCACGGTTCATGCCGAAGCCGGCGTGCATCTGCATCGCTCGCTGCAGACGATCCGCCATCTCGGCAAGAAGGTCGGCGTCACCCTCAACCCGGCAACACCGCTTTCCGTGCTGGAAAACGTGCTCGATGATATCGACCTGATTTTGATCATGTCGGTCAATCCGGGCTTCGGTGGCCAGAAGTTCATTCCGGCCATGGCTGATAAAATCCGCAATGCCAAGTCCCTGATCGGTGACCGTCCGATCGAACTGGAAGTCGATGGCGGCGTCTCCGTTGAAACAGCCCCTCTGATCACCGCTTCCGGCGCCAATGTCCTCGTTGCCGGTTCGGCGATCTTCAAGGGCGAATCGGTCGACGCCTATCGTCAGACGGTCGGCGATCTCCGGGCTGCCGCCGAACGAGGCCGCGTTGGATCAAATTAATCCGACCGATGTCTTTATCGCGACGGGCCGAGTACGGACCGTCGCCTCGCATTGCCTGGAAGTTCTGGGTGGTGCTCTCTGCTGGGGTGCGGCCATGTCCACCTCGGCGATTACGGCGCTCTATTTGCGCAACGGATTGCTGACCAGCCACATTGCCGCCCTTACCCTCGTCTATTTCTTCGGCGGCGCCCTCTCCTGGCTCATCCTCGTGCCGCTCACCCAACGTTTTGCCCGTCGGCGGCCGACCGGCGCACGCTTTGCCGCCTTCTTTCTGGCCCTCTCCATCGGCACCGCGGCCATAACGGCCTTCCTCTTCGCCATGGACTACCGCTGGTTCTATTCGCGCTGGCATGCGCCATTCGGCTCGCTTATCTGGATCTTCCAGTTCCTGTTCACCGGCGCCAGTGCCGTCTACCAGTTCGCCGTCCTCGGCCTCACCCTGTTTTTGCCATTCGGCCTGCTATGCCTGACAGCTGTTTCGGCCTATCTTGCGCGACGGGCGCGTTGAAGTCCCGCTAAACATTGTGCCCATGAAACATTGTGATTACCGCCCGTCTTTGTTATGGGGGCGCCGAGTTCTCCTTGTCCCGTTAGCCAAGAAAGCTTTGAGCCTATGATCCCGCGCTACTCCCGACCGGAAATGGTCGCCATCTGGTCTCCCGAAACGAAGTTCCGTATCTGGTTCGAGATCGAGGCCCATGCCTGTGACGCGCTGGCCGCGCTCGGCGTCATTCCGAAATCGGCGGCGGATACGATCTGGGAAAAAGGTGGCAAGGCCACTTTCGACGTCGCACGCATCGACGAGATCGAGGCCGTCACCAAGCATGACGTCATCGCCTTCCTGACGCATCTGGCCGAAATCGTTGGACCGGACGCTCGCTTCGTGCATCAGGGCATGACCTCCTCGGACGTGCTCGACACCTGCTTCAATGTCCAGCTCGTGCGCGCCAGCGACCTGCTCATCGCCGATATCGACAAGCTGCTGGAAGCCCTGAAGCGTCGCGCTTTCGAGCACAAGGACACCGTCACCATCGGCCGTTCGCATGGCATCCATGCCGAGCCCACCACCTTCGGCGTCAAGCTGGCCCTCGCCTATGCCGAATTCGAGCGCTGCAAGCAGCGCCTGATCGCGGCGCGCGAGGAAGTCGCCACCTGCGCCATCTCCGGCGCCGTCGGCACCTTTGCCAACATCGATCCGCGCGTCGAGGAACATGTCGCCGCCGCCCTCGGCCTGAAGCCGGAGCCGGTCTCCACCCAGGTCATCCCGCGCGACCGCCATGCGATGTTCTTCGCCACGCTCGGCGTCGTCGCCTCCTCGATCGAGCGTCTCGCCACCGAAATCCGCCATCTGCAGCGCACCGAAGTTCTGGAAGCCGAGGAATATTTCTCGCCGGGCCAGAAGGGTTCTTCCGCTATGCCGCATAAGCGCAATCCGGTGCTGACGGAAAATCTGACAGGCCTCGCCCGCATGGTCCGCTCCTATTCCATCCCGGCCATGGAGAACGTCGCTCTATGGCACGAGCGCGATATCTCGCACTCCTCCGTCGAACGCATGATCGGCCCTGACGCGACCGTCACGCTCGATTTCGCGCTGGCCCGCATCACCAGCGTCATCGACAAGCTTCTGGTCTACCCGGACAATATGATGAAGAACTTGAACAAGTTCCGCGGGCTTGTTCATTCGCAGCGCGTGCTGCTGGCGCTGACCCAGGCCGGCGTATCCCGCGAGGATTCCTATCGCCTCGTCCAGCGCAATGCCATGAAGGTCTGGGAAGAAGGCAAGGACTTCCTCGAGGAACTGCTGGCCGACCAGGAAGTGCGCGCCGCCCTTTCGGAAGCAGATATCCGCGAAAAGTTCGACCTCGGCTATCACACCAAGCATGTCGACACGATCTTCAAGCGGGTTTTCGGCTAGAATTTCCCGCTTTCGATTGCGCTTTGCTTGAGGCGGTGCGGCTGACGCGCCGCCTCTTTCCTTTGTCGGCGGATTTGGCCGCGATAGCGCGGTCATACTCGATGCTCTCGCCAGCCTTGCCCTGACTTTGTCCAGGTTCGCGCTTTGCCGCCTTTTCGACCAGCCGGTCGAGGTGCTTCAGATCCTCTTCGTCAAGATTCTCGATCCCGACAAAGCGGTTCTCGGCCGCGCTCGTCAGGATGAGTTCGTTGAGCTTGGCCTGGATGGCCCGCGTATCGCGCGTCTGCGCATTCTGGAGCAGGAAAACCATCAGGAAGGTGACGATCGTTGTGCTGGTATTGATGACCAGCTGCCATGTGTCCGAGTAGCCGAAGATCGGCCCGGTCGCGCCCCAGAGAACGACGGAGAACAGGGCAAGCACGAAGATGGCCGGTTTGCCGGTCCATTCCGAAACGACAACCGCGAACCGAGTGAAAATATGCGTAAGTCGCGTCATGATCCGCATCTCCTGATGATGCGGATCAACGTAAGAAACCGCCCCGCGGTTCCAATGATGACGGCTTCGGCCTATGCCGATTTCGTCTAGCTCTCGGTCACAATCAGCTTGCGATAGAGATGCCAGGACGCGTGACCGAGAATAGGCATGACGACCGCCAGTCCGGCAAAGATCGGGATAGTGCCGATGACGAGCAGCGCCGTCACGATCAGGCCCCAGACCGCGATCGGTACCGGATTGGTCAACGTCGCCCGGATGCTCGCATCGACCGCGGCGACGACACCGACGTCGCGATCCAGCAGCAGCTGGAACGTAACGACCGTTGTCACCAGCGCGACGAGAGCGAAGAGGAAGCCGATTAGATCGCCCCAAAGCATCATCGCCATGCCCTCGCGCGTCGTCAGCACGCTCGACACGAAGGATGAAAGCGTCGGAGGAACACCGTCGCCGAAGTAGATGAAGTAGATGCTCTGCGCCACGAAGAGCCAGACGATGAACAGACCGAACAGCATGAGGCCGGCAACGATGATCGACGGCAAGGCCGATGAGAAGCGCACGTCGAACGCATGGCTCCATGACGTATCCAGCCCCTTTTCCCGCCGCCTGCTGATCTCGTAGAGGCCGATTGCGGCCAGCGGCCCGAGCAGAGCGAAACCGGACATCAGCGGAAACAGCAATGGCAGCAGATTCTGGTCGGTGCTCCAGATCGCCAGCGCAATGCCGGCAATCGGATACATCAGGCACAGAAAAACATAATGCGATGGCTTCTCGCTGAAATCGTCCAGCCCCATCTTCAGGGCGTCGACGAGATCGGCGACACCGATCTTACGGATGGCGGGGCGCGTAAAAGTGTGGTCTGCTCCAGCCATGACGTGAAAGGCCGTCATAATGCTCTCCTCCTCAACCGTGGTACTCGGCTGGCGGTTCAAGATGGCGGCAAACGGGGCGCCGACATCGTCATTCGCTACCGGCAGCGGCAATCCTAGCAAATTTTGCCGCAATTGTCGCCTTTTTCCCTTGACAGTTGGCCTCCCCTTTTCCACATCGGCGAAATCATGAAAGCCTCCGACGCAAACATCCTCATCATCCCCGGCTATACGAATTCCGGCCCCGACCACTGGCAGACGCGCTGGGAGCAGAAGCTCTCGACCGCACGGCGCGTGGAACAGGCGGAATGGTCGAAGCCCGTACGCGACGATTGGGTGGCCCGCATTGCCGAGGAAGTGAATGCCTCGGACAAGCCCGTCGTCCTCGTCGCGCATTCGCTCGGTGTTCCCTCGGTGATCCATGCGATCCCGCATTTCCGCAACAAGGTCGCTGGCGCCTTCTTCGTCGCGCCGCCCGATGTCGCCAATCCGGCCATCCGGCCGAAACATCTGATGACGTTCGGCCCCTATCCGCGAGACCCCCTACCATTTCCGTCGATCACGATCGCAAGCCGCAATGATCCCTTCGGCAGCTACGAACATGCGGATGATATTGCCAACAGCTGGGGCTCGCTGCTGATCGATGCCGGCGAATCCGGCCATATCAATACCGAATCCGGTCATGGGCCCTGGCCGGAGGGCACTATGGTCTTTTCGAAGTTTCTCAGCCAGCTGAAGCCGTAGTATTATTCATAAACGATGATGGATGGAGGCGTGCCTCGCCTCACTAGCCTGTGAAGTACCTGGCACTTTCATTCCATCGACAGATAAAAGCCTGTAAAACAGGCCATGACTGGACCCCGAATCTTGCATTGGCACCCCGCCAAGGCCGGAATTCCGAGGAAGGAGGCGCAGGCGGATTGTGAATTCGCTTCTTATCCGTTATGGGGACGCCCACATACGATCCACTTGCGCTGTCCCATGAGCGCCAAAGACAGAGAACAATACCAATGAACCGTCGCCGCCGTATTTACGAGGGCAAGGCCAAGATCCTTTACGAGGGGCCTGAGCCGGGCACGCTGATCCAGTTCTTCAAGGACGACGCCACCGCCTTCAACAAAAAGAAGCATGAAGTCATCGATGGCAAGGGCGTACTGAACAATCGCATCTGCGAGTATATCTTCAGCCATCTGAACAAGATCGGCATTCCCACCCATTTCATCCGCCGCCTCAACATGCGCGAGCAGCTGATCAAGGAAGTGGAGATGATTCCGCTCGAGATCGTCGTGCGCAACGTTGCCGCCGGCTCGCTCGCCAAGCGCCTCGGCATCGAGGAAGGCGTGGTTCTGCCGCGTTCGATCATCGAGTTCTACTACAAGTCCGACGCGCTCGAAGACCCTATGGTTTCCGAAGAGCACATCACCGCCTTCGGCTGGGCCAACCCGGCCGAGCTGGATGACATCATGGCGCTTGCCATCCGCGTCAACGACTTCATGACCGGTCTTTTCCTCGGCGTCGGCATCCAGCTCGTCGATTTCAAGATCGAATGCGGCCGCCTTTTCGAAGGCGACATGATGCGCATCATCCTCGCCGACGAAATCTCGCCGGACTCTTGCCGTCTCTGGGATATCGAAACCCGGGAAAAGATGGACAAGGACCGCTTCCGTCGCGACATGGGCGGCCTGCTCGAAGCCTATTCCGAAGTGGCTCGCCGCCTCGGCATCATCAATGAAAACGAACCCGTGCGCGGCACGGGCCCGGTTCTCGTCAAGTAAGTTCAGAAAGGACAATCGTGATCAAGGCTCGTGTAACCGTCACGCTGAAGAACGGCGTTCTCGATCCGCAGGGCAAGGCAATCGAAGGCGCACTCGGCGCACTCGGCTTTGACGGCGTCCATCAGGTCCGCCAGGGCAAGGTCTTCGATCTCGAGCTTGAAGGCACCGACAAGAACAAGGCGGAAGCCGATCTCAAGGCCATGTGCGAAAAGCTTCTCGCCAATACGGTCATCGAGAACTTCAGCATTTCGATCGACTGATTGTCCTCTTTCGCGAGCCATTCTTCCTTTGTCTGAGGCAATGGAGTATGGCTCACGAAGCACTTCCAGCGATTATCCCTTTGCCTATTGCGGGACCAGCATCATGAAATCAGCAGTCGTCCAACTTCCAGGCCTCAATCGCGATCGCGACATGATCGCCGCGCTGACCAAGATTTCCGGCCATGCGCCCGTAACGGTCTGGCAGACGGAGACCGAGATTCCGGATGTCGACCTGATCGTCATTCCCGGCGGCTTCTCTTACGGCGATTATCTGCGCTGCGGCGCGATCGCCGCCCGCATGCCGATCATGCAAGCGATCAAGGACAAGGCCGACAAGGGCGTCAAGGTCTTGGGGGTCTGCAATGGTTTCCAGATCCTGCTCGAAGCCGGCATGCTGCCGGGCGCGCTGATGCGCAACGCTTCGCTGAAATTCGTCTGCCGCGAAGTGAAGCTGGAAGTCGTCAATGCCGAGACGGACTTCACCGCTGCCTATGCCAAGGGCCAGGTCATCCGCAGCCCGGTCGCACATCACGACGGCAATTATTTCGCCGATGCTGAGACGCTGAAGGCGATCGAGGACAACGGCCAGGTGGTCTTCCGCTACGCCGAAGGCACGAACCCCAACGGCTCCGTCAATGACATTGCCGGCGTCATGAACGCCAAGGGCAATGTGCTCGGTATGATGCCGCATCCGGAGAACCTGATCGAGGCGGCCCATGGTGGCAGCGATGGCCGCGGCCTCTTCGCCTCCGCGCTTGGCGTGGTCGCAGCCTGATAACGACCGATCCCCTATCGGAACCATAAAATCGGCGTCTTTGCATAGAACAGCAGGGCGCCGCAAAGCGATCCGGTACACTTTAGCAGACCAGACCTAATCGCCTCATTGGAAAGAGATTGATGCGCCCTCGCCTCCTGACAGGACTTTATTCCGCCGCCGCCATCGCGATGCTTGGGCTGTTGGTCACGTCGTGCGGCCCGCGTCCGCCGAGCATCACTGCGACCGATCACAGCGCCCTGTCGACGATGGAGCGTATCATGCTCAACGCCAATGCCTGCTGGTTCAAGTCTTCGGACCCGGCTTTCGCGAATTATCAGCTCGCTCCGGAGCTCAACTCCTTCACCGGTCGCCCACGCATCCTCGTGGTCGACAAGAAGCATCCGACCGGTCGGCCATCGCTCGTTGTGCAAGCGGAAGGCAATCCCGCGCAATTACAGGCCTTCGGTCCGATGATGTCAGGCGCCTCCGGCGGCCGCATCACGGGCGACGTCAACCGTTGGGCTGCAGGCTCGAAGGGCTGCCAATAACGGTTCCGCCGCCGTCGTTCTGTTGCCAGCGAATAGGGTAGCGCTCGGCGCGAAACAAGCTCACCTTCAGGGTTTCCCAATCCACGCTTCGAACGCTTTGGGTTCGACATTGCCGCCGCAAAGAACGGTTGCCACAGTCTTGCCGGCGAAACGCCGTGGATCCTCAAGAATGGCGGCAACGCCCAGGGCGGCAGCGGGCTCCACGATAAGTCCGGAATGTAGGTATAGGAGTCGCATTCCCTCCTTGATGCCGTCCTCGCTGACCAAAAGAGCGTCGTCGGCGACGACCAATAGATCATCGAGAACTTCCGGGATCACATAGCGCCCGGCCACGCCATCGGCGATGGTGTTCGGGGCGCCCGCGTCCACGATCCGCTTGGCCTTGAAGGAAAGAGTCATAGCCGGTGCATTTCGGGGCTGGACTGTGATGATCTCCACACTTGGCTGTCGGCACTTCAGGACATAGCCGATACCGGTAGCCATCGCCCCGGCGCCCAGAGAAACCAAGACGGCATCCAGCGCTTGAGGAAATTCGGAAAGCTCGAGCCCGATGGTCGCGGCACCTTCACAAGTATCGAGGTTCTTGCTGTCCTCCACGAGGAAGGCACCCGTTTCCTCGGCGAGATCGGAGGCTGCTTGGAGCGCGGCTTCGATCTCCCCTTCGACCAACACCACATTTGCTCCGAATAGCCGCATCTTTTCCACTTTGAGGGCATTGGCGGCGACGGACGCCGTTACCGTGACGTCAAAGCTTCTCAGTCGGCCGCCATAGGCGAGTGCCTGGCCCAGATTGCCCGCGCTAGCGCAGACGACCGATTTCGTATCGCCTTGTGACTGGAGCCTAGCCAAAACCATCTCGGTGCCACGCCCCTTGAAGCAGCGCACAGGATTCATCGTTTCGACCTTGAGGACAATCCGGCAGCCCAGCGCCCGGCTCAAACTTTCGCAGACGTATTGCGGTGTATGCCGAAAGACCCAGTGTATGGTTGTGGCAGCAGTTTCGATTCGATCGATATCCAAGCGCATATGAGCCCCCATTGCGTTTCCTTATAGGGCCCAGGCGGTCGGCATTCAGGGCTGCGTTCCACGATGGTTCTCCATCACAATCCGCCAGTCGCGCAGCCACTGCAAACTCGTTCACAAGCTAGGCGATGTCAAGGATTTGAAATGGGCCGGATAAGAGGCACATTGGCCTGATATGCGGCTCAGCCCACTCAATCCCAGAAGAACGACTTATTGACTTCCTTTACCACCTCGCGACGCGTCAGGCCGATGTCGTGTAACTGATCATCGGTCAGATCTCTTAAAACCCGCCGTCCCTCGCGCTTCTCCAGCCAATCCCAATAGGACGTCCAGAGCCGGCGCAACATATGCGGCCTTGGCTGCGCCGCTCTAATTCCCACGCCCGCCGCGCAGGGGTCTCCCGCTTCGGTCGAACAGATTGTAGCCATTGTACTCATCTTCATTTCCACATGATGGTGACAATTTCGATGCATCGAGCCAAACGATGCAAATTGACTCATACTCTTGACTCGACGACAGGGACAATCTAAGAAATTGTCATTATGACAAATTGGCTTCCTGACATTTCCAGCGGAACCGGCCCGGTCTATATCCGCGTCGCCGACGCCATCGAACACGCGATTACCCATGGCGTCTTGCCGCCCGGCACCAAGCTGCCGCCGCAGCGCAATCTCGCCTATGATATCGGCGTGACCATCGGCACTGTGAGCAGGGCCTATGCCCTTGTGCATGAACGCGGTCTGGTCGCCGGCGAAGTCGGCCGCGGCACCTATGTTCTGGAACGTTCGAACGGCAAGCAGATCGAACTCGTGGATCCGATCACGCAGGCGCTTGCCGGCACGCGCGGCCTGAACACGCCGGATGCCAAGATCCGCTTCGATACGACCGCCGCTCCCGATATCGGTCAGGGCACGATCATCGGCAAGCTTTTCGCCGACATCAGCAGTGAGCATCAATCCGAGATCTCTTCTTATTCAAGGAATTTCCCGGCGAGCTGGTTTGAGGCAGGACAGATCTGGCTTGCCCGCAACGGCTGGCAGCCGGCAATCGAGACAATCGTGCCGACGCTCGGCGCCCATGCCGGCGCCATTGCCGTCATTTCGGCCGTTACCTCCCCGGGGGACAAGATCGTCTTCGAGAATCTCACTTATACGCAGATCAGCCGCGCCGCACGCCTGCTCGGACGCCGCACGATCCTGGTGGATTCGGACGAGCATGGCATGATCCCTGAGGATTTCGAGCGCCTGTGTCAGCAGCAGCATCCTCGCCTCGCCTTCCTGATGCCGACAGCCCATAATCCCACCCTGGTGACAATGCCCGAGGCAAGACGCCGCGCGATTGCCGCCATTGCGCGCCGACATAGTGTCTGGCTGATCGAGGACGATCTCTATGGCGGCATGACCGGCGACCAGAACCCGCTTATGGCCACCATTGCGCCGGAGCGAACTTTTGTCGTCAGCAGCCTTTCGAAATCGGTGACCGCTGGCGTGCGCGGTGGCTGGGTCGCCTGCCCGCCGCATTTCGCCCAACGCATCAAAGTCACCCATAAGATGACGACCGGCGGCCTGCCCTTCATCCTGGCCGAAACCTGCGCGCGGCTCGTCCTTGGTGGTCACGCATTGGAATTGCGTCGCAAGGCGGTCGAAGAAATCAAGGCCCGCGAACAACTTGCGCGCGTGGCATTGGCGGGCTTTGAATTCAATTCGCATCCGCATCTGCCCTTCCTGTGGCTGAAGCTGCCCGAACCCTGGCTGTCAGGCACCTTCAAGAACGCCGCCCTGACCGAGGGTGTGTTGATAGATGACGAAGACGAGTTCAAGGCGGCGCGAATCGAACGGGTTTTCCACAGGGTCCGTGTCGCCTTTTCGTCGCCCCCACAGCGAGAAGATGTTGCGGCCGGCTTTATGACATTACGCAGGTTGTTGGAAAACGGCTCATCGGGATACGATAGTCACATTTAAGCAAGCCTTATCAATTTATCGACGTACATCTTGCGCAAATGCGATTTCGCCGTCTCGACTCTTAGCACGCTACCATTCTATCAATGAAAAATGAGGATTCGCCCGCCACACCAGGGGGAGTGCATGGCTATTGCAAGCTTTTTCAGCAAACGTTTAGTTCCGAGTTTTCTGGTAATCAGTTCGGTATTTGTTGCAGGTCAATCGGCCGCAACCGCTGCAGATGCGGTGGCAGCTACTCCCGCCGCCCCAGTCAAGATTTTCGACGAATTGCGTTTCGGCGCGAGCGGCTCCATCCAGAGCGGCAACGAGCATGAAAGCGGTGTCTTCCCGGATGTCCAGGTACTTTTCAATCCGTTCGGCTATAATCCGACAGCAGATTGGAAGGATCAGCTGACGCATCCGCGTATCCACGTAGGCACATCGATCGGCACGTCAGGTTCCGCGACGCAGGTCTATGGTGGCCTTTCCTGGACGCTGACTCACAGCAACGGCATCTTCACCGAACTCGGCTTCGGCGGCACGGTGCACACGGGTAACCTGGACGACTGGCGAGAGCATGGTCCGATGCTCGGCTGCCGTCTGCTCTTCCACGAATATGCCGGCCTCGGTTATAATTTCGACAGCCATTGGAACGTGATGGCGCAGATCGCGCACTCCTCGCATGCCAATCTTTGCGATGGGCCTAATGGCGGGATGACGCGCGCCGGCATCATGGTTGGCTATAAATTCTGACCGCGCGAGGCGGTCTCCTATGGCCGCGCGCTTGATTTTCGTTGCATCTACGCCGGCGTGTTGTGAACGCCGGTGATTTTCCTGTCGCACGACAGGGAGACTTGCGCTAAAGAGACCCCGATCCCTGACCGGTCTTCAAATCCTTTACAGGCAAGGACACTCGAGCGCCCATGACCATTTCCAATTCGATCCAGATCACCCCCGAACTGATTGCTGCTCACGGCCTCAAGCCGGATGAATATCAGCGCATTCTGGATCTGATCGGCCGTGAGCCTTCCTTCACCGAGCTTGGCATCTTCTCCGCCATGTGGAACGAGCACTGCTCGTACAAATCCTCCAAAAAGTGGCTCCGCACTCTGCCGACCAAGGGACCGCGCGTCATTCAGGGCCCGGGCGAGAATGCCGGCGTGGTCGACATCGATGATGGCGATTGCGTCGTCTTCAAGATGGAGAGCCACAACCACCCCTCCTATATCGAACCCTATCAGGGTGCTGCGACCGGCGTCGGCGGCATTCTGCGCGACGTCTTCACCATGGGCGCCCGCCCGATCGCTGCCATGAACGCCCTGCGTTTCGGCGAGCCGGATCACCCGAAGACCCGCCACCTCGTCTCCGGCGTCGTTGCCGGCGTTGGCGGCTACGGTAATTCCTTCGGCGTTCCGACCGTCGGGGGCGAAGTCGAGTTCGATGCGCGCTATAACGGCAATATCCTGGTCAACGCCTTCGCGGCCGGCCTCGCCAAGTCGAATGCCATCTTCCTGTCGGAAGCCAAGGGCGTCGGCCTGCCGGTCGTCTATCTCGGCGCCAAGACCGGTCGCGATGGCGTCGGCGGCGCGACCATGGCGTCGGCTGAATTCGACGAATCGATCGAGGAAAAGCGCCCGACCGTTCAGGTCGGCGATCCCTTCACCGAAAAGTGCCTGCTGGAAGCCTGCCTGGAACTGATGCAGACGGGCGCCGTCATCGCCATCCAGGACATGGGTGCCGCCGGTCTCACCTGCTCCGCCGTCGAAATGGGCGCCAAGGGCGACCTCGGCATCGAGCTCGATCTCGACAAGGTGCCGGTGCGCGAAGAGCGGATGACGGCCTATGAAATGATGCTGTCGGAAAGCCAGGAGCGCATGCTCATGGTGCTGCAGCCGGAAAAGGAAGCCATCGCCAAGGCGATCTTCGTCAAGTGGGGCCTGGATTTCGCGATCGTCGGCAAGACGACGGACGACCTGCGCTTCCGGGTCATCCATCAGGGCGAAGAAGTCGCCAACCTGCCGATCAAGGATCTCGGCGACCAGGCCCCGGAATATGATCGGCCGTGGCGCGAGTCAGACAAGCGCGCCGCCCTGCTGGCCGATCTCGTTGCCGCGCCGGAAGACTACGCGCAGGCTCTGCTGAAACTCGTTGGCTCCGCCAACCAGTCCAGCCGCCGCTGGGTCTACGAGCAGTACGATACGCTGATCCAGGGTAACTCTCTGCAGCTTCCCGGCGGCGACGCCGGCGTCGTCCGCGTCGAAGGCCATCCGACCAAGGCTCTCGCTTTCTCGTCCGACGTCACACCGCGTTATGTCGAAGCCGATCCGTTCGAAGGCGGCAAGCAGGCCGTCGCCGAATGCTGGCGCAACATTACGGCAACCGGCGCCGAGCCGCTGGCTGCGACCGACAACCTGAACTTCGGCAATCCGGAAAAGCCTGAGATCATGGGCCAGTTCGTCGGCGCCATCAAAGGCATCGGCGAAGCCTGCCGCGCGCTGGATTTCCCGATCGTCTCCGGCAATGTCTCGCTCTACAACGAAACCAATGGCGTCGCGATCCTGCCGACCCCGACCATCGCCGGCGTCGGTCTCCTTCCGGACTGGAAAGCGATGGCCCGCATCGGCTCAGCCTCCGAAGGCGACCGCGTGTTGATGATCGGCCTCGACGGCAGCCATCTCGGCTCTTCGATCTATCTTCGCGATATCATCGGCTCGACGGATGGCCCTGCTCCGGAAGTCGATCTCTTCGCCGAACGCCGCAACGGCGATTTTGTGCGCTCCGCCATCCGCAACGGTCAGGTCACCGCCTGCCACGACATCTCCTCCGGTGGTCTGGCGCTCGCTCTGGCGGAAATGGCGATGGCTTCAGGCAAGGGCCTGCGGATCGATCTCGGCGAATGCAAGACATTGCCGCATGCAGCCCTGTTCGGCGAGGATCAGGCTCGCTATGTCATCGCTGTTCCGGCCGATGTCGCCGACTTCGTCTGCATCAATGCCGAAAGCGCCGGCGTGCCTTTCCGCCGCCTCGGTACCGTTGGCGGTGACGCACTCGTCGTCGACGGGCTGTTAACGCTTCCGGTTGAACAGTTGCGCGAGGCGCATGAATCGTGGTTTCCTGCCTTCATGGATGGCGGCGCGCTCGCCGCTGCTGAATAATCGAGGTACCACTCATGCCCATGAACCCCGGCGATATCGAAGACATGATCAAGGCCGGCATTCCCGGCGCCAAGGTGACGATTCGCGACCTGGCCGGGGATGGCGATCACTATGCTGCGGAAGTTGTCGCGGAAGCCTTCCGCGGCAAGAGCCGCGTGCAGCAGCACCAGATGGTCTATGATGCCCTGAAAGGCAATATGGGCGGCGTGCTGCACGCCCTTGCGCTGCAGACGTCAGCGCCCGACTGAGAGCGCCTGCGCCTCTTCGCCGGAGTTGAAGCTCAGCTCCGGCAATCTCTTCGGTGAGAATTCAGCGAAATCCGAGGCCGGCAGCGGACCGGCCGTTATCAGCGTGAAATCGAAAAACGCCTTCACATCGGGGCCGAGCACATATTGCCGGTGAACCCGCAGGAAATCGCGCTTAATCTTCTTGTAATGCGTCTCCGACAGCATCTGCTTGAAACGTATGAACAGGATCGAAGCCTGCCGGGCATCCTCGTGCCCGCAAACGGCGGCAACCTTTGTCTTATAAAAATGGATCGCATCGGTCAGACAGTGAACGTCGAGCCAGAAGATGTCCTTGCAGCGTGCGATCAATCCCACGCGTGAGCGCAGCACCTTTGCCGGCCGCATGAGGGCGCATTGCAGGATGGCACTGCCAAGCGTCGTAAATACCACGCGCTTGCCCAGCAGCAGCTCCGGCTCGCGCTCAAGCAACAGGCCGACCACGTGAGCTGCCACGGACGAGCCCATACTATGCGAGGAGATGACGAATTCTTCGACGTCGGGCTCATCCAAGGCTTGCCGGACGCTGACGGCGCTCGCTTCCAGCCATTGTTCTGCGCCTATTCCGTTCAGCCCCGCCATCGCGACTGCCATTTCCCAGTCGGAGAAAAGATGCAGAGTATGCAACTTCTCGGCCTGCGGCAGGAAGACATAGACGAAGAAGGCGACCGCGAGCGCGATACTGCCGATATGGCTCCAGGCCGGCAGTCCGAACAGGATTGGCGTAAACGCAATCGACAGGCTGAGAACAAGGCCTGCGAGCATCAGCAGAAAGGGAAAGATGAAGAACAGGCCGAAGCGCCATGCATGACGGAAATAGCCGGCCATGCCGCCCGAAATGGCAACCCTTGCGGCAGCGAGATAGCCCTGGATGAGCCGCGTAAAGAACGGCCTGCCGTTCAGGACGGCAACCAGATCGTTATGATCGACGATATGAATGCGGCTTTGGGTATGCCAATCCGCAGCCGTCGCCGTGACATCAAAATACGGTGCCCTGCCAAAATTCTTCAATTCTCCCACCGAGGCGGAAAAATCCCAGGTGGCGGCGCTCTGCCGGGCGGAACGCTCATAACGAGCCCGATGTGCGGCAGCATTCAGCGGCTCGAAGCCAGGGAAGTGGAGAACCACCCTCTTCTTGATAGAATTCATATTGTAGTCTGTCCCCGGGGCGCCAGTAGCACTGATGAAATCTGAAAATCAGCCAAGACCATGGCCTGCTGGCTTTTTCATGGCAGACCGCAACAAATCGTCCAAAAACAAAAAGATAGGGGCAAACGCTTATAATCGCGTCAGCCCGCATGACGGATGCACATCGTCCTCAGCCGGCTTTTTCGCCATGCCGAGGGTAAAATCCGAATTCCGGCATATCAGCATTCCCGGCGCGGATATGGAGAGATATCGGCACAGGAGTCCAGCGACGGCGCAGTTATTACTTTCTCGGCGACCGGCGGCGTGGTCGATTGCGGCGTCGGTGCGGTCGAGGCCCGGTAACCGAAAGCGATGCTCAGAATGAGCACGATGGCACTGACGGTCACGGTACTGTTCAGAATCGATGCTCGTGGTGTGCGCACATGCTCGTAATATTCCCGCTCGCCTTCGCTCGTATCTTCAGAGCTATAAAATTCCCGCTCTTCACCAACCTGCCCTTCGGAATAGTGATGGTGGCTCATGGAGTCCGCTCCCTCAAGAAATATGCGAATGCAATGCCGACAGGGACCGATACGCGCCAAATCGCATCAATCGGTAAACTCTAACAAACATACCGATGGTTTGTAAATTAGGTAGCATACTAATATTCATCGTCCCTTGATTTCAAATTCATGTGTGTTGTTCAGGGCTGGAGTTGAAGGGGTGATTTCAAAACGCACTGTTCAGAAAAGGCAGTCAATCGACACCTTTTGAACGTTCCTGTTAACGACTGATGCCGGAAATCTATTCATGCGATGAAAAAGACGGCACCTACGTTTTGCCGCTGGAAATCAAGCCGGACGCTTGCTATTTAAGGGACAGATGTAACGCTGCGGACCTTGACCCCGCATGTGAAAGGAACTGGACAATGAGCGGCATTCAGGAATTCATCGCCAACGAAGTTAAGAACAACGACGTCGTTCTCTTCATGAAAGGCACCCCCCAGTTCCCGCAGTGTGGTTTCTCCGGCCAGGTGGTCCAGATTCTCGACTATATCGGCGTCGATTATAAGGGCATCAATGTCCTAGCCGACGCTGAAATCCGTCAGGGCATCAAGGACTATTCCAACTGGCCAACCATTCCGCAGCTTTACGTAAAGGGCGAATTCATCGGCGGTTGTGACATCGTGCGCGAAATGTTCCAGGCGGGCGAATTGCAGCACCACCTTCAGGAACACGGCATCAGCGTTCGCGGCGCCGCCTGACCGGGCACCGGGCTCCCCGTCCGGTTTCCATAGTTCAATTTGATCGATAAGGCGCTGCCGCCGGGCGGCGCCCTTGACATGTTTATGGGAATAAAACCGTGACGACTTCATCCCAGGCCATGTCCCATGGGCAACTGCCCATGGGCAAACGTGAGTTCATCGCACTCGCGGCCTTCCTGATGGCGATTAACTCACTCGCAATCGACATCATGCTTCCCGCGCTGCAGCAGATCGGTTCCAGCCTCGGCGTGATGAATGAAAACCATCGGCAATATGTGGTAACAGCCTATCTGATCGGCTTCGGCTCGGCCCAGCTTATCTATGGCCCCTTGTCGGATCGCTTCGGCCGCCGCATGCCACTCTTGATCGGCATCACCATCTACGTGATTTCGGCGTTCGGCATCGCCCTCATCCCGTCTTTCGCCGGCCTGCTGGCACTCCGCTTCATTCAGGGCCTCGGCTCGGCGGCCACCCGCGTCATCACCGTCTCCATCGTCCGCGACGTCTTCGGCGGCCGCCTGATGGCCGAAGTGATGTCGCTCATCATGATGGTTTTCATGATCGTTCCGGTCATCGCGCCGGGAAGCGGCCAGATCATCCTGCTGGTCAGCACCTGGCATATGATCTTCGTCTTCATCGGCGCCATGGCAACCCTCGTCGGTCTCTGGATGTATTTCCGGCTTCCGGAGACGCTTAAGCCTGAAAATATCCGCCCCCTGACCATCAGATCGGTTGCCGCCGGCTTCAAGATCGTTCTGACGGACCGGGTAGCACTCTGTTACACCTTGGCGAGCACGTTCCTGTTCGGCGCGCTGTTCGGCTTCATCAATTCCGCCCAGCAGATCTACAACAACATCTACGGCCTTGGCATCTATACGCCGCTGGCATTCGGCGGCGTGGCGGCGTTCATGGCTCTGTCGTCTTTCGTCAACTCCCAATTCGTCGGTCGGTTTGGCATGCGCCGGCTGTCGCACACGGCCTTGCTCGGCTTTGTCGCCATCACCTTCTGTTGGCTGCTGGTGCAGCTTTACGGGCCATCACCGATGCCGTTCCCTCTGTTCATGGTCTTTTTCGCACTGGCCATGTTCCAATTCGGCTGGATCGGTTCCAACTTCAACTCTCTGGCGATGGAACCCCTCGGCCACGTCGCCGGCACGGCATCCTCCGTTCTCGGCTTTATGAGCACGGTCGGCGGCGCATCGATCGGCGCCTGCATCGGGCAGTTCTATAACGGCACGGCGACACCGATGGTCATCGGCTATTTCACCGTTTCTCTCATCGGCGTCGTCTTCGTGCTGATTGCCGAAAAGGGAAAGCTGTTCCGCCCGCACAATGCGCCGCCTCCGGCCGACCAGTCTCTCGCTTTACATTGACAGGCATATTCGAATGACAACCCCGCCTCAATCCCAGCAGCCGGCCCAGCAGCCTGCACAGTCCGGCTCCAGCCGCATCGGCCTCGGCATCGTGGAATTCATCCTCACGATCGCCCTGATGACGGCGAGCATTTCGATGGGCATCGACAGCATGCTGCCGGCACTGCCGAATATCGGCCAGTCGCTTCATGTCGCCAATCCGAATGACACCCAGCTCGTTATCGGCGTCTATTTCCTCGGTTTCGGCATCTGTCAGCTTTTCTTCGGCAGCTTGTCGGACACCTATGGCCGACGGTACATCCTGCTCGGCGGTCTGGCCTTCTATACGGTGACCCTATTTGCCGCAGCCTGGAGTGGCAGCCTGTTTGCCTTGCTGGCAATGCGTTTTGCGCAGGGCGTCGGCGCCGCGGCCGTGCGCATCACCACGCTTGCCATCGTCCGCGATTGCTTCGGCGGTCGCGAAATGGCCCGCGTGATGTCCTATATCATGATCGTCTTCATGATTATGCCGATGGTTGCGCCCTTCGTCGGCCAGATGATCGTCGCCTATTCCAACTGGCAGTGGATTTTCATTCTGCTCGGCATCGTCAGCGCCGGCCTTTTCTTGGTTGCCTTCTTCCGCATGAAGGAGACGCTGCCCGCTGAAGAGCGCCTGCCGCTCTCGGTCACCTCCGTACTGTCCGGTTTCAAGACAGTGCTGACCAACCGCATCACCTGCGGCTACATGATCGGCCTGACGCTCTACACCGGCATCATATGCGCCTACGTCGTTTCGGTGCAGCAGGTCTTCGGCGAAGTTTACGGGCTTGGAGACACGTTTCCGATCGCCTTTGCGGCAACGGCAGCCGGCACCGCCGTCGCACAGTTCGCTAATGGCTATTTCGTCCGCAGCTTCGGCATGCGCCGTATTTCCCACGCTGCCATGATCCTTTTCACCGTTTTAGGCGCCATCGGCTACATCGTCGGCATGTTCGGCCAGCCGAGCTTCACCTTCATCTATGTACTGATCTCGGTGATGCTGATGATGTTTGCAGTGATCACCACCAATTGCATGGCGATAAGCCTCGAGCCGATGGGACACCTGGCGGGTACGGCAGCCGCCATCACCAGCTCGATCTCCACGACGGTCGGCGTCCTGCTCGGCGGCATCGTCGGCCAGATGTTCGACGGCACGGCACAGCCGCTGCTTGCCGGCTTCACGGTGTTTGGCGCGCTGTCGATCGTCGCGACGCTATGGGCGGAACGCGGCAAGCTCTTCACCCATCCCGGCGATGCGCCGGCGCTGGAACCGGGCATGGGGCACGTTTGAGCGCGACGTGCCTCCCTTCCCTAGGCGCCGCTGCGCGGCCGACTGACCCAGCGCAACGCAGCGGCGATCGCAAGCCCGAAAAGCGGCCACATCGCCCAAGGTGTTCCATGCCAGGTGAAAAGGTTGATGGCAACGATCCCGACGCCAGTAATCACAAGGCTGGCAATCGCCATATCGATCTGTCTGTTGCTGCGGACGTAGCGGAACGCCGCACCCCATAGAATCGCGAGTATGGGCCATTTCGCCCAGAATTCGCCCTGCCAGGTCAGCCCATTGATGATGGCGAGAGCGACGCAGATGATGACGACGCCACCATAACTCCGCCGCCAGTCTTGCAGCAAGGGTTCCCGCATCGCCGGCTCGGGCGCCCGCGCGGGAGTGGGCTCCGGGGCGGAACGATAATCCGGCGTGGTATCTACGACCTGCACGCCGCCGATCCTCACAGCATAGCTCGGTACGCCGCCTTCGATGTTCTTGACCTCGAGCTGCCCGAGAAAATCGAAACCGACCGCCACCTTGTTGCGAACCTGATCGTAAACCGTGTTGGAAATGACAATTCCACCCGGAGCGGCGCGCGACTGCAGCCGGGCGGCAATATTGACGCCGTCGCCGTAAAGGTCATCGCCATCGGCGATCACATCGCCGAGGTTGAGCCCGATGCGGAACAGCATCTGCTTGTCGGGGTCGGCCACGGCATTGTAACCGGCAAGTTCGTTTTGCGTATCGATTGCAGCGCGCACGGCTTCGACAACACTTGGAAACTCGGCAAAGACGCCATCGCCCCAGGTATTGATGACCCGGCCGCCATGCGCTTCGATCAGCCGTTTCATCGCATCGCGGTAACGACGAAGAGTAGATAACGTCCCCTCCTCGTCCTTCCCCATAAGGCGCGTATAATCCTGCACGTCGGCGCAGAAAATGGTGGTCAGCTTGCGGCTCGTCTCGGACATCTGTCTCATCCCCGCGGCAAGCGCCGACCAAGGCTCTTGCCTGTTGAAGCAAAGATAGCCCCGCCGCAGTGACTTTCCAAGGGCCTCGCGGACTATCCTCGCGCGTGGCTCACCTTAAAGAGTGAAGACCTCGCGCCGGAGCAGCTCCCAGGTATCCTTGTCCGCCGCGACCAGCAGCCCGCCATCGAGATGATGCGGCAGATAGGGCGAGCCGTCGAAACGGCGGACATATGCGCCGGATTCGGCCGAGATCAGCGATCCCGCCAGATGATCCCAAGGCATCAGCTTGTTGTACATGAGATAGTGCACATAGCCGCCAGCGAGCGTGCGGTACTCATGCGCAGCACAGCGATAGCAGGTCGTGTAGCGCACCTTGGCAAGATTGCCCATGATTTCGGCGCGCTTTTCCTTCGGCAGGAAGCCGGTAGCCGCCATGCCGACCAGCTCTTCCAGCGGGACGGAAGGAGCAACGTTGAGACGCAGCGTCTCGCCATCCGGACGGCGTAGCCATGCGCCGCTGCCGCGCTCCGCAAGCACCCAGTCATCACCCATCGGATCGAAGATGATACCGGCAACGGTCTCGCCCTTCGACACGACCGAGGCCATGACGCCGAAAGCCGGAATGCCGGCGGCAAAATTGAACGTGCCATCGACGGGATCGACAATGATTGCGAGATCGGCATCCTGCAGCTTCTTCAGTAGCGACGGGTCGGCCGCAACCGATTCCTCGCCGATGAACAAAGCTTCGGGCCAGAGCCGGGCAACTTCTGCCTTGATCATGCGCTCAGCCCGTTCGTCGGCTTCCGTCACCAGATCCGTCGCCTCGCTCTTGGCGCGGACATCATCGCTGCCGAGCCTGCGAAAGCGCGGCAGTATCTCCGTCTGCGCCGCGCGGCGCAGCACATGAGCGAGCGTGGTAACGTCAACGAGCGATGTCATGCTTTTTCCTTTCGCGTCAGGCGCCGATGATCTCGCGGCGGATCATCCGCCAGCTTTCCTCGTCAGGCGCAGAAATGATGCCGCCGATCGTTTCGCCGGGCCTGTAGGGCGTACCATCGAATTTGGCGGTATAGCCGCCCGCCTCCTGATGCGCCAGCACGCCGGCCAGATGATCCCAGGGCATCAATTTGGAATGGCCGATGAAATGCCACTTGCCAGACGCCACCATCCAATATTCGTAAGCTGAGCAATTCACTGAGAAAGCCATGCGGGTCTTCGATAGATTGGCGCTGATCCGCGACCGGTCGGGCTCATCCATATGCCCCCAGGATATAGCGCCGGTCATAGCACTCAAAGGGGCAGGTGCGGCAACGGTGAGCCGCCTCGCCTCCCCGGTTTGCCGGCGCAGGAAAGTGCCGCCGCCCTTCATGGCAGTCACGGTGTCACCCAGCACGGGATCGTGGATAATGCTGCCGATCGTCTCGCCATTGGCAATGACGGCGACGATCGTTCCGAAGACCGGCAGTCCGGCCGCGAAATTGAAGGTGCCATCCACCGGATCGATTGTAAAAGCCAATTCCGCATGCGCCAGCGCCGGCACGACGGACTTATCCGCCTCATAGGCCTCTTCGCCAACGATCAAAGCGCTTGGAAACCGTGCCTTCAGCGCCGTGGTAATATGGCGTTCGGCCAGAAGGTCGGCCTCGGTTACAAGATCGATAGCCGAGGTTTTCTCCGATATGTCGCCGGCATCTAGATTGCGGAAGCGCGGCATGATCTCCTTTGCCGCCGCTGCGGCAACGGTCGTCATCACATAGTCGAAATCCGTATCGGAGAAGGTCATCGGAAGCCTCTGTTTTGAAAGGGCTTCCTCTTATGCCCGATTCGATGACATCGGTGTGGCAAAAGCGCCGAATTTACGCCGGATCGCTCGAAGAGCCCTGCGTCATCAACCCTGCAAAATCGAACAGCTTGGGATCGAGCAGGTGCGACGGGTTCACATGGGCCAGAGCGCGCAGCATCGTGTCCTTGCGGCCCGGCATCCGCCGCTCGATATCCGCGAGCATGTCCTTCATGGCATTGCGCTGCAGCCCGTCCTGCGAGCCGCAGAGATCGCAGGGAATGATCGGAAATTGCATGGCCGCAGCAAACTTGGCGAGATCGTCCTCTGCCGCATAGGCGAGCGGGCGCAGCAGCATGAGGTCGCCTTCGTCGTTGAGCAGCTTTGCCGGCATCGAAGCCAAGCGACCGCCATGGAAGAAGTTCATGAAGAAGGTCTCGAGAATATCCTCGCGGTGATGGCCAAGCACCAGCGCATCGCAACCTTCCTCGCGGGCGATGCGATAAAGATTGCCGCGGCGCAGGCGGGAACAGAGCGAGCAATAGGTTGCCCCCTCCGGCACCTTCTCCTTCACGATGGAATAAGTGTCGCGATATTCAATGCGATGCGCAACGCCGATCTTCGTCAGATATTCCGGCAGCACATGCTTCGGGAAATTCGGCTGGCCCTGGTCGAGATTACAGGCAATGAGCTCCACCGGCAGCAAGCCTCGCCATTTCAGATCAAGGAGCAGCGCCAGCAAACCGTAGGAATCCTTGCCGCCGGAAAGGCCAACCAGCCAGCGCTTCTGGCCCTTCAGCATCTGGAAATCTTCCATAGCCTGGCGCACCTGCCGCAACAGGCGCTTGCGAAGCTTGTTGAAAGAGACCGAACGCGGCGCCTCGAAAAACATCGGATGAACGGCAGAGCCGCCATCTTCAGCCTCGATATCGATGTCGTCTTTCACCGTGGTTGCGATATTCATTCCGTCATTCCTTGCGGCTCGCCACGCTGATAGCAGAAAGCGGAACGAGAAGACACCGTATCAATCGCCGAACACCGACCAGCCGGTGCGCACCGCCAGCATTTCCAATGCCACGGCGCCAAGCTGTGAATTGCCGACCTTGTTCAGGCCCGGCGACCAGACGGCGATCGAGCCAATGCCCGGCGCTACGGCCAGAATGCCGCCGCCGACGCCGCTCTTGCCCGGCAGGCCGACATGATAGGCAAAATCTCCAGAGCCATCATAATGGCCGCAGGTCAGCATCAGCGCATTGATACGCCGCGCCCGCTTCGGCGAAACGACGGAATGCCCGGTGATCGGATTGCTGCCGCGCGCAGCGAGATAGAGCCCCGCCTTGGCAAGCTGCTGGCAGCTCATCGACAGCGCGCATTGATGGAAATACACGCCGAGCACATGCTCGACCGGATGGTGGATATTGCCATAGGCCCGCATGAAATTGGCAAGAGCAAAATTGCGATACCCAGTCTGGGTTTCCGAACGCGCGACCTTGTCATCGATGCTGATCGTCTCATCGTCGGCCACATAGCGGACGAAGCGCAGCAGCTCGCCGATGGCCTCGCGCGGTTCGTGGCCGGCCAGCACGACATCGCTGACGGCGATGGCCCCCGCATTGACGAAGGGATTGCGGGGAATACCCTCTTCCCGCTCCAGCTGGACGATAGAGTTGAAAGCCGTGCCGGACGGTTCGCGCCCTACCCGATTCCACAAGCTCTCGCCGACCTTGCCCAGCGCCAGGGTCAGCATAAAGACCTTGGAGATACTCTGGATGGAGAAAGGAACGCCGGCATCACCGATGCTGTAGACTTTGCCGTCGATGGTGGCGATTGCCATCCCGAACTGCTTCGGGTCGACCTTTGCCAGCTCGGGAATGTAATCGGCGACCTTGCCTTCGCCGATGCGCGGCGAAAGCTCCGCATGAATGCCGTCGAGAATGGCCTGCAAATCCGTCATGAGGCGCTCCAAAGACAAAAAAGCCGCTCGAACCGAGCGGCTTTTCATTCATCAAGAAAGTTATCCGCTTATTAACGCGAATAGAATTCGACGACCAGATGCGGTTCCATGACGACGGCGTACGGTACGTCGCCGAGAGCCGGAACGCGAGCAAAGGTCGCAACCATCTTGTTGTGATCGACTTCGATGTAGTCCGGAACGTCGCGCTCAGCCAGAGCAACCGATTCGAGAACGGTTACGAGCTGCTTGGACTTTTCGCGAACTTCGATAACGTCGCCAGCCTTGCAGCGGTACGAACCGATGTTGACGCGAACGCCGTTAACGGTGACGTGGCCATGATTGACGAACTGACGGGCTGCGAAGACCGTCGGAACGAACTTGGCGCGGTAGACGATCGCGTCGAGGCGCGACTCGAGCAGACCGATCAGGTTTTCCGAGGTATCGCCCTTGCGGCGGTTGGCTTCGTCGAAGATGGCACGGAACTGCTTTTCACGCAGGTCGCCGTAGTAGCCCTTCAGCTTCTGCTTGGCGCGCAGCTGCACGCCGAAGTCCGAAAGCTTGCCCTTGCGGCGCTGACCGTGCTGGCCCGGGCCGTATTCGCGGCGGTTTACCGGGGACTTCGGACGGCCCCAGATGTTCTCGCCCATACGGCGGTCAATTTTATACTTGGACGATTCGCGCTTGCTCATCGCATTTCCTTTCAAGTGTTATGGCGGCCCGTTGCCGAACCGCGAAGGAAACACGCCCTCCTCTGAACTCCGTTTTCGAGCTCTGACAGGCCTCTCACGTTAGCGAACGGACGAGGCCACGGGACATGTCAAATGAAACACCGGACATTTCTGCCCGGCGTTGGCGCGGTCTGTAAGGGGTCGTCATGAAAATGTCAACAGCCCGCGCGGTTGCTGTTGAGAATGAAGCAACAAATGCTATATTTGATGCGTGATGACTGATGCTCGATCAAGGTGCAATGATGCGAACAACCCTTGCAATTGATGACGACGTACTTGCCGCGGCAAAGGCGATGGCAGAGCAGCAGCACCGCAGCATCGGTGATGTCATTTCCGACCTTGCTCGCCGATCGCTAAACCGCTCACAGCCGGCAAAGGAGCGGAATGGTATTCCGTTGCTCACGCCCAAGACAGGCAATCCCCCTGTTACGCTCGATCTTGTCAACAAACTTCGTGACGAGCTTCCGTGACATTTCTGTTGGACGTCAATGTTCTGATCGCTTTATTCGATCCGAGCCATGTATCGCATGATATCGCCCATGAGTGGTTTCACTCCCTAGGCGGCGACAGTTGGGCAACGTGCCCGTTAACGGAAAATGGCGTTGTCCGAATTCTCAGTCAGCCGAGCTATCCCAACTCGCCCGGTCCACCGTCGACGGCCGCGCTTCTTGTTGCCCAGCTTCGCCGTTTGCCGGGTCACCAATTCTGGGCCGACGATATCAGTCTGCTGGATGATACTCTGGTGGATTCGACACGCATTCTGACTCCTGGACAGATCACCGACACCTATCTGTTGGCATTGGCGAAATTCCATGGAGGCCAACTGGCAACGCTCGACCGGCGCCTATCGACTTCAGCCGTTAAGGACGGCAAAGCCGCACTCCATATCATCAGCAGCAACGCGTAACCCGGTAGCTATTCCGCCGCCGCCTGCTCGCCGCCCTCCAGATCGGGCGCATTGGCATCGCCCGGCGCGGTCTGCGAGCCCATGTCCGGAAAGGCGACGATACGCTTGCCCGAGAAATCCGTATGGACGACGACGCTGCCCTGTTCTTCGAAATAGCTCAGCAGTCGCCGTGCACGCCGTGCAGAATGGGTGCCGTAGGCGCGGGCGATGCGGGCGTCGGACGGGCATGGCTCGCCGCTGATGGCGGCTTTCGCTAGCATCAGGAACACGCCCTGCAAGTCATCGGTGACGCTGGAGGAGAGCGAGAGCGCGGTCGCCCATTGGTCCGTCGCCATGACCTCTTCGTCCGCACCGGAACGGACGATCGCCACGCGCCGACGGAACTCCGACAGGCTCATCGGCGCGCCGGGAACGCGGCGCATGCGCAAACGAACGAGAAACTCCTGATAGAGCACCGAATCCGTGCGGAAGCCGGAGGCCGGGTCGTCGAGGATTTCGGAGAGTACGGCGCTCACTCTCGCCTCGCGATCCTCGCTCGATAGTTCCGGCTGGCTGACCTTCGGCTCAGAAGATGCCGGGCTTGCCGCCGGCGCGGAGCGGGAAAGCTCTGCCAGAATATCGGTCGTCGGGCGTGGCGCGGGCGTGGCACGGCGGACAACGGGCCGTGTGAACTCTTCCGGATCCGGCGTGAAGATCAGATCTTCGACATCCTGCGGTGCATCCGGCAGCGGCATCAGCTTGGGGCTGGACGAGCGCGCCGAGGTTTCCACCGTGCCGATAGTGATCGGCAGCGGCCGGCGCGAGAGTGCCGGCCCGAGGGCTACGAAATTGCCGCGCTTCAGGTCGCGGAACATTTCCGCCTGCCTGCGATCCATGCCGAGAAGGTCGGCCGCGCGAGCCATGTCGATATCGAGGAAAGTACGGCCCATCAGGAAGTTGGAGGCTTCCGCTGCAACGTTCTTGGCAAGCTTCGCAAGCCGCTGCGTCGCGATGACGCCGGCAAGGCCGCGCTTTCGGCCGCGGCACATCAGATTGGTCATGGCGCCGAGCGACATCTTGCGCGCATCTTCCGAAACATCGCCGCCGACCGAAGGCGCAAACATCTGCGCCTCGTCGACCACAACAAGCACCGGATACCAGAATTCGCGATCGGCATCGAACATGCCATTCAGGAAGGCTGCGGCAGCGCGCATCTGCTGCTCGATATCGAGCCCCTCCAGTGTCAGCACGCAGGAAACGCGATGCTGGCGGATACGGTTGGCGATACCGGCAAGCTCGGCTTCCGTACGCTCGCCGTCGACGACCACATGACCAAACTTGTCGGCCAGCGTTACGAAATCGCCTTCGGGATCGATGATGACCTGCTGCACCCATTGCGCCGACTGTTCCAGCAGCCGCCGCAGGAGGTGCGATTTTCCGGAGCCGGAATTGCCCTGCACCAGGAGACGCGTCGCCAGCAGCTCCTCGATATCGAGCTGGGCGCTGGTCCCGCCGGACGCCGTTCCCATGTCGATGCCGACTTGCAATGCACTTCCCCTATGAGCAAGAATCAAATGTGGATGCATCCCATCTTTCTGAAAGGACGCGCCTCCGTCTAGCAAAGATTTCCAAGCTTCGCGCCCGTGGATTGAAAAAACCCACAGGCGATTGCGAGACCTACCTGAAGCGCAGGTTCGCGCGCGAAAGCTGGCTGACCGACGTGCAGCCCATCAGCTTCATGTCGCGCTCGACTTCCGTGCGCAGATGCCTGAGCGCCCGCTCCACGCCCGCCTGACCGGCAGCGGCCAGCGGATAGAGATAGAAGCGGCCGAGGCCAACGGCCTTGGCGCCGAGCGACAGAGCCTTCAGCACATGCGTGCCGCGCTGCACGCCGCCATCCATCATCACATCGATGCGATGGCCGACGGCATCGACGATCTCCGCCAGCTGGTCGAATGCCGAGCGCGAGCCATCCAGCTGCCGGCCGCCATGGTTCGACAGCACGATGCCGGTACATCCGATATCGACCGCACGCTTGGCGTCCTCGACCGACATGATGCCCTTCAGGCAGAACTGTCCGTTCCAATGCGTCACCATCTCAGCGACGTCGTTCCAGTTCATCGACGGATCGAGCATCTCGGTGAAATACTTGCCGATAGACATGGCGCCGCCGCTCATATCGACATGCTCGTCCAGCTGAGGCAGGCGGAATTTCTCATGGGTCACGTAGTTCAGCGCCCAAGCGGGCTTGATGGCGAATTGGGTGATCCCGGCCAGATTGAGCTTAAAAGGAATGGAAAACCCAGTGCGAAGATCGCGCTCGCGATTGCCGCCGGTAATGCTGTCGACAGTCAGCATCATGACGTTGACGCCAGCTTCCTTCGCCCGCTCCATCATTGCCCGATTCAGGCCGCGATCCCTGTGGAAATAGAATTGGTAGACCTGCGGTCCCTGATGCTTCTTGCGGATTTCCTCAAGACTGACGGTGCCGAGCGAGGAGACGCCGAACATGGTGCCGAGCGAAGAGGCGGCAGCTGCAACCGCATTCTCGCCCTGATGATGGAAGAGCCGCTGCAGCGCCGTCGGCGAGCAATAGAAGGGCGTCGCAAGCTTTTGTCCCATAACGGTGACAGACATGTCGATCTCGCTGACCCCGCGGAGAACGTTGGGCACGAGATCGCAGCTTTCGAAGCTCGTCGTGTTCCGCCGGAGCGTCACTTCGTCGTCGGCAGCACCATCGATATAGTTGAAGATCGGACCGGGAAGACGCTTCTTCGCGAGAAGGCGAAAATCATGGAAGTTATGGCACTCACGCAGACGCATAGCTTGCCCCGACAACACTGCAATCAATCTCAAAAGACATCAAATATCGCCCTCCCAATATTCCGCCACTCAGCCCAATCCTGCATTACAACCGGTGCAAGCGTGCCTCCCACTTGTAAAGCACATCCGGCTCCTTTTCCTCATTGCCTGCCCCATCCGACTCGTCAACCACGAAGAAGCCGTGCTTCTCGTAAAAGCGGCGCGCCGGCTCATTTCTCTGGAACGTCCAGAGCGAGAGCTGCGGATAGGCCGACTTGGCGATATCGAGAAGCCGGCTGCCGATGCCGCGCCCTTGCGCCTCAGGCAACACGTAGAGTTGGTCGATCCAATCCTCGAGAAAGGCGATGACGCCGACGAGACGACCGCCCTCTTCCGCACCCCAGATTTGGCAATCTTTGAAAACGACGGCACTCCAGAAGCCAACATCTTCTTCGGGCGTATGAAGCCCGGCAAGCGTCGGCAGCCTTTCGTTGAAGGAAGCGCGGTGAACGGCGGCAGCCGCCGGCATATCCGCGAGATTGAGTTTACGCAACGAGACCTTGTCTTTCATGATCAAGCCTTGAGCCCAAAGCCCTGCATCAGCCGGCGCGTGGGGAAATCCGGTGCCCCGGAGGTAAACACCGCAAAGTCGAGATTATCGGGATGGACGGCATCGGCCACCTGCGGCACCAGGCTGCGTGCGCGCCTTGCGATCGCTTCGGCAGGATCGAGCCAATCGACCGGCCAGGGCGCAAGGCGACGGAAAATATTCGCCATGAAAGGGTAATGCGTGCAGGCAAGCACCACGATATCGGTCTTGCGGCCATCCATCTCGACGAAGCACTGATCGATCTCGGTCATGACGGCCTCGTCTGTAATTGCATCACCGCGAATATAGCTCTCCGCCAGACGTGCCAGATTTTCCGATCCGACAAGCCGGACATGACATTGCGTGGCGAAAGACTGGATCAGGTCGCGTGTATAGGCGCGCTTCACAGTGCCTGGTGTCGCCAGCACCGAAACGAGGCCTGAACGTGTGCGCTCCGCAGCTGGCTTGATCGCTGGCACGGTACCGACGAAGGTCATCTGCGGAAAGGCGGCACGAAGAGCGGCTCCGGCCAGCGTGAACGCCGTGTTGCAGGCGATGATGCAGACTTCCGGATCATATTGCACGAGCAGCTGTGCGAAGAGATCGACGATGCGCTCCTTCAGCGCCGCTTCTTCCCAACTGCCATAGGGAAATGCGGCATCGTCGGCGATATAGATGAAACCCCGCTCCGGCATCAGCACGCGTGCTTCGCGCAACACCGTCAAACCGCCGATCCCTGAATCGAAAACGAGTATTGGTTTCAGCTCATTCGCCGCTGCTGTCATCGCTTGGAGCTTCCTTCGGTGCTTTCGAGGATCGGGGATGCGAGCCACTGCCGCGCGGGGACTTCCGCGAGAAGCGGTCGAGAGACGAGATCACCCCGCGCAAGACGCTGATTTCCTGTTCCGTGAAGGCCCGGCGCGAGAGGACGGCGCGGAGATTGTCCACCATTTTCGGCTTTTTCCCGGCAGGATGGAAATAATTGCGCGCATCCAGCGCTTCTTCGAGCTGGTCGAACAGACCGAAAAGCTGCTCCTTCGTCGAAGGCCGCTGCTCGATAGCCTGGAAAGGCACATCGCCGAGATCCTCCATGCCCGATTTCATCCATTCATAGGACATCAACAGCACGGCCTGCGCGATGTTCAAAGAAGCGAAGGCGGGATTGACGGGAAAGGTCACGATCTCGTCGGCCAGCGCCACTTCCTCGTTCGTCAGGCCCCAGCGCTCCCTGCCGAAGAGAATGCCCGTACCCTCGCCCGCCTTGAATTTGGTACGGAGCGTTTCGGCGGCAATGACAGGCGAACGCACCGGCTTGTATCCGTCCCGCTCCCGCGCGGTTGTCGCATAGACGAAATTGAGATCAGCGATCGCCTGCTCCAGCGTCTCATAGACCTTTGTCGCCTCGATAATATGATCCGCCTTGGAGGCCGTCGCCTGTGCCCTCTCGTTCGGCCACCCGTCGCGAGGATTGACGAGGCGCAACTCGGCAAGGCCGAAATTCGCCATGGCGCGCGCCACCATACCGATATTTTCGCCCATCTGCGGCTCGACCAGAATAATGGCCGGCCCTTCGGCCAGAAGTTGACGCTCGCTGTTCGTGCCTGCCATGATGCCTAAATCTCCGCGCGCGAAACCAATCGCGCTAATTCGAGCATGATGCCGAAAAGTGTCAGCGGTTTTCGGGCGACATCATGCTCAATGTCCTGATTCCGGTGTCGCAATAGCGAGACGCCAGCCGATCGGCAAGGTTTTTGCGCTTGAATGGCAGAACGAATCCCGCCCGATTATTCCGGATTGACGGGCTTCTTCTGATCCGACGGCTGCTGCGTCTGGTCTGCCGGCTGTTGCTGCTGCTGTTTGACAAGATCCACCATCACGCTCTTGAGCGAGCTCGGATTGCCGTTGTCGTCGTTGGTGACAATATCGTCCACCACGGGCCTGCCACCCTCTTCGATGACCTCGAAACGAACCGTGGTCACCTTCTGATAATCGGCGTCGGAGCCCATACAGGTCGATTTCTTGAAGGTCGCCAGCACCTCCGTCACATTGTTCTTCGGCGGCTGCGCGGCAATCTTCACGTCCTCCAGCGGGCACGCATCCTGCGCATTGACGATGACATCGTAGTCGAATGGCGAGATACCATCCTCGTCGGCGGCGGGAAATTGCGCCGCCGCCTGGTATTTCGCTCCAAAATCCTTGCTATAGATATCCTTGAGTTTGTCCTCGCCGAAAATATCCTGCCAATCGCTGTCGCCGCCCGCCCAGTTGGAGACGGTCGCGTCCATGATGGCCTTGACCGGCGTCGTCGCATCGGCCGCAAGCGCCATATGCGCGCCAAGCGAGAACTGAAAAAGCGTCAAGGCGAGTGCGGAGGCGGCAAATTTCTGCATGATTTGATTCCGTGGCAGCAGGCAAAACATGCGCGACATTAGACCCATGGATCGCTTTGGCAATGGCCGGACTGCAAAAAGCGGGTGATGTCACGAATGATCAAAAACGCGATGCCGAAGGCTCTATCGGCTTTGCGTTCCGCACTTGCGGTGCTATAGCCCTCGGGACTTCATATTACCCACAGGACCATCGGGTCCCATCAGCTTAAACGAGGCAGAAGCATGAAGAAGATCAAGGTCGCAAATCCCGTTGCCGATCTCGATGGCGACGAAATGACTCGCATCATCTGGCAGCTCATCAAAGAAAAACTGATCTTCCCCTACCTCGACATCGATATCGACTACTATGACCTCTCGGTCGAAAACCGCGACGCCACCAACGACCAGGTGACCGTTGACGCCGCCAACGCCATCAAGAAGTACGGCGTCGGCATCAAGTGCGCCACGATCACGCCGGACGAAGCCCGCGTGAAGGAATTCAACCTCAAGGAAATGTGGAAGAGCCCGAACGGCACGATCCGCAACATTCTCGGCGGCGTCATCTTCCGCGAGCCGATCATCTGCAAGAACGTTCCGCGCCTGGTTCCGGGCTGGACGCAGCCGATCGTCGTTGGCCGTCACGCTTTCGGCGACCAGTACCGCGCCACCGACTTCAAGTTCCCCGGCAAGGGCAAGCTGACCATCAAGTTCGTTGGCGAAGACGGCACGATCATCGAGAAGGAAGTCTTCAACGCTCCGGGCGCCGGCGTTGCCATGGCCATGTACAACCTCGACGAGTCGATCCGCGAATTCGCCCGCGCCTCGATGATGTACGGCCTGATGCGCAAGTGGCCGGTCTACCTCTCGACCAAGAACACTATTCTCAAGGCCTATGACGGCCGCTTCAAGGACATCTTCGAAGAAGTCTACCAGAACGAGTTCAAGGCTCAGTTCGATGAAGCCGGCATCACCTACGAACACCGCCTGATCGACGACATGGTTGCCTCCGCCCTGAAATGGTCCGGCGGCTATGTCTGGGCCTGCAAGAACTATGACGGCGACGTCCAGTCCGACACCGTTGCCCAGGGCTTCGGCTCGCTTGGCCTGATGACCTCCGTTCTGCTCACGCCGGACGGCAAGACGGTTGAAGCCGAAGCCGCACACGGCACGGTGACACGTCACTACCGCCAGCACCAGAAGGGTCAGGAAACCTCGACGAACTCGATCGCCTCGATCTTCGCCTGGACCCGCGGCCTCGCTCATCGCGCCAAGCTCGACGATAATGCCGAACTCGCGAAGTTCGCTTCCACGCTCGAAAAGGTTTGCGTCGACACGGTTGAAGCCGGCTACATGACCAAGGACCTGGCGCTGCTGATCGGTCCCGATCAGCCTTGGCTTTCGACCACCGCTTTCCTCGACAAGATCGACGAAAACCTCAAGAAGGCCATGGCTGCCTAAGCCTTGCCGGCATAAGCAGATACGGGAACCCGGCCTCAGAGAGCCGGGTTTTCTTTTGCCCGGAATCTTGCCGCCGGGGCTAAGCAGTGGCAAGAATGCGCGCAACAAAAAGGAGAGGCAGATGGCTGAGGAACTCGTTTTCTATACCAACCCGATGTCGCGCGGACGCATCGCCCGCTGGATGCTCGAGGAGATCGGCCAGCCCTATCGCACCGAATATCTCGACTTTGGCACGACGATGAAGGCCCCTGAATATCTGGCCGTAAACCCCATGGGAAAGGTTCCCGCCATCAAGCATGGCGATACGGTCGTCACCGAGGGTGCGGCCATCTGTGCCTATCTGGCGGAAACCTTCCCGCAGGCAGGTCTTGCCCCGACAGCAGCCGAGCGCGGCCGCTACTTCCGCTGGATGTTCTTTGCCGCCGGCCCGATGGAGATGGCGGTGACCAACCGCGCCCTCGGCTTTGAAGTTCCGACGGAACGCCTGCGCATGGCCGGCTGCGGCAGTCTGGACCATGTTTTCGATACATTGGAACAGGCGGTCACAGCCTCGCCCTTCATAGCAGGCGACCGCTTTACGGCCGCCGACGTCTATGTCGGTTCGCATGTCGGCTGGGGTCTCAATTTCGGCACCATTGAGAAGCGCCAAGCCTTCATCGATTATTGGGCCAGGGTCAGCGATCGCGACGCCTACCGCCGAGGCAACGATATCGACAATGCTGCTATGCCGAAGCCGGCCAATGCCTGACAATACGAGGCATTAAGAGGAAATCTTCGATCGAAGTCATATGCCTCTATTGCAGCGGCATATAGATATCGGTCAAAAGCTCCGTCGGCGGCACGTCGCGCGGATTGTTGATATATTCCTCGAACATGACGGTATCGCGCAACTGCCGACCCGAGGCTGGCAGCCATTGTGCATAGAGCCACTGATATGCCCTATGCATGTTTGCGTAAGGCCCTTTGTGGCGCAGCACGGCATATTCGCCACCATCGAGAGAGCGGCGCTCCAGCGGCGCCTCGACTGTTACGCTTTCACCGGCGGTGACACAGGCGTACGACCGCAGCTTCTCTGCCTCCACGGCATCGGGATCATCGAGATAGATGCCGACCATGCGCATGTCAGGCGCGGCAAGGCCGCGAGCAAAGATGGTGCCGAAGAGTGTTTCGAATGCCTGACCGATCTGCATATAGGAGCCGCGATGGGCGACACCGATCAGTGACATCCGGGAAATCGTGCGAAGCGTAACGTCGAACATAACCGTGATCCTTCCTTGGGTACTGGGTTCGAAGATCGTATGGCTTCCCTCATTCCGATATCGCGCCGGCGGCATGCCGTAGACGGATCTGAAGATGCGGTTGAACGATTGGAGGTTGGGATAGCCCGACCGCTTTGCAATGTCGCTGACGGATAGACGGGTGTTGACGAGATCGCCGGCGGCGCGATGCAGCCGCAGCCGCTTGACGGTCGCTGCTGCCGTCTCGCCATAGATCGCCCGATAGATCCTGTGCCAGTGATAGCTGGACATGCAGGCGATCTCGGCGAGCTTTTCCATATCGAGCTCATCATCCAGATGCTCATGGATATAGGCCGAAACCCGCCGCAGCCGGGTCTCGTAAAGCGTCCACGCCGTGCCGCCACTCATATTAAACCTCTTGCAAATTCGATCGGCCCGACAAGAGCATAACCCGATTTGACAAATCCTGCGGAGTTGTCCGGACAAAGAAAAATGGCGGACACCTAAGCATCCGCCATCCTTGTTTATCCATCGGAGATTAGCGTCTTAGCCGGCAAGCGCCGCCGCAATCGCCTCAACGGCTTCATCAGCTTTGGCGCCATCTGGGCCGCCGGCCTGAGCCATGTCGGGACGGCCGCCGCCGCCCTTGCCGCCGAGCGCAGCCGAAGCGACGCGTACGAGGTCGACGGCGCTGAAGCGGCCGACTAGATCTTCAGTGACAGCGACGACGGCGCTTGCCTTGCCATCATCCGAAACGCCGATCAGCGCAACGATGCCAGAACCGAGACCTGCCTTGGCTTCATCCGCCATGCCCTTGAGATCCTTGGGGTCGACGCCGGAAACCGGCTTGCCCAGGAACTTGACACCGTTGACGTCCCGTACCGCATCGGCCGAACCGCCCTGGCCGCCGCCCATGGCAAGCTTGCGCTTGGCGTCAGCCAGTTCGCGTTCCAGCTTGCGGCGCTCGTCCATCAAGGCTTCGACGCGCGAGACGACGTCGGCCGGCTGGACCTTCAGCGCCGAGGCGAGGCTCTTCACGCGATCGTCCTGTTCGGCGAGATAATCGCGCGCGGATTCACCGGTGACGGCTTCAATGCGGCGTACGCCGGCACCAACTGCGCTTTCGCCGAGAATACGCACGAGACCGATCTGGCCGGTGGCCGAGACATGCGTACCGCCGCAAAGCTCGACCGAGTAGGGCTTGCCGGCCTTGGCCCCACGCACGCCCTGCCCCATCGATACGACGCGCACCTCGTCGCCATACTTCTCGCCGAACAATGCCATCGCACCTTCCGCGATCGCATCGTCGACGCTCATCAGGCGGGTCGTAACCGGCGAGTTCTGCAGGACGATCTCGTTGGCCATATCCTCGACGACCTTCAACTCCTCAGCCGACATCGGCTTGGGATGCGAAACGTCGAAACGCAGACGCTCTGGCGCGACCAGCGAGCCCTTCTGCGCCACGTGGGTGCCGAGCACTTCGCGAAGTGCTTCGTGCAGCAAATGGGTGGCGGAGTGATTGGCGCGCAGGCGCGAGCGCCTGTTATGATCGACCGTCAGGACGACGGCATCGCCGACCTTGATCTTGCCTTCCGACACTTCCGAACTGTGAACGAAAAGGCCCTCGCCCTTCTTCTGGGTGTCGTTGACGGCGAGCTTGCCGTGGTCGCTGGAGATCACGCCGGTATCGCCCATCTGACCACCGGATTCGCCGTAGAAAGGCGTCTGATTGACGACGATCTGCACCTTGTCGCCGGCCGAGGCGCTATCGACTGCAACACCGCCCTTGACGATCGCCTGGATCACGCCTTCAGCAGATTCCGTATCGTAACCCAGGAATTCAGTGGCACCGTTCTTTTCCTTGAGCTCGAACCAGATGGTCTCGGTCGCCTTGTCGCCGGAACCGGTCCAATGCGAGCGCGCTTCAGCCTTCTGGCGCTCCATCGCATCCGTGAAGCTGGAAATATCGACGCCGATGCCGCGGGCGCGCAGCGCGTCCTGCGTCAGGTCGAGCGGGAAACCATAGGTGTCGTAGAGCTTGAAGGCAGTTTCGCCGTCCAAGCTGTCGCCCTTATGCAGGTCCGAAGTGGCATCGTTGAGCAGCGACAGGCCACGTTCCAGCGTCTTGCGGAAACGGGTTTCTTCGAGCTTCAGCGTCTCGGAGGTGAGCGCCTCGGCGCGAACCAGCTCGGGATAGGCGCGGCCCATCTGCTGGATCAGCGCCGGCAGCAGCTTCCACATCAGCGGTTCCTTGGCGCCGAGCAGCTGCGCGTGGCGCATGGCGCGGCGCATGATACGGCGAAGCACGTAGCCGCGGCCTTCGTTCGACGGCAGCACGCCATCGGCAATCAGGAAGGCGGAGGAACGCAGATGATCGGCGATGACGCGATGGCTGGCGCGATGCTCGCCCTCAGCCTTGACGCCCGTTGCCTCTTCCGAGGCTTCGATCAGCGCGCGGAACAGGTCGATGTCGTAATTGTCATGCTTACCCTGCAGCACGGCGGCAACGCGCTCGAGACCCATGCCGGTGTCGATCGACGGGCGTGGCAAGTCGACGCGCTGCTCCTTGGTGATCTGCTCGAACTGCATGAAGACGAGGTTCCAGATCTCGATGAAGCGGTCGCCGTCTTCTTCCGGAGAGCCAGGAGGGCCGCCCCAGATATGATCGCCATGATCGTAGAAGATTTCCGAACAGGGACCGCAAGGACCGGTATCGCCCATTGCCCAGAAATTGTCGCTGGTGGCGATGCGGATGATCCGGTCGTCGGAAAGGCCGGCGATCTTCTTCCACAGGTTAAAGGCGTCGTCATCGGTATGATAGACTGTGACCAGCAAGCGCTTGGCATCGAGGCCGAATTCCTTGGTGATCAGGTTCCAGGCAAGCTCGATGGCGCGCTCCTTGAAATAGTCGCCGAAGGAGAAGTTGCCGAGCATCTCGAAGAAGGTGTGGTGGCGCGCGGTATAGCCGACATTATCGAGGTCGTTGTGCTTGCCGCCGGCGCGAACGCATTTCTGCGCTGTCGAAGCCGTCGTATAGGGACGCTGCTCCAGACCGGTGAACACGTTCTTGAACTGCACCATGCCGGCATTGGTAAACATCAATGTCGGATCGTTGCGCGGCACCAGCGGGCTCGACGGCACGATCTCGTGGCCGTTTTTCTTAAAATAGTCGAGGAAGGTCGACCGGATTTCATTCACACCGCTCATATGGGGCCCTTCAGTCCTGCGCTCAGCAACTTGCATCAAAGTCAGTGGCTTTTATCGTCCGCTCCGGGCGCTGTCCAGCCGCACGAACAAAACCGGCCGCACATCCCTTGGACAATGCGGCCGGTTCCAATTCTTAATCTCGGTCTCAGGTCGGGAACTTCTCCCGAAAATCCTTATTCCCCGGAGGCGTCGCCATCATCGGCATCGGGACCGCCATTCTGCAGGAAGCGGTCGGCGATGAGACCGGCATTCTGGCGGAGCGACAACTCGATTTCACGGGCGAGATCCGGGTTGTCGCGCAGGAAGAGTTTCGCGTTTTCACGGCCCTGGCCGAGGCGCTGGCTATTATAGGAGAACCAGGCGCCGGACTTTTCGACGATGCCGGCCTTGACGCCGAGATCGACCAGTTCGCCGGTCTTGGAAACGCCTTCGCCATACATGATGTCGAACTCGACCTGCTTGAAGGGGGGCGCCATCTTGTTCTTGACGACCTTGACTCGGGTCTGGTTGCCGATCACCTCTTCGCGCTCCTTGACGGCGCCGATGCGGCGGATATCGAGGCGAACCGAGGCGTAGAACTTCAGCGCGTTACCACCCGTCGTCGTTTCCGGCGAGCCAAACATGACGCCGATCTTCATACGGATCTGGTTGATGAAGATCACCATGCAGTTGGACTTGGAGATCGAAGCCGTGAGCTTGCGCAGCGCCTGGCTCATCAGACGGGCCTGCAGGCCCGGCAGGCTGTCGCCCATCTCGCCTTCGATTTCGGCGCGCGGCGTCAATGCCGCAACGGAGTCGACGACGAGAACGTCGATGGCCCCGGAGCGCACCAGCGTATCGGTGATTTCAAGCGCCTGTTCGCCGGTATCGGGCTGCGAAATCAGAAGGTTTTGCAGGTCGACGCCGAGCTTGCGGGCATAGACCGGATCGAGCGCATGTTCCGCGTCCACAAAGGCGCAAATGCCGCCCTTCTTCTGGGCCTCTGCGATGGTCTGCAGCGCCAGCGTCGTCTTACCCGAGCTTTCCGGCCCATAGATTTCGATGATGCGCCCCTTCGGCAAGCCGCCAATGCCGAGAGCGATATCGAGGCTCAGAGAGCCGGTGGAAACCGTTTCGATTTCGACCGCGTTCTCGTTCGAGCCGAGTTTCATGATCGAGCCCTTGCCGAACGACCGCTCAATTTGAGAGAGTGCCGCTTCAAGTGCCTTGCTTTTATCCACCGATTTGTCCTCTACAAGCCGCAAAGAATTCTGAGACATTCGATCCACCTTTAGGTTATTGAAGCCGCTCTAGCAATGTCGCCGCCGATGAGAATTGTGTACTCGATTTGTTCTCATATCGCAAGGGCACAACAAGCGATTGAAAGAAAAAGGTAAAATGAATTTCGTTCTATTTTTGTTTTCTTCTTTCTTCCCAGGCACTTACATGCCAGAAACGGTGAATTGCGAGATGTTTGCGGCTCGCTCGATTCGCCTTTTCGACTGCTGAGGATAACCCTATGGCGAAAAAGATTCTCGTTCTTGGCGGTGCCCATATCGACCGGCGCGGCCGCATCTTCGGGGAGACGGCGCCCGGCGCCAGCAATCCCGGCGCATGGTTCGAGGAGCCCGGCGGCGGCGGCTTCAATGCGGCGCGAAATCTTGCCCGCCTCGGCTTCGACGTAAAGCTGATCTCGCCGCGCGGCGGCGATCCCTCCGGTGAAATGGTGGCGGAAGCCGCAAGCCATGCCGGCATCGACGACAAGCCCTTCGTTTTCCTCGATCGCAAGACGCCGAGCTATACGGCGATCCTTGAGAATGATGGCAATCTCGTCATCGCGCTTGCCGACATGGAGCTCTACAAGCTCTTCGTGCCAAGACGCCTGGCGATTCGCGCCGTTCGAGACGCCTTCGAAGAAACCGACCTTATTCTCTGCGATGCCAATCTGCCAGCCGAAACCTTAGGCGCAATTGCGGCAAGGGCCGTCTTTTGCGGCAAGCCGGTCGCTGCTATCGCCATCTCGCCGGCCAAAGTCGTGCGGCTGAAACCGAGCCTTGCCGGCATCGATCACCTGTTCCTCAACGAGGCCGAAGCCGCGGCGCTGACCGAAATCCGTCCGGAGGATCCGCGCGAATGGGTAAATGCTTTGCGTGCGCTCGGCCTGCGCAATGGCGTGGTCACCCGCGGGAAACGCCCCCTGATCGCATTCTCGCGTGATGCCATCGTCAGCCTGCAGCCGCCCATTGTCGAGGATGTTGCCGATGTCACGGGAGCGGGAGATTCGCTGGCGTCAGGCGTTCTTTCGGCATTGCTGGCCGGCCACGATCTCGCAGAAGCCGTCCGTCATGGGGCAGCGGCGGCAGCAATCACCGTCCAGTCCCCCTATGCGACGGCAGAAAATCTCTCTCCCGAGCTGCTAAAGGCGGCTTTGGCCCTTGTTCCAGAGGCCGAAATTCTGTCATGAAGCCTGCTCAAGACGCGTATACTGTTTCAGTGAATTGGAAACGACAATGACCCAGCCTATCTCGCCCCTGCTTCCGATCTCCTATTCGAAGGAAGTCGCTGCCGCCAAGCTGCGCGGTGCACCGATCGTCGCCCTGGAATCGACGATCATCACCCACGGCATGCCCTATCCGGGCAATATCGAGATGGCCCGCAGCGTTGAGGCGATCATCCGGCAGGAAGGCGCTGTGCCGGCGACTATCGCCGTCATTCACGGCACGCTGCATATCGGCCTTGAGCCGGAAGAGCTGGAAGCCCTCGCTAAGACGGAAGGTGCGATGAAGGTTTCGCGCGCCGACATCGCCTTTGCGATCGCCGAGCGCCGCACGGGCGCGACCACGGTCGCCGCCACGATGATCGCCGCCGCCCGCGCCGGCATCAAGGTTTTCGCCACCGGCGGTATCGGCGGCGTGCATCGCGGTGCCGAAGAGAGCTTCGATATTTCGGCCGATCTTGAAGAGCTTTCCCGCACCGGCGTCATCGTCGTTTGCGCCGGCGCCAAGGCGATCCTCGATATTCCGAAAACGCTCGAAGTGCTGGAAACCCGCGGTGTTCCGGTCGTCACCTACGACAGCACGGAATTCCCGGCCTTCTGGTCGCGCTCATCCGGGCTCACGAGCCCTTTGACGCTGAACAGCCCCGCTGCGATCGCCAACTTCCAGACGACACGCGAACAGCTCGGTATCGATGGCGGCATGCTGATCGCCAATCCGGTTCCGGAAGCCGACGAGATCCCGCGTGAGGAGATGGAAATCTACATCGAGCGCGCCCTCGACAGCGCGGAACGGGACGAGATCAGCGGCAAGGCGGTTACGCCCTATCTGCTGAGCACGATCTTCGACATTACCGAAGGCCGCAGCCTCAAGACCAACATCGCGCTTGTCGAAAACAATGCGCGCCTGGCCGCCGAGATCGCCGTCGCGCTCGCGGAATAATCAGACAGCAGCTACGAGAGCGGCCGGGCGCGTCAGAAGATCGCCCGGCCCCTTGTTTCAGGTGAGCGTGAACAAGCCCAAGGCGTCGCGCAATTCGGCAAGCGTCGCCTCCGTCCGCTCCCTCGCCTTTCGCGTACCCTTTCGCACGACTTCCATGACATAGTTCGGTTCGGCGGCATAATGCGCGCGGCGTTCGCGGATCGGCGCGAGCAGCGCTTGCAGGACGTCCTCGAGATGTCTCTTCAAGGTGACGTCACCAAGGCCGCCATGCCGATAATGCGCCTTCATCTCTTCGATGAATTGCCGATCCTCGCAGAAAGCATCGAGATAGGTGAAGACGACGTTTCCCTCGATCTTGCCGGGATCGTTGACGCGCAGGTGATCCGGATCGGTGTACATGCGTCGCACCGCATTCCTGATCTCGTCAGGCGATGCCGAGAGCGGGATCGCATTGCCCTGCGATTTGCTCATCTTCGCCCTGCCGTCGACACCCGGAAGGCGCCCGACTTTTGGCACCATGGCTGCAGCCTCGACGAGAATGTCTCGCCCGATCTGCCGATTGAGACGGCGAACGATCTCGTTGGTCTGCTCGATCAATGGCGCCTGATCTTCGCCGACGGGAACGACGGTCGCCTTGAAGGCCGTGATATCGGCGGCTTGCGCGACCGGATAGCAGAGAAAGCCGGCCGGGACATCGCGTTCGAAACCGCGCAGCTGGATCTCCGTCTTGATCGTCGGATTTCTCTCCAGGCGGCTGACCGTGACGAAATTCAGATAGAGCAGTGTCAGCTCCGCCAGCGCCGGCAAGGCGGATTGCACGCAGATCGTCGTCAGCGCCGGATCGATGCCGACGGCAAGATAATCGGTGGCGACCTCAAGAACGTTGCGCCGGACCTTTTCGGGATCATGGGCATTGTCGGTCAGCGCCTGGGTATCCGCCAGGAGCAGGAATTGCTCGTGACTATGCTGAAGTGCAACGCGGCTTTTCAGCGAGCCGACGTAGTGGCCGAGATGGAGTGGACCCGTCGTCCGGTCGCCCGTCAGGATGACAGGGCGGGTATCTATAGGGGAAAACATTTCGTTGCTCCGCAAAAGGAGCCGCCGCAATCGGGAAGGAAAAACGGAATGGACCATGCCTGCCGGATCACGGCGGCAGGGTCGATTTCAAGACATGACGACTGCCGCTCCTAGAAGGAGCGCCACCACATTTGGCAAATGGGCTTGGCAAGGTCGATCATGGGCGGTTGATTACACCGTTGCACCGCAATCGGCAACATGGAGAGGCGCGAAACGCCCCTCAGTTAGTTCTTGTCCAGCGTCTCGCGCACGACGACGGCAAGCTGCTTCAGCGAGAACGGCTTCGGCAGGAAGCCGAATTGCGCATCCGCTGGCAGATTGCGGGCAAAGGCATCCTCGGCATAGCCCGAAACGAAGATGAATTTCAGGTCCGGATATTTCTTGCGCAGTTCGCGTAGCAGCGACGGACCATCCATTTCCGGCATGACGACATCGGAGACGACGACATCGACCTGACCGTTGAGCTCGTCCATGATATCGAGCGCCTCGACGCCGGACCCGGCCTCGTGGACGGTATAGCCGCGCGTCTCGAGCATGCGCTTGCCGCCGCGACGCACCGCCTCCTCGTCCTCGACAAGTAGCACGACAGCGGACTTGCCGGTGAGATCGGCCGGTTCTTCTGCAGAGGTGGCTATACCGACACTCTGGTCCATGGCCGCGACATCGCGGCTTTCCGACACTTTCGTCTCGGTCACCGCGGGCATTTCCACGATGTGGCGCGGCAGGAAGATGCGGAAGGTCGTTCCCTTGCCCACTTCCGATTCCGGCTGGATATAGCCGCCGGACTGCTTGATGATGCCGTAGACCATGGCAAGACCGAGGCCGGTGCCCTTGCCGACTTCCTTGGTCGTGAAGAAGGGCTCGAAGATCTTGTCCATGATTTCGGGCGCGATGCCGGTGCCGGTATCGCTGACCTCGACGAGCACCATGTCCTCATGCGGAAGATAGGGATAGTTGAAGGCGCTGACATCGGCCGCAAGCAGATTGCGGGTGCGCAGCGTCAGCGTTCCGCCGCCCGGCATGGCATCGCGGGCATTGACGCACAAATTGATGAGCACCTGTTCGAACTGCGACAGGTCAGTTTTGACGGGCCAGAGATCGCGGCCGTAATCCACGTCGAGCTTGACATGCGTACCCGACAGCAGCCGGTCCACCAGCATGCGGAGATCGCCGATCACATCGGTCAGATTGAGAACCGTTGGCCGCATCGTCTGCTTGCGCGAGAAGGCGAGCAGCTGCCGAACCAGCACGGCCGCGCGATTGGCATTGCGCTTGATTTCCATCAGATCCGCAAAGCTGGCATCGGAGGGCCGCGCCTGAAGCAGCAGATGGTCTGATGAAAGCAGGATCGCCGTCAGAACGTTGTTGAAGTCATGCGCGATGCCGCCTGCAAGCGTGCCGACGGCATTGAGCTTTTGCGTCTGCGCCATCTGTGTTTCGAGCGCCTTCTGCTCGGTCACCTCGACCGCATAGACGATGGCAGCCTCTTCGGGCGCCTCATCGGTCTGGTCGATGACGGCATTCACGTAGAAGCGGAAATGCCGCGTTTCGTCTTTCGGATTGCGGGAGTCGATCGGCGGAATATCGCCCTGCCGGTCTTTGGCGGCCGCCAGCGCCTGCCGCAGCTGCGGCCGGTCACTTTCGTTGACGACGCTCTCGAGGGCAGCACCGCGCTCGATATCGTCGCGCGACACCAGATCCGAGAAGAGCTTCAGGAAAGGCGCATTCGTCCGCAGAATGCGGCCGTTGCCATCGACGGATGCGATCGCCATCGGCGTATTGTTGAAGAAGCGGCTGAAGCGCATCGCGGCGGCGGAGGCCGATTGCTCGGTATCCGCACCATTCTGGCGAGTCAGGACGATGGTGCGGCTCTCACCGGGCGCGCCGTCGCGCATCGACGTGACACTGTGGACGATCTGTACGGGTAGGCTCTGGCCATTAGACCGGCGCAGATCGAGATCGAGCGTCACCGTCTTCTTGAGACCCGGTTCCGCCTGCACCGATTGGATCAGCGCCAGCCCCTCGCCGGCGACGAGATCGCCTATGGTCAGCGAGCCCGGTACGAACTTGGTCAGATCGAAGCCCAGCCATTCGGCAAGCGTTGCATTGAGATAGAAGATCTCGCCCTTGCGTCCGGCGGAAAAAAAGCCGGCCGGCGCATGGTCGAGATAGTCGATCGCGTTCTGCAATTCCTTGAAGAAACGTTCCTGGTCGTCACGCTCGGAGGTGATGTCGGTGACCTGCCAGATATGTAGCACCTTGCTGCTGCCCTGCTCCGGCGGTAGCACCCGCGCTTTCAGCCGGTACCAATGTGCACTATTGCCGCTTCCATCAACCGGGCCGAGCGGCTTCAGCAGGCGAAACTCTTCCGATCCCTCATTGCCATCGCGCAGGCCATTAGCAAGACGATAGAGAGCCTCGTTGGATTCGCGATTTCGCGACAGCAGCATTTCCAGCGACTGCACTTCCGTCGCCTTCGTCGCACCGGTCAGGCGGCCGTAGGCGGCATTCGCGTAGACGATGCGGCCCTTCTCGTCGGTGATCAGTGTCCCGTCGGGATGGCTATTGAGGAAGGACCGCGCCAAACTGTCGGACTGCGGCTGCGGCATGACCTCGACGAAACCGATGATCGAGGAGACCAGGAAGAAGATGCCGACCATGGCAAGAATGCCGAGACCGCCGAGAACCGCTTCATTGTCGAGCTGGTTCTTGAAGACGACAAAGGCCGCCGCGGCGGCCACGAGAACGAGCGCGAGCAGGATGATGCGCAGCACGGTTCCAGAACGAACTCCGCGATCCACCAGCGGCACGCTATACTCGTCGGACGGACGCTGCTTCGTCATAAACCCCTCGTACCGGCCGTTCTCCTCGCGACATGTCATACACCTTGGGGTCGCCGGAGCCGGACCTTTCGAATCTTCTTTATCAATTTGCGTCATCCGCAAAAAGCTTTGCCGGACCAGAAAGACTTGAATTCACAAGCAATAGAATACAACAGCCTGCAATCGCATCTTGTCTCCGGCGCAATCCTGTTCATATGATCGCGATATAGAAGGGTCACGGTCAAAGCATTACCCGCAACAGTTGCGCCTACTGCATAATTCCTTAAATAGGATTCGATTTAAGGGTAAAATTATGCAGTGGATTTAAAGTACTACAGCGACCTTTGCGCGTCACATCTGGCGCGCTGCGCTGTAAACCGCGACATCGGGGACAATTACGGAGTATCTCGATATGTTGGACGATATCGCCGGAGCCTATGGCAGCCGCTTCTTTCTCGCAGCCGGTGGAGTTGGCATTGCCCTGCTCGTACTCATTGGCATTCTGTGGATCATGCGCAACCGAGCGCCTTCTCCCTTCGTGCGCGGCGGCAAGAACCGTCAGCCTCGCCTGCAGGTGCTGGATGCCGCCGCCGTCGATGCCCGCCGCCGTCTCGTGCTCGTGCGACGCGATGGGATCGAACATCTGATCATGATCGGCGGCCCAACGGACATCGTCATCGAATCGGGCATTTCCGATGCCACCCGGGCTGGAACCGCCGCGACGCCGGTCGAGATTCCCATGGCATTTGAAGAGAGGCAGTCGCCGCAGCAGAAGGCGACTGCGGTGGAAGCTCCTCCCGCAGCGCTTCCGCAGCGCCAGCAATCCGCCGAAGACAAGATCGAAGCCTATTTACGCAACGAACCCCGCCTTGCGCCTGCAACGGAACCCGCTCCAGTGCCGCAGGTGGCCGAGCACCCACAAGCAGCCCCTGTCAAGCCGCCGCAACCCGCCCAACAACCCGCTCCGGCAATCAGCGAGGCTGAGGCAGCCGACATATTGGATGCTGCTCGCCACGTTGTCCTGCCGCAGCAGCAGCCTGCTCCCGCGCGCCAAGCGGCAGTCGAACCCACCGTCGCATCGGTGCCGACGCCTGTTGCCGAGCCCGGCAACGATTTCCAGCGCATCCTCGAAGCGGAAATGTCGAAGAATTTGACCGCCGAACGGATCATTCCGAACGCGCCGGCACCACGGCAGGTACAGCAGCAACCAAATGCCGCGCCATCCCCAGTCTCAAACCCCGCAAAACGCGTCGAACCCGAACTTGCACCGCTGACCGGAGCCGACAGCGCCCTTCAGAAAGAAGTCGCTCGCATCTTCGGGGAAATGAGCGTCAGCCGCGACAAATAGGGCGCGTCCTCGCAACCGCCGGAATGGAAAAAGGCACGACGGATATCCCCGTCGTGCCTTTGTTCTATAAGCCCCGTTAAAACCGAAGCGCCATTCACTCGTCGCGGTAAACCTTTTCGCGGCGCTCGTGGCGTTCCTGTGCTTCGATCGACAAGGTGGCAATGGGACGAGCGTCCAGACGCTTCAAGCCGATCGGCTCGCCGGTTTCTTCGCAATAGCCGTAAGTACCATCTTCGATACGCTGCAAGGCGGCATCGATCTTGGAAATGAGTTTGCGCTGGCGGTCGCGAGCCCGAAGTTCGATGGCTCTGTCGGTTTCCGAGGAAGCCCGATCAGCGAGATCGGGATGATTTGCGCTTTCTTCTGCAAGATGATCCAGGGTTTCGCGCGCTTCTCTAAGGATGTCGTTTTTCCATGCTATCAGCTTCGCTCGAAAATAAGCTCGCTGGTTCAGATTCATGAACTCCTCGTCTTCCGAGGGCACATAGTTGCTAAGATCGATCTTCTCACTCAACGCGATTCTCCTGAAGAACATCTCATATGGCTGGGGTGTATATCCCAACCAATAGTACCGATTCAAGCCAAATAGATGCTGTCAACTGATTTTTAAATTTGTCATAAAATTCGGCTAAGGGTCTATTTTTTCATCACTTCTTCTCGCCAGCCCCGATTCTCCGCGCTCGTAACCTTCCCGTGAAGACGAGGCATTTCGCCCTCTCGCGGATCGCCTCGCAGTTGACGGCGCATGCGAACAGACGCTACCTCATTGAGGAAATCGAGCCCCGGAATTTCGCCATGACCAGAATTTCGCCGCCGCCGTCCAGGATCTATCTTCTACGCCATGCCGAGGCCCGGCAGGCTACGCCCGGACAGAAGGATTTCGATCGCCCTTTGAGCGACAATGGCTATGCGGCGGCCGAGATCGTCGCGGAGAAAGCGGTCGGCAAAGGCTATAAGCCGGACCTCGTCATTTCCTCCACTGCCTTGCGCTGTCGTCAGACGGCCGCAGCCATGCGCCGCGCCGTCACGCCCTCAACGGAATTCCGCTTTGTCGACGCGCTCTATAACGGCACGCCGGATATTTATCTGTCGCTCATTTCGGCGCAGACCGACCAGGAATCCGTCATGCTGGTCGCGCACAATCCGATCATCGAGCTGACGCTCGCCGCGCTGATCGGACATGAGGCCTTCGCCGATGCCCTCCCACGTGGTTTTCCGACAGCCGGCCTTGCTGTAATCGATGCGACATCGTCAGGCTGGACTCTGACGGATTTTGTCACCGAGTAGGGACTTGCCAATATGAGCCGCAATCCCGCTCGCGAGTGATTGCAGAGCCATATCTGCTCACCTTTTCGGCGCGAGTTTCGATCCCTATATTCACCGCCACGCTGTCATCCAGGGATCCCGCCTTGCCCCCAAGCCTGACCTCTTTTACCGACGACGCCCTCATTGCCTTTGACAATCTGGCCGATCGCGCCGCCGGCCTCGTCAATCCGACGATCCGTCTGGGTGTTACAGGCCTCTCCCGTTCGGGCAAGACCGTTTTCATCTCCTCATTGGTGCATAATCTCCTGAATGGCGGACGTCTGCCGCTGTTCGAGCCGGTGCAATCCGGTCGCGTCTCCGCCGTCCGCCTCGAGCCGCAGCCGGACGATGCCGTGCCGCGCTTTCAATACGAGGACCACATCCGTGCCCTGGTCAAAGACCGCATCTGGCCGGATTCGACGCGTGCCATCTCCGAGCTGCGTATCACGCTGGATTATCAAAGCGCCAGCGGCTGGAACCGCCTGTTCTCCCCCGGCCGCCTCTCCATCGATATTGTCGACTATCCCGGCGAATGGTTGCTCGACCTGCCGCTGCTCGCCAAGGATTTCCGTACCTTCAGCGAGGAAACGCTGGCTCTGGCAAACACCGGCATTCGCGCCGAGCTTTCACGTCATTGGCTTGCCATGACGGAGGCGGCAGACATCGCAGCATCGGCGGATGAAATGAAAGCACGCGACCTCGCCACCGCCTTTGCGGACTATCTCAAAGCCTGCAAATCCGATGAGCGCTCACTCTCGACATTGCCGCCCGGCCGTTTCCTGCTGCCTGGCGATCTTGACGGCTCGCCGGCCCTCACCTTCGCGCCGCTGAAACTGCCCCCCGAAGGTAGCGCGCCGAAGGGCTCACTCTGGGCGATGATGGAACGCCGCTACGAGGCTTATAAGTCCGTTGTCGTCAAACCCTTCTTTCGCGAACATTTCGCACGCCTCGACCGGCAGATCGTCCTTGTCGATGCCCTGCAGGCCATCAATCGCGGCCCGGAAGCCGTGCAGGATCTGGAACGGGCGCTGACGGACGTACTGGCCTGCTTCCGACCCGGCACGAATTCGCTCATTTCCTCGCTGCTCGGCCGTCGGATTGACCGTGTGCTAGTGGCCGCGACCAAAGCCGACCACCTCCATCATGAAAGCCACGACCGCCTGGAGGCTCTCACTCGCCGGCTCGTCGAGCGTGCGATCGAGCGCATCGGCATGGCGGGTGCCGGCATAGAGGTCATGGCCATAGCCTCGGTGCGCGCAACCCGCGAGGCAACCGTGACCCGCGACGGCCAGACGCTTCCCGTCATCGTCGGCACGCCGATGGACAAGGAAACTATCGCTGGCGAGGCTTTCGACGGCAATCGCAAGACGGCGATCTTCCCTGGCGATCTGCCGGAAAACCCGCGCTGGCTGTTCGAAGCCCTTGAATCGGATGGGGCGAAGGTCCATCTGCCCGAGGTGAACGTTGTCCGGTTTCGCCCGCCGGAGCTCGACGAAACCGGTGAAGGCATCAAGCTTTCGGTGCCGCATATCCGCCTCGACCGCGCCATGCAGTTCCTGTTCGGAGACCGTCTCGCATGACGAAATCGACCGAAAACGAGCCGAACGGCAATCGTCGTCCCAGCGCTTTCACAGTGGAACCTGAAACCTCCAGAACAGAAGCGACACCACCAACGGTTCGCAAGCCGCAAAGCTTCGATACCGACATCGTGCTGACGCCCGACGCGGAAGATCCGTTCATCAATCCGGCCCTCGGCGCCGATTCGGATGCAACTGCCATCGCCAAGCCCCGCCGCAAGAGATTCTCCTTCGGCAAGGTGGCGCTCGGTGCGCTCGGCATTCTGGTGTCCCTCGCCTTCGGCCTCTGGACGGATCAGCTCATCCGCGACCTGTTCAGCCGGGCCGACTGGCTTGGCTATACCGCCCTTGCGGTCGTCGCCATCGGCATTCTGGCCGTCCTTGCCATAGTCATCCGCGAGACCGCAGGAATGATGCGGCTCGCCGCCGTGCAGACCATCAAGGCGGAGGCGGAAGCTGCCATCGTCGAAACCCGACCGGCGCGCGCCAAAGCATTGGTCAAGCGACTCTGCACTCTACTCGAATCCAATCCAGACACGGCGAGAGGCCGCGCAACCCTGAAGGCGGCAGAAGACGACATCATCGATGCGCCTCAGCTCATTGATCTTGCCGAACGCGAGCTGCTCGGCCCACTCGACCGCCGCGCCCGGGCGCTGATTCTTGGCGCGTCGAAACGCGTGTCCGTCGTAACAGCCGTCAGTCCCCGCGCCCTCGTCGATATTCTCTACGTTCTCTATGAAGCGGCCAAACTGGTCCGCGCCATGGCCGAACTCTATGGCGGCAGACCCGGCACGCTCGGCATGGTCAGATTGATGCGCGATGTGATCGCTCATCTCGCCGTCACCGGCTCCATCGCAGTCGGCGACAGCATTGTCCAGCAGTTGATCGGTCATGGCTTGGCGTCGAAACTCTCCGCACGCCTCGGCGAGGGCGTCGTCAATGGCATGATGACCGCGAGAATCGGCATCGCCGCCATGGACCTTTGCCGACCGCTCCCCTTCAAGGCGCTCAAACGTCCGGGCATTACCGATTTCGCCGGCGACCTCACGCCGAATGTCACCGGCCGCAACCCGGCGTGATGACCTGCAAATTAGGGACTTCAGCACCTTCGGAAACCAAGCATTAACCATTCTCGGGCAAAAGTGACAACCAGTTTCACGGTTTCGCCTCGCTAGGGAATGTCCATGTTTTCGCGTCGATTTCTTCTTGTAAGCAGCCTTGCCGCCGCAGCCATCTCCACCGGCGCCTGGACGCAATCAGCCGAAGCGGCTCCCCGCGACAAGGCGTTCTTCCAGTCGATCTCGGGCACATGGAGCGGCCCCGGCGAGATCGTTGCCGGCAAGTACAAAGGCACGAAGTTCACCTGCAATCTCACGGGCAAGCCATCCGATGGCAGCAGCGCCGGCGTCAAGCTCGACGGCACCTGCCGCGTCGGCGTCTTCCAGCAGCCGATGTCGGCCGAGATCACGCAGAGCGGCGGCTCCTATAGCGGAAAATTCCTGGATGGTGCTGCCGGCAAGGGCCTCGATGTCACCTCCGGCACAGTCAACGACAATACGGTCGTTCTTGGACTGAACCGTCAGAAGCTGAACGGTGCCATGATCGCCCGCATTCCGGACAGCAAGTCGATGAACGTCACCATTTCGGTGAAGGTCGGCGAACAGATGGTGCCAGTCATCGGCGTCACGCTGAAGCGCGCCGACGTCGACCAGATGGCGGTTGGATCGATCCAATAAGCGTCCGGCAGCAGCTCACAAAGAGAAAGGCCGGCAATTTTGCCGGCCTTTCTCTTTATAGTCATATGGTCCAGCTCAGGCCGTTCGCCACCAGTCACGGTTTTCGTCCGCGACCTCGATACCTTCGACATCAACATCCCGCAGCCAATCGGCGATTGCCCTCCCATTGACCACAAGATCCGCGGCGAAATCGGCAAGCGGCATCAGCACGAAACCGCGCTCGACCATTCGCGGATGCGGAATGGTGAGCAGCGGCTCGACCTGTTCCAGATCTCCATAGGTCAGCACATCGATATCGATCGTTCGCGGCCCCCAGCGCTCGATCCGCACCCGCTTCATCTGCCGCTCTATGTCGAGGCACACGTCCAGCAAGGCTTCCGGCGTGAGGGTCGTATCGACCGCAGCACAGGAATTGTAGAAGAAGGATTGGTCCGTCTTGCCCCAGGGCGGCGTACGATAAAGCCGCGACACCGAAATCACCTGACAATCGGCACGCGCATCCAGGATGCGCAAGGCGAGCGCCATGGCGCGGACCGGGTTGTCCAGATTGCCACCCAAACCGAGCGTCGTCCGCACGGCTACACCTTCAGGCAAAATGCTCAATGCTCACCTGCACATAATCGAGAACGCCCGGAACCGGGGCATTGGGCTTGCGTACCGTGATTTTGGCGCGGCGGATACCCGGAAAACGACGGCATAGTTCCTTCGCCACATCGAGCGCCAGCGCCTCGATCAGATAGCGTCGGCGCCCGGTCACGATTTCCTCGATGACGCTGAATGCGATGCCGTAATTGACAGTGTCATCGATCGAATCACGCTCCAGCGCATCGCCGGCTTCGACATCGAGTTCGGCATCGACGAAGAAGCGCTGGCCAAGGAATTCCTCCTCATCATGGACGCCGTGCCGGGCAAAGAAGGCGCAATTCTGCAAAGTAATGGTGTATGTCACAGCGCTCATGGCGTCTCTCCGTTTCGAACAGGCGCGATCGGGTCCGAAAACCGCTCCCTGCATTCGAGCATTATGCTTTAAGTCTCGCGCGCGTCCTGAGAATAGCATCCGCAACCGCCAGCGCGTCCCTGTTGATTGCGACATTGTGCACGCGGAATATCGCAGCCCCCTGCAACCGCAGGATCGCGCTGGTTGCGGCAGTGCCGACGTCCCGATCGGCTGCGTCGCGACCCGTTATAGTGCCGACGAACCGCTTGCGCGAGGTGCCGACCAACAGGGGCAGCTCGAAGCGCAGCAGAGCATTGAAACGCGTCATCAGCTCGAGATTTTCCTCGGCATTCTCCTTGGCGAAGCCAAAGCCCGGATCGAGCACGATCGTCTGCCTGTCGACGCCGGCCGCAGCGGCAATCTCCAGCGAGCGATTGAGAAAGAAAAGCTGGTCATCGATCACATCAGGCAGCTTCTGCCGCTCACGCCCCGTATGCATAATGCAGAGACCAGCACCCGTTTGCGCCGCCACGGTGGCAATATCTGGCTCGCGCTGCAGACCGAACACATCGTTGACGATATGCGCGCCGGCGCCGATCGCCAATCGCGCCGTATCGGCGCGATACGTATCGACGGAAATCAGCGCATCGGTCCTGCCGCGCAAGGCTTCGATGACGGGCAGTACCCGCCCCTGCTCCTCGCTGGCATTGACGGCCGCGGCACCCGGTTTGGTCGATTCGCCGCCGATATCGATGATGCCGGCCCCGTCCTCGACACAGGCCAGCGCATGGGCAACAGCCGCATCAACGGCCTCATAATGCCCGCCGTCGGAGAAGGAATCCGGCGTCACATTGACGATAGCCATGATGACGCTCTGTCCGCCGACATCGATGCTGCGGCCATGCGCGACATGCCAGGTTTGGCTGCGAAGCTCCGTCACGAACCGTCCATCCCATTGAAAAGGAAAAAACCTCGCGCTTGATATTGCGCTCACAGTGGCTATGCCGCAAGGTTCGCCGAAGTTCAACATGGTAGCGACACGAATGCCGCTTGCATCCCATAAGTTCAGTCTTTCGTGTGCATTGCTGCTCGCGTTCTGCATACCCAATGTAGCCGGCGCGGAAGTCATCGCCCGCAAATCCATTTCCTATTTCGACATCAAGGGCAGCACCGCCGACGAGCTCGATGCCGCCCTGAACCAGCGCGGACCGCTGGCGATCGGCTCCAGCAGTCACCATCCCGGTGCGACGAGAATCCGCTTCGGCGGCAATGCGACCTACAGCGAAGCAAACGGCCGCTGCTATATTTCCGGCGTCAAGGTTACGGTCGATACGGAAATCATTCTTCCGCGCTGGCGTGACCGGCGGCATGCCAGCAAGCAGCTTTCCATGATCTGGGATACATTGGCCGCCGATATCCGGCGCCATGAGGACCGGCATGTCGAAATCGCCCGTCAACATGCGCGGCAGATGGAAAGGCAGATCCTATCTCTGCCGTCAGCCGGCAATTGTGATGCGCTTCAGGAAAAGGCGAATGAGGTGACGTCGCGGGAAACCGACCGGCACGATGCCGATCAGGCGCGCTTCGACCACATCGAAGCGATCAATTTTACGAGCCGGATGCAGAGGCTGCTCCACTATCGCAGCCGCCAAGGTGCCTGGCAGTAGCCTTTCAAAAACTACCTTCGGTGCAAAAGGCGATCAGAAGCGCCAACTGTGGGAAATCAGTCACTATATCCTGTGAATCGTGTGATCTCGTCGCTCTTTGAACTTTACGAGAATCTGAAATAGGTTTTTCCTATCAATTACAGAGACAAACGCACTGGTTGATTCGAAGAAGACCGGGCGGATGTCGCAAAAGGATCGATTTTGAGTACCTGCGTTGGCGGGTTTCTTCGCTCTTCGGCGCAGTCGGGTTTGTTTCTTAAAGCATGCGCTAAGTGTTCTCCTGGCGCGTCCTGAAGCCGCAGGTGTTTCCTCCCTTGCCTGCGGTGATGCGCCCGCCTCGCCTCGCTCGCTGCACCAGCTGAGCGGGGCATCTTTTTTGGGCATTCGACCCTCAGCGGGATTATCGCAACGGATCGAGGGGGACGTGCCAGAGGTCAGGTGTTAGGCCTGCCGCTCCGGCACGTGGACAACAAGGCCGTCCAGCGCACTCTTCATCTTGATCTGACAGGAGAGCCGCGAGTTTGGACGAACGTCGAAGGCGAAGTCGAGCATGTCTTCTTCCATGGCTTCCGGGCCGCCGACCTTCTCGGTCCATTCCTCATCGACATAGACATGACAGGTGGCACAAGCGCACGCACCGCCGCATTCCGCTTCGATGCCTGGAACGGAGTTGCGTACGGCATTTTCCATCACGGTGGAGCCCTCGTCGACATTGAGGTCAAAGCGCGTCCCGTCGAAGGCGACGATGGTCAATTTGGTCATGTGGGTGAATTCCGATATTTCGTGAATGAAGGGTGATCGGAATTTTACTTCCAACAAATCGATGGGGCAGTCAACATTTGCGCCGCCGAAACGGTTTGTCCCGTCCGGCGGCGCAAGGGTGCACATCATTGATCCTCGAGCGGATCGGCTCAGCGCGAAAGCTTCAAAATGAAGTTTTCGGCCTCGATGACGCTGGTTGTGACCGCTGCCATGTGAGCGGCGTCGCCGACATTGCTTTCGAGCGCTCCAGCCGCATCCGCCACGCGAAAGGCACCAACGGCGCTGGCAGCGCCCTTCAGCTTGTGCGATGCGGCCTCCACTCGCTTGGGATCGCCGCTGCCGATCTCCTGCAGACAGGAACGGGCCTGCCTTGCAAACATCTGCAGCACCTCGACCTCAAGTGCCTTGTCGCCCATCGTCTGCTTGCCGAGATGGACGAGATCGATCGCCCGCTCCCGCGACGGAGCCGCGCCCCGCGAATTATCAGGAGATTCAAATGCGATGTTCAAAGCTGCCATGTGCCAATGCTCCCGTCATTTATCTATGACTGTTTTAGGGACCTGCCGCATAGTTGCGGCTCGGGCATGGCCATCCAGTTAAATTTTGGCACATTGAGGGCCGAAAACTCCAGACATGGTTAACGTGCGTTAAACATGCTCAAAATCTTGGGTTTTCATGGCGTTGAACAGATAAACAGGGTTAATGTCACCTTAACGATCCACTGGCTTTAAGGTGGAATTAATTGTCATGACTAGGGGAATGTGTCACTACGATACTAGTAAATTGGGTAGATGGCACATGCCTTTGCCCCGGAAGTGGATGATGGTAATGTTTTCATAACATCCGTTTGAAAAACCAGTTATCCACTCTGAATGTAATGGGAAATCCAAATTCGATGTTGATCGAAGGCGGAAGACCCGCGGGAGGCAGGGTTTGTCTTTTCCGGACGCGGCGGAATTACCGGAAAAGACACGGCAAGCCCGAGTGAGTTGTAACGAGGCGTAACCGCATGGCGAACAAAAAGTACATCGAGTCGGTCGAGGACAAGGCCTTTCAGGCATTGGACGAAGCGCTGCAGATCGATTTCAGTGACGAGAGCTTGGAGTCCCGCAGCGGCACTACGCCCGATGTCCCGGAGCGAAATGTGTCTGAGCCGCCGAAACAGCCGATAAAGCAGACCAGGGATGATGCCGCCCGCAAGAATGGCGGCGCACGCAGCACCGCCGCCCCTGCTACCCCGCCCCGCCCCGCCGAGGCGCCGAAGAACCCGAACCTTGCAGCCGCCAATGACGGCAGCCGGGCGAGTTCCGCTAGCATATTGAGAGCGCTCGACGGAGCCTCGCAGAGCCACGCGGTGCGAAACGCCACGATCTTCTCGCTGTTCTGGATCATCGGCGGTGCCGGCCTCGCCTTCATGCTCTATGGCACGCAGATCCGAAACATCCATTCGATCGCGGATCTCGCAGCCCTTCCAGGCGTCATCGCCTGCATAGTCGGCATCATCGTTCCGGTGCTGCTCTTTTATGCTTTCGGCATGATGATTTCGCGTGCGCACGACATGCGCAATGCAGCCCGCTCCATGGCGGAAGTCGCTCTGCGTCTCGTCGAGCCGGAAACCGTTGCATCCGAGCGTATCATGACGGTCGGTCAGGCCGTGCGCCGCGAAGTCTCGGCCATGAACGAAGGCATCGAACGCACCATTGCGCGCGCCACGGAGCTCGAAACCCTCGTCCATACCGAGGTCAATGCGCTGGAGCGCAGCTACGCCGACAACGAATTGCGCGTGCGCAGCCTGGTCCACGAGCTGGGTACCGAGCGTGACGCCATCGTCAATCACGCCGAGCGGATCCGCTCGTCAATCTCCGGCGTGCACGATCAGATCAAGGAAGACCTGTCGCTGGCGACCGAGGAAATCGCCGTGCGCCTCTCGACCTCGGGCGAAGCCTTCGCATCGATGATCGATACGCGCGCCGCCGCGCTGATGGAGAAATCGGATTCCGCCGTCCAGGCCCTCGGTACCCTGCTTGCCGCCAAGACAGACAGCCTGCTTCAGAACCTCAACGCTTCGGGCCTCGCTCTCAGCCACGAATTCGACACCCGCCTGGAATCTCTGTCCTCGACCCTTGCCGAACGCGGCAACGCGCTGCTCGGCCAGTTCGAAACGCGCGCGTCGACGCTCGATGCGAACACCGAAAAGCTGAACTCTGCACTGAATGAACGTGCGCGCCAGCTCAACGAAACACTGGTTGCCCGCACCCGGGAAATCAGCGAGAGCCTCACCGGTGGCGAACGTTCCATTACCGGGACGCTCGACACTGTGCTGTCCCGCCTCAACACGGCCCTCGACGAAAAGGGCGCGAGCTTCCGTCAAAGCCTACAGTCGACTGCGGATGATGCCATCATGGACATCGATCTGCGCTCCGGCTTCTTTGACGAGCGCTTCCAGTCGACCATCGCGCAGCTTTCGACGGCGTTCGACGAGCGTGTATCGGAATTCACCTCGGCCTTCGATAAGCGCGCCGGCACCCTGGACACCAAGCTCACGGAAAGCCTCGCTCGCATCAATCAGTCGCTCGGCAGCAATTCCGATGCGCTGGAAGGCATCCTGACCTCCAGCATCGAGCGCCTGGGTTCGCATCTCACCGATCAGTCCCTCGCACTGGCAACGACGCTGGCAACCGGACAGGAAGTGCTCGAAAGCGCCATCGGTTCCAAGGCGAACGAGATCACGTCGGCGTTGCAGAACGCCACGACTGGCATTTCCTCGGCCCTCACCTCGGGCACGAGCGAACTCAACACCACGCTCGCGTCGCATGCCGGCGCCTTCACCTCCGCCGTGCAGGGTGTTACGCGCGACGTCTCCGCCGCCCTGCAAAGTGGCACGGAAGAACTGACCTCGGCCTTCACCGGTCGCGCCAATGACATCAACAATACCCTCTCTGCCCGCACCAGCGAGATCACGCAGGCTTTGAGTTCCGCCCATGAGCGCGTCGATGCCGTGATGGCCGCTCGCAGCAACGCGCTTTTCGGCGCCCTGGCAGACAACCAGTCTCGTTTCGAGCAGACGCTTGCCGAACGTTCGGAAGCGATCACCAATGCCGTCAGCGGTTCTCACGAGCATCTGACCGCCGCGCTCGACGAACGCACCTCGATGCTGGCCATTTCACTGGCCGAAAGCCAGTTGCGCCTCGAAAACACGCTGGCGAGCCGCGCCGATGCCATCAACAGTGCCATGGCCGACACCCATAGCAAGCTGGCCGACACGCTCGACGACAAGACGATGGCGCTTGCTATTGCGCTTTCCGAGGGCCAATCCCGCCTGGAAGACACCGTTTCCGGTCATGCGGAACACGTTGCCGGTACCCTGGATGCGAAGACCAAGGACCTTGCGCGTGCGCTCGCCGAGGGTCAGGCTCGTCTCGAAAGCACGGTCTCCGGTCACGCCGAAAGCGTCACCAATGCCCTCGACGACAGGACGATGGCGCTCGCTATCGCGCTTTCCGAGAGCCAGGCCCGGCTGGAGGAAACCGTTGCCGGTCACGCCGATCGCGTCGCCGACACGTTCGAAGGCAAGACCAGTGCGCTCGCGGCCGCTCTGACCTCCGGCCAATCTCGTCTCGAAGAAACCCTCGCCAACCGCGCCGAGGCGATCATCAAGGCATTTGCAGGCAACCACAATGCTTTGACCGAGGCGCTGGACGACAGAACGATGGCGCTCGCCATCGCGCTGAGTGAAAGCCAATCCCGCCTGGAAAGCACCATAGCCGGACACGCGGAAAGCGTTGCAAGCACTTTGGATGACAAGACGATGGCATTGGCCGTTGCCCTCTCCGAAAGCCAGGCCCGCCTTGAAAACGCCGTTTCCGGCCATGCGGAAAGCGTCGGCGCCACACTGGACGACAAGACGATGGCACTCGCCATCACGCTGTCGGAGGCCCAGGCCCGTCTCGAAGATACCGTCTCAGGCCACGCCGAACGCGTTGCCGATACGCTCGAAGGCAAGACACGGGCACTCTCCGATGCGCTGACCTCCGGCCAGTCGCGCCTTGAAGCAACGCTTGCCAACCGCGCCGAGGCGATCACCAACGCATTCAGCAGCAACCACAACGCGCTGGCCGACGCACTGGACGACAAGGCGATGGCGCTTGCCATTTCGCTCTCCGACACCCAGTCACGCCTCGAGGATGCGGTATCGAGCCGTCTCGACGCCCTTTCCGAAACGGTTGCCGGCACTCACGACAGGATCGTCAACAGCCTCGACGACCGGACGATGGCCCTGGCTATCGCCCTTTCGGAAGGCCACGCGAAGCTCGAAGACACTCTTTCCAACAGCGCCAAGGCCATTGCCCATACCGTCACCAGCGGTCATGAGGCACTGACCAACACGCTCGATGACAAGAGCATGGCCTTCGCGATCTCGCTCGCCGAAAACCAGAACCGTTTCGAAAGCGCCCTGGAAGACCGCGCCAACGCACTCCTGGACAGCGTCTCCGGCGCAGAGTCCCGCGTCGCCGGCGCCTTTGGCGACAAGGCGGATGCCATTCGTGCCGCCTATAGCGAAAACCAGGATCGCCTGGACCGCTCGCTCGCTGCCCATACGAGCGCCCTCTCCGAAATGCTTGGCAGCAACAGCGATCGCGTCGAGACCGTTCTCGGCACCACCACCCGTCAGCTCGAAAACACCCTCGGTGCCGGTCTGTCGCAGATGGATCAGAACCTGGCCTCGGCCTACGAGCGTATGCGCTCCACGCTGGAAGATCGCAGCAATGCGATCAATCTCGCCCTGCGTGACGCCCATGCGCAGATCGACAATACGCTGATGGAGCAGACGACCGCTATCGGCACCTCGATCGCTACCAGCGCCAGCATGCTGGAAATGTCGCTGGAAGATCGCGAGGCTTCTCTGCGCCAGACGATCGACGCGAGCGCAAAGATGTTGGAAGAGCGGCTGAATAGCGGCGCGGGCGACATTGCCGGCCGTATCCAGCAGGCAGCAGGCGACATCGCGCGCTCGGCCGAAACCTTCTCGTCCAACCTCAACCAGTCGATCGACGGCATGACGAACCGCTTTGCCGAGACCGGCTCGCGGGTCGAGGCTAGCCTGTCGGCTCTTGAAAACCGCATCAATGAAGGTGTTACAGGCGTTGCCGCCCAGGTCGACGCTGCCGGCAACCGCCTCTCCGATACGCTGGCGAGTGGCGCGGCGAAGATCGACGACAGCGGCAGCCAGGCATCCGCCCGCATCGAAGAGCGCCTTTCAACGATGGACCGTGCCCTCAATGTCGGCCTCGAAGCCGTCAATCGGACGATCGAAGGCAAGGCCGCCAATCTGGCCACCACGCTGCGCACGGCCGTCGCCGACGCCGCGCAAGGCATGGACACGGAGGCGACGCGCACGGCCGAGCTGCTCGCCAACACCGGCCAGCAATTCGCCGAAAACCTCGGCAACCACAGCGATGCCTTCGCCCGCGCCATGACCGAGCGCTCCAACGACCTCGTCAACCGTGTCTCGGAGACGCAGAACCGGTTGGCAAGCCAGGCTGCGGCCGTCGCCCAGACCTTCTCGGAAGCCGGTAATGCGATCGTCAACAAGGTCGCCGAAGCCGAGGGGCTCGTCAGCAATCAGGTCAATACGATCTCGCAGGCCCTGTCTTCCGCGGAACAATCGCTGGAAGCCCGCGGCGCAGCTATTCGCAACACGCTTGCCGGCGGCAGCGAGCAGATTGCTGCCTCCATGGCCCAGGTCGAGCGCGCACTCGACGAGCGCAGCACCGCGATCCGCAGCTCTCTGGAAGAGCGAGCCCGTGAAATCGGCTCGACGCTTGCCGATGTCGACAAGGCGCTGGAAGCCCGTGGCACATCCATCCGCACCTCGCTTGACGAGCGTACCCGCGAGCTGAATTCGATGCTTGCCGGACGTTCTACCGAGCTGTCGCGCCTCATCGACGAAAAGGCTCGCCCGATCGTCGATCGCTACGCGGCAACGGGTCAGGAAGCCGCAGCTCTTATCTCTGCAGCAGCTCAGGAAAGCACGGAGCGCCTGCGCGCTGAAAACGCCGCTCTCATCAACGCGATCTCATCGCGCACAGAGCATGCGGTCAACACGGTCAGCGCGCTCGAAAACAACCTGCTTGCAAGCGTCAACGGCATCATTGCGCGCTTGGCGGACAACAACTCGGCGATTGCCGGCCTGTTGTCCAATGCGGCCACCGAATTCGCAAACGTCGACGATCGCCTCACCGCAACCTCGTCGCGCTTCGCCGAATCTGCCGCGAAAGCCGGCGAGATGGTCTCGGCGTCGAGCCGCCTCCTCGAAGGCAAGGTCGACAAGCTGTCGGAGATAACCGGCCAGACCCTGTCGCAGGTCGGCAGCATCGTCGGTCGTTTCGACGATCACTCCAAGGTGCTGACGCAGGCATCCCAGCTCCTGGGCGCCGCCCAGTCAAACCTCGTATCGACGCTGGAAGAGCGCGAAACGGCACTGCAGAATCTGGCCGTCGGCCTCGTTCAGCGCTCGGAGGAGATCGAAAACACCATGCGCGCCCTCGGCTCGATGGTGGAAACAGCCTTCGATCGGGCGGAGCAGCGGTCGAACCAGGTGACCGGCAACCTTCGCCAAAGCGTGCAGTCCTCCTTCGGCGATATCGGCCGCGTTCTTTCCGACGCCGAGAAACGCGCCGAAGATGCGGCAGAAAACATGCGCGCCGCCTTGCAGAAGGCCGGCGAGGAAGCGAACCAGGCTGTCGAAAACACATTCGCCAATGCCGAGCGCCGCTCCAGCGATCTCACCAATCGCCTGCGTGGCGGTCTCACGGCCTCGCTGTCAGAGGTCGAGCAAATGCTCGCGGACGCCGGCAAGACCTCCGAGACGGCAGCCCAGCAACTGCGCGAAACCCTGCGCGTTGCGGTCGATGACGCAATCGGCCGCTTCGCCGGTGCGACGGATGAGATCCGCCGCTCGGCCGGTGATATTCGCCGCGAGCTTGACCTCACCCGCAGCGAACTGAAGCGGGGCGCCTTCGACCTTCCGGAAGAGGCAAAGGAAAGCGCCGCCGCCATGCGTCGCGCCGTTGCTGAACAGATCAAGGCCCTGCAGGACATCTCGCAAATTGTTGGCCGCTCGACGCAGCAGCTGGAGATTTCCGAGCCGACCGCTCGCGCGCTGGCCGAAGCACAGCCTGCTCCACGGCCGCAGCCCGCCGCACCTGCCCCTGCCGCTGCAGCTCCGCGGCAGCAGCAACCGGTGCAACAGCCGCCGGTCGCCCAACAGCCCGCACAGCGCCCGGCCCCGGCACCGCAGCCGCAGCCGCCCTCGATCGAGTCCCTCGGCTTGCGCGGGTCGATCCCGGCCGAGCGCCCGGCGGCACAGCCGCAGCGTCCGACGGAAACAGCAGCTCCTGCCCGTCAGGAAGCAGCCGGCGGCGGATGGATCAGCGATCTGCTACGCGGTGCTTCGCGTGACGAAAACGCCGGTCTGCAGCCCGCACGCCAGACGACTGCGAAAGCCCCGGCGGAACAGGCTCCTGCTCCTGCCGCACGCAACCCGCGCCATGTCGTGGAATCGCTGAACTCGCTTTCGGTCGATATCGCCCGCGCGATCGATCATGACGCCTCGGTCGATCTGTGGCGCCGTTACCAGCGCGGCGAACGCGACGTGTTCACACGCCGCCTCTATACACTCAAGGGCCAGCAGACCTTCGATGAGATCAAGCGCAAATACGACCGCGAGCCGGAATTCCGCACCGCAGTCGATCGCTACATCGCCGATTTCGAAAAGCTACTCACCGACGTTGCTCGCACCGATCGCGACAAGACGGTCACGCAATCCTATCTCACATCAGATACCGGCAAGGTCTACACCATGCTGGCCCACGCAGCAGGCCGCCTGAGCTGAGATAGACAAAGAACGAACAAGCGATCCCCGGCAGAGATGCCGGGGATTTCTGTTTCAGGCTGCTCCAAAGTTTTAGGGCACGGAAAAGGGCGGTTCTCGGCCGCCCTTGCTTTGCTTGGCAGTAGCCCCATCCGGGTTTACCGCGCCTCATGCACCTTCGAGATCAAACCGCTGGTAATGCCGACGAGGAGAAAGTTGCTCTTGAGGCGAACCCAGTGATAGCCGCGCGGAGGCGCGGACAGCTGGTAGGCGCGGTAGTCGATTTCCGTTGCACGCCGCCGGTCGGAGGCCGACAGGCGGCGTCCCTTGACCCAACCGCCCTTGCGGATGACGACCTTCTTCTTCACCACTTCCTTCTGGACGACGGCCTGCTTGCCAGCGGACGCAGCCTTGACTTGTGCAGTCGCAGCCAGCGGCATTCCGATGATGGACGCTGCAAGAAGGACAGTGAAGATTTTTCTCATTGGTTGTTTCCTCATTTCAGAATCTGCACGCGAATTTATCGTGACAGACATGAAACGAGTCTGACAGTCGAATTACAATTCCGTAATGGGCGCGATTGGTTCGGCCAGGCGCCTGCTCCGCTGGAAGTCTTATAGCTCATCATAGTTGAACCAGTCGAAATCCGCCGTCTTTGCCCGGCCGGATGTGTCGAAAGCAAACATGCCGATGAAAGCACCGGTGAAGGAGCCATGCTCGCCGCGCCCGCCCTCATCCGAGATGACGCCAGCATCCAGCACAGGCCCGATCGCCTGCCATGCGCCCATGCCCTCGGCCTGCCAGAAGAACTGCAGATCGTTGTCCCGCACCTCCATGGCAAGCTGGATCCGCCCATGGGGCACTGCGACGCCACCCTCGATCGGAAAACTCAGGCGGCCGTTCGGATAGTCTCCGGCGCAGGTCATGATGGTGACGCAGCGGCCGAGCTTCTCATGCAGGGTCACGGCGATGGCATGCAGTTTGAAGCGATTGTAGTAATGGGTCAGGCCGGCAACCTGCTGGTAGGTGTCGGGCTGGAAATCGACGACGGTTTCGGCGCGGAAACTGTGATGCTCCTGGCGACGGGCGACGAGCGCCTGCTCGAACCAGGAACCGATGCTTTCGCGTGCGAAAAGCCGCAAATGGCCGGGGCGGTCCGTCAGGCTGAAAATGCGTTCCGGCTGCGGCGTGCGCAGCCACTGAAAATCCGTTGGCAGTCTGGCCTGATCGAAATTGTAACCGCTACGGCGCGGCCTCTCGATCGGCACCGCACCGTTCAGGCTGGCCACATTGACATCGGGAACGCTGGTGCCGTTTTCGAGATAGAGCCAGCCATCCTCTTTCCAGACGCATTTCTGCAGAGCGGTCTCGCGGCCGAGCGTGCAGCGGCGATGCGGCGGCAGAGGCCGCCCGCAAAGATGCGTATGATAGAACTGTCCGTCATGCGTCTCGACATATTGTCCGTGGCCGGCCCGCTGTAATGCCGCTTCCGGATGGTCCTTCGAGGTGATCAGGTATTTGTTGGGATGCAGTTCGTACGGCCCGGCAATGTCGCGGGAGCGCGCCATGGTCACGGCATGATCGTAACCAGTGCCGCCTTCTGCCGTGGTCAGATAATACCAGCCGTTGCGCTTGAAGAGATGCGGCCCCTCGACCAGTCCCAGCTCCGTGCCGGCAAAGATGTTCCTGATCGGCCCTTTCAAGGATTTCGTCGCTGGATCCCATTCCTGCAGCAGAATACCGTCGAAGGCCGGCGTCTTCGGCGAGCCGCCATAGCTCTCCGTGCGGTGGTTCCATTGCATGTTGACGAACCACTTGCGTCCGTCATCGTCATGGAACAGAGACGGATCGAAACCGGAGGAGTTGACATAGACCGGCTCGGACCATTCGCCTTCAATCGTCGGCGAGGTCACGATGTAGTTATGGGCATCCTTGAAGTTGCCGTCATAGCGCTTGACGTCGGTATAGACGAGCCAAAACAGACCATCCGCATAGGAGAGGCAAGGTGCCCAGATGCCGCAGCTGTCGGGTTCGCCGCGCATGTCGAGCTGCGACGCACGCTCCAACGGCCGCCTCACCAGGGTCCAGTTCACGAGGTCGCGCGAATGATGGATCTGCACGCCCGGATACCATTCGAATGTCGAGGTCGCGATGTAGTAGTCCTCGCCGACGCGGCAGATGGACGGATCCGGATTGAACCCCGGCAGGATCGGATTGCGGATCATGAACTCTCTCCTCCGGAGACCATGGCAAGCGGCAAAGGTAAAACGCCCGGAAACCAGTTCCGGGCGTTTCAGAATGTTCAATCGCGTTCGGCCGATTTGGCCCAGAGATTGATGTCAGCTTCCTTGGCATAGACATCGATCTGCTTCAGCTCTTCGGCGGTGAAGTCGAGATTATCGAGCGCCTTGACACAATCGACGATCTGCGACGAACGGCTCGCGCCGATCAGGGCAGAGGTGATACGGCCGCCGCGCAGAACCCAGGCGATCGCCATCTGCGCCAGCGTCTGGCCGCGCTTCTCGGCGATCTCGTTGAGCTTTCTGATATTGTCGATGATCGACGGACGGATGAAGTCGCGCTTCAGGAAGTGGTTTTGCGCGGCACGGCTGTCTTCCGGAATACCGCCGAGATACTTGGTCGAGAGCATGCCCTGAGCCAACGGCGAGAAGACGATCGAACCGATACCGAGATCTTCGAGCGTATCCACCAGACCGTCGTCCTCGATCCAGCGGTTGAGCATGGAATAGCTCGGCTGATGGATCAGGCATGGCGTGCCGAGATCCTTGAGGATGGCGGCAGCGTCGCGCGTGCGCTGCGAGTTGTAGGAGGAAATGCCGACATAGAGCGCCCTGCCCGAGCGGACGATGTGATCGAGCGCACCGCAGGTTTCTTCGAGCGGCGTGTCCGGGTCGAAGCGGTGGGAATAGAAGATATCGACATAGTCGAGGCCCATGCGCTTCAGGCTCTGGTCGCAGGAGGCGATCAGATACTTGCGGCTGCCCCATTCGCCATAGGGACCCGGCCACATGTCATAGCCTGCCTTGGAGGAGATGATGAGCTCGTCGCGCAAGCCGGCAAAATCGGTGCGCAGGATCTCGCCGAATGCGGTTTCTGCGCTGCCGGGAGGCGGTCCGTAATTGTTGGCGAGATCGAAATGGGTAATGCCGAGGTCAAAGGCCGTGCGGCACATGTCGACCTTGCGGTCATGCGGTGTGTCGCCGCCGAAATTGTGCCAGAGCCCCAGCGAGACCGCCGGCAGCTTCAGACCGGAACGACCGGTCCTGTTGTATTTCATTTTTGAATAACGATCGGATGCCGGTTGCCAGGCCATGATGGAATTCCTTCGAGATGAAAAGCGCGCGGGTTGGTCACCCGCGCGCAAACTAGCTCTTCCGGCGCTTACTTCAAGAGCGCTTGTGCCTCTTCGATGCCGAGGGCTGCCGGCTGCGTGCAGGTTGTCGTCAGATCGATGAAGCGGCCTTCTTCGCCAGACTTCAGGATCGAAGTCATGACGTCGACGCCATGCAGCGTGCGGTCGAGCGAGCAACGCGCATCGCAGCCGTCGATCAGTGAGGCCGCCATGTCGGCAAGCCCGGCCGTGCGATAGTTGGCCCGGGAGCCGTTCGGGCTTTCCTGATTGACGATACCGAAAGGATGCGCCCAGTTTTCCAGCGGCTTGATGTCCTTGTCGCGGCCACTCGCCTCGACGGTGCCGCCGAAGAAGTTCGGATCGGGCACATAGAGGGAGCCCTCGGTGCCGTAAAGCTCCATATTGGCATGGCGGTGTGACCAGACATCCCAGCTTGCCGTCAGCGTGATCCGCGCGCCGCTGACGAATTCGAGCAGCGCCTGGATGGTCGTCGGCGTCTTCACCGGGATGATCTCGCCGTTGCGCGGCTGGCTGGTGATCGTGCGGGTCGGCGACGCCATCGAGGTCATCGCACCGACACGCTTTACAGGACCGATCAGGTTGATGAGGTTGGCGACATAATAGGGGCCGAGATCGAGAATCGGGCCGCCGCCGGGCAGGAAGAAGAAATCCGGGTTCGGATGCCACATTTCCATGCCCGGGCTCATGACATAGCATGCGCCCGAAGTGACGCGGCCGATACCGCCGTCATCGATGAATTTGCGGGCAAGCTGGTGAGCGCCGCCAAGGAAGGTGTCCGGAGCGCAGCCGACGGCCAGCCCCTTTTCCTTGGCGATGCGGCGCAGCTCTTCGCCCTGCTCCAACGTCAACACCAGCGGCTTTTCGGAGTAGACGTGCTTGCCGGCTTCAAGGATGCGCTTCGAAACCGGGAAATGCGCGTCCGGGATGGTCAGGTTGACGATGACATCGAGCTCGTCATTAGCGAGCAGTTCGTCGATGGTCTGGGCCTTGACCTTATATTCTTCGGCGCGCGCCCGCGCCGCTTCCATGTTGATATCTGCGCAGGCCAGCACCTTCAGGCCTTTGAAGAGCGGCGCGAGCGAGAAATAGGTGGTTGAGATGTTGCCGCATCCGATGATGCCGACGCCAAGTTCCTTAGCCATGTGGAAATGCCTCAAAAGCTCTTGAAGGATGCGATGGAGCGGGTGATCAGGCGATCGACATCGCTCGGATTGTCGTGTTCGACGACGAAGTGCTTGGCCTTGGTGCCGGCGAGCGCCTTGAACAGCTTTGCCCACGGAACCGTGCCATGACCGACATCGGCCCAGCCGTCTTCATTCTTGTTCTCGCCAGCTGGCGCGATGTCCTTGACGTGAACGGCCGTGATGCGCGGACCGAGCTTTTCGATCCAGGCAAAGGGATCACCGCCGCCGCGGATGACCCAGGCGATATCGGCTTCCCAGGAAATATCCGGAGCTCCTTCGAAGATCTGCTCGATCGGCAGCGAGCCGTCGGCCTGTTTGACGAATTCGAAGTCGTGGTTGTGCCAGCCGAATTCGAAGCCCGCATCCTTGTAGGGCTTGCTCATCTCATGCAGGCGCTTGCCGAAGGCGCGCCAGCCGGCCGCATCCTTCGGGCGCTGGTCGGCGCCGATATGCGGCGCATAGATCGAATCCATGCCGAGGGTCTTGGCAATGGTGAGCGACTTCTGCACTTCGCCATCGAGGAAATCCGGGCTGAAATGGCCGCTTGCCATCCGCAGGCCGTTCTTGTCGAGTTCGGCGCGCAGGTTCTTGAGGCCGGTCTCGTCGAGATCGGCATAGATACCGCCAAAGCCCTCGACTTCGGCATAGCCGGCCTTGCCGAGCTTGACGAAGATCTCTGAATAGGGCTGGAAATTGCGGGCGCTATAAAGCTGAAATCCAAGTTTCGTCATCGATAGTCCTCCAATGGCCTCCCGGCCGTCTGTCTTGGGCTTGTGGCCCCGAAAGCGCCGCCTTAACGGCGCGATAGCTCAATCCGTCGGTTGCTGGCCACCGGCTAGCTGTCCACCGACTGACTGGATTGCAGATCATAGATGCGGAATTCGGGCACGCCGCTTGTGAGCGGCTTGGCCGGCGTGAAGACGATGCGGCGGCTCTCACCGGCAGCGAGATCGAAGGCGTTGTCGGAATAGCGTCCGTCCGTCTCGCTCTCGATCATCACGAACAGCGCAAGTCCCTTTGCGGTGACAGTGAGTTCCACAGTCCCGTTTTCCTCTTTCTCCTCCCTCAGCACCGTCAGGCCGGCGGGCTGAAGCTCGAGCGCCTTGTAGGTGCCGTGAACATAATGCCCCTCGCCGCCCATGCCGTTCGATGCGGTGAAACGCCACGCCAGCAGGCAATCGGCCGGCACCTGATCCGCGTCGATCGACAATGCCGTCACGGCCGCATCCGGCGTGCAGACGGCATGCGCCGTCGTCAGCGGCACGCGCTCGCCGTCGAGCTTCAGCAGCGATGCCGAAATATCGGCCATGATGTCGGCATTGGTATCGTTGACCAGAGAAAAGCGGATCGTCTTGTTGTCTTCGGAGGGAATGGCCGCAACGGATACGGGCTGGAAGAAGCGCCGCACCAGATAATGCATCACCTTCCACCGGCCGCCGTAATCCAGGCTCGACCACGAAGCCACCGGCCAGGTGTCGTTGAGCTGCCAGTAGATCGTACCCATGCAATGCGGCTTCAGCGACCGCCAGTATTCCACGGCCGTCTTGATGGCGAGACCCTGCTGGACCTGGCTCAGATAGACGAAATTCGGGAAATCCTTCGGGAAGCGGAAATAGCGGAACATCGTGCCGGCAATCCGCTCGTTGCCGCCGGCATTCTTCTGGTGCAGCTCCATGACCGGAGAGGCGATATTCATATCCTTCGCCTCGGCATAGGTCTTGATGATGGGTAGCGAGGTATAGGACTGGAAGCCGAACTCCGAGCAAAAGCGCGGACGCACGGTCCGATAGTTATCGAAGGACTTGTTCTCGTGCCAGACCGACCAGTAATGCATGTCGCCGGAACCATCGGCATGCCAAGCGTCGCCGAAGTTGAGATAGCCCGAAGCCGGGCTCGACGGCCACCAGATCGCATCCGGCAGAGCCTTCTTCATCGCCGTCTCGATCATCCTGTTCAGGCGATCGTAGGAGACGAGATAGCGATCCCGATCTTTGCGGGACTCCTCGAACCAGGTAAGCGCGCCCACCAGCTCATTATCACCACACCAGAGAACGATGGAGGGATGCGTCGCAAGCCGGCGAACCTGATAGCCAACCTCCTCCTCGACATTCTCGAGGAAATCACCCGTCGAGGGATAGAGATTGCAGGCGAACATGAAGTCCTGCCACACCATCAACCCCAAGCGGTCGCAAGTGACATAGAACCAGTCATGCTCGTAAAAGCCACCGCCCCAGACGCGGATCGCATTCATATTGGCATCGACGGCCGATTGCAGCAGATCCTCGGTCGCGGCCGGATTGGAACGTGAAAACAGCGCGTCGGCCGGAATCCAGTTCGCGCCACGGGCAAAGATCTCGCGGCCATTGACCTTCAAGGCAAAACGGCTGCCAGCTTCATCCTCGGTGGTGATCAACTCGACCGTGCGCAAGCCGATCTGCCGCGTGACGGTTTCGAAATTGGTTTCCACTGAAAGCGCATAGAGCGCCTGCTCGCCATTGCCGGCCGGCCACCAGAGCCTGGGCTTGTCGATATGGAAGAAGTGGGTGATCGATGTCTCGCCGGCATTGACGCCGACATCGAGGCGCACGCGCTCGTCGTCGAGCGAAAAATAAAGCTGCGCAATCCCCGTTCCCTTGGCAAACAGCGCCACCGTCACCTTGAGGTCGACCGAACCGTCATCATTGTGAACCTGCTGGGTGACGACATTCTCGATACGGGCGATCTCGAGCTTCTTCAGCGCGATGGTGCCATAGAGACCGAGCGGCGCGATCGCAATGTTCCAATCCCAACCGAAATGGCATTGCGGCTTGCGCAGCATGTTGCCATTCGGGATCGGCGAATTGCCAGTGCTGTAGGGGATATAGAAAGGCTGTTTCGCCTGAAGGGCAGCACCAGCGGAAATGCTCGAATGCAGGACGATGCGAATGGTATTTTCGCCCGCCTTCAGCGCCTTCGAGACATCGGGGCGATACCGCTGGAAGCAGTTGTTGGCCTCCAGCACGAGCGTATCGTTGACATAGACGCTGGCGACGGTGTCGAGATAGTCGATATCGAGATACCAGTCGCCGCCGGCATCATCGAGCGTGAAGCTGCGTGTCAGCTCCCAATCCTGCTGGGCAACCCACTGCACGACTTCTTCGTTGCGCGCGAAATAGGGATCGGGAATAAGCCCTTCCGCATGTAGCGCGGAATGAATATCACCGGGCAGCGACATGGAGAGGGAATGATCGCTGTCGGGAGAGGTCAGCCTCCACGAACCGACGAGATCGATGGCAAGATTATCATTGATCGAAGACGACATCGGACCTCCCCGGACCGCTGTAGAGAAGGAGGCGGTCAGACCGCCTCCGGGCATGCGATTATATTCTGAGTTCTGTCTGCGCATCAAAGAGCGATGCGAGCGACATATCAAAGCTAAGCTTTACGGCTGAACCGGGGCCAAAGCGCCGGGCACCGTTGACGCGAACCGACATCGTATGTCCGGCATGCTTCAGCCACAGCAAGTTATCGGCACCCATCGGCTCCTCGATATCCACCGTGGCATCGTGAACCTCCGCACCGGGAGCGGTCGCTTCATTGACCTTGATGTGCTCCGGGCGAACACCGAGCACGACCTTGCGCCCCCCTTGAAGAGCCTCGCCAGCCTTGTAGCCATCGAGCGAAAACAGCACGTCGTTGGTCGCGAACACGACCTTGCCTTCGCGGTTGACCAGCTCGCCCTTGAGGAAGTTCATCGAGGGCGATCCGATGAAACCGGCGACGAAGAGATTGCGCGGCGCGTTATAGATCGTCGTCGGGTCATCGAGCTGCATGATGACGCCGTTCTTCATGATCGCGATGCGGTCGGCGAGCGTCAGCGCCTCGATCTGATCGTGGGTGACGTAGATCATCGTGTTCTTCAGCGACTGGTGCAGCCGCTTGATTTCCACGCGCAGCTCCGAACGCAGCTTGGCGTCGAGGTTCGATAGCGGCTCATCGAAAAGGAAAACGTCGACATCACGCACCAGGGCACGGCCGATCGCGACGCGCTGGCGCTGACCGCCCGAAAGCTCGGCCGGCTTGCGCTTCAGCAGCGGCTCGATCTGCAGGATTTCGGCAGCGCGCGCAATGCGCTTGTTGATCTCGTCCTGCGGCACCTTGGCAACGCGCAGGCCGAAGGAGAGGTTCTTCTCGACCGACATCTGCGGATAGAGCGCATAGGACTGGAACACCATGCCGATGCCGCGATCCTTGGGCTCTTCCCAGGTGACATTCTTGCCCTTGATGAAGATCTGTCCCTCGCTGATATCGAGCAGGCCGGCGATGCAGTTGAGCAAGGTCGACTTGCCGCATCCCGATGAGCCGAGAAGCACCAGGAACTCGCCGTCATTGATCTCGAGATTGAGATTTTTCAGAACGTTGACCGCACCGAAATTCAGCGAAAGGTCTTTGATGGAAACGCTACTGTTCATGAATTACCCCTTCACTGCGCCGGCGGCGATGCCGCGGACGAAGAGCCGCCCGGACACGAAATAGACCATAAGCGGCACCGCGCCCGTCAGCAGCGTTGCGGCCATGTTAACGTTGTATTCCTTGACACCCTGCACGGCGTTGACGACGTTGTTCAGCTGCACGGTCATCGGATAGTTTTGCGTGCCGGCGAAAATGACGCCGAACAGGAAGTCGTTCCAGATGCCGGTGATCTGGATGATCATGCCGACGACGAAGATCGGCAGCGACATGGGCAGCATGATGCGCAGGAAGATCTGCCAGAAGCCCGCACCGTCGACGCGTGCCGCCTTGAAGAGTTCAGGCGGAAGCGAGGCGAAGTAGTTGCGGAACAACAGCGTGTTGATCGGCATGCCGAAGATGGTGTGCACGAGGACGATGCCGCCGAGCGTCGAAAACAGCCCAAGCTCACGCAGCACCATGACGAGCGGATAGAGCATGACCTGATAGGGAATGAAGGCGCCGAACAGCAGGATGGTGAAGAAGATTTCCGATCCCTTGAATCGCCAGTTGGCGAGCGCATAGCCGTTGACCGACGCAATGGCGATCGAGACGATGACGCTCGGAACGAGGATCTTCACCGAATTCCAAAAGCCGACCTGGATGCCGTGGCAGTAAAGGCCGGTGCAGGCTTGCGACCAGGCTTTCACCCAGGGCTCGAAAGTAATCTCCATGGGCGGAGCAAAGATATTGCCCATGCGGATTTCCGGCATGCCCTTGAGCGAAGTGACGACCATCACATAGAGCGGCAGGAGATAGTAGAGCGCGGCCAGCCCAAGTATGCCATAGAGCATGATCGTGCGCGGGGCAAAGCGGCGCCTGGGCTTGGTGCCCGAAGGTTCGATGGTAGCGGCAAGTGCCATGGTTTCCTCCCTTACCGGCGCTTCTGGCGGAACTCGATGAGAGCCCACGGCACGACGAAGATGAACACGGTCACCAGCATGACGGTGGAGGCGGAAAGCGCCTGACCGAGATTGGAGCGCTGGAACATGAAGTCGTAGACATATTTAGCCGGCATTTCGGACGCGAAGCCCGGCCCGCCTGATGTCATGGCGACGACGAGATCATAGACGCGCACGATGCCTGAAGCGACGATGACGAGCGTGGTGACGAAGACGCCTCGCATCATTGGAATGACGACGAAGATATAGGTCCGCCAGGCTGGAATGCCGTCAACGCGCGACGCCTTCCAGATCTCGCCGTCAATCCCCCTCAGGCCCGCCAGCATCAGCACCATGACAAGGCCGGTGCCCTGCCAGAGACCGGCAATGACGAGCGCATAAAGCACGGTCTTCTGATTGCCGAGCAGAGCGAAGTTGAAACTTGTAAAGCCCATATCCTGCATCAGCTTCGGCAGCCCGAGCGCAGGATCGAGGATCCACTGCCAGACGAGGCCGGTCACAATGAAGGACAGAGCGAAAGGATAAAGGAAAATGGTTCGGAACGTATTCTCGAAGCGGATTTTCTGATCCATCAGCACGGCCAGAAAGAAGCCGACGACGAAAGCGAAAACCAGGCTGAGAATGCCGTATGTCGCAAGATTGCCGATCGAGATGTTCCAGCGATCGGTACCCCACAGACGCTGATACTGCGCCAGACCGACAAAATTGGAGCTCGGCAGCAGCCTTGAATCTGTGAACGAATAGATGACGGTCCAGAGCGTGCAACCGACGAAGACGACGATCACCGTCAGCACCATAGGAATGGCGGCGATCTTCGCATTCAGGTTACGGAACAGACCCAGTGGCCGGACAGCGTTAGCCATCGATACCTCCGTTGGTGACCTGCCTCAGGACAGGCGAGATCCCTCGCCCGCCCCGATGCCGGCCATCGCGATTGATAGATGGTCGTCTTGCTTACTGCGCCTGCTTGAAGATGGCGGCCTGCTTCTCGATCGCCTCATCCACGGTCATCTTCGACGAGAAGAACTGCAGTCCGAGATCGGTCATCTGACCGCGCGTATCCGGGTCGATCAGCTGAGTGACACCCGGCACCACGTTGTCCGGATTCTTGAGGATTTCCAGACCCTTCTTCATGCAGCTGCTGGCCGCGCTCAGATCGATATCGCCACGCACCGGCAGGGAGCCCTTGGCGAGGTTGAACTTGACCTGGGTTTCCTTGGAAACCAGCATGCTGGCAAGCTCGAGCTGCGCCTTGGTAATGTCAGGATTGCTGTTCTTCGGGAAGTAGAAGCTATCACCGCCGGTATCGAGCAGGCCATGGAAGCCTAGACCCGGAAGGCAATCATAGTCCTTGCCGGCAACCTGCTTGGCAACGCCAAACTCGCCCTGCGCCCAGTCGCCCATGATCTGTGCGGCGGCCTTGCCTGTGATGACCATGTTGGTGGCGACATTCCAGTCGCGGCCGGAATAGCTCTCATCAACCAGATCGCGCGCCTGCGCGAAAGCGTCCCAAACCTTGCGGTTTTCGGGGCTCTTCACAGCGTCTGCGTCTTTCTTCTGGTAGATCGCCAGATAGGTCTCCTTGCCGCCGATGCCGATCTGCATGACGCTGCGCATGCCGTCAACCTGCCACGGGGCGCCGGTCGCAAGCGGGGTGATGCCCTTCTCGCGCAGCTTCGGCGCGTCGGCAACGAATTCATCCCAGTTGGCCGGGACCTTCATGCCGTTGTCTTCGAAGACGTGACGATTGACCCACATCCACTGCCAGGAGTGAATGTTGAGCGGCACGCAATAGACCCGGCCCTCATAGGTGCAGGAATTGAGGAGGCTGGCCGGACGAATGATGTCCTTCCAATGTTCCTTCTCGGCAAGGTCGGTCAGATCGGTCATCAGGCCGGCCTTGACCAACTCTTCGGCGTCGCGGCCCGTGTTGAGCTGCGTTGCACCCATGGGATTGCCGCCCAGGATACGGCTGACGATGAGGGGCGTTGCGGTCGAACCGGATCCGGCGATCGCGCCGTCGACCCAGTGATTGTCGCCCAAGGCGTTGTATTGCTCAGCCAGAACCTTCACGGCAGCTGCTTCGCCGCCCGATGTCCACCAATGCGTTACCTCAAGATCGGTCGCATTTGCTGAGAAAGCGGGAAACGCGACAGATGCAAGCAAAGCGGCAGCCATCAAACGAATATTCATGAGTTCTCCTCCCTCACTGAAACGTTGCCGGAAAAACGTATTCGAATCATTTTCAACGCGCAACCGCCTGACCATAAATTTTTCATGACTGCGTGAATATACAATCATTGATTACATTTTACCTGTGGAAGATAACTTCATTCCATCGTGATATTGGTCGCCAAAAAATCTGAAAACTCTCCACAAATAGCTGATATTAAATATTTTATCTCGGGGACGCACTCATGCGGCCCTCTTGCATAATCTTGGTCGACTCAATTTTCGAGACAGGAGTCGCGAATACAACCACGAGAATAGGCATGAAAATGGGCGTAAAAATAGGGCTCGACTTTTCAACTGTATCGTTACAGTTTTTCTCATCGCATTGGCGAAGCCGCATGGCGTCTATGCTTGCGGTGGCCATGTAGGCAATATAAGCGGATTGGCTGCGGGAGGCGGCCGGGAGGCAAGCGTGAGCGAAATGGACAATAAAAAAATGTCAGGGAGCGGCGCGCCAGCCACTCCCGAACGGCCGACATTGAAAACAATCGCCTTCATGACGGGGTTAGGGATCACCACCGTTTCTCGCGCATTGAAGGATGCCCCTGATATCGGAGCCGAGACCAAGGAGCGGGTGCGCATGGTCGCCCGACAATTGGGTTATCAACCGAACCGCGCGGGCGTGCGCCTGAGAACCGGCAAGACCAATGTGATTGCCCTGGTGCTGAGCATCGATGAAGAAATCATGGGCTTCACCAGCCACATCGTCTTCGGCATTTCCGAAGTTCTCGCCGGCACGCAATATCACTTGGTCATCACGCCGCATTCGCACAGCAAGGATCCACTGGTGCCGGTGCGCTACATTCTCGACACCGGCTCGGCCGATGGCGTCATCATATCGCGTACGGAGCCGGATGATCCGCGCGTCGAGCTCATGCATGAGCGCGGCATGCCTTTCTCGACGCATGGGCGGACGGATATGGGCATCATCCACCCCTTCCATGACTTCGACAACGAGGCCTTCGCGCATGAGGCCGTGCGGGCACTGGTCGCAAGAGGTCGGCGCCGCCTGGCCTTGCTGCAGCCCTCCAGCAAGCTGACCTATTATTCGCACACCCGCATCGGCTTCCAGACGGGCTTGCATCAATATGGCGCCGAAGAAATCCCCTTGAGGATTACGACCGACAACGCGCTGGCCGATATCAAGGACACGGTCGAGGCGTTGATGCGCTCACCGCATGCGCCTGACGGGATCGTCTGCTCCAGCAGCGGCGGTGCGATTGCCGTCAATGCCGGCATCGAGGCGGCCGGCTTCCGCCTGGGCCGCGATATCGACATGGTCGCCAAACAATCGACAGACGTGCTGAGCTGGATCAGGCCCGAGATCATTACGGTATCGGAGGATTTCCGCCATGCCGGCCGCGAACTCGCCAAGGCGGTCATCGCCCGTATCGACGGTGTCGAACCGGAACTGCTGCAAAGCATCAGCCCACCCGTCTGGCCGACGAGCTGACAGCGAAAAGCCCGCCGGATTCCTCCGGCGGGCTCTTTCATAATCCCATCCGACTGTTTTCTCAGCCCTGAGCCCCGCTGCCCCATGGGCCATGGTGAATGTCCTTGCCGTCGACGCGGTCGAAGCCGTGTGCGCCGAAAAAGTCACGCTGGGCCTGGATCAGGTTGGCGGTGCCGCGCGCCTGGCGATAGGCATCGAAATAGGTCAGCGCCGAAGCAAGGGCTGGAACCGGCAGGCCGGATGCGGTCGCAGCCGAAACGATGCGACGCAGCGACGGGATCGATTCCTTGACCATCTCGGCAAAGGCCGGGGTGACGATCAGGTTCGCCGCATCCGGGGTCTTGGTGAAAGCGCTGGTGATCTCGTCGAGGAACTGCGAACGGATGATGCAGCCGGCACGCCAGATCTTAGCGATGACAGGCATCGGCAGCGACCAGTTGAACTCCTTCGAGGCCTCGGCCATGACGGCAAAGCCCTGGGCATAGGCGCCGATCTTGGCAGCGAAGAGTGCCAGCTCCAGGTCCTTCAGTAAGTCGGGACCGAAGGCGATCGGGAACTTGTAGTCGGGCGTGCCAAAAATCTTCTCGGCTGCTTCGCGCTGGCTCTTGATCGCCGAGAGGCTGCGGGCGGCAACGGCAGCCTCGATCGCCGTCGCGGGAATGCCCATGTTCTGGGCTTCGATAGCAGACCACTTGCCGGTACCCTTTTGGCCGGCCTTGTCGAGGATGATATCGGGCATGGCGCTGCCGGTTGCCGGGTCCTTCGCAGCCAGAACCTTCTCGGTGATCTCGATGAGGTAGGAGTTGAGGCGACCCTTGTTCCAGTCGCCGAAGATCGAGCTGATCTCGGCCGCGCTCTTGCCGAGACCGTCACGCAGGATGCCGTAGATTTCGGCGATCATCTGCATATCGGCATATTCGATGCCGTTGTGGATGGTCTTGACGAAGTGACCGGCGCCATCATTGCCGAGCCAGGCAACGCATGGATCGTTGTTGTATTTCGCAGCGATCGAGGTCAGCACCTTCTCGACGCGCTTGTAGGACTCTTCCGTGCCGCCGACCATGATCGACGGACCATGACGCGCCCCTTCCTCGCCACCGGATACGCCCATGCCGATGAAGGTCAGGCCGGTATCTTTCAGACGATCGAAGCGAGCGATCGTATCGCGGAAATTGGCATTGCCGGCATCGATCATGATGTCGCCCTTGTCGAGATAGGGCTGCAGCGCCGCCATCTGCTGGTCGACCGGCTCACCAGCCTTGATCATGATGATGATCGGCCGTGGCGGGCGGATCGCCTCGACGAATTCCTCGATCGTCTTGCAGGGAATGATCTTGTCCTTGAGTGCGCCCGCATTCGCATAGAATTCATCCGTTACCTGAGGTGTACGGTTGAACACCGCGATCTTGTTGCCTTTCTCGGCGATGTTGAGCGCCAGATTCGATCCCATCACAGCAAGACCGATCAGCCCGATTTCTGCCTTTTCCACGACAATCCTCCAATGAGCCGTTGACTGCGCCCGGCCCCACCCTGAAGACCCGGAAGACACAGCAACATCCGATATGACGCAATGCCACCGACGCTCGACGCGACCGGCGACAGCCCTGCGTTGGGGCTGTTGTTGCACTCCGGACGGAAAACGGCAAGTCTTCGAAAGCCGTGAATCGTTCTCTTTGCAGGACTGTGCAACAATGTTGCGGAATTCGCGATTCATCCGTTTCCGAACTAACGTTTTTTCTGCCGATCGCAGTCCTATGAGGGTGATATAGAGGAGGAAACCATCATGTCGACCATGAGCGCGCAGATCGTACATGTCTCCATCGCTCGCGACTGGAGGGAGGTCTACGACTACGCCAGCCGCCCGGAAAACATGCCTTTCTGGGCCTCTGGCCTGGCATCGGGACTGACGCAGGATGGGGACGACTGGATCGCCGAAGGCACGCTCGGGACTGCACGCGTGCGCTTCGCGCCTCACAATGACTTCGGCGTCATCGATCATTGGGTAACACTGGAATCGGATTTGCAGGTCTACAATGCCTTGCGCGTCGTACCGAACGGCGACGGTTGCGAGGTCATGTTCAATGTGCTCCAGCTACCAGGCATGGATGAAGCAAAATTCGCAGCCGATGCCGCGCATGTCATGCGCGATCTGAAGACACTCAAAGAGTTGATGGAGCGCTGATCGCCCTTACAGCGAGCGCAATGTCCAGTCGACGAGTTCGCCGGTCACGCCAGCAAATGCAGCGTCGAGCGCGCGGACGAAATCGGGATTGCTGCCACCACTGACCGGCACGACCTTCCGGAACACGTTCTGGGCCTTCACCGTGCCGGTGCGATCGTTCAGGATCTTTTCGGAGATCTCGACGATTGCCGTCTTCTGGCCGCCAGACGCATTGATTTCGAAGGAGCGGATATCGGTGACGATCTGATAGTCGATCGCAAGCCCCTGCCCTGGCACGCCGACGCCGCCGAGCTTGCCGGTGTTTTCGAAGGCCTCGACCAGTTTCGATTGCACCATCTTGCTCAGCTTGTCGCTCCATTGCGATTTGCCGAGGTATTGAATTTCCGAGGGCGAGACACGAATGACGATCTGATTGCTGTCCAACGCCTGCAGCGCGGTTGGCGGCGGGATGAGGATCTGGCGGCTTTTGACCGAAGGTCCATTCGCCTTCGCCGACGCGGAAAGATCGTAGGTATCGTTGTTGGAGGAAGTTCCACAGCCCCCCAGCAAAGCTGCAAGCAACGGCAACGCGATCACAGCTTTCCACACCTGATGACGCTCACTCGACACGCAACCGACCATATTTCGCTTATCCCCTGGAGACCAGATGTCGCTCTTCATCAATGCCGCGCGCGGCCGTCATAAGTCTTGACCGTATCCCCGCCGAAAATCAGTCGTTGCGGATTGCGATCGAAATTAGTGATTGTACTATTCAGGTTGTCAACCGTGCCCCGCATGTCGTTGATGAGGGTCTGGGCATCGCGCAAGCCGCTGCTCGAAAATTTCTGCAGATTGTCGGCGATCGGCCCAATGCGGGAATTGAGATTGTCCGCCATCTTCTTGAAGGATTCGAGCGTGTCCTTGGCTTCTGCGAACAGTGATTTCGTACTGTCGTCGCCGAGCAGGGAATTGACCTTGGTCAGGATGCCGTCGACCTTGCCGGAAGCCGCGTTGAGTTTGGTGGAGATGTCGCGGGCATTGGCGATCGTCTGGTCGATATCCTGCTGATGCGCGGCAACGGAATTGGCGACGTCGCGGATCGATGCGACCGCCGTGCGCGCCTGTTTCGTCACGTCGGCAATATCATCAACCGATCCCTTGATCTTGGCCGGATCGATCTGTGCGACGATCGCATCGACCCGGTCCAGCGTCTTTTGTGCATTCTGACCGAACGTCGTATAGGTGTCGGCCGTCTGCTTGAAGCTCGCAATCGTCGCCTTCAGGTCGGTCGTCGCGTCGGCAACATTGGCCGTGATCTTGTCGGCATTGGCGATGACGTCGTTGACCTTCTGGGCATCGACCGCACGCACCAGCTTCTCGATCGCATCCAATGTCGAATCCACGCGGACCGAAACCGTCTTGAAGGTATCGGAAAGCTGCCCGACGCTTGCCAGGAACTTGTCAATATTGTCGGAATTGTCGGCGATGGCCTTCGAGAATTTCTGCGCATTGCGCACGGTATCCGTTAGCGGCCCGCGCGAATCCGAGACGAAGCCCTGAATGTCGCCAATCGTATCATTGGCGCGGTTCAGGATCTTATCGGCCGTCGTCAAGAGATTGGTGACGCTCGATTGATCCGCAAGCAACACCGCCCGCTTACCCGTATCGATCGAACGCTTCAAAATATTCTCGTCGCCATTGCGTCCGCCCGAAAGCTCGATATAGGCGGCGCCCGTCAGACCCTGGATCTCAAGAATGGCCTTGGTCGAGGTATAGACGGGCGCATCTGCACGCACCTGCGTGAAGGCAAGCGAATAGTTCGGATCGTCGGCATCGATCGACAGACCCTGCACCGAACCAACCTGAATACCGTTGAAGCGAACTGGCGAGCCGACGCTCAAGCCGTTTGCCGAGCCGGGAATGCGCACGACGAGCTCGACCATCGGGCCGCCGCGGCCATACTCGGCCATCCAGTAGACGAAACCGAAGGCAGCCGCGATGACGAGCAGCGTGAAGAACCCAACGATCGTATAATTGGCTTTGGTTTCCATAGTCTCCAGTCACTTCTCGCGGCTGTGGGCGCTTGCGCCTTTGTCGTCGTTGTGCCCCTTGATGTCCTCGCGCGGCACGATCGAACGTGCGCGTTTACCCCTGAAGTAGGATTGCACCCAGGGATCATCACAGGCGAGCATGTCCTCAACCGTACCTTCCACCAATACCCGCTTCTGTCCGAGGACAGCAATACGGTCACAGACGGAAAATAGGCTGTCGAGGTCGTGAGTCACCATATAAACGGTCAGGCCGAGCGTGTCGCGCAGCTTGGCGATCAGTTCATCGAATTCCGACGCACCGATCGGATCGAGACCCGATGTCGGCTCATCGAGGAAAACGAGATCAGGGTCGAGCGCCAGCGCTCTGGCAAGCGCCGCGCGCTTGATCATGCCGCCGGAAAGTTCGGAAGGATATTTGTCGGCGGCATCAGCGGCCAGACCCACCATGCGGATCTTCATCAGCGCCAACTCGTCCATCATCTCCTTGGGCAGGTCCAGATATTCCCGCATCGGCACCTGGATGTTTTCCTTGACCGTCAGTGAGGAAAACAGTGCGCCTTGCTGGAAGAGAACGCCGAGCCGCATGTCGAGGCGGTTGCGGTCCTGCTCGTCGAGCTTGTCGTAATCTTCGCCGAGAATCTCAATCTTGCCCGAGCGGCGCGGCAATAGCCGCAGCACCGTTCGCAGCAGCACGGACTTACCCGCCCCGGAAGCGCCGACGAAACCGAGAATCTCGCCGCGATAGATGTTGAGGTTCAGTTTGTCGAGGACGATTTTCGATCCGAAGCCAACGGTGACATCCCGTGCCGACAGCACGATGTCCCTGCCCTGCTCATCCTTTTCCAACGGGATTTCCGAGTGAAGCGCGCTCATCGTTATCTTCCCTCAGAAATCGATTGCTGCGTAGAACATGGCGAAGAGCCCGTCCATGAGGATAACGACGAAGATCGACTTCACCACCGATGACGTCACGTGCTGACCAAGAGACTCGGCACTGCCTCCCACCTTCAATCCCTCGACCGCCGCGACGATGCCGATAACGAGCGCCATGAACGGCGCCTTGATCATGCCCGAAATGACCGTCGAAAGGCTGACGGCCTCATGCAGTCGCGAGATGAAGGTTGCAAACGTGATGCCGGAATATGCCCAGGACACCAGGGCGGCACCAAAAAGCGCAGCGAAGTTGGCAATGACGGTCAGCAGCGGCAGAGCAACCGTCAGCGCCACCAGCCGTGGGAAAATCAAAACACCAATGGGATTGAGACCCATGACCTTCAGCGCATCCACTTCCTCGCGCATTTTCATGGAGCCGATTTCGGCCGTAATTGCGCTGCCGGAACGGCCGGCGATCATGATCGCGGTCAGAAGCACGCCGATTTCGCGCAATTGCAGGATTCCGACGAGATCGACCACAAAGATTTCCGCGCCGAAATAGCGCAGCTGGAAAGCGCCCTGCTGAGCGATGATCGCACCGATCAGCGACGACATCAGCAGGATGATTGGAACGGCGCGCACTGCCATGTGGTCGATCTGATTGATGATCGAGGCCGGCGAAACGCCACTGCCGCGGCCGAATTTGAGCTGCGCGCCGCGGACGGCGGAACCCAGAATGTACATGGCGGCAACGAGATTGCCCCAGATCTCGTAGACGGTTTTGCCGATGGGCGCCAATATGCGCTCCGCCAATGATGTCCTCGGCTTTGCAGCCGCCGCCTCATCGTCCGGATGCGCATCGAACGCGGTCAGCAATTCATCGATATGCGGATTGGAACCCTCGATCGTGACATGGGCCTTGTGCGCTTCCTGACTTTCCTTCAGCCGGCGGATCAGCAGCGCACCCGCCGTATCGACATCGGAAAGACCGGAAAGATCGATCACGACGTCGCCGCCGGAACTGCGCTTGGACAGCTGCTCGATCTGCCGCAGCACGCCATGCACACTGGCGCTGCGCCAATTGCCTTGCAGCCGATAGCGATGGCCTGCGCCCTCGGGCGCATCATCGATCTTCGGTGCATCGGACCTTTGCTCGGCTGCTTTCAAACTCATGCGTCTTTCAAATCTGGCACAACATACGCCGACTCGGTGAGTCCGCATGGTCAGTGCTTAATACACCGACTATGCATGGAATTTCCATCTCGCGCCGGCGCCAACATATGTCACGGCTTTTTGATATCCAAATGAATTTGTTGCACCGCGTCAGGATACGCCGTGAGCGCCTCCGCCGATTGCCGGCTTTCTCGCCTGCAGCCCATAGGCAAAAACGACCATGGCGAGCCCAAAGGCGGCGATGCCGGCCATGACATAGTAACTCGTCAGGTCGAGCCAGGCGTAGAGATAGCCGGATGCAAGCGTCATCAATCCCAGGAACATGCCATTGTAGAAATAATAGGCGCCTTGAGCCGATGATTCCTGCGTCTCATGGACGGACGCCACGATACGACGCTGAACGCCGGTATGGACGCAGGCATAGGTGCATGAATGAAAACATTGCAGCACAAAATAGCCGATGAAGCCGAAATTGCTCGGAAACAGGACCCAGCGCAGAATGCACATGGTCGAACCGAAGAAGATGAGCGTCCAGGCGCTGAACCTCCTGCTCAGTTTTCTCGACAGGAAAAACACCATCACCTCGGCCGTGACGCCAATGCTCCACAGCACGGCTATCTCGGCGCCGGAAAAGCCGAGCTTATGCCAGTAGATCGACGCAAATGTATAGAGCATCGCATGGCTCGATTGCTGTATCGATACGCCGATCATGGTTATAAGCAATTGCGGCGAGCGCAGATTTCCGGTCGGCGATTGCAGATTGATCGGTTGGTTGCGCCGGCGCGTCGGCCCGATACGTGGCGCGAAAAAGCCCATCATCGTCGTCAGAATGAACCCCGCCACCATCACGGGCAATACTGTCGTGCCGCCCCACATGCCGATCAGCTGGCCGCCGAGAAGGGTCGACAGGATAAAGGTGATCGATCCCCAGACCCGCATGGAACCGTAGTCGAAACCCCAGCGGCGCACACCCGACATGGCAATCGATTCGACCACCGGTACGTAAGGCGCGTAAGTAGCGCCCTGAATGCCGTAGACCAGAAGCACCGGCCAGAAATCGCTGGTCCAGTAAAGCGCGATTGCCGTCAGCAGCGACAAGGCACCCGACCATAACAATACATCGGCCCGCTCTCTCATGTGATCGGCCAGTACCGCGATGATGGGTGTCACGAGGACGCGCACGACCATGGGAATGGCGATCACCAGGCCAATCTCGTGATCGTTGAAATTCAGCCCCGCCAACCAGACGGGAAAGAAGGGTACGGCAATGCCGTTGACGAACAACGGAGCGCAATAGGACAAGGCGGCGCGCAAGCGGAAATAAGGAGGCGCACCCTCGCCCTGGAAGGACTTGATCGCGGGAATCATGACAGACCTGAAGGGGAACGTACTTGTCCCTATCATGCTATCGAGAATACGACTATGGCGAGAAATGGCCAAAACCGTAACGTTTCGGAAAAATCCGAAGCCAGGGCTGTCTTGCAGCGATCAATAATTATGACAAGCCATTATCAAGCCTGTGAAGAGCCAGAAATCAGGCCGCCTGTGCGCCGAGGGCCTGCGGTATTTCTCCGACCTGCGAGCCGACTGGCTGCGTTTCGAGAATATTCTGCCACGTGATCAGCTCGAACGTGCCGTCTTCGTGTTCGGCAATCGCCGTGCAGCTTTCCACCCAGTCGCCCGTGTTGATGTAACGGATCCCATCGAGATCCTCGATCACGGCATGGTGGATATGACCGCAGATGACGCCATCTGCATCATTGCGCTTGGCCTCTTCGGCCACGACACGCTGAAACTCGCCGATGAAATTGACGGCGTGCTTCACCTGCAGCTTTGCCCAGGCCGAAAAGGACCAATAGGGCATGTTCAGGCGTCGGCGCACCGCCGCAAGTCCGATATTGATCAAGATGGCCATGTCGTAAGCCCAGTCTCCGAGATAGGCGAGCAGGCGGGCATTGCGGACAACGACATCGAATTCGTCGCCGTGCAGGATGAGATATTTCTTCCCGTCGGCCGTTTCATGCATGGCGCGCTGCGCCACCTCGATACCGCCGAAGTGCATTCCGGGGAAGTCACGCAGGAATTCGTCGTGATTGCCGGGGATATAAACGATGCGCGTGCCCTTGCGCGCCTTGCGCAGGAGCTTCTGTACGACGTCGTTGCAATCCTGGGGCCAGTACCAGTTTCGCTTCAGCCGCCAGCCATCAACGATGTCGCCAACCAGGAAGATGGTATCGGCCTCGTGATAACGGAGAAAATCGAGCAGGTAATCCGCCTTGGCGGCCTTCGAGCCGAGATGCACGTCAGAAATGAATAGCGTTCGGAAATGCCGGGGGTCCATGTTTTCATTCACGAACTTTATGTCCGTGCCCTATCCTACATTGGCTATTCCAAAACCAGACTCGTGTTTCAGGAAGATGACAAACCCTGTGCTTGGCGGCCCAGCGGCGACGTTCAACCAAGTTTCGCGGCAACTGCGAGGTCAGGACGATTGCTTGTAAAGCTGGCGATACCAAGGCGAAACATGGCCCGCGCCGCCTCGCTTGGATGAGCCGCCCATCTGTGCACTTTCACGCCATTCTTTCCAAGATGACGCGTTCGCAGCCTTCGACTTGCGGAAAGGACATCGCGCGATCTGCGATCATTGCGGAAAAGGCAATTCAGTTTTGCCACGACAAAAACGCCTTGTGACCTCAATTCCATACTGTGAAGGCGAAGCGATTGATGTATGCAGAAGACTCAAAGCGCAGGCAGGAATGGAGACGCAAGTTGGATACGAACGACACTTCGAAAGCAGCCAAGAACATGGCGAGCGGAAATTTCGACGAGCAGGCGCTTTATTTCCATCGTTATCCCCGTCCCGGCAAGCTCGAAATTCAAGCGACCAAGCCGCTGGGCAATCAGCGCGATCTGGCACTTGCCTATTCCCCCGGCGTCGCTGCCCCCTGCATCGCCATCCGCGACAACCCCGAAACGGCAGCTGACTATACATCCCGCGCCAATCTCGTAGCGGTGATTTCCAACGGTTCCGCCGTGCTCGGGCTCGGCAATATCGGTCCGCTCGCTTCGAAGCCTGTTATGGAAGGCAAGGCCGTTCTCTTCAAGAAATTCGCCGGCATCGACGTCTTCGACATCGAAATCGCAGCACCGACGGTCGATGAGATGGTCAATACCGTCTCGGCGCTCGAGCCGACCTTCGGCGGTATCAATCTCGAAGACATCAAGGCGCCGGAATGCTTTGACGTCGAGCGCCGCCTGCGCGAGAAAATGGAAATTCCGGTCTTTCACGACGATCAGCACGGCACCGCCATCATCGTCGCCGCCGCCATCCTCAATGGGCTGGAACTGGCCGGCAAAAAGATCGAAGACGTCAAGATCGTCGCTTCCGGCGCGGGGGCGGCGGCGCTCGCCTGCCTTAACCTGCTCGTCATCCTCGGCGCCAGGCGCGAGAACATCTGGGTCCACGATATCGAGGGTCTGGTCTACAAGGATCGCAACGTCCTGATGGACGCGTGGAAATCCGTCTACGCTCAAGATAGCGACAAGCGCGTGCTCGCCGAATCCATTCCGGGCGCCGACGTCTTCCTCGGCCTGTCGGCTGCCGGCGTGCTGAAACCCGAATTGCTGGCGCAGATGGCCGAAAAGCCGCTGATCATGGCGCTCGCCAACCCGACGCCGGAAATCATGCCGGATCTCGCCCGTGCCGCCCGTCCCGATGCAATGATCTGCACTGGCCGCTCGGACTTCCCGAACCAGGTCAACAACGTCCTCTGCTTCCCCTATATTTTCCGCGGAGCGCTCGATTGCGGCGCCAAGACGATCAACGAAGAGATGAAGATGGCCGCCGTGCGCGCCATTGCCGCGCTTGCCCGCGAGGAACCTTCCGATGTCGCCGCCCGCGCCTATACAGGCGAAACGCCGGTCTTCGGGCCCAATTACCTGATCCCCTCGCCCTTCGACCCGCGCCTGATCCTGCGCATTGCGCCGGCTGTGGCGAAGGCAGCCGCGGAAAGCGGCGTCGCCCTGCGCCCGATCAAGGATTTTGACGCCTATATGGACGAGCTCAACCGCTTCGTCTTCCGTTCGGGCTTCGTGATGAAGCCGATCTTTGCGGCTGCGAAGATTGCCGAGCGCAAACGCGTCGTCTTCTCCGAAGGCGAAGATGAGCGCGTGCTGCGCGCCGCCCAGGTCCTGCTCGAGGAAGGCACCGCCGTCCCGATCCTAATCGGTCGTCCTTCCGTCATCGAGACGCGCCTCAAGCGCTACGGCCTGAAGATTCGCCCTCATACGGATTTCGCTGTCATCAATCCCGAAGACGATCCGCGCTTCCGCGAGTATGTCGAACTTTATTTCTCGCTGGTCGGCCGCGCGGGCGTTATCCCAGAAGCAGCCCGCACGATCGTCCGTACCAACACAACCGTTATCGGCGCGCTTGCCCTCAAGCGCGGCGAAGCTGATGCGCTCATCTGCGGTCTCGAAGGCCGTTATGAGCGTCATTTGCGCATCGTCCGCCAGGTCATCGGCAAGCGGCCTGATGTTCGGGATTTCTCGGCATTGAGCCTGCTCATTTCGCAGCGCGGCGCCACCTTCTATACCGATACCTATGTGACGTTTAATCCGTCCGCCGAGGAAATCGCGGAATCCACCTGGCTGGCAGCCGAGGAGATCAAGCGCTTCGGTATCGAGCCCCGCGCCGCTCTCGTCTCCCATTCCAACTTCGGCTCACGGGAGTCGGAAAGCGCTACCAAGATGCGCGAAGCGCTGGCTCTCATTCGCGAGGCAGCGCCGGATCTGGAGGTCGACGGCGAAATGCATGGCGACAGTGCCATTTCCGAGAGCCTGCGCCGGCACGTAATGCCGGACAGCGCGCTCTCCGGCGAAGCCAATCTACTGGTCTTCCCCAATCTCGATGCGGCCAATATCACGCTCGGCGTGGTCAAGACCATGACCGATGGTCTGCATGTCGGCCCGATTCTGCTCGGGACGGCGCTCCCGGCCCACATTCTCTCGCCGTCTGTCACTTCGCGCGGCGTGGTCAACATGGCGGCGCTCGCCGTCGTCGAAGCCTCGCAGATCGCCTGATATCACGTCTAGCAGCCACAGCCAGAATGACACCGCGTTTCATGCATTCGCGGTGTCGCCTATCCCCTGGCTATCGGCGGCTGCGACCTGCAATTTCACGAAAATCCTCTCGAAATCCGTGCTTTTTCATGGATACGTTGTTAAGCTGCTGCGTGTAATCTTCAGCGACTTAAAACCGCTTTCGAGAGCAGAACCGTGAACCGCGGCATAAAACAAGCTTCCATTGCCTTCTTTTCCCTGCTGACGGCCACATCGGCGGCCCTCGCACAGGTCGATCTCTGCGACGAACTGCGCGGCCGCTATGTCGACATCAGCGAAGTGATCGGCGCCAGCCAGGAAACACGCCAGCTCTCGCGCGCCATCGTGCAGCAGAACCTGATGATCCGCCGGACGATGAGCGATCTGCGCAACCAGGGCTGCGTCGAAGGCGACGATGGCGTTTTTGACGGCCAGGACAGTCAGGGCGTCTGCGATGACATCAGGCAATCGATCGATCAGATGCGGCACGATCTCTCCCTGCTGATGGATCAGCGCGAGCAGAGCGTTGGCCGCGTCGATGCCGTTGCCATGCAGCGCCGGCAGTTGCTGGACACGATGCAGCGCAACGGCTGCAGCCTGCCGGCTTCGGCAACGCCGGATATTGTCATCGATACCCACACGAAAATGGATGCCTATGCGCCGCAGGAGCAGTCCCTGGCCAAGCCCGAAAGCTCCATTACCGTCATCGAGACGCCAAGGCTCCAGAAGAATTCCAGCCTCGAACAAAAGCAGGCACCACCGACGGCGGCGCCCAAGGTAACACAGGCGCAGCCGCAGCAATTTCCGCCGGATCGCCCCTACGATCCTTCGGCCCATAAGGTTCGCCAGGTCGGCCCGCAATTTCTCGCGACCGACCAGGGCAGCATCGACCTTAAACATCCGAAAGAGGCCGGGCCGCAGCCGGCACAATAATGCGTGGGCGGATGTTGCCCATCTCCGCCCGACTGCGTTGATTTCATGTCGTTCAAGGCTGGCGCAACAAGGAGATGATGGCCTCATCGCCCGTCTCTCTCGCGAGATCGCGATAGGACTGTCCGGAAACATCCCTGACCGAGCGATCCGCACCCTTCGCCAGCAGGATGCGCACCGCCTCGCCGCAGCGATTGACAATGGCAAAGCCAAGCGGCGTCATCCAATCGCGATCGGTGGCCTGCCCATGAGGGCGGAAGTCTCCGAAGCGGATATTCACCTGTTCCGGATGCCTATCGAGAATAGCAGCCAGCTGATCGACCTGACCGAAAGTGGCCGCCGCGAAAATATCGAGCGGATAGGCCTTCAGAAACTCGACCATCTCATCCTTGCCGTTATATTCGGCCCAACCGATCGGCGGCGCATGAAAATTGGGATCACGAACGGTGGTGTCCGCTCCATGCTCGATCAGCAGCTTCGCCATCTCCATATGGCCATGCAGCGCGGCTTCATGCAGCGGTGTTCGGCTTGTCATTGCATTGACGTCAAAATCCAGCGCCAACATGAGACCCACGGCGCGCAGATCATTTTCGCCAGCAGCCTCGTGCAGCATGTCGGGATGAGCTTTATCCATCGCTGCTACGATATTAAGATTGTTTCCGCCCTGCTGCTTGAAAAGCATCATGATCTGCTCTGCGTCGATGTCACCCGCCTTAATCTGAAGATAGGCCCAATCCTCCAGCTTCAGGCGAACCGCGACGGCACCCTTCTGAATAAGGTATGCTGCCAGCTTGCTATCGCCACTCAGGCGAACCCATTCATAGGGAGTCCTGCCGTTAATGGGCTTATGGACATCAGCGCCATTCTCCACCAGCAGACGTACCCGCTCGCCCATGCGATGTTCCAGCGCCCAGGCAAGCTGATAGTCGAAAACAGTCTGCATGTTCTCGACGAATTTGCCGTCTTCGCGCACGAACCAATTGTTCTTATCCCTAGCGGACAAGCCATATTCGATCAGCAATTTCAGGCATGTATCGTCCCGCTCGAACATGCGGTTGTAGAGCGCCTGACTATCATTGGCTTCAGCGCCCGCATCGAGCAGCAGCCGCGCGAATGCCTCGCATTCCGGATGCGGCGGCTGACGATCCTTTCCCGCCTCGCCTTCGCCGAAGACGCCGGTCAAAACGGTGAAGCGATACTGACCGGCATCGAGAAAGAAGGCGTTGACATCGGCCCCGCGCCGAACCAGCTCACGGGCTGCCGGCAGGCTGGAACGACCCGGCACGCGAGCATAGGCTGCGTACATCAGCGGAGTGAGATCATGCGGCCCGCCCCTGCGATCGAGAAGCTGTGGCTGTCGATCAAGCCAGCGACCTACCCGGTCGGCGTCGCCAAGCGCGGCGGCGACATGGATGCTTTCGTCGGCAATCTCCGGATGGGACTCCAGCAGCATTAGCGCCTCATCGAAGCGCGCGGGATCGGCGGGAATATTGGCAAAATACGAAACGGTCGCCAGCGACAGGAAACGGTTGGCGAGCTGATCCCGTGGGATATGCTTGCGATCGCCGCTTTCCAGATGTGCCTTGAGCTTCGCCCAACTCGAAAAGCCGAATTCGCGGGCAAGAACGAGCTGAATGTCCTGCAGTCCAACGCTGGCTATATCCGCAAAATAGGGCATAACGCGGCTGCGCGCCGAAGTATCGCCGGCTTGAACGGCCTTAAGGAAAGACTTGGCCTGCTTTTTAAGGGAATCGAGAGTGGCGTCGACAGCCAAAGAGCGCGTGGTCACGGTAGACCTCCTTCCATTTACGTCCGGTATCCGCGCCCACAGACTGAAAAGAGGTGTGGCAGTCTCACTTTAAATGCATCAGGTGGGCCTAGCCCTTCCCGCGGATCGGATGCGCCCTGAGAACGCATCCAGATCTATCGCGCCGGTTGCGCTCTGTCCAGAGCTCAGGCAGGCTCGTAGCGGACATAGGCGAACTCGTCCCCATCCGGTGACCAGTTCGGCACATTGATCGATCCCTGCCCGCCAAAGAGCTCGAACAGCGTCGTCAGGTTGCCGCCATCCATATCCATCAGCCGCATCCGCACATTGAGATCGCGCGGATGATCAAAGACGTCAGGATCATAGGAGATCAGGACCACCTTGTCGTTCTTTGGCGACGGATGCGCGAACCAATTGCCGTAATTATCATGGGTCACCTGCTCGAGGCCGGTGCCATCAGGATGGATGCGCCAGATTTGCATCAGGCCGGTGCGGCTCGAATTGAAATAAATCCATCGCCCGTCGGCCGAATAGTCAGGTCCGTCATTGCGGCCCTCGCCATGCGTCAGGCGGGTCTCTTCGCCGCCATCGATCGAGATCGTATAGATATCGAAAACGTCGTTGCGGATGCCGCAGTAGGAGAAGCGCTTTCCGTCCGGCGACCAGCCATGCCAGTAAGAGGGCAGATTGGTCGTCACCTGCCTTGGCGTGCCGCCCTCTGCCGGCAGAACATAGATGCAGGATTTGCCATGCTGCGTCTTGTCGGAAATGGCAATCAGTGAACCGTCCGGCGAGATGCCGTGATCGTTGTTGCACAGGGTCGCAAAGCCGGTATCGATCTGGACGATCCCACTGCCATCCAGCGGCAGCCGATAGAGCAGCCCGTCGCCATTCAGCAGCAGATAGCGGCCGTCAGGCGAATAGTTCGGCGCCTCGATCAGCTGGTCCGTTTGCCAGACGATCCGGTTCGCACCCGTGCGGATATTATAAATCTCGACCGAGCTGCGCATTCTTCCTCTCCCTTGCCGTTGGATGCCGCGATCAGCGATCGCGGAACCGGTTGGTGATCGGATAGCGGCGATCGCGACCGAAATTCTTCTTGGTGATCTTCACACCCGGCGCAGACTGGCGGCGCTTGTACTCGGCGAGATAGAGCAGATGTTCAACGCGATGTACGGTCGCGACATCATGGCCTCGGGCCACGATCTCCTCCACCGACATCTCCTTTTCCACCAGGCATTCGAGGATATCGTCAAGCACCGGATAGGGCGGCAGTGAATCCTGGTCCGTCTGGTTCGGCCTTAGTTCCGCCGAAGGCGCCTTGTCGATGATATTATGGGGGATGACCTCGCCCGAGGGGCCGAGCGCGCCCGGCGGCACGTGCAGGTTGCGCCAGCGCGACAGCGCGTAGACCTGCATCTTGTAGAGATCCTTGATCGGGTTGAAGCCGCCGTTCATGTCGCCATAGAGCGTGGCGTATCCGACAGACATTTCCGACTTGTTGCCCGTCGTCACCACCATCGAACCGAACTTGTTGGAGATCGCCATCAGGATGGTGCCGCGGGCGCGGCTCTGCAGGTTTTCCTCGGTGATGCCGCTTTCCGTGCCTTCGAAAAGATCGGACAGAGCCGAACTGAAGCCGGTAACGGGATCCTCAATCGGCACGATATCGTAGCGGCATCCGAGCGCCTTGGCGCAATCGGCCGCATCCTTCAGCGAATCCTGCGAGGTATAGCGATAGGGCAGCATGACGGTGCGCACACGCTCTTCGCCAAGCGCATCGACGGCAATCGCCGCGCAGATCGCAGAGTCGATACCGCCGGACAGGCCAAGCACGACCGACTTGAAGCCATTCTTGTTGACATAGTCGCGGAAGCCCAGCAGGCAGGCGCGATAATCCGCCTCCTCGCCCTCCGGAATATGGGCCATCGGCCCTTCGGCGCAATGCCAGCCATCGCCATTCTTCTTCCAGGTCGTCACCGCCAGCGCGGTCTCGAACTGGCTCATCTGGAAGGCCAGGGTCTTGTCGGCATTGAAACCGAAGCTGGCGCCATCGAAAACCAGTTCGTCCTGGCCGCCGAGCTGGGCGGCATAGATCATCGGCAGGCCCGTCTCGATGACCTGCTTCAGCACGACCTGATGGCGCACGTCGACCTTGCCGCGATAGTACGGCGAGCCATTCGGCGACAGAAGGATTTCCGCACCGCTTTCAGCCAGCGTCTCGCAGACGCCGAGCTCGCCCCAGATGTCCTCGCAGATCGGGATACCCAGTCGCACGCCGCGGAAATTGACCGGACCGGGCATGGCGCCCTGATCGAACACGCGCTTCTCGTCAAACTCGCCGTAGTTCGGCAAGTCTACCTTGTCACGGATCGCAATCACCTTGCCGCCATCGAGAACGGCAATCGAATTGTAGCGGCCCGTCTCGTCCTGCCGGGGAAAGCCGATGATCACGCCAGGGCCGCCATCGGCCGTATCGGCAGCCAGAGCTTCCACCGCCTTCCAGCAGGCGCGGATGAATGCCGGCTTCAGCACGAGATCTTCCGGCGGATAGCCGGAAATGAACAACTCCGTCAGCAGGACGATCTGCGCGCCTTCGCGCGCCGCTTCGGCCCGGGCCTCACGCGCCTTGGCGAGATTGCCGGAGACGTCGCCGACCGTCGGATTGAGCTGCGCGACGGCGATGCGGATGGTGTGGGTAATCTGGCTTTGCTCTGTCATGCCATACATTTAGCGATGCCATCTTTCTTCCGCAACCGCCTTCCTTCCCGCACACGCATCAAAGATCGCACTACGCGCAGAGGAGGTATTTTTGCCCCAAAAAATACCAGGCCAGCCTTGCAGTTCATGAAGAATTCATGACAGAAGCGTGACACTTATATGAATATTTTGTAGCTTTTGGAGAAAGCATTGGTCGCATTGGTCATCGAGTCCGCCTTGGCGGGCAAGCTTGCCCTTTTCCAGAAGATCGGCGCGGCAAAACAGAAGTCTGCCGCTCTGCGCCTGCTTCTGAGCCTTACGCTGACCCTCCTTTTCTCCCTGTCCATCGTTATGACGGTCGAATGGGTTGCACGCGGCGAATTCGCCTCCGCTTGGACCTATCTCCTTTCCCCGTCCCGTCCGGGCCTTGCCACCATCGGCGTTGTCATGCTGACCATGCTGACACTGGATGCCTTGATCGGTCGCGCGCATCTATCCGCTTTGATCGTCGCTCCAGTGCTGCTCATACCGGCCTTCATTTCCAGCCAGAAGCAGAATTTTCTCTCCGATCCGCTCTACCCTTCGGACTTCCTGTTTGGGCGGCAGATCATGGAGCTGATGCCGGTCATGGTACGTGATCGCCCTTGGACGGCGATTGCCCTGGCAATCGGCATCATCGCCGGCACCGGCGCCATGATCCTGTTCTGGCGCTATATCCGGAGCCACACGGTCGCACTTTCGCGAAACGAGCGCCTTGCCCGGCTTTCGATCTGCCTGCCGCTGGCAGCACTTTTCGCCTCACAGATGGACCCCACACAATATTCCTATGTTCGCGAGAAGCTGGGGATCATACCGATCGTCTGGGACCAGACGGAAAATTACAACCACAACGGCTTCATCGTCGCCTTCGCGCTGAACCTGCCCATGGCCGACATCAAGTCACCGGCCGGATACGGCGCTGGCGCCATCGACACCATGCCCGCAAGAAATTACGGCTATCTCTCCGGTCCGCGCCAAAAGCCCGACATTATCATGCTGATGAGCGAATCCCTCTGGGATCCGACGCGACTTTCCAACATCGCCTTCACACCGGATCCGATGCCGACGATCCGCGCCAGACAATCGGGCAATGTCTTCTCGCCGGAATTCGGCGGCATGACCGCCAATGTCGAGTTCGAGGCACTGACGGGCTTTTCCAACGCCTTTCTCCCTTATGGCAGCATTCCCTATCAGCAATATGTGCGCCGCCCGCTGCCGTCGCTTGCCACTTTCTTCCGCGGCGAAGGCTATACGGCGCGCGCACTGCATCCCTTCAGCGGCTGGTTCTGGAACCGTAACGAGGTCTACAGGGCTTTCGGCTTCGAAGAATTTCATACCCAGGAGACTTTGCCGCCCATGGATAAACGCGGCATGTTCGCAGCCGACGACTCCCTTATGAAGGAAATCATGAGCGAAGGAGACGCCGCCGAGCGTCCCTTCTTCTTCTTCGCGGTCACTCTTCAGGGACATGGGCCTTACGAAGCCGACCGCTATTCTGAGAATACCGTCGATATCGCGGGCAATTTGAACGACGATGACCGTGCGGCGCTCGCTACCTATGCACAGGGCGTTCGCGAAGCCGATGACAGCCTGAAGATGCTGATGGATTGGGCCGAAAAGCGCGACCGGGAAACCATTATCGTCCTCTGGGGCGATCATCTGCCGCCGCTCGGCAGCGTCTATCCAAACACCGGCTACATGCCGCAGCAGGTGGCAACCCGCAAGGCGCCGCTCGACGTCATGAAGAAGGAGCACGAAACGCCGCTCGTCGTCTGGTCGAGCAAGAAGGGCGTTCGCAAGGACATCGGTACCATCAGCCCCTCGCAGCTGCCTTATCACCTGCTGAAAACGGCAGGCTATGAGCATCCTTTCTATACGGGCTTTCTCGGCCGCGTGCAGAAGAAATACAACATCGTCGACCGCTATCAGCTGGCAACCCGCGACAGCCAGACCTTCCCCGATTGGGGCCGCAAGGAGCCGGAGCTTGACCCGACCGTGCGCGACTATCGCTATCTGCAGCACGACATGATGTTCGGCCACCAATATGGTTTGGAGCGCTTCTTCCCGTCTCATGCGGAGCTAATGGGCCAGGAAGACAGCTAGCCCATTATAAACATGAGTTAGTGCGGGTGTTTTTTTGCGATAACAGTACGCGCAGCAGCTCCATGCGCAATCGAGTTTGAAACCCTTCCCTCGTTGCATTTTTCCCCATTGGTCGAATAGTTGCATTCAATGCCACAAGGACCTTGGAGCCCTCCCAATGCATAATCTTCCCAACTTCGTTCATCTGCATTTTGACAAGACAGCCGATCAGCTCGGCGATATCGAAAAGCGCGTTCTTAAAAAGGCGCACGAGCGGAAAATCATCTCCACCGATATCAACGCCGCCATCTCGGCGGAATCCTCCCGGGGGCAGCGTCTCGCAGACAGCATCGCCCGTGTCGGCGGCTCATGGTCCTTCATTATCGCCTTCCTGCTGTTTCTGGCCTTCTGGTGCGTCATCAACACGATCCTCCTCACCACGAACGCCTTCGACCCCTACCCCTTCATCTTCCTGAATCTCGTTCTCTCCATGCTCGCCGCGATTCAGGCGCCGATCATCATGATGTCACAGAACCGGCAGGCCGAGCGGGATCGTTTCGAGGCGGCCAAGGATTATGAAGTCAATCTCAAGTCCGAGCTGGAAGTGCTGTCCCTGCATCAGAAGATCGACATGCAGGTGTTGACCGAGCTTGCGGTGGTGCGTGAAGAACTCGCCAAACTGAGCAAGCTCGTTGCCGAAAAAGGCACCATCTAAAGGTCAATCGGAGGGGCCTGCCGTCAACAGCCCCGGTCGCCCCTGCCGATATTGCGGCAGTCCGTCGCTGATCTCGTAATAATCGCCCTTGTCGGCGCAATAGATATGATAGCCCATCTCAAGGCCGCTCGGCTGATCGAACAGACCGGCCATGATCGATATTTCATCGGCGCCATCGGCCACCCAAAACAGAGCCGAGCCGCAGATCCTGCAAAAGCCGCGGTGAGCGAATGTGCTGGCACGATACCAGGTGATCGCCTCTTCTCCCTCGATGACAAGATTTTCGCGTGCGACATTGGTCGCGGCATAATAGAGCCCGGTCTGTTTGCGGCACTGCGAACAATGGCAGGCGACCACTTCGCGCAGTTTTCCGTGCGTCCTGAAACTTACACTGCCGCAGAGGCAGGCTCCCGTGTGTTCGTGGCTCATCATCGCTCCCCTTATTTTGAGGCAGCCTTGCCGAGAACGGAAGTTGGGTCAATTTCAAAGAACTGAAGCGTCTTTCAGCCAAGCTGATCGCTCCTAGCCCAAAAGCGAACGGGCCGGTTTTCGCCGGCCCGTTCGAGAGATCATGAATGCGGCTTCGCTCAGCCGTGTGCGCGCATACGCTTCTCGTCCCGACCGCCCTTCATCCGCTCAGCGAGCAGGAAGGCAAGTTCCAGCGCCTGGTCGGCATTGAGACGCGGGTCGCAATGTGTGTGATAGCGATCCTGGAGATCCTCGGCGCCGACCGCGCGGGCGCCGCCCGTGCATTCGGTCACATCCTTGCCGGTCATCTCGATATGGATGCCGCCCGGATGCGTGCCCTCGGCGCGATGGATCTGGAAGAAGCTTTCCACTTCCGACAGGATGCGTTCGAACGGACGCGTCTTGTAGTTGTTGAGCGTGATCGTATTGCCGTGCATCGGGTCGCAAGACCAGACGACCTTGCGGCCTTCCTTCTCAACGGCGCGAATGAGGCGCGGCAGGTTGTCGGCAACCTTGTCGTGACCGAAACGGCAGATCAGCGTCAGGCGGCCAGCTTCGTTCTGCGGGTTCAGGATGTCGATCAGATTAAGCAGATCGTCCGCCTGCAGCGAAGGACCGCACTTCAGACCAATCGGGTTCTTGATGCCGCGGAAATATTCGACATGGGCGTGGTCGGCCTGGCGCGTACGGTCGCCGATCCAGAGCATGTGGCCGGAGGTGGCGTACCAGTCGCCGGTCGTGGAATCGACGCGGGTAAAGGCTTCTTCATAGCCAAGCAGCAGCGCTTCGTGGCTGGTGAAGAAATCGGTTTCGCGCAGGCTTGCGTTGCTCTCGGCGGTGATGCCGATCGCACGCATGAAATCCATGGTCTCGCCGATACGATCGGCAAGCTTGCGGTAGCGCTCGCCCTGCGGGCTGTCCTTGACGAAGCCGAGCATCCACTTCTGGACGTTTTCCAGGTTGGCATAGCCGCCCATGGCGAAGGCGCGCAGCAGGTTCAGCGTCGCGGCAGACTGACGGTAGGCCATCATCTGACGGTCGGGATTGGGAATGCGTGCTTCCTCGGTAAACTCGATACCGTTGATGATGTCGCCGCGATAGCTCGGCAGCGAGATGCCATTCTGCGTTTCGATGTTCGACGAGCGCGGCTTGGCGAACTGACCAGCAATGCGGCCAACCTTGACGACCGGCAGCTGCGCACCGAAGGTCAGCACGACCGCCATCTGCAGGAAGGCGCGGAAGAAGTCACGGATCGTATCGGCACCGTGTTCTGCAAAGCTTTCGGCGCAATCGCCGCCCTGAAGCAGGAAACCGTTGCCCTCTGCGACATTGGCGAGATGCGCCTTCAGGCGACGGGCTTCACCGGCAAAAACGAGTGGCGGATAGCTTGCAAGCTGCGCTTCGGTCTCTGCCAGCGCTACCTTGTCCGGAAAATCCGGCACCTGTTGGATCGGTTTCTGCCGCCAACTGCTCGGGGTCCAATTCTGTGCCATCTCACTCACCTGCTTGTACGCCCGATCTCGGTCGGGCGGCCCGTCGTCGTAAATAACGCGCGCTTATAAACCTTTGCCGCCCGCTTGCAAAGGCGGGCAAACTACTGTGCGAATCTTTTATGGTGCAGTCGATCTCAGAGCCAAAACGAGCGCGTTACACGCGCTCGCCGTTGCGAATGCGATAGCTCGGCGAATACATCGTTACCAATTCTTCCGCCGCCGTCGGATGCACCGCCATGGTGCGGTCGAAATCGTCCTTGGTGCAACCGGCCTTCAGTGTGATGCCGAGAAGCTGCGCCATCTCGCCGGCATCGTGGCCGAGAATATGCGCGCCGATGACCTTGCGGTCCGCGGCGTTGACGATCAGCTTCATGATCATCTTCTCGGCTCGACTCGAAAGCGTCGCCTTCATCGGCCGGAACTGCGCCCGGTAAACTTCGAGCTCCGGATAACGCTTGGCAGCGTCTTCCTCGGTCAGGCCGACCGTACCGATCTCCGGCTGCGAGAAAACGGCCGTCGGGATGAGTTCGTGATCCGGCCGGGTCGGATTGTCCTTGTAGACCGTCTCGATGAAACACATGGCCTCGTGGATCGCCACCGGTGTCAGCTGTACCCGGTCGGTGACGTCGCCGAGTGCGTAGATGTTCGCAACGGAAGTGCGCGAATATTCGTCGACGATAATAGCGCCCTGGTCGTTGATTGCGACGCCGGCAGCCTCAAGCCCGAGATTTTCGGTATTCGGCGTACGGCCGAGCGCCAGCATGACGGTATCGACCGTCAGGAGCTTATCGTTCTTCGTCCGAACACTGAGCCTGCCCTCTACCTTCTCGACATTCTCAATGATGTCATGGCAGAGAATACGGATGCCCTTCTCCTCCATGGCCTCGTGAAGGCCTTTGCGCAGGTCCTGATCGAAGCGCGAGAGTATCTCGGCGCCGCGATAGATCAGCGTCGTCTCGACGCCCAGACCATGAAAGATGTTGGCGAACTCGACGGCGATGTAGCCGCCGCCGGCAATGAGGATCGATTTCGGCAGTTCCTTCAGATGGAACGCTTCGTTCGAGGAGATGCAAAGCTCGTGACCCGGCAGTGCCGTGTGCAGATTCGGCCGACCGCCAGTCGCAACGACGATGGTCTCGGCGGTCACGGTCTGGCCGGTCTTCAGCAGCTTGATCGTGTGGGCATCGACCAGCTCGGCGCGGGTATCGAAGATCTCCGCCTTGGCATTGTCGAGCCCCTTGCGATAGAGGCCCTCCAGTCGGGCGATTTCCTTGTCTTTCGCCTCGATCAGTTTCTTCCAGTCGAAGCTGCTGTCGCCGACCGTCCAGCCGAAACCGGCCGCATCCTCGAAATGCTCGCTATATTGCGAAGCGTAGACGAACAATTTTTTCGGCACGCAGCCGCGAATGACGCAGGTGCCGCCATAGCGATATTCCTCGGCGATCCCGACCTTCTTGCCAAGCGATGCGGCCACGCGCGCGCTGCGCACACCGCCCGAGCCGCCGCCAATCACGAAAAGGTCGAAATCAAACGAAGGCATGGATCGCTCCTGTAGACATCAAGTTGCGCGCGAAGCGCCATTGGGGGTCGGCACTCATATAGGGAGCCGAGACCCAAAAAGAAAAGCCCGGAATCGATCCGGGCTTCGAATTTGTAACTGCTTGCCGCAGATACCGAAAACTACAAACCTAGCTGTCGAAACCGCTGCGGCGGCGAACCGTTGATTACTGCTTCGGCGCCGGCTGAGCGACCGCACCGGCATCCGGCGTAACGACCGGCTGCTTGACGACCTTCTGCAGGGCATCGTTGCTCTGCTTTGCGAGATCGCGCGAAATGCCCTGGCTCCAGATATCGGCCGCCTTGTAGAGTTCGCGGGTGGCGAGCGGACCGTCCTTGAGAAGCTTCTTGCCTGCCGCCGAATTGTAGAAATCTGCAATCGCCTTCAGTTCGTCGGCAGAGAAGGCCTTGGCATAGGTGATGGCCGCTTCACGCTCCAGATCGGCACGGCGCGGTGCGAGCGCGAGCGCGGTGGCGTCGACGGTCGAGTTGATCGCATCGCCGAAATTCGGGTTTGCCTGGATCATCGTGCTCTTCAGCTGCTCGGCGAGGTTCGGCAAGATGTTGTCGAACTGGTTGGTGATGCCGAGAGCATTGATCGCGGCGCGGGCAGCCTTGATCTGATCCTCGGAAACCTCTTGAGCGCTTACGGAACCGAAAGCAATGCCGGAAAGAAGGATGGTTGCAGCGGCAAGACGGCCAAGACCCGCAAATTTGATCATGAGATGAGTGCTCCTATGTATTGTTCGCCTGCAACGTGCGCGCACCGGCGGGGCCGGCAATGATCGCTTGTGTCGCCATATGGATAAAGAGCCCGTGTTCGACAACGCCGGGAATCGAATAGAGCTCGCTCGACAGCGCCTCTGCATCAGGAATACGGCCGAAAGATGCATCGACGATATAATGCCCCCCATCGGTGACAAAGAGGCTGTCGCCCGCGCGGCGCATGTTGAGCGCGCCGGAAAGCCCAAGACGCGAGGCCGCCTTCTCGATGAGGATGCGAGTGGAAACGAGACCGAAGGGATTGACCTCGATCGGTAGCGGAAAGGCTCCGAGGGTCTCAACGACCTTGCTCTGATCCGCGATCACGATCATGCGGGCTGAGGAAGCAGCAACGATCTTCTCGCGCAGCAGCGCGCCGCCGCCGCCCTTGATCAACGTCAGCGCACCATCCAGCTCGTCGGCTCCGTCGATGGTCAGGTCAAGTTCCGGAAGATCGTCGAGCGACTTCAACGGCACGCCGAGTTCGTTGCAGAGCTTGGCCGTTCTTTCAGATGTGGGAACGCCCTCAATCGAGAGGCCGGCGGCGACCTTTTCGGCGAGCAGGCGAACGAATTCCTCCGCCGTGCTGCCGGTGCCGATCCCGAGCCGCATGCCGCTTTCGACGTGAGCGAGCGCGGCTCTCGCAGCCTCGATTTTCATCTGGCGGGCGTCCATGCGCCACCTGCTCCCATTGTTACGTTGGTCTGCTGTTTACACGGCTCTCCAGCCAAACGAAAGCCAAAATAACGGCATGATATAGAAATCCCCGAGGCCTTCCCGCCTAGGCTTTCCGGCGCTTCGGTTGCAATTGCCCGCGCGATCTTTTAACTCCGGAAGACGCACTCTTTTCTATGCAAAGGCCGATTCCTCGTGAAATCTCCCCTTGTCGTATTCGATCTCGACGGCACGCTGCTGGACACGCATGCGGACCTGATCGTCAGCCTGAACCATACGATCGCCGCACTCAAGCTTCCGCCGGTCACTTACGACGACGTGACGCATCTCGTTGGCAACGGCGCGCAGGTGATGATCGAGCGGGCCTGCAAGCTGCATGGCTATACGCTGACATCGGAAGAATTACCGGCTCTGCTACAGCGCTTCATAACCCATTATTCCGAGACGATGCCCGGCGTCACGCAGCCCTACCCCGGGCTCCTGGCCGCGCTTACAACACTGCGGAACAAAGGCTACAAGCTGGCCGTCTGCACCAACAAGATGGAATCGCTCGCGCGCACACTTCTCGACCGGCTCGAACTGACCCAATATTTCGAGGCCATTACCGGCGGCGACACCTTCACTGTCCGCAAGCCGAATGCCGAACACCTGATCGGCACCATCGAGCGCGCGGGCGGCGACATCGCCCGGACGATCATGATCGGTGACAGCATCAACGACATCCTTGTCGCCCGCAATGCCGGCGTCCCCTCCATCGCGGTCCCCTTCGGCTACTCCGATGTCGGCATCGAAACGCTTGGACCGAACCGCATCATCTATCACTATGACGAGCTGACGCCTGAACTGGTCGAGGGACTGCTGGCGGCCTGAGAATACTAAAATCCCTGTCGGTTCGAACGGCGCGGTTGTAACGGGTCTTGCGCGATTCACGCGCTTCAGCCACAACTTATCGACGTTCTGCTATCAGCGTCATAACCGCGCAAGCGAAAGGCCCGCTGCGCGATGTTGCCGAGGTGGGACGATCACTCGATAGCGGAGCGCTCCCCCTTGCTCGTAGCAGATCCTGAAGACCGTAACGCCGGTAGATTGCCAAGCCGCAGGGGGTGGTTTGCTCCTATTGTCCGAACATCGATTATCTGTGGTGCACTATGCGCAGGTATTTGGTTCTACATCTACGGCGACCGCATTATAGGGTACGTCGAGACGGAAACCGGAGCTGGAGCCAAACCCGATGCCGCTCTGACCGCGGTCTATAAGCATTTCGACATCGCACCTTTGCCGAATATTGTTGCAGGCAGACCCGCGATGGCAGCCGATCTCGATATGTTACGGCGAGAGCATTGTGATTGGAACGCGGTCTACAAATTCGCAGATGAGCTAACGAAGCAGGGCTATCGCCGCGAAGCGGCCAAAGTCTTCATTGCCTTCTCCGACAAGTGCAAGCCGTCGAACATCGCCTTGAGCTCAGCGGCACAAATTCTTGACGATCTCAGCGACTTCGACGAAGCGCTGAAAGTCTCTAACCAAGTGATAGCAATGTCCCCGGGGATGCCCAATTTCTATTTCCAGCGAGCGCGAATTCGCCAAAATGCCAAGAAATATCGGGACGCCATTGACGACTACTATTCGGTCATCGGCCTTACCGACAATATCGCGATACTGAATAGTGCCGTATTTGAGGGAATCTCCGCCAGCTACCGCGAGCTTGGTGAATATTGCGAGGCGATCGGACCGCTGCAACTCTGGGTTTCAACTAACCCCGATAGAAACGACACAGCGGTCGTGCGTGGGATCATTAAACTCTATGAAACAATGGGCAAATGCGCCTCGACTTACGCGACAGGCAGCGATCGATTTCCGACGCAGGGCAAGAACGTCATCCTTGCCAAGGTCTCGATCAATGGCACAGACGGCGTGTTCATCGTCGACACCGGTGCAAGCTTCGTCGCGGTGAGCAAAGCTTTCGCCGCACGAGCCAAGCTGCCGGTCGACGGCAACAACGGAATATCTCTTCAAACGGCAAACGGCGTTTCTCAAGCCACACGCACAACGGCGACCACCGTGAAGGTCGGTCATGTCCAAGCTAGCGATATCACGGCCGTGGTTCTCGACGACACCGCGGCACTTGGCGCCGAAGTCGACGGACTACTCGGTCGTTCCTTCCTCTCCCGCTTCGACGTTACCTTCGGCAGCAGGGAATGGCGGATCGAGGCGAAGAATTGAACTGAAACGCCCGCTGACGCTGCGTGATATTCTCATACGACAGGCAACAAAAAACGGCGGCACATGGCCGCCATTTTTGTTTTCGCCACTGAACAGACTTTAGATCTGAGCAGTCCGCGCCTTTGAGGTCGCATCGAGCGCCTTCTGTGTGGCAGCATCGCGATCGTAGACATCGTTGAAATACTGGATTACGCCGTCCTTGTTCGGCCAGGCGGTGAAATAGGCGATGTAGATCGGGAACTTCTGCGGCACGGCCACAGCCTTGTTCTGGCCGGTAGCGATCTGCTTGGCGACGTCATCAACCGTGGTGTTCAGTACGGCGGCGGCCATCGCGCGCGGATCGGCAAGACGGACACAGCCGTGGCTGAGTGCGCGCATATCCTTCTTGAAGAAGCTCTTCTGCGGCGTGTCGTGCATGTAGATGGCGTGCGAGTTCGGGAAGAGGATCTTCAGTTCACCGAGTGCGTTGTCGCTGCTCGGCGGCTGGCGAACCGAAATGCTCTTCGTCGAGCCATACCAGTCGACGCTGGACGAAGCGACGGCGCGGCCGCCCACTTCGACCTGATAGCCCATGCGATCGAGATAGTTCGGATCGGAACGCAGCTTCGGCAGCATCTCGTTGATGATGATCGACTGCGGAACGCCCCAGAATGGGTTGAATTCGACCGTCTGCACCTGATTTTCGAAGAAGAAGGTCTGGTGCTGCTTGCTGCCGACGACGACGCGCATCGACAGCTGCTCCTGATTGTTATTGTAGTAATAGACCATGAAGGCCGGCTGATTGATGAAGACGTAACGCGGGCCTAGTTCGTCCGGCAGCCAGCGCAGCTGCTCCATGGCGATGACCAGCTTCTGGATCTTCACATCGTTGTTCTCGCCGACCATCGCGCGAACGGAGGACGGGCCGATCACGCCGTCGGCCGTCAGACCCTTTTCGCGCTGAAAGTCCTCGACCAGCGACACGAGCTCGGGCGTGTAGCTCGGCGTGCCCAGATAAGCGGAGAAAAGATCGGCGTGAGCCGTTTTCAGTGCATTCGAGCCGCGATGCTGTATCGCCTTGACGATATTGGCCATTTCCGGCGAGCTATCACCCGGCTTCAGCGTACCGGCGAGCGAAATGGAAATGTGACTGCCGTCCGTTCCGGCCTCGGAACGCAGCTTCGCAAGCTCCGCCTTCAATTCCATGAATTGCGGGTTGGACGGGCTGCGGCTGTTGAGATAGGCGGCAGCATCGGGGCTGGCGCGCAATACATCGAGCATAGCCGTCAGATTGACGTCCTTGCGCTTGAAGTCGTGATAGCCGGAGATCTTGTTCGGGTCGAGACGACCGCGAACCGTATCCTGGACGAACATCAGCACCTTGCTGGAGAGCGTGAGCTCAAATTGCATGAGAGCCCGATCACGCAGCACCGGGTCGGCATTTGCGGCATTGTCGCCGGGCAGTGTTACCGCATAGTCGGCAGGATCGAGGCCGACGGAACCAGCATCGGCAAGGACCGCCATCGCGGCCTTCGCCTTGTCGCTGACGGCATGATCTGCAACCCAGAGAAGCGGCTTGCTCTGATCGGCATAATAGGTTTCGATCGCCTTGGCGATATCGTTGGTCGCCATGACACGGGCATCCGCCAGATAGCGGCGCTGCGAGACTTCGGCATCAATAGCAACCGGCGTGGGAGAGGCATCTGCAACGGCGCCGGTCACAACCGGATCAGCGAAATGCACTGTCGACACCAGCCGCATCTGGTCGGCCTTGTAAGTATAGTATTTCGGCGCATCGACGGTCGGCAGCGGCTGCTTTGCCCGCGGAGGCTCAACGGAGTTCAGCGTCTGCGCCGGGTTGACGGGAACCGGAGCCGAAACCTGCGTGCTCTGCTGACGGCCCTGACCGCCACGGATAAAATCCATGAGGGTCATAGCACTTGCGGAGGTTGCGCCAATCGAGGAAAGGCAGCAGGAAAGAGCCAGGACGGATGCTGTGGCTTTGATGGCAAGTTTCATTCTCTAATCAGTCCCTGTATCGTACGGTAACTTCGAGCTCGACGGTGCTGTTTTCAACTCGGCCGCGATGTCTCAGACATCATACACCCACTACACTGAAAACGACGAGACCCCGCCTTTCGTTCAATGCCTCAACTTCACGTGACGAAGCAGTGGCGTCTTCCGCGCTTAGTCCACACCGAATTATGAAATTATTGGTTAATCTTTTATTGAAATTTCCCTGGCTTTTTGAGGGGCGTAAAATGCGCCTCCGCGAATATATGCCAGGCGTGTTAAAAAGGGCACGCCCGACGACCGCATTGAAAACATGATTTTTATAATCATGAATGGCGCTTTGATGTTTTCATGAGCACGGTTCGCACCTATATGGCTGCTATCTGTCTCAATGGAAAGCAGGACCACGAAGATGACGTCCACCCGCACCGAAACCGATACCTTCGGCCCGATCGAAGTCGCCAGCGACCGCTATTGGGGCGCGCAGGCGCAGCGCTCGCTCGGCAATTTCAAGATCGGCTGGGAAAAGCAGCCGCTCTCGGTCGTCCGCGCCCTCGGCATCGTCAAACAGGCGGCTGCGCGCGCCAATATGGAGCTCGGCCAGTTGGATCCGGCGCTCGGCAAGGCAATCGTCGATGCGTCACAGGAAGTCATAGATGGCAAGCTTAACGATCATTTCCCGCTTGTCGTCTGGCAGACCGGCTCGGGCACGCAGTCGAACATGAATGCCAACGAAGTGATCTCCAATCGCGCAATCGAGATGCTCGGCGGCGTTATGGGTTCGAAAAAGCCCGTGCATCCGAACGACCACGTTAACATGAGCCAGTCGTCGAACGATACCTATCCGACTGCCATGCACATCGCCTGCGCCGAGCAGATCGTCCATCACTTGCTGCCGGCGCTCAGGCACCTGCATGCGGCCCTGGAAAAGAAGGTCGCCGACTTCGCCCATATCATCAAGATCGGCCGCACTCACACGCAGGATGCAACGCCACTGACGCTCGGCCAGGAATTCTCAGGCTATGCCGCCCAGGTCGCCTCGTCGATCAAACGCATCGAGCTGACCCTGCCGGGCCTTTGCGAACTCGCCCAGGGTGGCACCGCGGTCGGAACCGGCCTCAATGCGCCGATCGGCTTTGCAGAGAAGGTCGCTGACGAGATCGCCAAAATCACCGGCCTGCCCTTCGTTACCGCCCCGAACAAGTTCGAGGCGCTGGCCGCCCATGATTCGATGGTCTTCAGCCATGGCGCCATTAATGCCGCGGCAGCCGCACTCTTCAAGATCGCCAACGACATCCGCCTGCTCGGCTCCGGCCCGCGCTCCGGTCTCGGCGAACTGGCGCTGCCGGAAAACGAACCGGGCTCGTCGATCATGCCGGGCAAGGTCAATCCGACACAATGCGAAGCGCTGACGCAGGTCTGCATTCACATCTTCGGCAACAATGCCGCCCTCACCTTTGCCGGCAGCCAGGGCCATTTCGAGCTCAACGTCTACAATCCGATGATGGCCTACAACTTCCTGCAGTCGGTGCAGTTGCTCGGCGACGCCGCCGTCTCCTTCACCGACAACTGCATCGTCGGCATCGAAGCCCGCGAGGACAATATCAAGGCCGGTCTCGAACGTTCGCTGATGCTGGTGACGGCACTCGCGCCGAAGATCGGCTACGACAATGCCGCCAAGATCGCCAAGACCGCTCACAAGAACGGCACGACCCTGAAGGAAGAAGCTCTGGCGAGTGGATTGGTATCATCGGAAGAATACGATGCCATCGTCCGGCCGGAAACGATGATCGGTCCGAAGTGAAATCACCCATTGGAACAAGTCGTCCCGGCAAATGGCCGGGGCACCCTCTGTGGAGACAGTCTCCACTCCCTTGACGAGATTGATCAATCTTTAGAACATAAAGCGAACAAATGGAGGTATCAATGTCGATAACGACATCCGACTTTGTCGCGCATGTAATGGAGAATCAGATCAATAGGGAACTATTTGATCGCCTTCCTACTCTCGAGCTACCCCAATGCATCCTTACTGCCGGATGCCTATTTCAAACGGTGTGGAATTTCAAAAGTGGGCATCCGCCGACATGGGGCATCAAAGATTATGATATCTTCTATTTTGATGATCGAGATCCATCGTGGGAAGCCGAAGATAAAGTCATTCAGAAGGTGAAGCGGGCTCTCGGACGTTTGGCGGACCGGATCGAGGTTCGAAATCAGGCTCGAGTTCATCTTTGGTATTCGAAAAAATTCGGAAAGCCCTATCCGCCTCTTAAGCGCGCGGAAGAAGGCATTGATCGCTATCTGATTTCCTGCACCCGTGTTGGCATAAGAGCAGAAGATGGAAGCGTGTACGCGCCAGATGGCTTCGATGACATGTGGCACGGCGTATTGCGCATAAACCCCGCCAATGCACAGCCAGACCTATTCCAACGAAAATGCGCCGATTTCCTAATCAGATGGCCTTGGTTATCCATAAAATATTGAGAGCATTGCAACGCAGGCATCAAGCGCCCGCCTTCTGCTTGTCTGAACTAATCGGATGATACCTCGCACCACTAGGTCACCATCAACAATTGCTTTTGCCTCAAGCCGGATTTAGATCGTTTCCAAACATCTTCCCCGCCATCCGGCTTGAAAGGTTTCCCAAATGGCTGACGATCTGTTTCCTCTCGGCGACGACACGACCCCCTACCGCAAGATTTCGGGCGATTACGTCTCCGTCGACACCTTCAAGGGCCAGGAAATCCTGACCGTCGAACCCGAGGGCATCCGCCTGCTCGCCGAGACGGCTTTCGCCGATATCAACCACCTGCTGCGCCCCGGCCACCTGAAGCAGCTCGCCTCGATCCTGGAAGACCCGGAAGCCACCGATAACGACCGCTTCGTCGCCTACGATCTGCTGAAGAATGCCAATATCGCCGCTGGCGGCGTGCTTCCCATGTGCCAGGACACCGGCACCGCCATTATCATGGCCAAGAAAGGCCGCCGCGTCTGGACCGAGGGCGGCGACAGCAGCGCGCTGGCAAAGGGCGTACTCGATGCCTATGAGAAGAAGAACCTGCGCTACTCGCAGCTCGCACCGATCAAGATGTTCGAGGAAAAGAACACCAAAAACAATCTGCCCGCCCAGATCGATATCTATGAGGAAGGCACCGACGCCTATGAATTCCTCTTTGTCGCCAAGGGCGGCGGCTCGGCCAATAAGACCTTCCTCTATCAGGGCACTCCGTCGCTTCTGACGCATGACCGCATGCTGGATTTTCTGAAGGAGAAAATCCTGACGCTCGGTACGGCCGCCTGCCCGCCTTATCATCTCGCCATCGTCATCGGCGGCACGTCTGCCGAGATGAACTTAAAGACGGTCAAGCTCGCCTCGACACGGTATCTCGACTGTCTTCCCACGGAAGGCTCCGAAAGCGGACATGCCTTCCGGGATATCGAAATGGAGAAGGAAATCCACAAGCTCACGCAGAGCCTCGGCGTCGGTGCCCAGTTCGGCGGCAAGTATTTCTGCCATGATATCCGCGTCATCCGCCTGCCCCGTCATGGCGCATCGCTGCCGATCGGCCTCGGCGTCTCCTGTTCTGCCGATCGCCAGGCCAAGGGCAAGATCACGCGCGACGGCATCTTCATCGAGCAGCTCGAAACCGATCCGTCCAAGTACATGCCCGAGATCGATGAAGCCAAGCTCTCGGAGTCCATGGTCCGCATCGATCTCAACCGGCCTATGGCGGATATCCTGGCAGAACTATCCGCACATCCCGTCAAGACACGGCTGTCGCTCACCGGCACGATCATCGTGGCACGCGACCTGGCGCATGCCAAAATCCGCGAGCGCCTGGAAAAAGGCGAAGGCATGCCGGAATACCTGAAAAACCATCCGGTTTATTACGCCGGCCCGGCAAAGACACCGGCTGGCTATGCTTCCGGTTCCTTCGGCCCGACAACCGCGGGCCGCATGGATAGTTACGTCGACCAGTTCCAGTCCTTCGGCGGCTCCATGGTCATGCTCGCCAAGGGCAATCGTTCACGCGCCGTACGGGAAGCTTGTAAGAAATATGGCGGCTTCTATCTCGGTTCGATCGGCGGGCCGGCTGCCCGCCTTGCTCAAGATTGCATCAAGAAGGTAGAGGTTCTCGAATATCCGGAACTCGGCATGGAAGCCGTCTGGAAGATCGAAGTAGAGGATTTTCCCGCCTTCATCGTCATTGACGACAAGGGCAACGATTTCTTCCAGGAACTCAATCTCGGATAGAAAAAACCACTTGCGATCGAACATATCGAAAGGGGCGCATCAGCGCCCCTTCTGTAAAACCATCCTTCAATTGTAATTATTTCCGAATAAAACCGTAATCACCGAGGATTTTTCACAATCACGTCCTTAATATTTTCTCAAAGAATCTTTGCATAGATAAAGAAGGGGTTTAACCAATACATGTTACGGAGCTCACGATGAGTACGGCGATTGCGCCCAAGGCGCAAATTCCCGACGTGGCAGGGCAGATTACATACGCCATGCGATCCATGGGGATCGCACCTATTCCGCGCAATTACGAACTTTTCTACGAAGCTTATATAGGCTCCAATCTCGCTCTCACCCGTGAACTGGCAGCCCTCGGCAAGAGCGCCACCCAGGAAGAGCTGGACGACATCGGAGCCAAATATTTTCCGCATCACGCGGGTCGTGTCTTCGACGATGCGCATACCCGTCTGACCACCGAACTCGATGCCGTCCTGCGCGCCCTGCGCCAGGAACAGACGACGCTCCAAAGCTACAATCGCCTGCTTGGCGAGACCTGTGAGAGCATAAGTTCGAGGAGCCACAACAGCGCCGAACTGCTGCGTGGCGCCATCGACATGCTCGCCGCAGCGACAGGCGACACCATGGCTCATGGTGAAAAGACGGTCGAGAACGTCGCCCAGCGCAGCCAGGAAATGGAGCTGGTTCGCAAGGAACTGGACGAATATAAGCGCATCGCCAGTACCGACGCATTGACCCGGCTTTCCAATCGCCGCGCCTTCGAGGACCGGCTGGTCTCGATCTTCGACAATCAGCTGACTAGGCCGACGACCGCTCTGGTGCTTGCCGATATCGATCATTTCAAGCGGATCAACGACACTTTCGGCCATCCGGTCGGCGACAAGATCTTGGCGACCGTCGCCTCGATCATCCGCGCCAATGTGCGCCGCGACGTTTTCGTCGCCCGCGTCGGCGGCGAGGAATTCGCCCTCATTCTGGAAGCCACCAGCATCGAGGACGTTACGACAGTCTGCGAACGGGTACGTCGCACCTTGGAAGCGACGCCGTTCAAGAATTCGCGCACCAGGGTCGATTATGGTCCGATCACTCTCTCCCTCGGCATCTGCATGGCTTCGGAAGCAGCCGATTCGGGAGAGCTGTATAACAAGGCCGATCTGGCGCTCTACTGCGCCAAGAATGCCGGCCGCAATTGCAGCAGCGTCTATCAGGACGGCATGCAGAAGGATTTCACCAAAAGTTGGCTCATCTACAAGAATTAGAAGCGAAGCCAACCAACCGCCGGCGCTGCTTTCCCAGGCATGCCGGCGGCTTGTTTACCAAAGCGTCTTGGCGGCCCGCGCCGGCGCCTCGCGGTCATAGGTTTCCTGGTCGAAATCGGCCTTTGCAGCCTTAAGCATCATGCCTGGACTCGGCAGACTTGCCGGATCGACGAACCGCTCCGCATTCCACAGCTCGGCCCGCATCACCGCTCGCGCGCACTGGAAATAGACTTCCTCAATCGTGATGACGACAACGCAGCGCGGATGCTTTCCATCCATCTCGAAACTGTCGAGCAATGCTGGCTCGATCGAGACGACAGCCCGACCATTGAGCCGCATCGTCGTATTCGATCCCGGGATCAGAAACATCAGCGCTATGCGCGGATCGCGCACGATATTCGCAAGAGAGTCGACGCGATTGTTGCCGCGCCAATCCGGCAGATGCAGGGTCTTCTCATCCTCCACGCGAACGACTCCACCCAAGTCGCCGCGCGGTGAACAATCAAGCCCTTCAGGCCCGACCGTTGCCAGAGCCATGAAGGGCGACGCTTCGATCATCCGGCGATAAAGTGGTGTCAGGACGCTCGTTACCTTCGTGATCGACGCTTCACCGGCGTCGCCATAGAGCTGCTTCAGTTCCTCGACGGATGTGACGATGTGCATGCGGCCTCACGCTTCTCTGTGGCAATCCACTCAAATCCGAGGCGGCGCAGACATCGTTATGACGAGCGACGCAGCGGAGTTCGGTAGAACGATAGCACCGTCCCGTCATGATTTTCGAGCGGATTTTCCTCCTCGATATCTTGGGCAAGGAAGCTCTGGATGGCGTCAAGCACGGGTGCAGCACTCACAATGCGCCGGTGCCCGAAACCGTTGGCCCAGAAGATACGGACATGCGCGCCCTCGGCGGCATAGCCGCGCGCGTGATCGGCGCTCACTTCCTTATCATCCTCGGCGTGGATGACAAGAACTGGCCGGCTCGGATCGAGCCGGTCGCGCTTCTGGTCATAGGAAGCGAGCGTCCTGCCCGTTACCAGGCGAACCTCGTCTTCCAGGGCCGCCTGCGTCGCTGGTCCAAGTCGCATCAGGCGGCCGAAATCCTTAAACAGCCAGCCCATGGCGCTCGGCGCGCCGATCAACACCAGTTTGCCTGGCCGAATCGGTTCGATGCCAGGCAGAAAGCCTGCAGATGCCAGCGTCAGCGATGCGCCGCCGAAAGAATGTCCGATCGCGGCATCGAAGGCTCCGAAACGGGCCGACGCCGCGGCAATGGCGGAGACGGCCAAACGCACATTCAAGAACCGCCCGCCTGAGCGACCATGCCCGGGAAGATCGAGCGAGATCACCTCCGCTCCATCGTCGGCAAGGAATGCGGCCAGTTCGGACATGTATTCACTGCTGGAACCCCAGCCATGGACCACGAGATAGCGCTTGCGCGTTCCCTTGGCTCCGCCGTTGAAGCGGTAGGCCATGGCACGGCCGCCCGGAAGCGGCAGCATCACCTGCTCTGCTGCGAGAAGACGCTGCCTGCCTTCCATATGCGCCGCCTTGGCCTTCGAGCCGCGTGGGCGACGCGAAGGCGTCAGACAGAAAAGCCGGAAAGCCGCCTTGCCGGCGAGCCGCGGAGACAGCCTTTCGAGACTGGCGAGACTCGACCGGGTGACCTTGAGCGTAAAGGATGGCATAGTGGGAATCCGATAATGTTCAACTATGAACAATAAAGTACAACGATGAACAAAAATCAACCCCTTCCCTGGGACCATCCGCGTTTTCGAAGCTGGATCGCCGTGGCGCGCGCCTGCCAGCTGATGCAACAATCACTCGGACGGGCATTGGCGCATCTCGACATCAAGCCGCCGCACCTCGACATTCTCGTCAACCTGTTTCGCTTTGAAGGCATTTCCCAGCAGGAACTCGCCCGCAAGCTATTGGTCGGCCGCTCCAACATGAGCATGTTGCTGCCGCAGATGGAAAAGCGCGGGCTGATCGAACGGCGCGGCGACAAGCAGGACAAACGCGTGCTTCGCCTCTACCTGACGGAGGAAGGGCGCCGTGTAACCGAGGAAGCCATGATCATCCAGACCGCGCTCATCGACCGGATGCTCTCGGATGCGCCGATCGAAGAATGTGAAGCGATCACCGTGCACATGGAACGCGTCGTCAGTCTCCTGCTACAGGAAGAACGTGAACCGCTGGAGCTTGCTGGCGATCAATGATCACCGGCTGAGCGCGCCGAAGGAACGACCCGGTTCAGCGAGGCGAATTCCCAGATCGCGACGACGACGAGTACGGCCGTGGCGAGGATGCCGAGCTGATAGACCACAACCATTGGCAAGGTAAGCAGCAACAGCGCCAGCCCAACAAGCCCCGCCATATGCGATAGCGGCGGCCGGCCGGTGGTTACCCCTTTGAACCAGAGATTTCCAAGGAGAAAGACCGCCGGTCCGCCGAGTAGCGCGGCTGCAGCGTGCATGTCGGCGGCATCATGTGGATGAGCAAAGAGAAATTCATCTCCAACGACGCTCAGGATAATGCCGGCGAGGATGGGAATATGCGCATAGGTAAACGCCTGCCGCGCGAGGCTGCCGGGCGTGTCGTCATGCTCGATGCGATGGGCCGCCCTTTCATGACCGAATTGAAAATAAATCCACCACAGAGCAACCGTGCCGACGAAAGCGGTAATGAATACTGCTACGATCAACGGCGTCACCGGCTGCTCGGCAAAGGTTTTGCCAGCCTGCAGCACTGCTTCGCCGAGGCAAATGATAACGAAGAGCGCGCAACGTTCGGCCAGATGCGCGCCCGACACATTCCAGTCCGCCGGCGTCGATTTGCCAAGCCCAGGCACCCGGAAGCCGAGCGCAGGGGCCGAATATTCGATGACGAGAGCGATCAGCCAAAGCACAATAAGAGCATCGCCTTCGATCAGCGCGCCCGAAATCCAGAAAATGCCGGACAGGACGAGCCAGCAGGTGATCCGCAGGAAATTGCGATGGTTGGCCGCGCTGGCATTCTTGAGAGCGTAGACTGTGAACAGCGAGCGCCCGACCTGCATGAAGACGTAGGCGCCGGCAAAGAAAATCGCTTTCTCGCCAAAAGCCTCGGGAATAGCGGCGGAGAGGATAAGTCCCGCAAACATCAGCGTAAACAGCATGATACGCACCGGCATGCGGTCGGGATCGAGCCAGTTCGTGACCCACGCCGTGAAAATCCAGACCCACCACACTGCAAAGATCAGCATGATGGCTTCGAGCGCTCCCAATGGGGTGAAATGCTCGGCCAGCGCATGCGCAAGCTGCGAGATCGAGAAAACGAAAACCAGATCGAAAAACAGCTCGACGAAGGAAACCTTGCTCTCGTTCTTGCTGCCCTTGGCGCGAAGCCAGTTTTCCCTACCCCCAAGGATCATGCTTACGCCCCCTATCCGTTATCGGAGTTTGCTAGTGCGACCTTCCAGCCGGGTCGCGGCTGAGACCCTTTTCCTTCAGCTCAGCCTCATAGGCCGCGAAAAGCTCCTGGCCCCTTTCTCCAAGCTCGCGCAGATAGGACCATGTGAAAATGCCGGTATCGTGCATGTCGTCGAACCCGATGCGAACGGCATAGTTGCCGGTCGGCGTCATGGACATGATGCCGACATTGCGCTTGCCCGGCACGGTAACCTTTTGTCCCGGCCCATGTCCCTGGACCTCGGCGGAGGGGGACAGCACCCGCAGCATCTCGGCCGGCAAGTTAAAGCTCGCGCCGTTATCGAACGTCACGATGAGGTGACGGCGATCCTTCGAGACCCGCAATTCGGTCGGCCAAACGTCACTCATCGATTTTCCCATGCCTTTCAGTGTGTTTTCGAGAATTATGCCGCCACAGCTCCACACGCAAGTATAATTGAAAGTCATTTTCCTTGACGCAACAATCGCCTATGCACACATTAGCAGCGTGATGGAGATTTGAGTGAACAGCATTGTCGGTACGATAGGCGGCGCCTCGCCGCTGGCAGCGGATAGAAGCCCGATGATTGACCCTTTCGGGCGCGCGGTCACCTATTTGCGCGTTTCCGTCACCGATCGCTGCGATTTCCGCTGCACCTACTGCATGGCCGAACACATGACCTTCCTGCCCAAGAAGGATCTGCTGACGCTGGAAGAACTCGACCGGCTCTGTTCCGCCTTCATCACCAAGGGCGTGCGCAAGATCAGGCTTACCGGCGGCGAACCTCTGGTGCGCAAGAATATCATGTTTCTGGTCCGCAAACTCGGCGAGAGCGTGAAAAATGGCGCACTCGACGAATTGACCCTGACGACCAACGGTTCTCAGCTCGCCCGCCATGCCGAAGAACTTTACGATAGCGGCGTCCGGCGCATCAACGTGTCGCTCGATACTTTGGATCCTGATAAATTCCGTACGATCACCCGCTGGGGAGATTTCTCCAAGGTGATGGAAGGCATCGACGCGGCGCAGAAGGCCGGCCTGAAGATCAAGCTGAATGCCGTCGCGCTCAAAGGCTTCAACGATACCGAAATTCCCGACCTGCTGCGGTTCGCGCATGGTCGCGGCATGGACCTGACCGTCATCGAGACCATGCCCATGGGCGAGATCGACGAAGACCGCACCGACCAGTATCTGCCGCTCTCCCAGTTGCGCGCCGATCTCGAAGATCAGTTCACGCTGACGGACATCCCTTACCAGACGGGCGGCCCTGCCCGCTATGTCGAAGTCACAGAGACCGGCGGTCGCCTCGGCTTTATCACGCCGATGACCCATAATTTCTGCGAGAGCTGCAATCGCGTGCGGCTCACCTGCACGGGTACGCTCTATATGTGCCTGGGGCAGAACGATGCGGCCGACCTGCGCACAGCGTTGCGCGCAAGCGAGGATGACGCCCTGCTCCACGCCGCAATCGACGAAGCCATTACCCGCAAGCCCAAAGGTCATGACTTCATCATCGACCGCACGCACAACCGCCCAGTGGTCGCGCGCCACATGAGCGTTACCGGCGGCTAAATTAAATCGAGACAATCTACATGCAGCTTGAGCTTATTCGCAACGCGACGCTGAAGATCAGCTATGGCGGCCATGTGCTGCTGATCGACCCTTACTTTGCACCGCGCCATAGTCTTCCGTCCTTCACTGGCCGCTCTCCCAATCCGATGACGGAACTGCCACGTTCGATCGACGATATTCTCCAGGGCGTCGAGCTGGTGATTGTATCGCATCTGCATACCGATCATTTCGATGCTGTGGCCAAGGAGCGCGTGCCGAAAACATTGCCGATCCTTTGCCAACCCGGTGACGAAGGACGTATCCGCGACGCCAGCTTCACAAATGTGACCCCGCTTGCGCAATCGATCACTTGGCAAGGGCTGACAATCACGCCCCGGCAGGGCAGCCACGGTGTCGGGCCAGTAGTGGAAAAAATGGGGCCGGTCATCGGCCTCACGCTGGAAGCTGCCGGCGAACCTACCGTCTATTGGGCTGGCGATACCGTGCTTTACCCTCCGGTCATCGAAACGATCCATGAATTCTCGCCCGATATCATCGTCACCCATTCCTGCGGCGCCCGTTGGGACGGCGACCTGATCGTCATGGATGACAAACAGACGCTCGAAGTCAGCCGGCTCGCACCGCAAGCGACTATCGTCGCAACCCATATGGAAGCGCTCGATCACGCGACCGTCACACGCCAGGATCTTCGCCAAACCGCAGAAGCAGGTGGTCTCGATCCGTTGCGCCTGTTAATCCCCGCCGATGGTGAAACGCTGAATCTCGGCCGGTAATTCGTCCGCGGCGCCGTGATCGCGACAGTAAGCTTCAATCAAAATGCGCCGAACCATTAGCCCGGCGCATCAATCGGTTATTGGCCTTATCTAAAGCACCGCTTTATGCGGCGCGATATCGCGCATCCGTACTGCTGTAGCTCGCATATTCCACCTCGCCATCGCCGGTGCGGAAGCGATCAATCTTTTCCGACAGCATGTCGACCCGCTGGCGAAGGCCGTGGATCTCCGCGTTGTTCTCCTCAACCATCGCCGCGTTGCGCTGCGTGATCAGTTCGACTTCGGAAACGGCACGCGTCACTTCCTCGATACCAGTCGACTGCTCGGTGGTGGCAGAGGAAATATCGGCAACCAGCCTCTGGACGCCGGTGACATGGTTGATGATCTCAGCCAGTGCCGCGCCGGTCTGCTCGACCAGATGTACGCCATTCTGCACTTGGGCAGAACTTGCCGAAATCAGGCCCTTGATCTCCTTCGCCGCATTGGCACAGCGCTGCGCCAGTTCGCGCACCTCCTGGGCGACGACGGCAAAGCCGCGGCCCGCTTCGCCGGCACGGGCTGCCTCGACCCCTGCATTTAGCGCCAAGAGGTTGGTCTGGAAGGCGATCTCGTCGATGACGCCGATGATCGTGGCGATCTTCTCGGAGGAACGGTTGATCTCGCTCATGGCGCCCACAGCCTTGGCAACCACTTCGCCCGACTGCGTCGCATAAGCCTGCGTCTCATTGACGGAGGTCGCCGTCTGCCGTGCACGATCGGCGGTCGAGCGCACGACGTCGCTGAGGCGATGCAGCGCCCGCGAGCTTTCCTCAAGAGCGGCCGCCTGCTGTTCGGTGCGCCGCGCCAGATCGTCAGCCGACATGGCAAGGTTGCCGGTGCCGCCCTTGATTTCCTCGGCCGTATAGCGAACGTCCGTCAGGGTTTCGCGCAGAGCTTCGACCGCATGATTGTAGGTGAAGGCCATTTCCACGAAATCGGCGGAAAGATCCTCACGCATGCCCTCCTCCAGATTGCCGTCGGCAAGCTTGGCGAGAACATCGGCCAGCGCATTGAGCGCCTGCTTCTGCTCGGCTTCGATGCGGGCGCGCTCGGCGGCGCGGCGGGCGGCCTCTTCGGCGGAGAGCGCACGGGCGCTTTCAGCCTCCCGCTCCAGCCGGACATTTTCGAGCGCGGCATCGCGGAAGACGCTGACGGAGCGCACCATGTCGCCGATCTCGTCGCCGCGATTGCGGCCGTCGATCGCGACTTCCAGGTCACCGCTGGCAAGGCGTGTCATGACGTCGGTGACACGCTTCAGCGGTCCACGCAGGGTTTCCACCAGCATCAGTCCGCCGATGATGGCAAGCAGCGTGCCGACGATCATGGCGATGACCGAGACATTGGCCGAGCGTTCGCTGTCTTCCTTGCCGAGTTCCTGCGCCTGGGCGACAAAGCCACGCAGCGAGGTCATCGCATCGGCCAGTAGGGTATTGGACTGAACGCGCGTCGTCTTCCAGTCGGCTGCCGTCTGAAGCAGATCGGCCGATCCATTGGTCAGGCCGTCGATCAGCGGCTTCATGTGAGCGGAAAAATCACGCATGGTGGCGTTGGTCTGGCCAAGTTCCGAGATCCTGGCAGCAACGCTCTGCAGATCCTTGAGGTCCGTAAGCACTGGCTCGCGCGATGCAGCATCGCGGACATTTTCCATACGCGAGGCATGCAGGGTCAGGCGATCGACGAGACCGAGCGCCTGATCCACGTGATCCAGAAGCTCCTTCTGGCCATCGATGATCTTGTCCAGACTGACGAAACGATCGGCGGCTGTATCGCTGTTCTTGGCCGATTGCAGCGTCATCTCGCCTTCGATCTTCACGAAGCTCTGCAGGATCGGCGCCATGGCCTCGACCTTTTGGTCGGGCGTACCGGAGCCCTTCAGGACCGCGTCGAGCTTGTCGGCAGCATCGGAGGCATTCGCAACGAGGCTGGCGCCGCGCTTCGAAACCAGTGCCTTTGAAACCGTCACCTGCTTCAAGATGGCATCGGCGTAGGTGCGTGCATCGGAAATTTCTTCCGTGGAGTCGGCTGCCATTTGGACTTGAATGCGCAGATTGCTCATCTTCTCCGAAAGGCCCTTATAAGCGGCGGCATCGTAGAGCAGTTCTTTGGCAAAGGTCTCCTTGTCGCTGAAATCCTTGCGGATGATGTCGATCTGCTTGCCGGCCGCCTTGGCGGTCGCCTCGACATTTTGCACCGCCTTCCGGATGGCTTCGACGTCGCTGTCCTGCTTCTGTTTGATAGACCAGAGCGTGGCTTCCTGCGTGCGCATCTTGGCGGCGAGCTCGGTGACCGGAACGATTTTGGCGCGCTGATCGTCGCTGAGCAGCCCGCTCAATCGACGGACACCCTGTTCCTGCGCATCGACCTTGTCGGCCAGTGCCTGGCGCGTATCATCGGAAGGTGACCCCGTGAATTCCTGGAGGGCAGCCTGCAGGTTCTCGAAATCGCTGATATTTTCGATCGTGGCGCGCGTCACGGTCATGTGACCGTTCAGAATATTGGCGGTGTGATAACCGACGAGGCCGACACCGGCGATGAGAACCACCAGCGGTACCACGAAAATTAGGACTTTGGTGACAATCCTGCGGCCTTGCAAAAGACGATCAATGAAAAACATGCGGCGCCTCAACTGGATTATTAAAAATCTCCAGCGGAGGCGGGATCGTCATTCCTGCTGCGCTGCGGTAGGTGCTTCTGCCTCATGCAAAACCGCTGTGAGCCTCGGGAAATAAGATTGAATAAGGATTAATCGCCTGCCCGAAACTCTTCGCATTGGCAAAAAAATTACAACCGCCGTATCATTTCGCGACCATTACGCGAAAAACCAACCTTTCTTTCGCAGCAATTTCGCCGCACTGCACAATCGAATTCAACTGCACCCAAAGCACAGCCGATTCCAATTTGCCGAAAACGGCGCTAATCCAGATGGGTATATCGGGGACTCATCTCTTATGCGACTGACCAAGAATACGCAGGGTGCGCTCTTCATGGCGGCTGCCATGGCCGGCTTCTCCTGCAGCGATGCGCTGTCCAAGACAGTCATCGCCACGATGAATGCAGGCGAAATCATCTTCATCCGCGGCCTGTTCACGAGTTTTTTCGTCTATCTGCTCGCTCGCCGAATGGGCGCTCTGCGCAATTGGCGCGTCATCCTGCAGCCGATGATTGCGCTGCGCATCGCCTGCGAAGCACTGGCGGCGGCAACCTATATCACCGCTCTTGGAATGATGCCCATCGCCAATGCCTCCGCCATCCAACAGGCAGTACCGCTTGCCGTGACGCTTGGCGCGATGATTTTCCTGAAGGAGCCTGTGGGATGGAGGCGATGGACGGCCATTGTCGTCGGCTTCGTCGGCGTGCTGATCATCATCAGGCCCGGCCGGGACGGGTTCACGACAGCGGCCCTCCTTGCCATCGCCTGCATGTTTGCGACCGCCGCCCGCGATCTGGCGACACGCTGCATCGATAAGAATGTGCCGTCGCTGATGGTCACGCTCTGTACGGCAATTTCCATTTCCATATTCGGAGCATTGTGCATCGTCCCCTTTGGCGGTTGGCAGCCAGTGAGCACGACATCGCTCCTGCAGATCCTGCTGGCCTCCGTGCTGGTGCTGATCGGCTACCAGAGCGTCATCTTGGCCATGCGCACGGGCGAAATCTCTTTCGTCGCGCCCTTCCGCTATCTCAGTCTCATCTGGTCGGCCCTGCTCGGCCTGATCGCCTTTGGCGAGGTGCCGGACGGATGGTCTGTTTTCGGCGCTGCCGTTGTCATCGCCTCCGGCATCTATACTTTCTATCGCGAAAGCAAACGGCGGGCGGCCGAGCCCATCGCGCAGGAATCAGAACCCGGCGTTCCCGCCTGAGGTCGCAACCATGTCCGACTTCATCGCCAATCCCGAAGATATTCCCGTCGTTCTGCTTGCGGGCGGCCGTTCCAGCCGCATGGGCGCAAACAAGGCCTTCGCACCGCTCGCCGGCGAAAGCCTGCTCGCCCGCATCGTCTCCAAGATTGAGCAACGGCAAAGCAAGCCAATCGCACTGAATGCGGATGCCGATTGGCCGGACGCTATGGGGATGCTGCTCATACCGGACACAATTCCCGGTAAATTGGGGCCGCTCACAGGTGTGCTCGCTGCGTTGCAGGACGCGCGGTCGCGTTACCTAGAGGCCTCGCATATCGCCACTCTCCCCATAGACAGCCCCTTTTTTCCAGCCGATCTTATCGCCCGCCTCGCCGAGGTCATTCACGGCCCTGACGAGATTGCCATTGCCGCATCTCTTGGTCAGGATCATCCTGTTTTCGGTCTCTGGCCCGTCTCCGCAGCCGACGATCTGGAGCGATGGATCGCCACGGACGCAAAGCGGCGCGTGAGAGATTTCCTCGCCCGGCATAAAGTGCGGCGGGTGGAGTTTCCCGCGATCCAAACGGCAATCGGGCCTCTCGACCCCTTCTTCAACATCAATACACCAGCCGATCTCGCAGAAGCGGAGGCATGGCTGGCAGCTTTGGAACGCACGTCATGACGAAATCTCGGCCCAAAATCTTCGGCATCGCCGGCTGGAAGAATTCCGGCAAGACGGGGCTTGCCGTGCGGCTGGTCACCGAGTTCACCCGGCGTGGCTATCGCATCTCGACCATCAAGCATGCGCATCATGATTTCGATATCGACAAGGTTGGCGCCGATAGTTTTCGTCATCGCGAGGCTGGCGCTCATGAAGTCACCATCGTTTCAGGCACGCGCTATGCCATCATGCACGAATTGCGCGGCGCGCCCGAACCGAGCTTCGAAGAAATACTGGCGCGTCTCGCCCCCTGCGACCTCGTTTTGATCGAAGGTTACAAGCGCGAACCGATTCCGAAGATCGAGGCGCGCCGGCTGGAAGCGGCAAAGCGCGAACTGCTCGCCCCGCAAGACCCTCACATCGTGGCCATCGCCGCGGATCATCCGGTTGAAGACGCCGGTTCGCTCGTCGTTTTCGACCTCGACGACACGATCGCCATCGCCGATTTCATCGCTGCAAAAGTGGGCCTCGGCAACCCGACGAAATAGAAGGGCCGCCGGTTTCCCGGCGGCCTTGCCGTTCAGCTGTAAGCTGATCCTTACCGGTTCGATGCGACCGGGCGCACCAGCGGCGTAATGCGGCGGATGGTGACGCGGCGGTTTTCCTGCGACGGACCGAGCGTATTCACCTTGAGATACTGCTCGCCATAGCCCTGAGTAACCAGGTTTTCGGCAGGAATGCCGTAGACATCCGTCAGTACGTTGGCAACCGATTCCGCACGTTGGTCCGACAGGATCAGATTGCTCTGGGCCGAACCCACCGCATCCGTATGGCCCTCGATCAGGAAGGTTTCTGTCGGATCGCGCTTGATGATCTTCAACATGCCATCGGCGACACCGCGAAGGGTGCTCGCCTGCGACATCGGAATCTCGGCGCTGCCCGTTGCGAAGGTGATCGTGTCGAGGTCGATGCGGCGGATCTTGTCTCGGATACGAGCCGAATAGCGGACTTCGTTGACCGAATAGATGCGCTCGACCGGCTCGACCGGAGGCTCACGCAGGAAGTCGTAATAGTCGGCGTTGCGGTTCGATGCCGTGTCGATGATGTACTGGCTCAGCGGAATGAGCAGTCGCATCGGCGGCAGGCTGTCGCCCGGATCGCGGAAGTAGTCGTCATTGTCCGGACGATCTTCCAGTTCCGGCGAGTAGAACAGCACATATTCGCGGCCGCTGGCGTCGATGCGCGAGCGCTGGATGATGTCGCCGTAGCGGTTGCGGATCGTCACGACGCGATCGCCATCGGGCTGATCGATCGTTTCACGATAGCGGTCGCGCGACAATTGTTCGTAGACCGGCCGCTCGCCACCTCGGATGAAGCGCTCGCTGTCGTCGTGACGAACGACATAGGTGTTGTCGACATTCACGATGGTCCGGTTGTCCTGATTGATGATGGTCTGGACCGTCGTTCCCTGCGGTGGGGCAAAGTCCGGCCGGCGATCGATGCGGCGGCCCTGCTCGCTGGTCACGGCTTCCATCTTGACCGGGGGTTGCGGCTGGGCGCCGGCTGCCGCGCGCTGCGCCTCGGCATCGGAGGTCGGCGGCTTGGTGTAGGCCGGTGGTGGCTGCTGGGCCGGAGCATTCTGAGCCTGTCCGCTCTGCTGAGCCTGACCCGCCTGTCCACCACCACCCTGGGCGCCCGGAGCAGCGGGGTTCTGTCCGTTGTTCCGATGCTCGCCTCGACGAACCGCATCCTTCTGGCTGTCCAGAACCGCGCTTCCGTTTTCGACCGGCAGGATGACGGGACCATTGGCAGAGGCTGGGTTTTCCGCGATCTTCTTGCGGCGCTCCAGTTCCTGCGGCGAGACCTGCTCGGCCGGAGGCACCTGGATTTCGCCAGCTTGCTGGTCATTGCCGTTTGCGGCGGGAGCCGTTGCACTACCTTGGGCCGGCGTCGCGGCGCCATTGGCGGGCTGCTGCTTGCCGGGCTGCGACGTCGCCGGGTTGCCAGCCTGAGCGGGTTGTCCTTGCGGCGTGCCCTGCTGGGCCGGCTGCTGCGGATTGGCTGCGGGCTGCTCGCCCTGCTGCTGGTTCTGCGGCTGCTTACCGTGAGTTTTATCGCTACCCTGCTTCTGGCCCTGCTGGGCGCCAGGTGTCGCTGGTGTCCCGGGCTGGGTCTCAGGTTGCGCCTGCGTCTGGGGCTGAGCTTGCGTTCCCGGCTGTGCCTTATGTCCCTGGGTAGGCTCGCCGGCCGGTGCCGGCTGCTGCTCGGCAGGCTGCTTTGCCGGAGCCTCGGTCTGACCTTGCGGCTTGGGATGGGCGTTCTGTTCGGGCTGCGCCTGCTTTCCAGGCTGAGCCTCCTGATTCGGCTGTTCGCTGGCGGCGGGAGCCTGCTTCTCGGTCGGAGCCGGCTGCTGTGCCTTCGCACCAGGCTTGGCCTTCGGCGGCTGGGCTTCCGGCTGCGCTTCCGTAGCAGGCTGCTGCTCTACCTTCGGCTGCGGCGCTTCGGCCGGCTGCTTTTGCGGCTTCGGTTGCTCTTGCTCCGCAGGCTGTTTTGCTTCCGACTGCTTGGCCTTCTGCTTCGGCTGCGGGGCTTGTGGCTCTGCCTCGGGAGCGACGGCCTTAGGCTGCGGTTTGGCTTCGGGCTGTGCCTGAGGCTGCTCTTCAGCCGGCTGCTGGCGCTGCTTCTTCGGCTCGGGTGGGGCTTCCGCGGCCGGTTGCTGCTTCTGCGGCTTGGGCTGCTCCTGCTCCGCTGGCTGCTGATGTTCGGCCTTCGGCGGCTTGGCTTCCGGCTGCTGCTGCTTCGGCGCCTTCTGCTGCGGCTCGCCTTCAGGCTCGACCTGCTTCATCTGGTGCTGCTGCTCGCCGCCACCCTGATGCTTCTGACCCTCTCCGCCTTCGGCAGGCTTCTTGTGCTTGAGCTGCTCCTCATCGGGCTGAGCTGCCGGCGCTTCCTGCTGCGCCACCTCGAAACTGGTGTCGAGGGCCATCGCGGCCACATCACCGATGCCATTGTTCAGCGGTGCTATGGGCTGTTCACGAAGTGCCGCCGCTGCTGCCGGCTCGAAGGCGAGCGATAGCGAAAGCAGCGGAAACGCGGCGCTGGCAAATAGTCTGGATCGCTTTCCCATAGGGGTCTCCTCTTATGATCTTTGTCCGCCGAATTGCGAATCTCAGCGGCAAGGCGATTGCCTCAAGATCCCGGCCAATTTTCGGTTCTCGTGAGGCTGAATCGCGGCAAGCCGCTATAAGTTCCCGCACTATTAGGTTGCCGCAATTAACCCTGGCTGAACGCAGCGGATGGGTTTCGTTCAGATTTCCCTTTGGCGGGCTTGCATTGCGCAAAGGCAGGTTGCCTTCGTAATTCCAGTTGCATTTTCCAGAAAAAAAGTACGAATATCGCCGCAAGGCGGGCTACCGGCCCGCTCCACTCGAGCCGTCTGCCAAAAACAATAATGGGCTGCCGGCCACCAACAGAGAGGGTCAATATGCGCATCTCCACTCGTCTTCTTGCCGCCGCGTCCTTTGCCGCGATGTCGCTTGTCGCCGGCGCGGCGCTTGCCGACGGCGACACGCTCGTCATCGGCACCGACGCGACCTATCCGCCGTTCGAATCACTCGATGCAGGTGGCAAGTTCGTCGGCTTTGACATCGATATAGCCAATGCGCTTTGCGATCAGATGAAGGTCAAGTGCACCTTCGTGAACCAGGATTTCGACGGCATCATTCCGGCTCTGCAGGCCAAGAAGTTCGACGCGATCGTTTCCTCGATGTCGATCACGCCCGAACGTGAGAAGATCGTCGACTTCACCAACAAGTACTACAACACGCCGCCGGCGATCGCCGTTCCGAAGGACTCCACCCTCAAGGAAGCCACCGACGAAGCCCTGAAGGGCAAGACGATTGGTGCGCAGTCGTCCACGACGCATGCGAACTACGCCTCGGCGCACCTGAAGGATGCCGAGCTGAAGCTTTATCCGTCGGCCGACGAATACAAGCTCGACCTCAGCAATGGCCGCATCGACGCCGCCATCGACGACGTGGTCGTGCTGTCGGAATGGGTAAAGTCCGATGCAGGCAATTGCTGCAAGATGCTCGGCACGCTGAAAATCGATCCGGTCATCAACGGTGCGGGTGCAGGCATCGCCGTCCGCAAGGGCGATACGGCTCTCAAGGACAAGCTGAACGCCGCGATCGCTGCGATCCGCGCTGACGGCACCTATAAGAAAATCCAGGACAAGTATTTCGATTTCGACGTCTACGGCGACTGATCGCCCGTCGATTCCCTGGGAAAAGACGACGGCGGAAGCTTGCCCTTCCGCCGTTTTTGTTTGACAACGAGAAGAATATAAGCAGAAACGCGGCAAAAGCCGCTAGGGGAAATATAGCATGAGCGGATTGTTTTCCGCCCTTGGTTCCTTGTGGACCTGGTTGAGTACGATTTTTGATCCATTGTGCGGTCCTGCGGGACTGTTCACCGTGTTCAGCATGTTCCGACCGGATACCATGCTCGCTTGCGGCGATACGGGCTGGGGCGACGAACTGGCCGGCGGATTGAAGATAACCATAGCCGTCTCGGTCCTGACGCTGCCGCTTGGCGTCATCATCGGCTTCTTCGTCGCGCTCGCGCAGCAATCCGAGGAAAGGCCGTTGCGGCTTGCGGCAGGTGTCTTCACGACGATTTTCCGTGGCCTGCCGGAACTGTTGACGCTTTTCATCATCTACTACGGCATGCAGATCCTTCTGCAATCGCTACTCGCCAAGTTCGGCTACAATGGCCCCGTCGAGATCAATGCATTCGCGGCCGGCATGGTAGCACTGGCGATCGTCTTTTCCGCCTATTGCTCGGAAGTCCTCCTCTCTGCCTTCAAAGCCATTCCCAAAGGTCAGTATGAGGCAGGTGATGCCCTTGGATTTCATCGGGCGCGAACCATGCGGCTTATCATCGTGCCGCAACTCGTACGTATTTCCTTGCCAAATCTCGGGAACCTCTGGATGAACCTGCTGAAGGATACGTCTTACGTGTCCATCATCGGCCTTGCCGACATCATCAGGCAGACGGGGATTGCCGTTCGTGCCACCAAGGCACCTTTCACCTTCTATTCCATCGCTTGCCTGTTTTATCTGACACTGGCCGTCATCTCTTCCGTCGGCCTCTTCTATCTCGATCGATGGGCTAAACGCGCGGAGGTCCATCGATGAGCCATGCCGAAGTTCTGATCGCCGCGCGACCGGCACCGCCGGAGACGGTCAGGAAACTGTCCAAAGCGCGCATTGCCGGTTATTTCTTTTTGACCCTCTGGGCCATTCTCGGTATTTCGCTGCTGGCGATGATCGTCTTCGGCTGGGACGTCGACAAGCTCGAAACCTACGGCCCGAGGCTTCTGCATGGCCTGGGCATTACGATCAAACTGGTCGCCACATCCTTCATCCTCGGCGCCATCCTCTCGATACCGCTCGCTTTCGCCCGTATGTCGAGCAATAAATTTCTAAGCACGCTGACCTATTGCTATGTCTATCTGTTTCGCGGCACGCCGCTGCTGGCCCAGATTTTCATGGTCTATTACGGTTTCCCGAGCTTCCGCTGGTTGCTGGAAGACATAGGTCTCTGGTGGTTCTTCAAGGATCCCTTCTATTGCGGCGTCTTCGCCATGACACTGAACACGGCCGCCTATCAGACGGAAATCGTCCGAGGCGCCATTCAGAGCGTGCCGAGGGGCCAGCGGGAAGCCGCCAGCGCGCTTGGTATCCATACCTGGATCGCCTTCCGCAAGATTATCATTCCCCAGGCGCTCATCGTGGCGCTCCGCCCTTACGGCAATGAGATCATCCTGCTGATCAAGAGCTCGGCCACCGTCTCCATCATCACCGTCTACGACCTGATGGGCGAGACCCGCTATGCCTTCTCACGCACCTATGATTACCAGATCTATCTCTGGGCAGCGATTTTCTACCTCGTGATCGTCGAACTCATGCGGAATGGCTGGGCACGGATGGAAGGCCGGCTGACGCGGCATCTCAAGCGCTGATCTCGCCAAGGCTGCGCCCAGGCGCAACCTTGGCAGCACTCCCACATAGATGCTGCTAACACATTGATTTCTGTGAATAAATTTAGTTCATGACATTTTTGTAAAGCTTGAGTTTACCATCTGCTGTTTCCATATTTGAGTGACCATGAGTCACGAAAAAATGGGAACGGAAAGAGAAAGCTCATGCATAACGACATGCAAAAGCAGTTGCAGGGTTATGGGTTGACCACGGCGCAGATCTTCTACCGCCTGCCCGATCATCCGCAATTCCTGCAGACCTATATCTGGCAGGACTATGATCTCGCCCCGAACTTCCCGGAAATGCGCGGCTTCCTGAAATTCTGGCAGGAAACGCTGGATGGCCCGCTGCATTCCGTGCGCTATGTCCATCGCAAGCTGATTTCAGCAACCGAATGGCGGGCGCTAAAAGGAGAATTCATCCTGCACTAAGCAGCCGGATCGCCTGGACGACGTCGCGATCGGCTGTGCCGCCGTCAGACATGCGCCTCGCCATGGATGAAATCCCCGTCGTCCGGCCCGCGACGGACCGCACCGTAGAGGACGAAGGCATAGAATACCGCGACGAGGATGATGACCGCTTCGCCGGGCATCGGTCCGAGTGCCGCATTCTCGATAATATAGCTCCACGAGTGCGGCATCTCTTGCACGCCACCATTCGTCTGGAGTCTCGGTGTTGAAATCTTCAATATCCAAGCAAGGAGCAGGATTCCATACATCCAGCAGTAATTGCGCCTTAACCGCCGCTGCGCCGCCTCTGCATAGCTGAGTAAAAGCCGCGGAGACCGAAGGCTGGCCGCGATCGGCAGCGCCCAATCGGAACTGAGTTCGGCCTGCGGCGCCAGAATCTGGGCGAAATAGTGCCGCTCCAATTGCCGCACCCGCGAGCGGTAGACATCGAAGAAGCGATATCGCCGCGCCTCGATCATCAGCAGCAGAGTGATCAGCATCATGCCGAACAGCAAAACACCGTGATGCGATGTCGGCGTCGACAGCGACACGGACAGTAGAGCCGCAACCACCGTGATCGCCCAGTTCGATGTCCGGTCGATGCGATCGCGCCAACTCGTCATCCTCCCCAATTCACCCCGATAATAATGAGTCAGCGTATTGGTGACTTCAGCCGACGTCGACGGCAAGGAGGGGCGGCCGCGCTCCGCCGGGCCGCTTGTCGGGTTGGGTGCGGTGAGTTCATTGTCCATGGTGATTCCTCCCTTATTTTTTGTTCGGATAGCGCCCTCCCCAAGCCGCCTATGCCGAAGGTCATATTCTGCGCCTGCACGGCAAGCATTGCAAAAGCCGATCAGGCATCTTAATGCCTGCGTGACAAAAGGAAGGGCCTGTAACCATGGCAAAGAAGAAGATCGACGAAGACGCTCTGGCGGAAGCCTATAACCGGGCATTGACGCTGGAGAAGGCCGGCGATATCGACGCTGCGGTGCAGGCTTACGAGCATGTTCTGGCTCTCGACCCGGAGGATCATGGCGGCGCAGCCGTGCGCATCGCCTCGATGGGACGCGGCGAAACGCCGGTCAAGGCGCCTGATGCCTATGTCGAGACGCTCTTCGATCAGCATGCCGAGGTTTTCGAGGATGTGCTGGTGGAGCAGCTCGGCTACCACGTCCCGGTTCTCGTGCGCCAGCGCCTGCAGGCGCTTGGTCTCGGCCCCTTCAAGCGCATGCTCGATCTCGGCTGCGGCACGGGCCTGACGGGTGGCACGTTGCGCGATATCGTCGAGGATATCACCGGCATCGATATTTCCGAGAACATGGTCGAAGTCGCCCATGAGAAGGACATCTACGAGACGCTCTTCGTCGCTGAGGTCGAGGATTTCCTTGACGACAACGATGAGGATGCCTTCGATCTCATCACCGCGACGGATGTCCTACCCTATCTCGGCGCCCTGGAACCGCTCTTTTTTGGCGCAGCCGAAAACATGACGCCGGGCGGCCTCTTCATCTTCTCTTCGGAGACCCTGCCTGAGGCGACCATGGCTGGACGTCCCTATATGGTCGGCCCGCATCAGCGCTTCGCCCATTCGGAAGCCTATGTACGCGAACGGCTGACTGCGACGGGTTTCGAACTCGTCGAAATCACCGACATCAACGTCCGCATGGAAGATGGCCAGCCAACGCCCGGCCATCTGGTCATTGCCCGTCGTCTCGCCGATTGAAGCGAAATACATCACGCCGAAAATAGTTATCCATTTGGATAACTATTTCCTTGCGCGGCAACCAGCAACCTGATACTTAGCCATTCAGATAAGTATCAGCTCGGAAGGTTGTCGCATGTCCCTTATTCTCTATCAGCATCCGCTCGCCTCGTTCTGCCACAAGGTCTTGATGGCGCTTTATGAGAACGGAACACCCTTCGAAAGCCGCATCATCGATCTCGGCAATGCGGAATCGCGTGCCTCGCTGGTGCGCCTCTGGCCTCTCGCCAAGTTTCCAGTCCTGCGCGATGAAGCACTCGACAGCACCGTTCCGGAGACCAGTATCATCATCGAATATCTCGACCGGCATTATCCCGGCGCAACGCAGCTGTTGCCGACCGAACTTTCGGATGCCCTGTGCGTCAGGCTCTGGGATCGCTTCTTCGATCTCTATGTGCAGGAGCCGATGCAAGCGATCGTCGCGGACGTCCGCCGCACAGACGAGAATCGCAGCCCGCAAAGCGTCGCCGACGCCGAGACCTTACTGCGCACCGCCTACGGCATGATCGAAAAGCAGCTGGACGGAAAGATTTGGATCACCGGCGACAGCCTGACCATGGCGGATTGCGCCGCCGCGCCAGCTCTGTTCTACGCTGAAACCCTTGTCCCCTTCGCCAAAGAGCATGGTCGGCTGAGAGCTTATTATCAACGCCTTATCGAGCGCCCGTCCTTCGCGCGCGTATTGCAGGAAGCAATGCCTTATTTCCATATGTACCCTTATAGTGACAAGCTGCCGGCGCAGTTCCGGCCGGAAAAGCCGAATGCTTGAGGAAACACAGGCACTCGACCGGATGTTCCAAGCCCTGTCCGACCAGAGCCGGCGCGGCATGATCGACAGGCTCGGACGTGGACCGGCCTCGGTCACGGAACTGGCACAGCCGCTCGACATGGCGCTGCCGACCGTGATGAAACATCTGCAGGTGCTGGAGACGAGCGGACTGGTACTATCTGAAAAGACCGGCCGGGTGCGCACCTATCACCTGCGCAAGGAAGCGCTGGCAGCTGTCGAGCGCTGGATTGCCGAGCGCAAGGCGTCCTGGAACAGGACCTTCGACCGGCTCGACCTCTTTCTCGCTGATACATCGACGGAGACGACAGACGAATGAGCATCAGATCGACAGACCATACGACCATCACCATAGAGCGTTATTTCAAGGCGCCCCTGCCGAAGGTTTTCAATGCCTGGGCAATCCCCGAACAGAAGCAGCGATGGTTTGCCTGTCACGGCGAATGGAAGCAGCTGGATTTCCAGCTCGATTTCCCCACTGGCGGCAGCGAAAGCAACCGTACTGCCTCCACGGATGGCGTCGTGCATGCCTATCAGGCGCGCTATATCGACGTCGTCCAGAACGAGCGCTTCATCTATGCCTTTGACATGATGCTCGACGACGTCAGGATTTCCGTGTCGCTCGCAACTGTCAATTTTGCCTCAGAACCCGGCGGCACGAAAATGACCTTCGTCGAGCAGGTCGTTTTCCTCGACGGCTATAGCGACAATGGCTCGCGCCTCATGGGCACGGAAATCGGCTTTGACAATCTCAGGCTCTACGTCGAGGGGAACGATAGCGGGCCGAATTAACCCCGTGCGTCACCAAGGATCGCCGCCAGCAGCTGCCCTTCGAGCTCTGCCAGCGCCGGATTGCCATGGCGGCGCGGATGCGGATAGGGAATGGCAAGATCGAGCACGATCCTGCCCTCGTCCAGCACCACGACGCGATCGGCCAGATGCACGGCTTCGCTGACGTCGTGGGTAACAAGCACGGCGGTAAAGCCCAATTCACGCCAGACGCGGTTCAGCAATTCCTGCATGCTGATGCGGGTCAAAGCATCCAGCGCACCGAGCGGTTCATCGAGCGCGAGGATACCGGGTTTGCTGACAAGCGCACGGGCCAGCGCCACGCGCTGCTTCTGTCCGCCGGAAAGGCTGGACGGCCATTCGCCGGCCTTCTCGGCCAGCTGCACCTCGGAAAGAACGGCGGCCGTTTCCTTGCGTGAAATATCCTGCGGGACGCCCTCGCCCAGACCTACCGCAACATTGTCGGCGACAGAAAGCCAAGGCAGCAAACGCGGCTCCTGAAACACGATGCGCGTATTCGGTTGCGCGTCACTGCGGTCGGCTGCCTCAAAGCGCAAATGGCCCGCACTCGGCTCTTCCAGCCCCATAAGGATGCGCAGCAGCGTGCTCTTGCCGCAGCCGCTCTTGCCGATGACGGCGACGAACTGGCCGGCGGGAATATCGAGATCGATGCCACGCAGGACGCGGTTGTTGCCGAAACTCTTCTCCAGACCCTTGATATGGATGGCTGCCGCGCCCGTAACTTGGGAGGCGACATTTTTGGCTTCCGCCCGCGGGCGATCGAGTGTGTTGACGCTCATGGGAAGCTCCTCAATTCTGATAGGCCGGGTTCCAGCGCAAGGCCCTGCGCTCGATTGCCCGTGCGACGACATCGGCGAGCTTGCCGAGGATGGCGTAGATGACCAGCGTCAGCACCACGACATCGGTCATGCCGAACTCGCGGGCATTGTTGGCCATGTAGCCGATGCCCGACGATGCCGCGATCGATTCGGCAACGATTAGCGTCAGCCACATGATGCCGAGGGCAAAGCGCAAGCCGACCAGGATGGACGGAAGGGCGCCGGGGAAAATGACCTTCCGAAACAGCGTCCAGTTGCTCATGCCATAGACCCGCCCCATTTCGATCAATCCACGGTCGACATTGCGCACGCCGTGATAGGTATTGAGATAGATCGGGAAGAGCACGCCGAGCGCCGTCAGGAAAAGCTTCGATTCCTCGCCGATCCCGAACCAGAGGATGACGAGAGGCACCATGGCGAGATGCGGGATGGTGCGCAGCATCTGAAGCGTCGTATCCGTCAGCTGTTCAGACAGCCGCGAGACGCCATTGGCGATACCAAGGAGGAAGCCGATCGAACCGCCGACAAGCAGGCCGGCAAAGGCGCGGCCGGCGCTGACAAGGATATTGTTCGGCAGCTGCCCGGAAATCGTGGTCTGCCAGAAGGCGACCACGACTGCCGCCGGCGACGGCATAATACGGGTGGAGATCCATCCAAGCGACGAGCCTAGCTGCCATGCCGCGATGACGACCACCGGCAGCAGGAACGGCAGAAATCTCTGGAACGAGATGCCTTGCCGCGCGACCCTGGCCTGGCGCGTGCGCCGCTCCGAGGCCACGCGGACGAAGGACGTGTCGAATGCCGACATGGGGATCTCCCTTTTGAGCTGGCGTTACGAGCCGGAAACGACCTTCAGATTGCCGCCATGGCTGCCGCCGGCGAAAATCTGCTTGGCGCCGAATTCGTTGCGGAACCCGGCACGTTGCTCGTCACGCTTCAACCCCAGCTCGGGGAAGAGAAGCTCTGCAACACGATAGGCTTCCTCCAGATGCGGATAGCCCGAGCCGATCACGGTTTCGATACCGAGCTCCTGATACTCCCGCAGCCTCGCGGCAACGGTCTTCGGTGAGCCGACAAGCGCCGTACCGGCGCCAGCACGCACCAGACCGACGCCGGCCCAGAGGTTGGGCGACACCTCAAGCTTGTCGCGGCGGCCGCCATGCAGTGCGGCCATGCGCTTTTGCCCGACGGAATCGGACTGGTTGACGAATTGCTCCTGCGCTTCGCGGATCGTCTCGTCGTCGAGCTTGGAAATCAGCTTGTCGGCCGCAGCCCACGCCTCTTCGTCCGTCTCGCGAACGATGAAATGCAGACGGATGCCGAAGCTGACTTCGCGTCCCCGCTTGGCAGCGGCCGCCCGCACCTTTGCAATTTTCTCGGCGACCTGTGCCGGCGGCTCGCCCCAGGTCAGATACTTGTCGACGCGACCGACTGAGAATTCGATGCCGGCATCGGAAGAGCCGCCGAAATAGAGCGGCGGGCGCGGCGCCTGCACCGGCGGTAGGCCGAGCCTTGCATTGGTGGCCTTGATATACTTGCCCTCGAAAGTGGACGAGCCCGTCTCCAGAAGCTCTTCCCAGACATGGAAGAATTCATCGGCATGGGCGTAGCGCTCATCGTGTTCCAGATGAATGCCGTCACCGGCCAGCTCCGCCGGGCTGCCGCCTACGACGATGTTGAGCAGCACTCGGCCATTCGAGACACGATCGAGCGTCGAGGCGAGACGGGCATAATAGGCGGGCGACGCCGTACCCGGGCGGATCGCCACCAGGAACTTCAGCTTCTGAGTATGTGCCGAAAGAGCTGCAGCGGTGACAAAAGATTCTTCGCAGGAAACACCAGTCGGCAAAAGCACACCCGTATAGCCCAGCCGGTCGACCGCCTGCGCGATCTGCTGGAGATAGCCGATCTCCGGGCCGCGGTTGAGATCGGCCGTGCCCAGATAGGTGCCGTCACCGGAGGTCGGAATGAACCAGAGGAAATCGATGGGTTTTGCGGTCGCGGTCATGAAGCTTTCCTGCTTTCTGGATGCGCGTGGTCGGGAGCCACCTCCCGATGTTCGATCCGGATAGTGGCATAGACCAGGGATTATATCGACAATATGGATTTTCTAATCGCCTGTATCTGGCGAAATATTTTTGCTGATAAAGCCTATGCCCGTAGTGTTTGGGGCGCAGGCGATATCCGCGTATCTTGTCAGCCTCAGCTCGCCTTCGGCCGCCAGACGATGTCCGTGACGTTGAGCTTCTTCGGAACGATGCCAAGATTGTAGAACTCGTCAGCCAGCCCCTGCTGATAGGCGATCGCCGCATCTGTAATGGTTGAGACGCCGCCAAGATTCGCACCCGGACGCGTCAGCACCACCCGCGTCACCTCGGCCGGCACACCGGTGATTTCGGACATAGCCTTAACGGTGTTGTCCAAATCCGATTGCGCCGCCGCCCCCACCTTGGCCAATTCGTCGATGACGTCGATAATCACCTGCGGATTATCCTTGGTGAAATCGCCGTTCGCCAGGAAATAGCTGAAGGAATCGACGATGCCCCGCGCAGTCGCGAGGATGCGTGTATCCGGATCAGCCTCTGCAATGGCGAGATAGGGATCCCAGATCGACCAAGCGTCGATCGCGCCCGTCTTGAACGCAGCGGACGCATCCGGCGGCGCGAGATCGAGCGGCTGGACATCGTTGATACCAAGCCCACCTTTGCGAAGCGCCTTAACGGCGACGTTGTGGGCGCTGGAGCCGCGCTTGAAGGCAAGCTTCTTTCCCTTGAGATCGGCAAGCGTCTGGATCGGCGAATCCTTGCGCACGAGAATGGCGGAGCTTTCGGGGCTGCCGGTGTAAATGCCGACATAGAGCAGATTGCCATTGGCAGCCTGCGCAAACAGCGGCGGCACATCGCCCGTGGCACCGAAATCGAGAGCACCGGCGCCGAGAGCTTCAAGTAGCGGCGGACCGGATGTGAATTCTGACCATTCCACGGATATGCCGCGATCGGAAAGTCGCTTTTCCAGCGCCCCTTCGCGCTTCGCCAATGCCAATACGCTGTTCTTCTGCCAGCCGATCCGAAGCGTCGTGGCCGCGGCCGCACGTGACTGTCGAACGGAAGGTAAAGCGAAAGCTGCCGCCGTCGCACCGAGAAGGCCGAGTGTCTGTCTGCGCGAAATCATCGAAGATCCCTTTTCATGAGGCCTCGGCGCTTCCGCGGCCATCGGCTCGTTGTCGATGGCTTAAGATCGCAAATCCATAGATTATATCGACAAAGGAAATTATGAAAATTCGCAACGAGAGCGAAATTCAATTCCAATAAATGCAAAAATTGGAAATGAGATTTCAAATCATATACCATGGTGACAAGTTGCCCGACAAATCGGTCTTTCGTCTCTCTGGCCTTTCGGCTAAGCCTTCGAAACAAATTCGGTCACGGAGTTATGAAATGGCAAAGGTCTCGTTCATCGGCATGGGCGTCATGGGCTATCCCATGGCCGGGCATTTGAAGGTCAAGGGTGGGCATGACGTCACCGTCTATAACCGCACCACCGCCAAGGCCGAGGCATGGGCCAAACAATATGACGGCATGTTTGCCCCTACCCCAGCTGAGGCCGCTGAAGGTGCCGATTTCGTCTTCACCTGCGTCGGCAATGACGACGACCTGCGCTCGGTGACGACAGGCGAGAACGGCGTCCTTTCAACCATGAAGGCGGGCTCCGTGCTCATCGACAACACGACGGCGAGCGCTGAAGTCGCCCGCGAACTCTACGCCGCCGCAAAGGAAAAAGGCGTCGACTTCATCGACGCCCCGGTTTCCGGCGGACAGGCGGGCGCGGAAAACGGCGTGCTGACCGTCATGTGCGGCGGTGACGAAGTCGTCTTCGAGAAGGCTCACCCTGTCATCGACGCCTATGCCCGCATGGTCGGCCTGATGGGGCCTGTCGGCGCGGGACAACTGACCAAGATGATTAACCAGATCTGCATTGCCGGTATCGTCCAAGGCCTGGCCGAAGGCATTCATTTCGGCAAGCAGGCAGGGCTCGATATCGAAAAGGTCGTTGAGGTCATTTCCAAGGGTGCCGCCGGCTCCTGGCAGATGGAGAACCGCCACAAGACCATGATTTCGAGCAAATATGATTTCGGCTTCGCAGTGGACTGGATGCGCAAGGATCTCAGCATCGTGCTCGAGGAAGCCCGCCGCAACAAAGCCAAGCTGCCGCTCACCGCCCTCGTCGATCAATTCTACGGCGACGTCCAGGCGATGGGAGGCAATCGCTGGGATACCTCCTCGCTGCTCGCGCGCCTGGACAAGAAGTAAAGGGCCGCAGCGAAATCAGCGGCTTCTTCTGAGCGCCTCTTCAAAACGGCGCTCAGTTCATGTCAGTCCTCGTTGGACTTGGCATTTTCCAGCAGCATGTAATCGAGCGGCAGTTCCGTCGAGTACTTGATCTGCTCCATCGCGAAAGCCGAGGAGACGTCTCGGATTTCGATCTTGGCGATCATGCGCTTGTAGAAAGCGTCATAGGCAGCGATATCCGGAACGACGACGCGCAGAAGATAGTCGACATCGCCGCTCATGCGATAGAATTCCACCACTTCCGGGAAATCAGCGATCACTTCCGAAAAGCGCTTCAGCCATTCGATGGAGTGGCTGTTGGTGCGGATGGACACGAAAACCGTGACCTTCGTGTTGACCTTTTCCGGATCGAGCAAGGCCACGCGACGGCGAATGACGCCATCCTCTTCCATCTTCTGGATGCGGCGCCAGCAGGGCGTCGTCGAGAGACCGACCTTCTTGGCAAGATCGGCTACGGCCAGAGTGGAATCCTCCTGCAGCAGGCGCAGGATTTTGCGGTCAAGACGGTCCATTTAAAGCATCCCTTCGAATTATATTCTCTCTATAGCTTATTTTTAGCGATAGAAAAGAAACTTTTTCTCAAGGAAGCAGGCTTTTCACACGTTGCTGCAAAACGGGAAGCAACTCGGCCTCGAACCAGGGGTTTCGTTTCAGCCAGCCGCTGTTGCGCCAACTTGGATGCGGCAATGGCAGGACGGACGGCGACCGGTTGGTTAGAAGGTAACGCCGCCACTGCGCGACCGTCTCGGTCATCGACCCCATGCGCTCCGCCCCAAGATGCCAAGCCTGAGCATATTGACCGATCGTCAGGATCAATTCGATCTGCGGCATCGCATCCATCGCCCGCTGCCGCCACAACGGCGCACACTCCTTGCGCGGCGGCAGATCGCTTCCCGCCTTGTCATAGCCCGGAAAGCAGAAGCCCATGCCCATTATGGCGAAGTGGTCCGGATTGTAGAAACTTTCGCGATCCACGGCGAGCCACTGACGCAAACGGTCACCCGAGGCATCGTTGAATGGCAGGCCGCTCTCGTGAACGCGCAATCCCGGCGCCTGCCCTGCGATGAGTATCCGCGCAGTCGACGATAGTGTCGCAACCGGACGCGGCTCATGTGGCAGGCGATCCGCCTCGCCCTTGGCCGGTGCGTCCCGACAGAGACGGCAGGCCGCAATCGCGGAACGCAGGATCTGCAATTCGCTCTCCTGCTTCATGGGGCGCTCCATCCGACAAGCTGGCGTAAATAGCCGAACAATCCGGCAATCGGATCGTTGTCACCAGCCATACGCTCCTCGCGCCGATAGTCGCTCGGCCTCTCGAAATCACTGGCCCAAAGCCCGGCTTTCGCCTGCCGTGCGCTCCGTTCCTCGCTCGCATAGGCACCATAGGAAACCGCCATGCCGTTGCGAACCATCGCGGCGTTGATATCGAGATCGCCGGTGACGCATGTCACCAGCAGGCGACCATAGCGATCCCTCTCCCATCCCCGGCATTCGGGCGCTCCGGTCTTAATCATTGTGGCAAGCGCCTTGCGTGCTTCTTCGCCGCAGGCCCAATCCGCGCCACTGCGCTGGCAGTGCTGCCGATATTCGGGAGCATCGATGCCTTTCAGCCTCAAGCGTTCGCCGCTGGCGGAAAGCGTGTCGCCATCGACGACATAAAACTTGCCGTTTTGAACGATTTCCGGTCGATTGTTCATCTTCAACGCGAATAATGCAAGAATGACAAGCAGCGCGAAAGTGACCACGCCGTCACGAAACAGGCGGCGCGACCGCATCACGTTGTTGCCTCCTTTAAGAACAAATCCTTGGCGAAGATGGCAAACAAATCATTTCGGCGCAGCATCTTCTTAAGATTTGAAGGCTAGTGTGTAGCCTCAGGCAGGCCAAGTTTCAATGTAACCATGAGCACCGGCGTCAGCACATCGACAGATAAAAACATTGTCGACCGATCGCGCAGTCACCGTAACCGGGCTGTGTCGAAGGCCGTGCGGCAAACGCGCGAACGCCTGCAAAGCGGCCATAGCCGCAATTTCGACCGCGAACTGATGATGATGCACATCGACACCTTACGGCAGAGTGCTGCCGTCGTGCCGATCTTCGTTATCGTGGTCGCCGTTCTCGGCGTCTACCTCACACATGATGCCGGCATTCTCTTCTGGACTATTCCGATCCTGACGGCCCATGCCATCAACATGCTGATCGGACGGCGCGCCAAGAAGCAGGAAATGTCGGCCGAAAGCGCCAGAAAGTGGCGACAGCTGCTCTTGCTGGGGCAATTGCTCGTCGGCTTCTGCTGGGCGCTCTTCACGATGCAAAATTGTGCGACCTGCGGTGGCGACAGTTTCGCCTTCTACAAAGGGACGACGCTGCTTGCGGCGATCTGCATCACGGCCATGTCCAGCTTCATGTTGCCGCGGGCTGTTCCATTTTCCTTCGCACCGGCGACCGTCGCACTGGCCGTGGCCGCGATCCTCACGCGAAGACCCTCCGATATCGCCCTCACCGCAGCCATTTCGGTTGCCGTGATATTCTTCAGCTTCATCACCAACCGCATGTATCAATCGAACCTAAAGATCCTCTCCTTCCAATCGGAGAAGGACGATCTGATTGCCGAGCTGGAAGTCGCGAAGTCGATGTCGGATGAAGCGCGCCGGCGTGCCGAGGAAGCAAACCTTGCCAAATCGCGCTTTCTTGCTTCCATGTCGCATGAGCTTAGAACGCCGCTGAATGCGATCCTCGGCTTTTCCGAGGTCATGTCGGCGGAGGTCATGGGGCCGCTCAACAATCCGACCTATCGCGAATACACCAGTGATATTCATCGATCCGGCCAGCACCTGCTCAACCTGATCAACGAAATCCTCGATCTCTCGCGCATCGAGGCCGGCAAATACGAGCTGAACGAGGAAGCGATTTCCCTCCTCGATATTGCTGAGGATTGCATCGGCATGGTGCAGTTGCGCGCCCGCGCCAAAAACATTTCGATCTCATCGCAATTCGAAGCGCAGCTGCCCTCGGTCTGGGCCGATGAGAAATCGATGCGCCAGGTGATCCTTAATCTCCTGTCGAATGCGGTGAAATTCACGCCGCAAGGCGGCGAGATCAGCGTCAAGGTTGGCTGGACGGCCGGCGGCGGCGAATATGTCGCGATCAAGGATAACGGTCCGGGCATTCCCGAAGAGGAGATCCCGATTGTCCTGTCCGCCTTTGGTCAGGGCTCCATCGCCATCAAGAGCGCCGAACAGGGCACTGGCCTTGGTCTGCCGATCGTACAGGCCATTCTCGCCAAGCATGACGGTCAGTTCATGCTGAAATCAAAGCTGCGGGAAGGCACGGAGGTCATTGCCATATTGCCGCCCAAGCGCGTGCTGCAAAGCCTGCCGGCGGTTGAGGATGCGCCGCTCGCCGAACGGCGCAAGAAGAGCTTCGCTTAAACGCGGCTCGGGTCCGCTAGACGCGCCAGCTTTTCACGGCATCTCTGAACCGCACTATCTCTTTGTTGTCTCGCAATTCCGGACGGAAGACCGCTACGCACTTTTCTTGGAATTGCTTTAGCGAAACAACAGATGGCTGCCGATGACATAAAGAAGGTAGATGCCGGACGCGACCAGCATGCAGAGAACGGCAAACGAGCCGAGGTCCTTGGCATGTTTGCCGACATTGGAAATCTCCGGCGAGATCCGGTCGATCACCTCTTCCACCGCCGTATTCATGGCCTCAACTGCGAAGACGGCGAGGAACAACACCATGGCGATCACAATCTCGCCGATGGTCGCGCCGACCGCAATCAACAGGATCAGTCCCACCCCGGCAAAAAGCAGCTCCTGGCGAAAGGCCGATTCCTGCAACAGCCGCTGAAATCCGCCCCAGGAGTAGCCTGCAGCGGCGAAAAAATGCCGAATTCCGGTCTCCTTGTTGACCGCAGATTTTGAAAACTCAGCCATTCGCGCTCCGCCCGTAGTGTCCCGGTTGCAATCTGGATGCCTTGCGAATACCGCCTCACCGTGGGCGAAGCAAGGCGACGCCGCTCGCCGCCTTCAAAATTCATTGCAGATTTATGACGAGAAACCGATCATCTACAGGAAATTGAGGCGGCGAAACGCTTATTTCAACGTCTCGCCGCCAAGTTTTCAGTGCTTGTTCGTAACCCCGGCGCTTTCGAACGTCGCCATGCCCGAATGGCAGGCGGCTGCAGCCTTGACGATGCCGGCGGCCAGTGCGGCCCCCGTACCCTCACCAAGCCGCATGCCGAGCGCCAGAAGCGGTGTCTTTCCGAGCTTCTCGATGGCGCGGAGATGACCTGGCTCGGCCGAGACGTGCCCGATCAGGCAATGGTCGAGCGCAGAGGGATTGGCGGCCTTGAGAATGGAAGCGGCAGCCGTCGCGACATAACCGTCGATGATAACAGGGATCCGTTCCATGCGTGCGGCGAGAATTGCGCCGGCCATCGCCGCGATCTCGCGGCCGCCGAGGCGGCGCAGGATTTCCAGCGGATCGTTGAGATGATCGCGATGCAGCGCCACCGCCTTCTCGACGGCAGCGATCTTGCGCTTCAGCATCTCACCTTCCGAGCCGGTGCCTGGGCCAACCCAGTCTTCGGCCTTGCCGCCATAGAGCGCGTAATGAATGGCCGCGGCGATCGTGGTGTTGCCGATGCCCATTTCGCCGATGCAGAGCAAATCTGTACCGCCGGCAATCGCCTCCATGCCAAAGGCCATGGTCGCGGCACAGTCGCGCTCGCTCAATGCCGGTTCTTCGGTGATATCGCCCGTTGGGAAATCGAGGGCGAGGTCGAAGACCTTGAGGCCGAGATCGTAGGCAACGCAGATCTGGTTGATCGCGGCTCCGCCGGCTGCGAAGTTTTCCACCATCTGCTGGGTTACGGAAGGCGGAAACGGCGTAATTCCCTGCTTGGTGACGCCGTGATTGCCGGCAAAGATCGCCACCAGCGGCCGGGTCACGGCCGGCGCACGACCGGTCCAGGCGGCCAGCCAGAAAGCGATTTCTTCCAGTCTTCCAAGCGCGCCGGGCGGCTTGGTGAGCTGCGCATCACGTTCGCGCGCGGCCACGAGCGCCCGGGCATCCGGGCCTGGAAGGTCGCGCAGCAATGCGCGGAAATCGTCGAATGGGAGGCCGCTGACGCTCATGAATGCGTTCCTTGTCTTTTGGTCTCAAATCGGGTTCTTTGCGTGCGACTCTATTAGTCCTGGGAATCGGCGTGAACAACTCCAAAAGCGCCCGATGCTGTCGCGCGCATGGCGGGGAGAGGAAGAAATGCGGGAATATATGCGTGACATCGCGCGCGCCGTCGCTTTCTTGAGCCGCGTTCCCGTGCCGTCGTCCTTCTTTGAAGGCCATGACGGCAAGCTCTCGCGCGTTTCACGCGCTTTTCCCGTTGCTGGCCTGCTGATCGCCCTACCCTCGGCGCTGACGTTCAGCGTGCTACTCGCCCTCAGCGCCGATCCGTTGATGGCCGCATTGCTGGCGCTTGCCGTGCAGACGATCCTGACCGGCGCCCTCCATGAAGACGGGCTCAGCGACACGGCGGACGGATTGGGCGGCGGCAAGGATCGCGAGCGCGCGCTCGAAATCATGAAGGATAGCCGCATCGGCACTTATGGGGCGGCAGCGTTGATACTGTCGTTCGGATTGCGGGCGGCGGCACTTGCAGCCATCGCCCGGCATCTGCCGCCTGAGGACGCCGCTGTCGCAATTCTCGCCGCGGCCACCTTGAGCCGCGGTGCCATGGTCTGGCATTGGTACGCCCTGCCATCCGCGAAACCAGATGGGATCGCGGCATCGGCAGGCAAGCCGGATGGCGATGCCATGCAGCTGGCACTGATTGCGACATTGGGCCTCGCGATACTGCTCGTCGGTCCCGCCATGGGCGTTCCGGCGTTGGTTGGCTGCCTTCTCACGACGAGCGCCGCGACATTTCTTGCCACAAGATATGTCCGTCAGAAAGTGACCGGCCATACGGGCGATACGATCGGCGCGACTCAGCAGATTTGCGAGATCGCTTCCCTCTGTACCCTTGCCATGTGCATTTGAAGCATCGATATATGATCCCATGCTGACACCTTGCATCCTCGTCTGTTCCATCGACCAGAATACCGGCTATTGCTTCGGCTGCGGCCGCACGTCGGCTGAAATCGGCGCGTGGATGAGCTATAGCGACGACGAGCGCCGTCAGATCATGGAAGTGCTTCCGGAGCGCCTGACCAAGGTCGAGCGCAAGCCGCGCCGGGAGACTCGCCGCCAAAGGATGGCACGGGAGCGCAGCGCCGTATGAACCGCCTGAACATCGTTCTCGCCATTCTCGGCATCGGCCTCGCACTGCTCATCTTCAACAACAACACTGGCTCCACCTTCGGCATGCGCAACGACGACTTCGCGCGTGTCGTCTATCTCCTGCCGATCGCTCTGATGATGAGCGCTGCGGTGTGGGCGAGCCGGCATACGGTCAGCCAGTCGATCCGCAATCTGCTGATCTGGTTCGTCATCATCATGGCGCTCGCGACCGCCTATATCTATCGCTACGATGCCCAACAGGTCGGCAATCGCGTCTTCGCCGGCCTTATGCCCGGCCACGCCGTTGTCGTCACGACGAGCGAAGGCGGTCAGGAAGTCATCCTTCACAAGCGCTCGAACGGGCATTTCGAAGCACGGGTCATGATCAATGGCCAGCCGATCGACATGCTGATCGACACCGGCGCCAGCACCATCGCCTTATCGCAAGAGGACGCCGAGCGCGTCGGCATCATTCCGGAAAACCTCACCTATTCGCAGACAGTGTTGACCGCCAACGGTCGCGCCAGGGCGGCTCCCGTGGAACTTGGCTCCGTGGCAATCGGCCCGATCAAGCGCAGGGATGTCGAGGCGAGCGTGGCCGAAGCGGGCAAGCTTGATCAGAGCCTGCTCGGCATGAGCTTTCTCGAAACCCTGGGGTCGATGCAGATGCAAACCGACGAGCTTCGGCTGCGTGATTGATGAACCGAACGCGATAGTTCGGTTGGGAGCGAAGCATTCGCCGGTCTCTTCGCTCTAAAAGACGGCATGTCCAAACCTTATAAGAGTGAATACGATGACGCCGGCAAGACCTAACCTGACGACCGAACTGCTTCTCCTCCTCGCCCTCGCCACCTGCTGGGGTGCCTCCTACACCTTCATCCGCATCGGCGTAGCAACCATCCCGCCGGTCACACTGATAGCGGCCCGCACCTTGATCGCCGGCCTTGTCCTGCTTGTGATTATTCGCTGGCGTGGTCTGAACCTGCCGCGCGACGCCGCCACCTGGAAGCGCTTCCTCATTCAATCCTGCCTCAACAGCGCCATCCCTTTCACGCTGATCGCCTGGGCGGAACAGACTGTCGATGCCGGCCTTGCGACCATATTGAATTCCACGACGCCGATTTTCGCCTTTCTGATTGCCGCCTTCCTGTTGCGCAGCGAACCGTTGACGGGCCGCAAGCTTTTCGGCGTGATTGCTGGCATGGCCGGTATCTGCCTGATCATCGGCCTCGATGCGCTGCATGGAATGGGCCGCCAGCTGCTGCCGCAGCTCGCCGTCGTCGCGGCATCGATCTGCTATGCCTGCGCCGCACTGTTCGGCCGAAATTTCAAGGGGCTGGACCCGATGATGCCGGCAGCCGGCTCGTTGCTTTGCGGTGCCGCTCTCCTGATCCCAGCAAGCCTGATTGTCGAACATCCCTGGCAGATTGCGCCGTCGACAGCCTCAATCCTGGCCCTGCTCGGCCTGTCGGTCGTCTCCACCGCGCTTGCCTTCAGCATCTATTTCCGGCTTATCCAGACCCTCGGCTCGGTCGGCACGACGGCACAAGCCTATCTCCGCGTCCCGATCGGCGTCACCATCGGCGTCGTCTTCCTTGGCGAACCTCTGTCTCCGACCGCAGCCATAGGTCTTGTCTGTGTCGTGGCTGGCGTCATGGCCATGACCATCGCCCCACGCAAGCGGATCGCAGCCGGATGAAATCCCCGTTCATCGGCTTGCATGGGACAATCAGATCAGAACGGACAAGTCGTCCCATGCAAAAATGAAATTGTCGGAACGCCAGACCGGACCCGGATCCGTGTACCGACCGATCAATTGCCCTCCGAGCGCACGATAAAAGGCAATCGCCGATTCATTGCCGACGACCACACCAAGCGCCGCACCCGAATAGCCCATGGATAAAAGTTCCCGCGCCAATTCTCGCATCAGACGACGGCCAAGTCCCTGGCGTTTGATGGAAGCATCGATATAGAGCGACTTAATCTCGCCTCGCCCCTTGAATATGGCATCGGACGGCGCGTTGATCGCGCCGATACCGACAAGCCGCCCGCCCTGCTCAGCCAAAAGCACGCGCTGATCCCGACGGGGATTTGCGAGTATATCCGCCCACCGCAAACGGCGGAAATCCTCGTCGAGAGCCTGATAAATCTCAGCAGACACCAGGTCGCGATAGGTGTCGCACCAGATCGCGCGATGCAGCCTCGCCATCTCGGCGACATCATTGGCAAGAGCAGGCCTGATCGTAATTTCCATCGTCACCCTACACTCCCCTGGACAGTGCCGCGCAGAGCGCCAACAAGATAGAGCGAGCCCGTCACCAGGATCCAGCCGCCGACCTCCGCAGCTTTCGCGACGGCATGATGAAGCGCTTTCTGCGGGTTGGGCTCGCCTTCGCAGGCCATACCCATCGAGATCGCCAATGCCTCCAGCTCCGTCGCCGCATGGGCGCGGCCCGATCCGGACGCTTCTGTAAAGACCGCATGGGCCACATATCGCGAGAGCACGTTCAAGAAGCCGGGAGCATCCTTGTCGGATGCAAGTGCGACAACCGCGATGCAATCGCCGCTGACGCTGGACGAGCGCGTGATATCGCGCAGGACTGCTTCGATATTGAATGGCACATGCGCGCCATCCATGATGACGGGCAAGCTCTGTCGCCCGCTTCGAAGCGTGGGTGGTAGGGCAAGGTCGAAGCGCTCCATCCGTCCCGGCAGCCGCGCCTTGTCGATAACGGCCGGTTCGAGCAGCCACGCGCCGACCGGCTGCCCTTTTTTGCTCGCTGTCTGCACGCTCTCGCCTTGTCGTCCCAGATGATCGAACACAAGGCCGGCCAGCGAGATATTCGTCTCAGCAATCGTCGCATCTTCGGGAAGATCGGTTCGCAGGACCTGGCAGCCAAGCTCATCGGCACGCTGCTGCAAGACCTTTCCCGCGGCATCGTCGATAGCAAGCGTGGTGGCAAGCGTGGCGCCGGACTTCAATATGCCGACCTTCTCACCCGCGATCGCCTCGCGCGTGACCCCAAGAATTTCCGTGTGCTCCAGCCCGATATTCGTGACGATGGCAACTTCGCCGAAGACGACATTGGTGGAATCCAACCTGCCGCCAAGGCCGACCTCGATGACGGCCCAGTCCAAGCCGACCTCTTTGAACACGAGGAATGCAGCGGCCGTAATCACATCGAACCAGGTCGCATCTTCACCCGCCGTCGCGGCCTGCTTTGCGCCCTCGTAGCCATCCAGAACCTGCATGATCGCCGCCGCCAGCGCATCATCCTCGACTTCCTGGCCAAGAATACTGACACGCTCGTTCACCCGGTCGACATGCGGTGATGCGTAGCGACCGACGCGCCAGCCGGCCCGCAGTAATCCCGCTTCGAGGAGCGCTGAAACCGATCCCTTGCCCTTGGTGCCGGCAACGTGGATGGCGCGAAAGCTGCGATGCGGATTGCCCAGGCGCTGCATGAGGTCGAGCATCGGCTCAAGACCGACCCGCATCTCCCCGCGCGGCTTGCGCTCCCAGTTGGTCAGCTGGTCGAGCCGGGAGAGTGCTTGGGGCAGCGAGGGATTGAGATGAGCCTGCGACATTGGATGCTTTCCTGGACCATTTTGTTGCGGCTGCAAAAGCCACGGGCCTTCTTAAGCTCGCCAGGCTAGCACCGCCATCAATTTCTCAAACGATATCCTGTGCGGAAAATCCATCCCAGGATGACCAGACAGACGACGAGGAAAAGCGTGATCATGGCAAGGCTCAAGCCAGGATTGACATCTGCGATGCCGTAGAAGCTCCAGCGGAAACCACTGACCAGATATAGGACCGGATTGAGATGGCTGACCGCCTGCCAGAAGGGCGGCAGCATGTTGATCGAATAGAAGCTGCCGCCGAGGAAGGTCAGCGGCGGCACGACCAGCATCGGGATGAGGTTCAGCTGCTCGAAATTTCCGGCCCAGATGCCGATCATGAAGCCGAACAGGCTGAAGGTGACTGCCGTCAGCACGAAGAACAGGATCATCATAAACGGATGCTCAATCCTGATTTCGACGAAGAAACTTGCCGTGGCGAGAATGATCAGGCCAATCAGCATCCCCTTGGTCGCCGCCGCGCCCACATAACCGAGCACGATCTCGGTCATGGCGACAGGCGCCGATAGCACCTCGTAGATGGTACCGGTGAACTTCGGGAAGTAGATGCCGAAGGAACCGTTGCTGATGCACTGCCCAAGCAAGGTCAGCATGATCAGGCCGGGCGTGATGAACGCCCCATAGGAAACGCCCTCGACCAGATTGATGCGCGAACCGATCGCGGCACCGAAGACGATGAAATAGAGCGATGTGGAAATGACTGGTGAGACGACGCTCTGCAGCAGAGTGCGGCGCGTGCGGGCCATTTCGAACGAATAGATAGACTTGATCGCTTCGAAGTTCATTTGCCTGTCTCCACCAGCGATACGAAAATATCCTCGAGCGAACTCTGGCGCGTCGAAAGATCCTTGAAGTGAATTCCCTCGGCAGCGAGTTTCGACAGCAGAGCCGCGATGCTCGACTGCTCGTGCTGTGCATCGAAATCATAAATGAGCGTCAGGCCGTTCGGCCCTAGCGAAAGCCCGTTGCCGTCGAGGGACTGCGGTACGGCGTGGAGTGGCTCGTTCAGATCGAGAATGAGCTGCTTGCGGCCCAGCTTGGCCATCAGTGCCTTCTTCTCCTCCACAAGCAGCAGCTCGCCGCCATTGATGACGCCGACGCGATCGGCAGCCTCCTCGGCCTCTTCGATGTAATGCGTCGTCAAAATGATGGTCACGCCGGATGCGCGCAGGCGCTCGACTACATGCCACATGTCCTTGCGCAACGTCACGTCGACACCGGCCGTCGGCTCGTCGAGGAAGAGGATCTCCGGCTCATGCGACAGCGCCTTGGCGATGAGCACGCGCCGCTTCATGCCGCCGGAAAGCTGGCGAAGCATGTTGTCTTTCTTCTCCCAGAGCGAGAGATCGCGCAAGATCCTCTCGATATATTCGGGGTTCGGCTTCTTGCCGTGAAGCCCGCGCGAGAAACTTACCGTATTCCAGACGGTTTCGAACTGATCGGTGGTCAACTCCTGCGGCACGAGACCGATGAGGCTGCGCGTGGCGCGGAAATCGCGCACGACGTCATAACCGCCCACGGTCACGGACCCACCGCTTGGATTGGCAATCCCGCAGACGATGGAAATCAGCGTCGTCTTGCCCGCGCCATTCGGCCCCAGCAGCGCCAGGATTTCGCCCCGCTCGATATCGAGATCAATGCCCTTCAGCGCCTGGAATCCGTTGGCATAGGTTTTCGTAAGATTGCGTATGGAAATGATCGCAGCCATAGTCAGGCAAAGTCCGGCTTTTGTGATGAATTTCGCGGCGTTTGCCCGCTATATAGCCGGTCTTGGGCTTTTACCACCCCACGGTAGTGAAACACAGCGTTCGTCTAAGCGGAATAAGCTGTCATCAAATCGTGACCTTCGTCGGGCATATAGCTCCTTAGGTGAGCAACGTTTGTCGCAACTCCGCCCAACGCCTCTTGGCGACACCGTCAGCGCCTGTTGTATTGGCCGATTTATTGCCTTCGCATTCATATTGCGTGCATCATCATTGCAACATGAAGTTCTTTTCTGGAGCCGGCGAGGATTCCCCGTCGTTGCCATGCTCCGCTCAAGCCGGCTCAGCCGGCTTTTTTCTTTTTGCCAGCTTACGATCTGGAAAACGACCGCTACCAGTTGCCATTGACGCCGCAGCCCGCCGGCGGCAGCGTCTTGTGCTCGAAGCGTGCCTTCAGCATCGCACAACCCTTGTCGCGAATGGGTCCGGGCATCATGGAGTTGAGACCGATGCCGACTTCATCGAACGGATCGTCGGCATAGGCGACATAAACGTACCAGCGGCCGCCGATGACGATAATGATGGCAATCAGTGCAGCAAGGAGCGCCCTTCCCAGGCTTTTCTTTCGTCTTGGTACGTCTTCCATGAACCCCTCTCTGGCACCCAATGCGCGCAGTTGAGCGCGATTCCGTCGAAAGGTAAATCAGCTTTCCCGTTTGACAAGTGTAGATGCTGTTCCGGCAAAGGGCCAATCAAAGGCTGCAATAGCGCCGGCCGCCCTTTCGGTCCCTGAGGTCGAAATGAAAGTGGTTCCAGTGCTCCGGATTGCTGCCCGGACCAAGCACGGTATCGAAATAGCGGCAGCTGTCGCTGCGTACCGCCTTGAGCAACCGCCCTTCCCGGAAGGAAAACAAACCCTTCTTCCGCACGTCGATCACATGGCCATTCTTCAGGATGAAGGTGCCGACATCGATCGCATTGCCATGCGCATGTTCCGACATCGGATTATAGCGTTGCCGGCTATTGTTCATCCGCCGGCAGGAATAGCCGCCGAGCGGTACGATCGTGCCGATGCCGGTCCAGTAGCGCGTGCGTGCGGCTGGAGCGAGTTCGTTCTTCACCCATTTGGCGAAGGCAAGCGTCACCTGGCAATTCAAAGTCACCGCCGGTCGGACGGCGATATTGCCGGAAAGGCCGCTCAGCGAAACCGGATAGGGAACCTGACATGCAGGACCGTTCGAGATCGCCGGCTTGTCGGTATAGACGACGCCCATGCGCTGCAATTCCTGGCGGCAGGCGATTTCCGAAGGCGGCATCATCCCAGGTGTTGATTGCGGCGCTTCGAACTGCTGATCGAGGCGCGGTATCGGATTTTCGACACGGGGCAGCATCGCAACCTGCGTTCCCGGCAACTGCCTCGGTATCCGCGACTGATTGAGCTCGGCCTGCGCGGCCGGGCGCTGCACGACCGAACGGTTGGTCTGTACCGGCGCATCGGTGCCGATGCCGTCGACCACGGGCTGGTCGGACTGACCTTCGGCAATGTTCTGCTGCTCCTCCTGCGCCAATCCGACCACCGAGGCGGATTGCGCCTCCTCACTTGGACCGACGCCAAGCTCGGCGTCCATGTTGACGCCCTGGGAGGGAATATCCGACTGCTGCGCTAAGCCGGCTTCGACATCCGTCGTGGTCACCGCCTCACCCGTTCCGCTGGAACGAACGGGACCGCCGCTTTTGTAATTGCTCGACGCGGAAACGACGGGATCCTGTACCCCTTGGTAGGCGAATTGCCTTTGCGGCACGCTGCGATGCGGCTTGATCGAGCCGACGCGCGAGGAGCTGTCGATGCCAGAAGGCGGCACGAGGCTATCTGCCGTACAGGCGACCAGCGCCGACGACAACAGCAATGGCAGCGCGACCCGCCGTAGAATGGGTAAAATGGCCATAGTCCTGATCCGCTGCCCCAGCCACGGTCGGTAACGATTACAAATCCTAAATGGGAAGGGTGAACGAAAGCTTACCGCAGGGGTCCCGCTGTTTTACAACGGTACCGCGTGAGCATGGAATCGCCTGAAGCAAAGCGCGTGACCCACATGAGTCCTCCATGGAAATGCCAGCATGGCTTTTCCATCGCGGCAGGATTGCATAGGCTGATTGCCGGAATCGACCGTGAACAGGAGCAGAAGAATGAATGACAGCGTCAAACCGAGAGGCGAGCTGACATTGCGCACGCTCGCCATGCCCGCCGACGCCAATCCTGCCGGCGATATTTTCGGCGGCTGGGTCATGGCGCAGATGGATTTGGCAAGCGGCATCCGCGCAGCCGAGCGGGCGCGTGGACGCGTGGTCACGGCAGCGGTCAAGGAGATGGCCTTCGAACTGCCGGTCAAGATCGGCGATACGTTGAGCGTCTTCACCGATATCGAACGCGTCGGCCGTACCTCGATCACGCTGAGCGTCGAAGCATGGGCACACCGCGCCCGTTATAACAGCCTGGAGAAAGTCACGGCTGCGACCTTCATCATGGTCGCGCTCGATGAAAGCGGCTTGCCGAAGGCTGTACCAGAGGAGAGCTGACGCGATGGATTCCGCGCACACACCGGAAGTCTACGTCTATATCAGGACGGTCATGAGCATGGTGATCGGCCTTTCGCTCGCCCAGCTTCTGACCCGGCTTGCCGGATTCGTGCAGGCGCCGGGCAAGAACAAGATTTATCTCGTCCATATCGGCTGGGTATTGTCCATGTTCCTTTTCATCATCCATTTCTGGTGGTGGGAGTATCGGCTGCAATCCGTCGCGCAGATCAATTTCGGCGTCTACCTCTTTCTCATCTGCTTCTGCTGCCTCTTCTATTTCCTCTGCGTATTGCTCAATCCGCCCTCGGTCGAGGACTATGGCGGCTTCGAGGAATATTTCATCTCCCGCCGCCATTGGTTCTTCGGCCTGCTCGCCGTCACCTACGCCGTCGATCTCATCGACACATTGCTGAAGGGAGAGGCCTATTTTCGTTCTCTCGGCTGGGAATATCCAATACGCAATGTCGTTTATGTCATCCTGTGCATCATTGCCTCGATCACCGCCAACCGGCGCTTCCAGGCGGCATTCGTGATCGTCGGGCTGATCTATCAGATCACATGGATCTTCCGCCTCTACGACGTGCTTCCGGTATAGCGATCCCATCGTCCGGGGGCATTAAATCCACTGCTATTTGGGTTCCTGCGATCCCTTGACCAATACATCGCCATATTGTTCAGATCGATTACGGTCTGGGACGCAGGTGGGAGACTGAAGCCTTGAAGACAAAGAGCTACGCATTGGGGTTGGCGCTCGCTCTTTCGCTACCCTGGCTTGCTCACGCCGAGGATCCCGCCCCTGGCCCCGCCAATACGAAGATCGACCTGAAATATTGGGTGGAATTCGCAAAACAGGGCAACGCGGCGGCCCAATATGGTCTCGGCTATCGCTACGCCAATGGTGAGGGCGTAGAGCAGGATGATGCTGAGGCCGTCGATTGGTATCGAAAATCGGCGGACCAAGGCAATGCGCAGGCCCAATATGCATTGGCCTACATGTATGCCAGCGGCCGGGGCGTCGACACCGATCTGAAACAGGCAAATGACTGGTATTTGAAGGCGGCGCAAAACGGCAATGCCGATGCTCAATATGCCATCGGCTATTCCTATGCCAATGGCCGCGGTATGGCTGTCAGTAATGAAAACGCCGTCACCTGGTACCAGAAATCCGCCGCTCAGGGACAGGCGCAGGCGCAATATGCGCTCGGCTACATGTATGCCAATGGCCTCGGCGTGCGTCAGGACGAGGCGATCGCACTCGGCTGGTATCGCAAAGCGGCCGACCAAGGCCGGCCCGATGCCCAGTACGCCATCGGCTATATGTACGATAACGGCCAAGGCACGGAGGAAAACCAGGAGCAGGCCGTCGCCTGGTATAAAAAGGCCGGCGACCAAGGAAGCGCGCAAGGCCTGTATGCGGTCGGCTATGCCTATGCCGATGGCAAGGGTGTCGAACGGAATGATGCCGAAGCCTATTCCTGGTATATGAAGGCAGCGATAAAAGGACGCGCTGACGCGCAATACGCCGTCGGCTACAGTCTTGCAAACGGGATAGGCGTCGCCCGGGACTACAGGCAGGCACTGCAATGGTATCGCAAAGCTGCCGATCAGGGCCGCCCCGACGCCCAATATGCCCTCGGCTACCTCTATGCCAACGGCCAGGGCGTGAAGACCGACGATGACAGCGCGGCGAGATGGTATCGCAAGGCCGCCGAACAAGGCGACGCACAGGGTCAATATGCCCTCGCCTACATGTATGCGGCCGGCCGCGGCATTGGCAGGGACTATGGCAAGGCCTTTGACTGGTTCCAGAAAGCCGCCAGCCAGGGTCATGCTGACGCCCAATACGCACTTGGCTACATGTATGAAAACGGTCAGGGGACGACAGCTGACAAATCGGCCGCCGCAAGCTGGTACCGCAAGGCGGCCGACCAGAACAATTCACAGGGCGAATATGCCCTCGCCTACCTCTATTATCAGGGCGCCGGCGTTCCCAAGGACTATGGCCAAACGGCCGCTCTCTTTCGCAAAGCAGCCGATCACGGCGACGCCCGGGCAGAATACGGTCTTGGATATCTGTATTATAAAGGCTATGGCGTGCCTAAGGACTCTAAGATTGGTGCGGACTGGTTCAACAAGGCGGCGGCTAAGGGATTGCCGGAAGCGCAGCATGGACTCAGCTACATGGAAGCCAATGGCGACGGTCCGATCAAGGATCTTGGACCGCTTGGACAAGGGGCCGCCGGCAAAAAGGGCTCGGGCGTCAGCACGGGTTGGCTCTTGTTTCATTTGCTGATGGTGCTCGTGCCTTAGAGCTCGGCATCTTATTCAACGAATTTCGATTGAGGGGTAAATCGTGAATTGGAAGAAGGGGGCAGCAGGTTTGCTCTTCGCGCTGGCGTCCATGGGAACGGCACAAGCTGATGTCGGACGAAACAGCTACGATCGCGGCGATATCAAATCGGGCTTGGATTACTGGCGCCCCCTGGCAAACAAGGGCAACGTTGCCGCACAGCTGAAGCTCGGACAAATGTACGAGGACGGCAACGGCGTCGAAAAGAATCTTACGCTCGCCCTCAGCTGGTACAAGAAGGCCGCCGATCAGGGCAATGCCGAAGCGCAGTTCAACGTCGGCACCATGTACGACCAGGGCGAAGGCGTCACCGCCGACAAGAGCCAAGCCATTGTCTGGTACAAGAAGGCTGCGGCACAGGGATACCTTAATGCACAATATAATCTCGGTGTCGTCTACGACACGGGCCAAGGCGTAGCGCAGGACAAGCCGCAGGCCTTTGCCTGGTACAGCAAGGCCGCCGAACAGGGCGATGCCGATGCGCAGTTCAATGTCGGCACCATGTACGACCAGGGCGACGGCACGGACAAGGACAAGAGCAAGGCCGTCATCTGGTATCGCAAGGCGGCCGAGCAGGGAAAAGTCGAGGCGCAATACAATCTGGGCATCATGTATCGCGACGGCGAAGGCGTCACCAAGGATGGCGCTGCGGCCTTCTCCTGGTTCAAGAAGGCCGCCGAACAGGGCGATGCGAGCGCGCAGTTCAATATCGGTGCAATGTATGCCGATGGCGACGGGATCAGGCAGGATGAGGCCCAGGCAATCGTATGGTTCCTGAAAGCGGCGGCGCAGAATGATGTCGAAGCCGAATACAATCTCGGCGTCATGTTCCGCGATGGTGAAGGCGTCACCAAGAACGGTCCGAAGGCGATCTACTGGTTCGAGCGGGCAGCCGAACATCGCTATGCCGATGCCGCCTACAATCTAGCCATGATGTACCGTGACGGCGATGGCGTCGCTGCGGATGCGGGCAAGGCGGCCGAATGGTTCCGCAAGGCAAAGCGCCTGGGCTATGACGGCAACGCGGACGGCGAACAGGATGAGCCATCCGGCGAGCAAACCATTCCGATATGAATGAATGCGATGGACGATCGGTATCGCTGGGGCCTATCCGTCACCTGCCTTCGCTCCCAGCGAATCGCAGCAAAACATGCTAATGCGCTCAACTTGAAGTGAGTGATGCGACGTGGTGGGCGTCGTGACACGCGCTAAGCCGGGGGGAACCATGAGTTTTGCTGCTTCCGATCATCAAATGAGCTCTCCGCCGCGTCGCCATTTTTGGCGGCGGCTCGGCGCCTACACGGTCGATATCGTCATTTTCCAAGTCGCTTTTACCCTGCTGTTTCTCGTGCTGTCGGCGGCCACGCCGTGGGACTTGACCTTGCCGCTTCTTCAGAAGCAACAATGCGAAGAAGCAACTTCGGCGCCTCTCGTTGCGAAAGTGGAGGCCGAATGGCCGCTGCAGCCAGGCGAAGTGAGGAGCAACCAGCTTTGCCGCATCTCCTGGCTGGGCAGCGATGGATACACGGTCTTCCTTTCAATCGTCGCATCGCAGCAGGGATCGGCCACATTGAAGCGCGCCTTTTCCATACCCGTCGACGGCAACGGCAATCCGGTCGATCCGAATATCGCCGCAAGGCCGACCTCGAGCGTCGTTCTGCTGTTCCTTCCCTTCGCCTTCGCCCTTTGCTCCATCGGCGGCAAGCGGACGCCAGGCAAGCGATTGACCTCGCTGCGCGTGACAACGGTGGAAGGCGGCACCCTGCCCTTCGGGCTTGCCGCCAAACGGGAAATATTCAAGTTTCTGCCATTGATGCTGGTCGCCACAGTCAATCTGGTCGGCCTGTTTCTGCTGCCCTCATATCAGCCTCCGATCGATCAGCTGATTCAGCAGGCGCGCGATACCAACCTTCTCAGTGCCATCGGCTTCTTCGCCTTGACGGGAGCGTTGGCGCCGCTTCTGTTCGTATTCGCGCTCATCTGGTGGGCCTTCCCATTCATCGTGTGGCGCGGCCAGACTTTCTACGACCGCTTCTGCGACACCATGGTCGTCAAGGCGTAACCATCAAAATCGGGGGGATTGCCTTGACGGACGAAGAGATGGAAGACTGTCGCCGCGCCAGGCCTGATTTGCTGCTTCTTCTTTTCAGAGGATAGATCGCCGTGAACCTGAAATATCTCATGCCCCCCTTCTCGCTTCTGCCGCCGCTTCGCATGGTTTTGCTGGCCTCGGCGGTCGTGTTGCCGCTCTCTCCGCTTCCGATAGCGGCGACACCGGCAGAGGCCGCGCCAGGCTCGTGCTGGTCGCTGCTGCAGAGCAAATTTGGGCCGCAGATCGAGAAGTCGGTGAACGAGGCAGATCCCTGCAAGAAGCTGCCCGGCGTCGATCACAAGGACAAGTTCGAGGTGAAGTCGCTCGATGTCTGCGACGGCCCGAACGGTGGCGTCCAGATCAATGCCCATGCCGAGATGGCCTGCAAATCGCATGGCGTATTGAAGACGACGATCAAGGGTGAGCTCGACGCCTCCATGACCGTCGACGTCGGCGCATGCCACATCACCGACCTGCACCTCGGCATCAACGGCCCGATCGGCGAACTGATATCCTCGGTCGGCGGGCTGCAGGAGCTCGCCCGCGGCTTCGCCCAGGCCAAGATCTCGGAAATTTGCGGAAAATAAACGAAAGGGCCGACGATATCAGCCGGCCCTCGCGACCTTGATGGCGAGTCTGTTCAGGCCCTTATGGCGCTATCCGCTTGGCCTTCATCCTTCCCGCCGAACCGAATACCCTTCTTCTCGAAACCAAAGCCGGCGAAAACAGCGACGACCACGGCGACGATGCAGGCCACGATCAACAGCGCCAGCGCATAGTCGCCGTTCCATTGCTTGGCCAGCCCCGCCTGGATCGAGGCATTGCCCGAAGCCAGCAGATTGCCGAGCTGATAGGCAAATCCGGGGAAGGTGCCGCGCACCTCATCCGGCGACAATTCGTTGAGATGCACGGGAATGATGCCCCAGGCGCCCTGGACGAACAGCTGCATCAGGAAGGCGCCAATTGCGAGCATGACCGGCCCCTGACCCCACACCCAGAGCGGAGCGACGGGTATGGCCAGCAATGCCGCGATAACGATCGTCCGCCGCCTGCCCCAACGCTGCGACAGGGAACCGAAGGTCAGGCCGCCGACAATCGCACCGATATTGTAGACGATGGCAATGGCGCCGACCGTATAGGAATCATATTGCCGCTGGGTTTCCAGGAAGGTCGGATAGAGGTCCTGGGTGCCGTGACTGAAGAAATTGAACGCAGTCATCAAAAGCACTGCCCAGATGAACAGCGGAATATTCTCGCGCAGGACGGTGAGGAACGGCCGTTGCGGCTTGGCCTGCCGCTGAAGGAAAGCCGGAGATTCTTCCACATTGCGCCTGATATAGAGCACCAACAGCGCCGGCACCGCGCCGACGAAGAACATGCCGCGCCAGCCGATGATTGGGAACAGCAAAAAGAAGACGATCGAAGCGAGCAGATAGCCCGAGGGATAACCAGCCTGCAGGATACCGGACACAAGGCCGCGCGAGTCCTCGGGTATGGTTTCCATCACGAGCGACGCACCCACACCCCACTCCCCGCCCATGGCGACGCCGAAGAGCGCGCGCAGCACGAGGAACATCGTCAAGCCGGTCGAAAAGCCGGTCAGGAATTCGAAGACGGAATAAAGCAGCACGTCGACCATCAGGGTCGTGCGCCGCCCGAAGCGGTCCGCTGCGAGCCCGAAAATCAGGGCGCCCACCGGCCGCATGGCAAGGGTGAGCAAGATCGCCACGGCAACCGCGGGGACATCTGTGTGAAATTCCTCGGCTATATGCTTGAGAACGAAAACCAAAATGAAGAAATCGAAAGCGTCCAATGTCCAGCCCAGATAGGCCGCGATCACGGTGTTTCGTTGCTGGGGGGACAAGGAACGTAAGCTATCCAATGCGGTCATCATGATCCTCCGACCGGATGGCGGCGGCGAGGCGGGCAATACCGGATGCCGTCGAAGCTGGGGGAACCCGGCACTGGCCGGGCATGTCGACGTTGCGGCTGGCTCCTCCCTTGGCGCCTGCGAGGATCGCGCTATGCGGACTTTGGATCAGCGATAACGCATCGGCCGCCCTTGGGTTGTAACATATTTGACATCGCCGGCGAATGGAAAAATCCGCTATTTTGTTTCCCTTTTGTACTCTTTACCCCTTCACATCCGCGCGATCTGTCGCCATATTCGCCCCATGGCCAAATCATCGAAAAAATCCCCCGCCCCGACCGGTTTCGAAGAGGCGCCGCAGGCACCGTTTGAAGGCGCGCCGCTCAGCGGCAGCGTTGCCGACTGGGTGAAGCAGCTCGAAGCCGATGCGGAAGCATCGAGCGTCGAAACCCAGCGCGAGATTGCCTCGAAAGCCGGCAAGCACCGCAAGAAGGTGGAGATCACCGCCGGCAAGACCGCGCGTGGCGTCTCCATGGGTGGGTCGACCGACCCCAAAACGCGCGCCGCCGCAGGCCTCAATCCAGTCTCCGGCCTCGATATCGCGCTCGAAGATGCCGACAAGATTTCGACGAGCGGCGTAACGGCGACGGTAGAAGCCCTTTCCAAGCTGATCGAGAGCGGCAACCCGCTGCATAAGAACGGCAAGATCTGGACTCCGCACCGCCCTGCCCGCCCGGAAAAATCCGAAGGCGGCATCGAGATCCGCATGGCCTCGGAATACCAGCCGGCTGGCGACCAGCCGACGGCGATCCGCGATCTCGTCGAAGGGCTGCAAAACGGCGACCGAAATCAGGTGCTGCTCGGCGTCACCGGCTCCGGCAAGACCTTCACCATGGCCAAGGTGATCGAGGCGACGCAGCGCCCGGCCGTCATCCTCGCGCCGAACAAGACGCTGGCGGCCCAGCTTTATTCCGAATTCAAGAACTTCTTCCCGGACAACGCGGTCGAGTATTTCGTCTCCTACTACGATTACTACCAGCCGGAAGCCTATGTGCCGCGCTCGGACACCTATATCGAGAAGGAGAGCTCGATCAACGAGCAGATCGACCGCATGCGCCACTCGGCGACGCGTTCACTTCTGGAACGTGACGACTGTATCATCGTCGCCTCGGTCTCGTGCATCTACGGTATCGGCTCGGTCGAGACCTACACCGCCATGACCTTCCAGATGAATGTCGGCGACCGGCTCGATCAGCGGCAGCTGCTGGCCGACCTCGTGGCGCAGCAATACAAGCGCCGCGATATCGACTTCACGCGCGGCTCCTTCCGTGTACGCGGCGACACGATCGAAATCTTTCCGGCCCACCTGGAGGATGCCGCCTGGCGCATTTCCATGTTCGGCGACGAGATCGACGCCATCACCGAATTCGACCCCCTCACCGGCCAAAAGACCGGTGACCTGAAATCGGTGAAGATCTACGCCAATTCGCACTATGTAACACCGCGCCCGACGCTGAACGGCGCCATCAAGGCGATCAAGGAAGAGCTGAAACTGCGCCTTGCCGAGCTGGAAAAGGCTGGCCGCCTGCTGGAAGCACAGCGCCTGGAGCAGCGTACCCGCTATGACGTCGAGATGCTGGAGGCCACCGGCTCCTGCCAGGGCATCGAAAACTATTCACGTTACCTTACCGGTCGCAATCCCGGCGAGCCGCCGCCGACGCTGTTCGAATACATTCCCGACAACGCCATCATCTTCATCGATGAAAGCCACGTCACTGTGCCGCAGATCGGCGGCATGTACCGAGGCGACTTCCGCCGCAAGGCGACGCTGGCCGAATACGGCTTCCGCCTGCCCTCTTGCATGGATAACCGTCCGCTGCGCTTCGAGGAATGGGACGCCATGCGCCCGGACACGATCGCGGTATCGGCAACACCTGGCGGGTGGGAGATGGAGCAATCCGGCGGTGTCTTCGCCGAACAGGTCATCCGCCCGACCGGCCTCATCGACCCGCCTGTCGAGGTCCGTTCGGCCCGCACGCAGGTTGACGACGTGCTTGGCGAAATCCGCGAAACGGCTGCCAAGGGCTATCGCACGCTCTGCACCGTGCTAACCAAGCGCATGGCCGAGGATCTGACGGAATATCTGCACGAACAGGGCGTGCGTGTGCGCTACATGCACTCCGACATCGACACGCTGGAGCGCATCGAGATCATCCGCGATCTTCGCCTCGGCGCCTTCGACGTGCTCGTCGGCATCAACCTGCTGCGCGAGGGTCTGGATATTCCCGAATGCGGCTTCGTCGCCATTCTCGATGCCGACAAGGAAGGCTTCCTTCGCTCGGAGACGTCGCTGATTCAAACGATCGGCCGCGCCGCGCGTAACGTCGACGGCAAGGTCATCCTTTACGCCGACAACATTACCGGCTCGATGCAGCGGGCGATGGACGAGACCAATCGCCGGCGCGAAAAGCAGATGGCCTACAACAAGGAACACGGCATCACGCCGGAATCGGTCAAGGCGAAGATTTCCGACATCCTCGACAGCGTCTACGAGAAGGACCATGTCCGCGCCGATATCGGCGGTGCCTCCGGCAAGGGCTTTGCCGATGGCGGCCATCTCGTCGGCAACAATCTGCAGGCCCATCTCAACGCGCTGGAAAAATCCATGCGCGATGCCGCCGCCGACCTGGACTTCGAAAAGGCGGCAAGGCTGCGCGACGAGATCAAGCGCCTCAAAGCCGTCGAGCTCGCCGCCATGGACGATCCGCTGGCCCGCGAGGAGGCGAAGAGCCTCGAAAGCCGCGGTTCCGCAACGGGCAAGCGTGCGCCAGCGCCGGATTCCCGATCCTACTTCGCCAAGCCTAACCTCGACGAAATGGGTCCGGGCGGCGATGCCGGCACGCCGCTCTTCCGCAAGAATACGCTGGACGAAATGACCGTCGGCCGCACCGAAAAGCCCGTCACGGGCAAGGTACCGGACAAGCCGATCACCCGGGCAAAGCCGGGGGTCGGCTCCTATGAGGATCGGGTGGACGAGAAGCAGCGCAAAGGACGGACAAAAGGCAAGACGGGGCGACCGGGGCGATAAAGCGACCTAGATTATCGGATATCTGCGCCCGACGCTGCCGATTTGCGAAGGCTGAGAGGCCTGCGAACATGGCAATGCCTTGCTGACGAGGCCGCGGCCGCTACATGCCATCATCTGAAGAGGCCCACGGGGGAGACGGAAGGCGCTTGAGCGCATATCGGGCCGGTGGGAAGCGATAGCAAACCTGGGGAGAAAGACTGATGTCCGAGCCTTTGATCGTCCGTCGCGAGACCCATGTCTCGGCGCCGCCTGCAGCCATATTCGCATTGCTGACCGATCCCGAAAAGATCCTGCGCTGGATGGGCACGGAAGCGCGGACGGAGCCGCAGCCCGGCGGCATCTATCTCGTCAACGTCACCGGCGCCCGCGTCGCGCGCGGCTCCTTCCGCGAGGTCGTGCCGGTGCACCGCCTCGCCTATAGCTTCGGCTGGGAAGGCAGCGAGGAAGTGCCTCCCGAATCGACCCTCGTGGAGATCGACCTGATAGAGCAGCCGGATGGAACGCTGGTGCGTCTCACCCATACCGGCCTGCCAACGGTTGAACAATGCGAAGCGCACGCAAAGGGTTGGGCGCATTATCTTGACCGCATGGCCACGGTAGCCGCAGGGCGCGATCCCGGCCCCGATGTCATGCGCGGTCATGATGGCAGGAGCTGACGCGACTTTGGACGCGGCGTCATCGGGCTAGATGCTCGATGGCAGCAATATCACCGACCGGCGACAGCGATCGCCTGTGTCGTTTTGCTTTTCAACGCGATCGGCATAGCCGCACCGGCACGGATGACAGCCGACAAGCGCCATGGCATGATCGCCGCATGGATTTGCCCGCCTCCCTTGCCTGGCTGGTCGACGAAGCCGGCACCTCGCCCAGCCCCGAACGCTTCCTGGCCGATCTGGGTGGACACCTGTTGGCTGCCGGTCTCCCGCTTGCCGGCAGTGCCCTGACGCTTGCCGCACCACATCCGATCATCACGCAGCATACATGGCTCTGGCGCGCCGAAACCGGCGCGGTGACTGAAGCTCTCGGCTTCGCTGGCACGACGCTCGGACAGGCCGGCCGCGATTGGCTGGGCGATCTCGGCCCGATATGCGAGGAAACGATCGGGATTGCGCCCGGCAATTCTGTGCTTGCCTGGGCCGGCACCCGGCCCTTCACCGCCTTCGAGGCGGAAAACCTGCGCGAGATCGCCCGCTTTGCCGCTGCCCCCTTGGCGGGGTTGGCCGCTCGCGCCACTTTATCGACCCTGCTCGAAGCCTATCTTGGCCGCCGAAGTGCGGCGCGGGTGCAGGCCGGTGCACTCAGCCGCAATAGCGGCGAGACCATCCGAGCCGCCCTGCTCTGCGCCGATCTGCGGGATTTCACCGCCCTTTCCGAAGCGACGGAACCGAGCGTCATGATCGCGGCACTCGATGCCTGGTTCGACCGCGTCGCCGGCGCCGTGCATGCCTTCGGCGGCGAAGTGCTGAAATTCATGGGCGATGGCGTACTGGCGATCTTCCCCGTGAGCGGGACCCCGAAGGAAGCCTGTGAAGCGGCCTTGCGCGCCGCCACCGCCATACGCGCCGGCATGGCCCATCTCGACGCGACGCGGGCGAGCCAGGGCCTGCCGCCACTTCCGTTTGGTGTCGCGCTGCATTTCGGCGACATGCTCTGGGGCAACATCGGCGCCGCCGACCGGCTGGACTTCACCGCGATCGGCCCCGCCGTCAACCTCGTCAGCCGGCTGGAGGGCCTCTGCAAGCCGCTCGGACACAATATCCTCGTTTCGGGGTCGGTCGCAGCCGAGACGACGATGCCGCTGCTGGCCTTGGGAGACTATGAATTACGCGGGATTGCCGAACTTTGCACGGTGTTTACGCTGGCGGACAAGTAAGCTTCGGATAAAATGTTATCCTCGGCAAGAGCACCGTTAGCGATGCGGAAAGTTGACCGCCTAAGTTACTGAACGACCTATTTCGGGGTAAAGCCGATATCGCGTTCTCTAAGAATATTGTAGATAAGAATCCGCGCACACATGACCAGAAGGGGGAAGCGCGCTTATCGGGAATGTAAGCGGATTTTTATTTGCTGATAAGAGACTGCAAGGATAATCCCCCAGCATAACATCGATTCTACAGAGATAAATGAGATGGCATCGGTTGAATCTGAGCTCAAAACCTCAACCATAAATTACATTACGAGAAGGCATCGCCTTTTAGCCGATACAATCCTTATACATGAGTTTAGCAATGGAAAATGCGGGGCTCGTGCAGATATAGCGCTACGTAGCAACAACCTGTTGTATGCCTTCGAAATTAAAAGTGCTCGCGATTCACTTCGTCGAATAGGCAAACAAATAGAAATATACAAAAAGTACTTCGATCATGTGATTATTGTTGCAGACGAGATACACATCAACAATGCAATAGAAATTTGCGAAGCCAATCAAGCAACGTTGCTTCGTTACAAAGAAAACAGAATTACAACTATAATAAAAGGAAAAACCATACGCATATCCAATAATTTTATTAAAAACAACATGATTCCTTCAAGCTTGAATACAGACAACATCAAAGAAAATGCAAGAAATATACTAAATGAAATTATAGACCGTAGATATCATGGCAACTATGATCTTACGAGAAAAATTTTCGAGAGAAAAAAAATAGAACGCAATGAATTACTTCTTTTGAACCCCCATTTTGTAGATAGAGCAGAAAAAAGAAGGCTGTCGGAACTAAGAGAAAATAAATGGAATCTTTTTGCGAAAGATGTCACAAGTCGTCAGACCAATCATCCTCTGTCAGTTTATTGATATCGCCATCATAACCAAAAAAAGCTTGGCGAAATAAATGAATATTTATCCTAGCTGCCGTTGCTCTGACAGGTGCATTTATTGCATAGCTTGCGCCGATCTGAGTTAACTTAATTAGTTGTGTACCCCAAATATTGAGTTTTGGGTCCCAAACTGCATCAGCAATTGCTCGCTCCGCCGCTGATTGATAACCAGCTTCCCTTTGTTCGGCCGTTACTTTACGCTTACCAAAAACAATTTGCCCCACCTCTTCGCGGAAGAAACTCCAAGCAGTCGAACTAGGGAGATCAATCCTCGGCATCGGAGTTCCGCCGCCACCAAGCCTCTCGGCGCGAGCGCTTCCGCGATCACTATAAATTAGCTTTGCCGAAGGATTCTGCCTGACCATCTCAGAAAAAAATTCACGCTCAAAAATAGCTTGCTTGTTCACCTCAGCAAATTCAAATGGAAAGGTTGTTGCTGAAATTACAATTGATGCTTCTGGAAAACGAGCAGTTATAGCATCGCATTGAGCTTTGGCCGTTATGTATTGCGTTAGTATTCTACTGTCCGTTTGGCCGAAATCAAGGATAAACAGCACTTCATCGTAATTTGATTGATAAAGAAAGTCGACAAACATAGGTATTGCGTGAAATGCATGCACCGGAAACCGAACCACGGCACCTCGACCGAGCTCTTTCACCGCTACTATCTGTTTTTCGACTGCTGTGCTGTCTCCGCTTACCTGTAAGGCGGGAATAGCAACGTCATCTATTCGCGAAACAAACCTTATCCAGTTCGCGAATCCTTTACTTGGGTCCTGAAGCGATCGCATCTCTTGCCAAGCGGGACTTTCGCTCGCATGGTCAATGTCATCATCTAGCTCGATTATCCAAGGCCGCTTGCTGTACGCGTGCCGGATCTTGTCAATAGATTTTTTAAGCTCATTTGAATTAAGCCACGGCCGCAGAATAATGTGTGGAAGGATACGATCTTTGGCCAAGTCAGGAAGCTCACGTAAAGCTACCATCTCGGCGGGGCGCACCGTTAAAATAGGAACATACGTTAGTTCCCCAGGACTTATCAGCATCTATTTAAGCCCGAGCCTAATCGACATCGCATCTTCGGAAACGCCGAAGAGCTCCGCTAAAGGATGAACCCATTCTCGCTTTGCCAGACCTTTTTTTTCCCTTCGCCATTCTGAGATGACCGCCTCCGGCATTAAAATATCAGCAGCAAGCCTATTTGCCTCTGCCTCATACTTATCCGAAAGCGTCGAGCGATAGAGAATGTTGTCCATTATTCCATTACCTATGCGATCCCTGTGGAGCAAAAAATGAGCGATCTCATGAGCTAGCGTAAATCTTTGCCTCGTCTTCACCTCATGCCTGTTTATACGAATTTTGAAAGCACCAGCGACATCGGGATCGGGAGCTATCTCACCTGAAATTCCAACGTCCAGCGTTGCAGCTTTTACGGTAAGTCCTAAGTCATGTGCCAATTCACCCAGCTTAACTGGTATGGACTGCTGATGTTTTTCTAACAGAGCACATATCTCAGGTGCCAAACTTTGCCATTCCGCACTGGTCATGAAATTGCCTCACCGTATTCATCGTTTTCATCACCCCAATCGTCCGGCTTAATTTCTTGTTTGGCATAGTTTGCGACCATTGCATCAACTCTTCTTTCCAGAAGCGATCTTAAGTTTCCTCCGGTTGCAAGCTCCTTTTCCACATGCCTAATAGCGGCTTCCGCCGCATTTTGCTTCAATTGTTGGAAGCCAAAAATACCCAATATAGCAAGAACAATACTGACACATGTGATAACAACAGTTACACACGTTAATACTATCGTCACTACATCAGCGTATTGCATAGATGGACTTTCTATATTTTCATTAGGTCTGATGTGTTCAGCAAAAATAAAAAGTGATAATATAGAACCAGACAAGATTCCGCAGGCGAACGATCCAAATATATCATCACACTTGCGCAATTAAGATAACTCTTCTCGATTTGTGCATTAATGCGGTAACTAGCGTCACAATTACGTCTCTCTGGCTGCCGCGACTCCAGCTACACGAATATTATATCGTATCCGCAAAGTTGAAAAGTGGGCATAACTTTACAATCAAAGGAAATGCTTTTCGTAAGCTTGCCTAGCTCCAACCCCTTGAAATTCCCACCCAATCCTACCCGTTTCCCACCCTGCCCTGATATTGCCCCTTGCCTTTTTCCACAAACCCTGTCACCCATATGCATGCTCGGGCATTTGCATGCCGGTGACTGGACTGATTTGGTGATCCGCTTGCGACAGGCAGTGGTTGGGTCTTTTGACCCGCGCAGACGTTCTTTCCCCGTACGTGACTTCTCGACTGGCTTTCGCATGTTGCGGAAGCAAAGCCGTCCGGTCTATCCGGATAAACTAAGACTGATGGGTAAAGGACTATCCCCCATGGCCACCAAGGGCACCGTAAAATTCTTCAACCAGGACAAGGGTTTTGGTTTCATCACTCCTGACGGCGGCGCAAAGGACGTTTTCGTCCACATCTCCGCTCTTCAGGCTTCCGGCATCCAGTCGCTGCGCGAAGGCCAGCAGGTCACCTTCGACACCGAGCCGGATCGCATGGGCAAGGGCCCGAAGGCTGTCAACATCCAGGCTGCTTAAGCCTCTGGTGACTGCCTGAACAAGGTTTCGAACGGCGCGGTGAAAACCGCGCCGTTTTTTGTGAGGAGAGCACCCTCGTCCTGAAGCAAGCTTGGCTATGCCCCTCACCGCAAGTCCGTTGTCTGCCCCGGAACATCCTAACATTCCGTCATCCTCGGGCTTGACCCGAGGATCCAGGCACAGGCCCCATCGCCTCCTCTGGCGAAAAGGGATACGCTGCCAAAGCGAAACCAGCACTCTTGTCGATTTAAACGCACCAATGTGCTTGGGCGTGGATCCTCGGGTCAAGCCCGAGGATGACGGGTGTGAGGTGGTAGCGAAAGCTGCGCTCGAAGGAAGAAGGTAGTGGGGATCAGTATCCCCTCAAGCGCTCACCCGCTCACGTTCACCCGCAAAGTCCACCGCCGCGAAGGCGGCGGCAATCACTTCCGGCCCCGCCCCCGGTTTGTTGGCGTCGGTCGAAAGGATCTGGCGGTAACGGCGCGAGCCCGGCAAGCCGGTGAAGAGGCCGACCATGTGGCGCGCGACATGCTGCAGGCGGCCGCCATTTTCGATGTGGCGCTCCGCATAATCCATCATCCGGTCGCGCAGCCCGTTCCAGTCAGCCTCGGCGGCCGGTTCGCCAAAGAAGCGATGGTCAACGTCGGCGAGAATGGCGGCATTCTGATAGGCGGCGCGGCCGAGCATCACGCCATCGACGTGGGCCAAATGCGCCTCAGCCTGATCCAGCGTCTGGATGCCGCCATTGATGCCGATGAAGACCTCGGGCCAGCGCTGCTTCATGCGGTAGACGATATCGTAGTCCAGCGGCGGTATTTCGCGGTTTTCCTTCGGTGATAGACCTTTCAGCCAGGCCTTGCGGGCATGAATCCAGATCGCATCGGCGCCGGCATCGAGCACGCGCGTCATCAGTTCGGGCAGCGCCTCTTCGGGTTCCTGCTCATCGACGCCGATGCGGCATTTCACCGTGACGGGTGCCTTCGAGATCGCCTTCATCGCCGCAATGCAGGATGCGACCGTCTCCGGCGTCAGCATCAGGCAGGCGCCGAAGGTGCCGGACTGCACGCGATCCGAGGGGCAGCCGACATTGAGATTGATCTCGTCATAATGATACGCTTCGGCAATCCGCAGCGCCTCGGCAAGCTTGGCCGGATCGGAGCCGCCAAGCTGCAGCGCGACGGGATGTTCGGCAGCATCATGCCCCAGCAGCCGGTCGCGCGGCCCGTGAATGATCGCATCCGCCACCACCATCTCGGTATAGAGAAGCGCATGCCGGCTGATCTGCCGATGCAGGTATCTGCAATGGCGATCCGTCCAGTCGATCATGGGGGCAACCGCAAAGATCTTGCGGCCAGTTTTCAGTGCGTCGCTATACATGGGAAACCTTTCTGATCCGCGCTCTACACCAAATCCCTCAAAAACGCCAGTTTTCGCGGCTGTAACAATAATGCTAGCTTGCCCGAAGGAGTCGGACGGCAGCAGCCCTCTGAAAAAGATGAGAGTTTCGAAAGCGCATATGAACGCCCCACTAACGACAGTCATTCCACTACCTGCCCCTGTCCTTCTGCCGATCGAAGGTGAGACCGAGTTTTTTCCTGTGCGTCGCGTCTATTGCGTCGGCCGCAACTATGCCGACCACGCCATAGAGATGGGTCATGACCCCACCCGCGAACCGCCTTTCTTCTTTCAGAAGAACCCGGACAATCTGCTTGTCTCGAGCGATTTCCCCTATCCTTCGCTGTCAGCGGACGTGCATCACGAAGTGGAGCTAGTCGTGGCGCTGCGCGGCGGTGGCGCGGACATCCCGGTCGAACAGGCACTGGATTGCGTCTATGGTTACGGCGTCGGCATCGATTTCACCCGCCGTGACCTGCAGGGTGAAGCCAAGAAGCTCGGCCGCCCCTGGGAAATCGGCAAGGCCTTCGATCACTCGGCTCCGGTTTCCGCATTGGTTCCAGCCACCCGCGTCGGCCATCCCGACAAGGGCGGCATCTGGCTGATGCGCAATGGCGAGTCCGCCCAGAGAGGCGATCTCTCTCAGATGATCTGGAAGGTGCCGGAAATCATCGCCGAACTCTCTAAGCTATTCACGCTGGCCCCGGGCGATATCATCATGACAGGTACGCCCGCCGGCGTCGGTCCCGTTGTCCGCGGCGACCGGATCAGCTGCGCCGTCGATGGCGTCGCAAACCTGGTACTGAACGTCGTCTGATCGAGGAGGATCGACCATGCCGCTCTACGCCCTTGCCGGCCTCACACCGAAAACGCCAGGCCCCGACCGATACTGGATCGCGCCAGACGCAAGCGTGATCGGCAAGGTCGAGATCGGCGAGGATGTCGGCATCTGGTTCGGCTCGGTCCTGCGCGGCGACAATGAGCTGATCGCCATAGGCAAGGCGACGAATATTCAGGAAGGCACGATGATCCACACCGATCCGGCCTTTCCGGTTTCGATCGGCGAAGGCTGCACCATTGGTCATCACGCCATCATCCATGGCTGCACCATCGGCAACAATTCGCTGATCGGCATGGGCGCCACCGTGCTGAACGGCGCGAAGATCGGCAATAATTGCCTCGTCGGCGCCAATGCGCTCGTCACGGAAGGCAAGGAATTTCCGGATGACTCGCTGATCGTCGGCGCACCGGCAAGAGCCATCCGCACCCTGGACGAAGCTACGATAGAAGGCCTGCGCCGCTCAGCTCAGCATTATGTCGCCAACTGGCAGCGCTTCGCGCGTGACCTTAAAAGATTGGATTAGAATTTTCTTATAAGTAATTGATGGAACGCTGAATACGTTGCCGCCCGTAGCTCAAGCCGCGCAATTGGCGCAATGACCGCGAATTTCGATGGTCGACTTCTCCGCCTTGAACTTCTGCGATTTCAGCCAGTCCATCAGCCGATGATCCACTTCGTGATCGTGAAACTCGATCACCTGGCCGCAGCTTTCGCAGATGGCAAAGGCAACGAGGCCATGGCTATGGCAATCTTCGTGCGGATGCGCGCAAGCGACGAAGGAGTTGATGCTCTCGAGCCGATGCACGACGCCATATTCCAGCAGCTTGTCGAGCGCCCGATAGACCTGCAGCGGCGCCCGAAAACCTTGATCGCGCAGCTTGTCCAGGATGGTATAGGCGCTGAGCGGCGCTTCCGCCTTGGTCAGAATATCGAAAACGAGAGACTGGTTCTTGGTGAGCATCGGAGTGGTCATGATGACTGTCCTCTCTGTTGCGCCGCTGGCGTGCCGCTCCTGCGAACGAGGGGCAGCAGACTGATGATAAATAGAACGAGCGCCGCAACCACGATCGACGGGCCGGACGGCGTATCATAGCGCAGCGATCCGAAAAGCCCGCCGACAACGGCGATGGCGCCAAGCAGCGAAGCAAAGATCGCCATTGTTTCCGGCGTTGAGGCAAAGCGGCGTGCGGTGGCCGCGGGAATGATCAGCAACGCGGTGATAAGCAGGATACCGACGATTTTCATAGCGATCGCGATCACCACGGCCATCAGCAGCATGAAGAGAAGCCGCGCGCGCTCCGGCCGCAATCCTTCTGCCTCGGCAAGCTCGGGATTGACAGTCGAGGCCAGCAGCGGCCGCCAGAGCCAGGCAATCGCCGCCAGAACGAGGATGCCGCCGCCCCAGATCACCGCGATATCGGACTGGCTGACGGCCAAAATGTCGCCGAAGAGGAAGGCGATGAGATCGATCCGCACCCAGCTCATGAAGGCGACGATGACAAGGCCGATGGCCAGTGTCGCATGCGAGAGAATGCCGAGCAGCGCATCCGCCGACAGCGCCTGCCGCCGCTGCAGGAACAGAAGCAGGATCGATACGAGAGCTGCAACCGCGAAGACGGAGAGCGTCAGATTGAGCTGAAAAAGTAGCGAGAGGGCCACGCCGAGCAATGCCGAATGCGAGATCGTGTCGCCGAAATAGGCCATACGTCGCCAGATGATGAAGCAGCCGAGCGGCCCGGTCGTCAGCGCCAGCCCGACGCCGGCGACGACGGCGCGCAGGAAGAAATCGTCAAACATGGCGCTCCCCCTCGGCATGGTCATGGCCGTGATGATGATCATCGTGATCGTGGCCATGATGATGGCCATCATCGGCATGGCAATGGTCCGTAATCGAACCGTCCGCATGCTGCACGCGACCGTCAGGCAGATGCGTATGATCGTGATGGTGGCTGTAGATCGCCAGGGATTGTGCCGCCCGCGTACCGAACAGCTTCACATATTCCGGGCTCTGGCTGACGGTCTGTGGCGTGCCGCGGCAGCAGACGTGGCCATTCAGGCAGACCACAGTATCCGTCGCCGCCATCACGACATGCAGATCATGCGAGATCAGCAGGATACCGCAGCCCTGCGAATTGCGGATCGACTTGATGAGATCGTAAAGCGCGATCTCACCGCTGAAATCGACCCCCTGCACGGGCTCGTCCAGCACAAGCAGATCGGGCTTGCGGGCGATGGCGCGCGCCAGCAGCGCCCGCTGGAATTCGCCGCCGGAAAGATGCTGCACCTCGGCTTTCGCGAGATGCGCGATGCCGACGGCTTCAAGAGCAGCAACCAGCTCGCGCTCCGGCAAAGGCCCGGTCAGCGTCATCAATCGCTGCACGCTAAGCGGCAAGGTCCAGTCGATCGCAAGCTTCTGCGGCACGTAGCCGACCTTCAGATTGGCTATGCGGTCGACACGTCCTTCGTCCGGCTTCAGCACGCCGATCGCCGTCTTGGCGCTGGTCGATTTACCGGAACCGTTCGGGCCGATCAGGGTGACGATCTCGCCGCGACTGACGGAGAAATCCACGCCACGCACCAGCCAGCGTCCGTCGCGGCGGACGCCGACATCATGAAGCGACACCAGCGGCCGGCTCTTGCTGTCGATGGAAGAAAGCATGAAATTTCCAATTGCACTATTGCGCCATGCTATCGCACACGTTATAGCATAACGCAATTGATGTAATAACATAACAGACCCATTCAAGGGCATTTCTGGCATGAACGCAGCAAAAACTCTTCTTCCCCTCGCCGCCTCCCTTCTCCTTTCCGGCCTGCTCGTCAGCACAACCGCAACTGCAGCCGATGCGCCGAAAGTCGTCGTCTCCATCAAGCCGATCCACTCGCTGGTCGCAGCTGTCATGCAGGGCGTCGGCACCCCGGATCTGATCGTCGATGGTGCTGCTTCGCCGCATACCTATGCGCTCAAGCCGTCGAATGCGCGCAGCCTTCAGGAGGCGAAAGTAGTCTTCTGGGTTGGGCCGGGCATGGAAGCTTTTCTGCAGAAGCCGCTTGCCGCACTTGGTACCAATGCCACCGTCGTCGAGCTTGACGACGCACCCGGCATCGCCAAACTGAAGTTCCGCGAAGGCGGCGCCTTCGAACCGCATGACGATGGCGACGAACACGAAGCCAGCGATGATCATGCACATGATCACGACCACGATCATGGCGAGTTCGACACTCACCTTTGGCTCGATCCGCACAATGCCAAGGCGATGGTCGCCGAAATCACGACGTCGCTGGTCGCGGCCGATCCCGCCAACGCCCTCACCTACGAGGCAAATCAGAAGACCTTGGACGACAAGCTCGATGCGCTTGATGCGGAAATCGCTTCGACGCTCGCCCCCGTGAAGGACAAGCCTTTCATCGTCTTTCATGATGCCTACCAGTATTTTGAGCATCGCTATGGCGTGCGTGTCTCAGGCTCGATCACGGTCAGCCCGGAAACCATCCCGGGCGCGCAGCGCGTCGCCGAGATCCGTAGCAAGGTCGCCGATCTCGGCGCGACCTGCGTCTTCGCCGAGCCGCAATTCGAACCGAAGCTGGTCAATGTGGTCCTGGAAGGCACGGCGGCAAAATCTGGTGTTCTGGACCCGGAAGCCGCAACGCTGCCGCAAGGACCGGATCTCTATTTCGACCTGATGCGCGGCATCGCAAGCTCCCTGAAAACCTGCCTTTCAGCACAAGGCTGAACATCGCCGAAGGAAGCGAGCGCATGGCTCGCTTTTTTCACCACAGTAAATGTAATGATATTACATTACAAAAGAGGTTGTCATGAACAAGAAGCTCCCGGTTACCGTCCTCTCCGGTTTTCTCGGCGCCGGCAAGACGACGCTGCTCAATCATATCCTCAACAATCGCGAGGGCCTGCGGGTCGCTGTCATCGTCAACGACATGAGCGAGGTGAATATCGATGCGGCTCTGGTGCGCGATGGCGGCGCTAATCTCTCCCGCACAGAGGAACAGCTCGTCGAGATGACCAATGGCTGCATCTGTTGCACGCTGCGCGACGACCTGCTGAAGGAAGTCCGTCAGCTCGCGGAGCAGGATCGCTTCGATTACCTCCTAATCGAATCCACAGGCATTGCCGAGCCCCTGCCCGTTGCAACCACCTTTGAATTCCGTGACGAAGACGGACGCAGTCTTTCCGACGTTGCCCGGCTAGATACGATGGTGACGGTCGTCGATGCGGCCAATCTTCTTGCCGACTATGGATCGACGGATTTCCTCGCCGATCGCGGTGAAACCACAGGTGAAGGCGATAACCGGACCATTGTCGACCTGCTGGTCGAGCAGATCGAATTTGCCGATGTCGTCATTCTCAACAAGGTCGGTTCGGCAACGGTTGAACAACGCGACGCCGCCCGCAAGATCATCGTCGGCCTCAACCCCGATGCGCGTCTCATCGAAGCGGATTTCGGTGCAGTCGAACCGGTGGAGGTTCTCGGCACCGGACGCTTCGATATCGATCGCGCCGAAACGCATCCGCTCTGGTACAAGGAATTGCACGGTTTCAAGGATCATGTTCCCGAAACGGAAGAATATGGCATTCGCTCCTTCGTCTACCGCGCGAAGAAACCATTCGACCCCGCGAAATTCCAAGCCTTCCTCAATCGCTCGTGGCCGGGCGTTGTCAGAGCCAAGGGCTTCTTCTGGTTGGCGACGCGGCCCTATTATGTCGGCGAAATGAGCCAGGCGGGTGCGCTCGTCCGCACGGGCAAAATGGGCCTCTGGTGGGCTGCCGTGCCGCAGGATCAATGGCCGCGCGATCCCGGCTTCCAGCGGGCGCTGGCACCCTATCTCGATCCGATCTGGGGCGACCGCCGCCAGGAGCTGGTGTTCATCGGCGCCGACCCGATGAGCGAAAAACAGATTACCGCCGAACTGGATGCCTGCCTCGTCAAGGCGGACCGCTTCACGCCCGAGCGTTGGCGCAATCTGCCCGATCCCTTTGCAAGCTGGAACAGGTTACCGGCATGAAACAGCCGAAAGTGATCCGGTTCCGCTGCTACTGCTTCGAATGCAGCGGCGATAACGAAGAGACGAGCGATCGATCGCGGTCCGATACGGTCAAAGCGGATCGAGACAGCACTAAATCAAGCGAACACAATCTTCGCCTGATACCGGACATGATTGGAAAACTGCTGTTTGGGGCCTGAACGCGAGTTCAGGCCACCAGCATGCCTGCGGGAACGGCGATGATCTCGTGCATGACGAGCAATGCGCCGATCACTTCCGCCTTTGCCCGCAACGGCGTCATCGTGCAGTGGAATACCTTGCCAGGTTCGATCTGGCGATAGGAGGGATAAAGGCACTCCACCTTCTCCCCGGTAAAGCAGGCATCAAGCTTCGCCTTGAGGCTGTTTTCGAAATCTTCCGCACCGACAAATTCCGAGATATGACGTCCCACGAGTTCCATCGGCTTCGACTTCAGAAACTCCGAATTGGCGGCGTTGCTGTAGAGGTAGCGATAGTCCCGCGTCACGACGGCAACGCGATCCGGCAGGCTGTCCAGAATGACATCATTGAGAACGCTGCTTTCTTCGAAGCCGAACGCATCGTCCCGATCGATCTTCTCGCTTGAAAATGCCCGAAGAACTTCGCCTGCTGCTTCGCTTGCACCGCCGAAGTAGCGATCGATCAATACCGACAGCGATGCGGAGTTGCGCATGACGCGCGAGCGATCGTCCGATTCTTCTCGGATGAGATTGTTCATAAACTGGAGCTGCATGTAAATTTCAAGCAGGCTCGTAGCCTTATAGGCCAGGATAGCCGCGATAAGTGGCTCCAATTCGCGATCGAGTGACGCTACAAGCTCGTCATCGCCAAGTTTTATCGCACGCTGAATCTGGTTACATTTCGTGGAGAAGGCATGAAAGAGTGCCAGCAAAATTGCCCTCCTGTCCCCGCACACAGCAGGACGCAGGGGCCTCGTTTCCCGGCGTTACCATGCCCAAGGATATTCAGCTTGGTGTCCGCATTCTCACCAAACTTTCTGCATTGTGAATTAACATGACTTATCCCTACTTTCAATCCGGATGAGCGGAAGTTCTCGGGAAAGGAGAACTTTCTGAAATGCAAGGCTTACCTGGCGTAATGACTGCATGAAGACCGGATGCGAATATACAATGCAAAACTGTCGCTAACGGGCCGGAATGGATGCCTAGAAAACGCTCTTCTTGATATTCCAGCGATCATGATACCACAGCCATTGCTCAGGGTTTTCCCGCACCCAGCTCTCAACCTTGTCGTTCAGCATCTGCGCCGTTGCGGTCAGATCGAGACCGCCGGCTTCGTTGCGCGGCATCTCGAGCTTCGGCTCGATCTCCAGCCGGTAGCGATTGCCGGGCAGGCGGATGCAGCGGGCCGGATAGACCTCGCAATTGAACTGGCGCACCAGCTTCGGCAGCAGCGGATTCGTCTTTACGTCCCTGCCGAAGAACGACGTCTTCAAACCCTTGCGAAATTTCTGGTCGACCAGCACGCCGACGCCGCGACCCGCTTCCAGCTCCCGCGCAAGGCTGAACGAGGAGCCGGCGTGGGAGGGAACGAGGTTGCCCATACGTTTAGCCCGGAAGTCGAAAACCTTCTGAGCGACATAGGGATTGTTCGGCGGTCGGAAGAGTACGGTCACGGTCAGGCCAAAGGCCGCCCCCGCGACCGGCAGTAGTTCGAAATTGCCGGTATGTCCGGTAAAAACGATGAACGGGCGCGGATTGTCCCTCAGATCGAGAAAGATCGGAATACCGGAAACTTCGATGCGGCCAGGCTTGTCGCTGAAGGGATCGAAATCGAAAAGCCGGTCGAGAAACACATATTCTGCTGCCAGGCGCCCCATATTGCCCCAGCTTGCACGCGCAATTTCCTCGATCTCCGCCTCGCTCTTTTCGGGAAAGGCATTGCGCAGATTGGTCAGCATCAATTGATGCCGGCGCATGCGCGGACCGATCTTGCGGGTTAGCCAATCGGCGAAGTTGATGCCTGCATCCGCCGGAAACAGCTTCAGGAAATTCAGGAAGCCGAAAATGACCTGCGCCACCAGCCACTGCCGGAAATTTCTGAGCGCAAGGACGATCCGGGTGATGAAGAGCTTCACGCTGCTCAGTCCATCTTCAGGATGATCTTGCCGAAGATCTGGCGCGATTCCATCCGCTCCAGCGCCCGGTCGATGTCATTGAAGCCGACTTCGGTATCGATCACGGGATGAACCAGTCCGCGCGCCATCTTCTGCATCGCATCGGCCATGTTCTCCATGCGGCAGCCGAAGGAGCCAAGCAGCTTCAACTGCTGCTGGAACAGCATCATCAGGTTCATTTCGGTCGAAACGCCCGAAGTCGAACCGCAGGTGACGAGACGGCCGCCGCGCTTCATGCAGAGCATGGAGCCGGCCCAGGTGTCCTTGCCGACATGCTCGAAAACCACGTCGACACCCTTTTTCTTCGTCAGCTTGCGCACAACGCCCTCGAAGCGGTCGGTGCGATAATTGATGACGTGATCGGCGCCGAGCGCCTTCGCCTTCTCGATCTTGTCGTCGGAACCGACCGTCGTGATCACGGTGCAGCCGATCTTCTTGGCAAGCTGGATCGCGGCGGTACCGATACCCGAGCCGCCCGCGTGAACGAGGATCGTTTCGCCCGGTTCAAGCTTGGCATTGTCGAACAGCATGTGCTCGACGGTACCGAAAGTCACCGGAGCAAGCGCGGCACCCACCGCATCGACGCCGGGAGGCGCCGGAACGAGCAGGCGAGCCGGAAGATTGACCTTCTCCTGCGCGAAACCATCGAGATGGAAACCGTGGACGCCACCGACATGTTCGCACAGATTGTCACGTCCTTCGCGGCAATGGCGGCAAAGACCGCAGGTGCGCGCGCCGTAGATCGATACGAGCTGACCCGGCAGGACATTGGCAACACCCGGGCCGATCGCTTCGACCACGCCGGCAGCCTCAGCACCGATGACCAGCGGCATCTTGCGCTTGGCAAAGGCCATGCCGCGCCAGCCCCACACATCGATGTGATTGAGAGCGACGGCCTTGACGCGCAAGGTCACCTCACCCGCGCCCGGCGCATCCGGCTCCGGCAGATCGGTGATCTCAAGTTTGCGGTCGTCGATCAGTTGCAAAGCACGCATGGCAAAGTCCCTCGCCTCTCGGGCGCAGTTGTATCCTGTTTTTCAGAAGTCCGATTAAGCCGGTTCAAGCGCCATGACAAGGCTGGCATTCTGGCCGCCGAACCCGAAAGAGTTCGAAAGAACGGCACTTACCTGCTTTTCACGCTTCTTGTTCGGCACCACGTCGAGGATGATCGACGGATCGGGATTGTTGTAGTTGATGGTCGGCGGCAGCGTGCCGGTCAGCATCGTCTGCAGCGAGAACACCGCTTCGACCGCACCCGCAGCCGTCAGCGTATGGCCGATCATCGACTTGTTCGAGGAAACCGGAATGGTCGGAAGCCGCTCGCCGAAGACGGCCGACATCGCGCCATATTCCATCTTGTCGTTTTCCGGCGTCGAGGTGCCGTGCGCATTGATATAGCCGATATCGGTCTCGGCCATGCCGGCATCGGCCAGTGCCGCGCGGATCGTCGCGATCGCCGGGCCGCCATCCGGTGACGACCGAGTGCGATGGAAGGAATCGGCCTTGTCGCCCGCACCCTTCATGATGCCGAGGATCTTGGCGCCGCGCGCGACCGCTGCCTCCAGCGATTCCAGCACCAGTGTCGCAGCGCCTTCTGCGATGACGAAGCCGTCACGATCCTTGCTGAAGGGCTTGGAAGCCTTGGTCGGCGGATCGTTCTGAGTCGACAGCGCTGACAACAGCGAGAAGCGGATCAGCGCCTCGGCGCTAAGCGAACCGTCGGTAGCAACAGTCAGTGCTCGCGTGGTGCGTCCCTGACGGATCGCCTCAATACCGAGCTGTATTGCCGTCACGCCCGATGCACAGGCCGTCGACAGCGTTACCGGCAAGCCGCGCGTACCGAAGCGGTCGGCAAGGCGCTCGGAAATGGCGCCGAAGAGAGCCGCTTCATGGAAGGCCGGATCGGGACGCTGGCGCATGGCGGCGAGAAAGCGTTCATATGCATCGCCCTCATGATCTGCCGGAGGAGAGCGGTCGGCCAGTTCGAAACGGGCGCTCCATTCGGGTTCGATCGGCGGCGCAGCCAGGAACAGCGGCGCGTCGAAATCGCCAGAAATCCCGGCTTGAGCCAGAGCTTCAATGGTTGTTTCGCGGGCGAAAGCATAGGAGCGCTCGACAGCGTTCGGAGCCGGAATATCGATGAAATCCACGGTGCCGGCAATGCGCGTCGAAAGGCCGTCCGTCGGGAAGCGGGTAATGCCGTGAATGCCGGAAGTGCCAGACGACAATGCATTCCAATTGTCCTGCAGGCCCTGCCCCAGCGACGTGATGATCCCCATGCCGGTAACGGCAACGATCGGGCGTCCGAGATGATCCTTGTAAGCGGTCATATCCTGCTCCTCACGCTTCAGCTGACAATACGGCAATGCCTTCGCCGCGCACATGGCCGACGGTCGTGACCACAGCCTTGCGGGCACCCGCCGTCATCGGCTTTTCATGCGCAGCATCAAACGGCGGCACCTTGGCCTGGTTGGCGACGGCCAATGCCGCGAAGGCGAGCCCGAGCGGAAATTGGCTTTCCAGCCCATGGCCAGAAACACCGGAATAGGCGCGAATGGCCGAGCCCGGAAGCTGGGCATCGAGCACTGCCTTTTCTCGCTGGGCAAGATCGGGGATCGCTGTCGTGCCGGAAAAGACGACGGTCGCATCGCCGGACGTCTGCTTGGCTGGCGCGAGCATGCGCTCCAGTCGCGTCTCGAACTTGCCCTCGTCGCGCCGGCCGCGATCGCCCTCGACGGCATCGATGGTCGCATAGATACGGGCGCCGCGACCTTCGGCATGCGCACGCGATTCAAGAACGAGGAAGGCGCTGAGCGAACCCATGATCATGCCGCCGCCGTCTTCTGGCTTGCGCGACCAGATGGGATGCCAGTCACCAGTGGCATGCGCGTTGATCGATTCGATCAGCAGGATCATGTCGAGCCGCTCGGCGGAAAATGCGCCGCCTACGAGAGCATGGCTCGATTCACCGGACTTGATGCGGTGGAACGCGGTCTCCACTGCCGAAATGCCGGAGGCCTCTTCGCCCATGAAAGTGCGCGACGAGCCCGTGACCTTATGCACGATCGAGATGTTGCCGGCGAGCAGGTTCGAAAGCTGCGCCAGGAACAGCGTCGGCCGCAATTCGGTCGTCAGCTTCTCGTTCAGCAGCAGCTCGCGGTCGTTGCGCTTCAGGCCCTCATTGACAATCAGCGTATCGACATTGATGTCGCGCTCGCCGCCGCCGGCCGCCACGATCATGTCCATGGTGCCGCAGGCTTCCAGATCATCCTTGAAGCCGGCATCGTCGAGCGCCAAACCGGCGGTGAACACGCCGATGCGCTGCCAGTTTTCCATCTGGCGCTGATCACCACGCTTCGGGATCTGTTGCGACCAGTCTATTTCGGGCAGTGGATGCACGGGATAGGGCTTGAACTTCTCGGTTTCGACGATGGTCGCCGGCGCCTTGTCCGCGGTCAGCAAGGCGACATGCGCGTCCTTGCCAACGCCCTGGCAGGTAACGATGCCGATACCTGTGATCACCACATCATTCTGAGCCTTGCTCATTCATCAATCCTCTTCGAATGCGGCGCCGAACAAGTCGGCAGCATCAACCGTTGGCGGCGATGGCGTCGAGAAGCCCGACCTCGCCTGCCCGCTTGCGCACGATATCGCCGAGCGGCACCTCATTAAACGGCATGGTGCGCAGCTTCAACTGCGCATCGCAAACCTTCTTTCCGGCAATGGTAATACGCGCCTTGGTGACGGCGAAGCCCGAACCCTCGTGTTCCAAATCTGCTTCGATATCGAGTTCAGCTTCCGGCTCGACGAAGGTTCGCATCTTCGCGCCATCGACCGACATCAGGAACGGCATGTAGGCAAAATTCGTCGCAGCAAGCACCAGCATGCCCGAGGCCTGCGCCATCGTCTCGATAAGAAGAACGCCAGGCACCAGGGGCATGCCCGGGAAATGGCCTTCGAAAACAGGGCTTTTCGCCGGAACGACGGAATGAGCCTTCAACTGGCCCTTGGACAGATCGACGGACTCGACCCTGTCGATCATCTGGAAATATTCCAGCAGCATCAACGCCTCCGATCCAACCCGGCAATGCAGGACGCGCCGGGCGGGATACGCTATTTAAGAATGAAACCGCCCGGCCGCCATATTCAAAGGCGGCTGGGCGTCAAAAAATGCAAGGATGTCGCTCAGCCCTTGGCAGCGCGCAACTCATCGATCTTGGCACAGAGATTCTTCAGGACGAAGTATTCTTCGGTCGAGACCTTGCCTTCGTTGACTTCCTGCGTCCATTGCTCGAGCGGGATCTTGATGCCGAATTCCTTGTCGATCGCGAAAACGATATCCAGGAAGTCCAGGCTGTCGATGCCGAGGTCGTCGATCGTGTGGCTATCCGGGGTGATGGTGTCACGGTCGATTTCGCTGGTTTCAGCGATGATGTCGGCAACTTTGTCAAATGTAGCAGTCACTGCCCATACCTCTTGAAATAATAATTCATCCCCCTCATAGGGAAATCCATTCCAAAAGCCAATGGTTTCCACCAGAAACCCCGGCAATTTGGCAAGACAGTGTTGCGCAAACAGCAAAATGACTGCCGCGTCATACCTGTGAAATCACGCGCGACATGGACGCGAGATGCGGCAGCATTGCGGCCGAACCGCATGACAAAGCGCTTGTTGGCGAAAGATCACTCGCTGATCACGATGCGGGTGTTGTGGAGCCCGGCATCCGATGTCATCGCAAAGAAAGTGGCGGCATTGCGGGTATCGAGCCGCACGCAGCCATGCGACGCCGGCCGGCCGAGCCGCCGCACCTCATAGGTGCCGTGAATGGCATAGCCGCCGTTGAAGAACACGGCGTAAGGCATCGGCGCATCGTCATATTTTTTCGAGCGGTGATCCCTGGACAGCCATTTGGCCGTGTAGGAGCCGGTCGGCGTCACATACCCCCTGCGCGCCGTCGACACTCGCCAGCGATACTTCAGAGCTCCATCCTCCGAAACGGTCATTGTTTGCGATCGAAGATCGACCACTGCAAGAACAGTCCCGGCATGGGCCGAAACGGTGTGGAATTGCATGCACAGGCATGCCGTTACTGCGAACGCGATACGCCTCATCTTGCCCCTCCGACTGTTTGCTTCCTTATGAAGCAATTCAGACGATGGGAGAGTCTATCGCTATGCTGATTATACCAAATTAATACATATAGTGAGCGATTGCTTAATTTCGGAACGCTCACAAGAGCAGCAGAAAACCCAGGAAAGCGAGAAGCGTCAGCATCGTGCAGGCGGAATAGAATATGGAAATGCCGGCTTCGATGTCGTTGACCGTAGCAGTGTCGCGGCCGGAGCCGTTGATCATCGGCTCGCGCACGAGCTCACCGCCATAGATTCGCGGACCTGCGAGCTGGATATCGAGCGCGCCGGCCATAGCCGCCTCGGGCCGGCCGGAGTTGGGTGAACGATGCAGCCCGCCATCGCGGACGGCGATGCGGATCGCATTTCCAAGCGCGGAGATGCCACGTTTGATCAGAGCGCCGGCAGCAATCAACAGGATGGAGAGTCTTGCCGCCGGCCAATTGGCGATATCGTCGAGGCGCGCGGCAGCGCGGCCAAAATCGACATAGGTCTCGGATTTATGGCCGATCATCGAATCGGCAGTGTTGAGCATCTTGTAGAAGAAGAGGCCCGGCAGGCCGAAAACGCCGTACCACAGCGCCGGTGCGACGACACCGTCGGAAAAATTCTCGGCAAGGCTTTCGATGGCGGCACGGCAGATACCCGGCTCATCCAGCGTCTCGGGATCCCGGCCGACGATGCGCGACACGGCGAGACGCCCGCCTTCCAGACCATCGGCACGCAATGCCCGCGAAACTTGCTCGACATGATCGGCCAGGCTCTTCTGCGCCATGAAAACCGCCACAAGCCCCGCCTCGACCAGGATACCGAGCCAGCCGAAGAAGGCGAGAAATCCATGAATGGCCCAGCCGGCGATAACGGCGCCCATGAGCAGCGCGACGATCGACATCAGTCCGTTGCGGCGGCGAAGGACGCCCGGCAAATGTTTTGCATTGAACCGCTGGTCGAAGGATGAAATCGCCTTGCCGAACAGCACGACCGGATGCGGAAAGCGCTGCCACAACCAGTCGGGATCGCCGACGAGGCGGTCAAGCAACAAGGCCAGGACCAGAATGAGCAAATGTTCGTCGGCGGTCATGTCGAATAATCCTCTAATACCCCGGCGAGTCTTTGATCCGCTTCTTCATCTGGAGCGAGCCCGACGCGCAGCCAATTGCGGGCGTAATCGAACTTGCGGACCAGAATATGATGACGGCAGAGATGCGTATATATGCCCTCGGCGCGGTCGTCCGCAACCAGTGCAAACAGGGCCGTGCCTCCCGCAATATGCAGCCTCGAGCGGCGAAGAACCGTCTGCAGCGCCGAATGTCGTTGAAGAATGCGGTTTCGGATGGCGCTTGTGTCGCCTTCCATGAGCGACGCGGCAATCGAGAGAGCCGGTCCGGAAACCGCCCATGGACCGAGCCAATCCTCGAAACGGGTTAGGATCGCGGCCTCAGCAATCACGAACCCAAGCCGAAGGCCAGCCAGTCCGAAAAACTTTCCGAACGAACGGAAGATGACGAGGTTGGGCATCGAGGCGGCAAAGGGCGCCACGCTCGCTGCCGGCTCCATATCGCCAAAGGCCTCGTCGACAAGAAGGATCCCACCTTGGCTCCGTAACCTGTCGTGCAAGTCCCGCAACTGCTCAATGGGTAACCTCCGCCCATCAGGATTGTTGGGATTGACGGCAACCACGAGCCTGTCGTCGGCGGTAAGTTCGGCAGGCGTCGAAACCTGGCGGACCTGCAGCCCCGCCAGCGTGAAGGCTCTTGCATATTCGCCATAGGTCGGCGAGAGGATTGCGGCGCTGCCACCGGGCACCAGCCTCGGAAGCAATTGAATGACGGACTGCGTGCCGGGAACCGGCAAGGGCAGAATATCGCCGCTCCGGTAATAGTTCCTCGCCGCTTCCCGCGCCCGCTCCTGCAAATGCTGGTCAGGCAGCCTATGCCATGCCGCAACGGGGATTTCCGGCAGCGTCACCGGATTGGGATTGATGCCGGTCGACAGATCCAGCCATTCCTCCGGACGCCCGCCATATTGGCGTGCCGCAGCCGTGATGCCGCCTCCATGGACAATCCTGCTGGTCATGCGGCGTCACCGGCGAGATCGATCAAATGCATGTAGGAGCCGGCAACATTGCCACGCTGCAAGCCAGCGGCACCAAGATCGTTATTGAGCGCATCCCTCACGGCAAACAGACGGTCCGCCTCACCTTCCGATACGATGGTCGAATAATGAAACTCGTGCGCCGTCATCGGCTTGTCGAAGAAGGAGCCGGCAAGCGGCACCACACGCCGATAGCCAAGATGGCGCTGTCGTTTCTCGTAGCTGGTAACAACGGGCAAGAGGCCTAGCATTTCATGGCGCGCACCTGCCGCATCGACAAGCCCCTCACCGAGCACCATATAGCCGCCGCACTCGCCATAGATGCGCACCCCGCGCGCCGCGGCAGTCTTTACGCCCTCTTGGAACCGCTGGGCAGCGGCAAGCTTTCCGGCGTGTAATTCCGGATAGCCGCCCGGCAGATAGACGGCGTCGGCATCGACCGACGGCGCCTCGTCCGCAAGTGGGGAGAAGAAGGAGATTTCGGCGCCGCGCCGCTTCCAGCCAAGCAGCATATGTTCGTAGCAGAAGGCGAAGGCAATATCCCGCGCCACGGCAATGCGCTGGCCGAACGGCATAAGCCGCGCGATATTGGCCGCTGACGTGCGAACGAGATGCTGGTGTGCTGCGCGCAAGAGCAGATCGAAATCGCAGGCTTTCGAGACGACCTCGGCAGCCGCCTCGATAAACTGCTCGAGTGCACCGTGCTCTCCCGCCTGCACAAGACCGAGATGCCTCTCCGGCAATGCCAGGCTGGTATCACTGCGGATAACGGCGACAACAGGCATGCGCACTGCGTCCAACGCCTGGCGCAGCATTTTCTCATGCCTGTCGCTGGCGACGCGATTGAGCACGACGCCGGCAATGCGGATATCGGCCCGGAAATTAGCAAAGCCGCTGACGACCGCTGCAACCGATTGCGACATACGCGAGCAGTCGACGACGAGCACGACGGAAAGGCCAAGCAGGGCGGCAAGATCGGCCGGAGTTCCAGTGCCATCGGCAGCACCGTCGAACAGGCCCATCATCCCCTCGATCACGAGCATCCGTCCGCCGGCACGATGAAGCGCGGCATTGGCGGAAATCAGTTCGGCGCGCATGGCCCAGGGATCGAAGTTGAGACAGGAGGATCCGAGCGCTGCTGCGTGAAAGGCAGGATCGATATAATCCGGCCCGGCCTTGCCGGACGCGACCGCAACATCCCTGTTTCGCAGTGCCCGCAGCAGACCGAGCGTGAATGTGGTCTTGCCGGAGCCTGATGAGGGTGCCGCGATCAGAAGCCCGCTCATGCTGACACCTTGCGTCCGCTTTCCCCCGGGCTTTCAGTTGCTGGCAGCAATATGCGGCCGGAAAGCGCGCCCAGCCAATCGAGCGACGGCCGCAATTTCACCACCTCGCCGACGACGACTATGGCGGGCGGCTCGAGGCCCGAGGCTTCGACATCGTCGGGCGCGCGCCCGAGCGTCGTCTCCAAAACGTGCTGCGAGGATGTCGCGGCATTGCAGACGAAGGCAACAGGTTCGTCCGCCGATCGGCCGGCGGCAATAAGATTCGCGCTGATCTGGGCAATGTGCTTCATCGCCATATACATGACGATAACGGGCGATCCCTTGCCGATCGCGTCCCAATCGATCGCGTCCGGTACGACGCCGGAGGAGTCATGACCAGTCAGGAAGGTGACGGCATGGTTGACGTCGCGATGGGTAACGGGAATGCCGGCATAGGCCAGACCACCGATCCCAGCCGTGATGCCGGGCACGATGCGGAAGGGAATGCCGTGCTGGACAAGCGTCAGCGCTTCCTCGCCGCCGCGCCCGAAAACGAAGGGATCGCCGCCCTTCAAACGCAGAACGCGCTTGCCGGCCCGCGCCAGTTCCACCAGGCGCAGCGAGATATCCCGCTGCTTGGCGGAAGGCTTGCCGCCGCGCTTGCCGGCATATTCCAGCACCGCGCCAGAGCGGGCGAGTTTAAAGCAATCTTCATTGACAAGCGCATCGTGCACAATGACATCCGCCTCGGCCAATCCCTTGGCGGCCAGCAGGGTCAAAAGCCCCGGATCGCCCGGCCCGGCACCGACGAGCCAGACGGACCCCGGCTCCAGGGCCGGCAGATTGGAAAAGGCGGTATCGTTCATCCCATGTGTCCTATGCCCGGATGGGCGAAATTGCAATGTTGAGAACGGGATAAGGCGATCTCCGTTCGACATCGCTCCCATTGCGGACATTACGTCATGCATCTCTTCGACATGAGCGACAGCACGCTATGAGCTTTTCCAACGGCGACAGGACACGGAAAACACGTCGATCGATCACTGCGTCCCGGACTCGATATATCCGGACACTCAGATAGGCTCTTAATAGAACTGGAGAATGGTCTTCAGCGAATTGTGAAGGGGGCGCCATGCCCCCCTTCACGGGGTTTAATGCTTCACCTTGCCCAGAATCACGTCGCGGATCAGGTCGAGAACCTGCTGCGAGCGGATGCCGGTGCAGGCGATCTGGCTCGGCAGATTGTCCCAATCGCCGGGCGGGAAGCGGCGGCCGTCCTGCTTGATAATCGTCTGGCCGTCGGCAATACCGCCGCAGACGACGCGGATCGATCCCTCGATCGTGTCGAACAGCTCTGGTGCCACGACGTAGACGCAAGCGCAGCTATCATGGACCATCATGCCGTCTTCGACCGCATGCTTGTAGAAATCGATGTAGGACTGCGAGAGGTCGGCTAAAAGCTGCACCGAAGGGCCGCCTGCCTTGGCCATGTCTGCCAGATAGCCGCGGCTCATGGTCGTCACCGAGGTCACGTCCAGACCGACCACGACGACTTTCCAGGCTGCTGTCATGACGAAATCGGCCGCTTCCGGATCGCCGTGAATATTGGCCTCCGCGACCGGAGAGACATTGCCTGGTACGTAAAAATTGCCGCCCATGATGACGACACCTTTCACGAGCTTGGCGATATCTGGATCATGCTTCAGCGCCAGAGCCAGATTGGTCATGCGGCCGACGGCAACTAGGGTAACCTCCCCCGGATGCGCGCGAACCGTGTCGATGATAAACTGATAGGCTGGCCGGGGATCGGTCGGCAGATCGATCGTGTCAGGCACGTCGATGTCGCCGAGACCGTTATGACCGTGAACCATTGTCGGCCATGGCCGCTCATGCCGCGAAGGATCGAAAGTGACGCTGGCGCCGCGCGCAACCGGGCACGGAATATTCCACTCGCGCTTCAGGAACAGCGCGTTGCGGGTCGTCGTGTCGACCGAAGCATTGCCGAAAACCGTCGTCACGCCAAGAAGGTCGATATTCGGGTGACGATGCAGGAAGAGAAGCGCCATGGCGTCGTCAACGCCCGGATCCGTATCATAAATGACCTTTTGCATGATTTTTCCTTATCAACATACTGAATAAGCTTGATCTTCCGGAAATTTCCTCCCGTCGCGGATCATGCTTGACCCATCGGCATACACGAGAACCGCCGGTGGCGGAATGCCATGACGATGTCCCTATGGAGCATTTGTGAGATTTGCGTGGCGAATTCGCTCTTCAAGCGATCCTGGCGATCGCTGCCGTGGCGAAGCTGGACTTGATCTTGGGCAGCACCAGCTCCGAATCCGAGCCGGCGGCCGCAAGCGCAGCAGCCTCGGCAACACCGTGGCAACCGACATGCGCAAAAACAATCTCGGACGGGTTCTTCAGCCTGGGTGTCTCCCGCTCCAGTGCAGCTGCCTTGAAGAAGCGCGCCGGGAGGCGAAAATGCGTGGCGGTCTCCAGGATCGCCGGTTCATCCATGCGCGTGTCGATCGACACGACGGCCAGAACCTGCTCGCTTACGATCCCAGCCTCCTGAAAGGCTCTTTCCGCAAGCATCCGCACCTCATTCCAGTCCGTGCCGCGCTCGCAGCCAAGACCCAGAAGATAGCGGCGGGTGGAATTGGCGTAGATCGTCATAGTCGCTCCCAACAGCATCGACCGAGATGACAGCTGTAGCGGGCACGTTTCGACGCGTCAATTTCGCCTGATATGCCCTGATAGCAATTGCCTTGCGGCGATCGAAGTGCCAGAAGGCCGTTTAATTCCCGCCTCAGAGTTCCCCACCTTGCCAGACATCACATTTCAACTGCTGCTTTTGCTCTTTGCCGCCGCGTTCTTCGCTGGTTTCGTCGATTCGATCGCCGGCGGCGGTGGGCTGATTACCGTGCCTGCCATGCTGCTGGCCGGTATTCCGCCGCTGCAGACCCTCGGCACCAACAAGGTGCAGTCCATCTGCGGCGCAGCCTCCGCAACGATCGCCTATGCCCGGCAAGGACACGTGCAACTTCGCGAACAGCTTCCGATGGCGGCGATGGCTGTGATCGGAGGCATGCTCGGTGCATTGCTGGCGACCATCATGCCGAGCCAGGTTCTGCGCATCATCCTGCCCTTCCTGCTGATCGCAATTGCGTTCTATTTCGCCCTGAAACCCAATCTCGGCGATATCGAAAAGCATCGGCGCATGAGCGCCGGACTCTTCGGCGTAACGTTCGTGCCGCTGATCGGCTTCTATGACGGCGCCTTCGGCCCTGGAACCGGCTCGTTCCTGATGCTCGCCTTCGTGACTCTCGCCGGCTTCGGCCTCTTGAAGGCGACGGCGCATACGAAGCTGCTCAATTTCGGCTCCAATCTCGGTGGCCTGATCGTCTTCATCTCCTCCGGCGCCATCCTCTGGAAAGTCGGTCTGACGATGGGGCTCGGCCAATTCCTCGGCGCCCAGCTTGGTTCGCGACTCGCCATGCGCATCGGTGCGAAACTGATCAAGCCGCTGCTCGTGATCGTCTGCATAGCCTTTGCGATCAAGCTGCTGGCGGATCCCACCCATCCCGTCAGGATCTGGCTGGGACTGTAAGAAACGCACCTTTGATTACCTCCGACGTAATTGATAGTGCTTCGGTACGCGCCGATGATCGCTCTGCCTGAACGGTTCAGGCGATCCAAAGGAGTTGACCGATGACTGATGCGAACACCATCGCAGACCGCTATATCGCCATCTGGAATGAGGCCGATACCGACCGCCGGCATGCGCTCATCGCCGAGGTATGGACGGAAGACTGCAGCTATGTCGACCCGATGATGCGCGCGCGCAATCGCGAAGAGATTCACGCGCTGGTTACGGCGGCGCACGAGCGCTTCCCGGGCTTTCGCTTCACCCTCCTCACGAACGGTGATCGCTACGGCGACCATCTCCGCTTCTCGTGGGGTTTCGGCCCGGCCGATGCCGAGCCGCTGATCAAGGGCACGGATTTCGCAATTCTAGAAGGCGAACAGCTGAAGTCCGTTCACGGCTTCATCGACCAGCTGCCGGCCGCCGCATGATGAACCCGGCCCGCTCTCTCGGCGACCACCTGCGCGAATGGCGGCAGCGCCGCCACCTGAGCCAGCTCGAGTTCGCCCTTGAAGCCGATATATCGCAACGGCATCTGAGCTTCATCGAGAGCGGGCGGGCGCTCCCAAGCCGCGAGATGCTGATGCATCTCGCCGAACGGCTCGGCGTTCCCTTGCGCGAACGCAATCCGATGCTCCTGGCGGCTGGATTTGCGCCGGTCTTTCCGGAGCGCAAACTGGACGACCCCGCGCTTGCTCCGGCACGCCATGCCATCGACATGCTGCTGAAGGGGCACGAGCCCTTCCCAGCTCTGGCCGTCGACCGGCATTGGACGCTGATCGCTGCCAATGCCGCCGTGGCACCATTGCTTGCCGGCGTAACGGATACCTCGCTGACCGAAGGGCCGATCAATGTCCTGCGGCTGAGCCTACATCCGCATGGCCTGGCGCCTCGGATCGCCAATCTCTCCGAATGGCGTGCGCATCTGCTGGAGCGCCTGCGCCAGCAGATATCGGCAACCGGCGATCCCGTGTTGACAAAACTGCTGGCGGAATTATCCACCTATCCCGCACCGGCTGCGCCAAAATCGACGGCTCCGGAACGGGATTTCGCCGGCATTGTCGTGCCGCTGGAGCTTGTCACCGATACGGGACATCTCTCGTTTCTGTCCACAACGACCGTCTTCGGAACGCCTGTCGATGTCACCCTGTCGGAGCTGGCGATCGAATCCTTCTTTCCCGCAAACCCGCAGACGGCGGAAAAACTGAAGACGATGCTGCCGGGCGGTTGACAGCCGCCCGCGATCAGAACTCGACGCCCGGCTGCCCTTTGATACCCGAGCGGAAAGGATGCTTGATCAATTCCATCTCGGTCACGAGATCGGCAATCTCGATCAGCTCTTCCTTGGCGTTGCGGCCCGTCAAGACGACATGGGTCATGTAAGGCTTTTCGTTCTTGAGGAACTCCAGCACCTCGTTGATGTCGAGGTAATCGTAACGAAGCGCGATATTGATCTCATCCAGCAGCACCATGGAGTTGCGCTCATCGCGGATCAGTTCCTTGGCCTTTTCCCAGGCAGCCGTGGCCGCCGCAACGTCGCGGGCGCGATCCTGCGTCTCCCAGGTAAAGCCTTCACCCATCGTATGGAACTGGCAGAGGTCGGAGAAATGCTTTTCGATCAGGTCGCGCTCGCCGGTCCACATGGCGCCCTTGATGAACTGCACCACCGCGCTCGGCTTTCCATGGGCGATGTGGCGGAAGATCATACCGAAGGCGGAGGAGGATTTTCCCTTGCCCTTACCTGTATGGACAATGATCAAGCCCTTCTCGTCGGTCTTGGTCGCCATGATTTTGTCGCGCGCGGCCTTCTTCTTGGCCATCTTGTCGGCGTGACGGGCATCGTCGTTCTTCGGCACGCCCGCACCGGTTTCGGCCAATTCGTCGCTCATTGCATTCTCCCTGATATTATCGATTTCTGTGCCAGCGGCCCGCCACGCCAGATGTAGAGCGCGACAAGCGGCTGATCTTCCGTGCGCATCGCGTGGCGGATATTCGAGGGGTGATGGATGATCTCACCCGACCAGCGCGGCAGGAACAGTTGGGCATCCTTGCTCCACAGCGAGCCGTCGGTCAGAGGAATATAGATTTCCTCCGCCTCGTGATGATGATCCGGATAGTGCACGCCGGGACCAAGCAAGAGAAAACCGCCGGCCATTTCTTTGTTTGTGAAATGCCCGCGCGTGCCAAAAAGCTCGACCCAGCCGTATCTCTCGAGGAAATCCGCGCCGAAATCGGTGATGCTGTAGGTCTGTGCCCAATGCAGTTCGTCCGCGGCTTGAAAGAGCCTGCCAAGCAGCACGCCTTCGGCCCCATCGCGAGACCGATCATGTTTTCGAAGATAATCGACGACGGGCAAGTCCTGCGGCACGAGCAAGCGCTTCTTCATCGACCAGTCGAAGCCTTCAATGAAATGCCGTAGCACTGGATCACTGCGCGATTGCAGATAATCCCGAAAGGCAGTCAGAAGCTCGCCGACCGTACTCATACCGCCGCCTCCCGGCCCTCCTTCAGGCTTTCCAAATCGAACCGCGCCGAATTGCTTCTCGGTGTCCAAAGCTGGCGATCGATCGCCTCGAGCAGACGTTCTCGCATCTCCCTGAGTGCAGCCGGATTCTTCTCTGCCATGAAATCACGCACGCGCTGATCGATAACGAAGGCCTGATAGACGGCCTCGAAATGATGATTGCGGACCGCACCGGTCGTCGCTGCGAAGGCAAAGAGATAATCTACCGTTGCCGCAATTTCGAAGGCGCCCTTGTAGCCATGGCGCATGATGCCCTCGATCCACTTGGAGTTGACGACGCGCCCGCGCACCACCCGACCGATCTCCTCTTCAAGCGAGCGGATTACAGGCTTTTCCGGCCTCGAATGGTCGTTATGATAGATCGAGGGACGCGCGCCGCCAAGCTGCTCGGCCGCGGCTGCCATGCCGCCCTCGAACTGATAATAATCGTCGCTGTCGAGCAGATCGTGCTCGCGATTGTCCTGGTTCTGCACGACCGCCTGGATCGAACGCAAACGCTCTTCGAAGACGCCCCGCTCCGCCCTGCCCTCCTCGCCGGCGCCATAGGCATAGCTGCCCCAGACGAGATAGGCCTCCGCCAGATCCGCGCGCCGCTCCCAGCCTTTCTCATCGATCAGCGCCTGCAGACCAGCTCCATAAGCGCCGGGTTTCGACCCGAAGATGCGATAGCCCGCACGACGACTGGCAGACGCGGTGTCCAACCCGGCGACCTCAAGCCGCGCGATCTCGCCGCGCATACGCGCCGCAATCGGATTATCCGTTGCATCCTCATCGAGCATGCCGACCGCGCGGACTGCCCTATCGAACAAGGCGATCTGCTCGGGAAACGCATCACGGAAAAAGCCGGAGATGCGCAGTGTGACATCGACTCGCGGCCGCCGGAGCATGGCAGGCGGGATGATCTCATAGCCGGTGACGCGGCGTGAGGTCATGTCCCAGACCGGCTTGACACCAATCAACGCCAGCGCCTGCGCGATATCGTCGCCACCCGTGCGCATGTTCGATGTGCCCCAGGCTGTCATGCCGAAGGAAACGGGCCATTCGCCATGATCCTGAACATAGCGGCGGATGAGCAATTCGGCCGATTTCCTGCCGAGCTCGTAGGCAGCCGGCGTCGGAACCGCACGGCTGTCGACCGAATAGAAATTGCGCCCCGTCGGCAGAACATCCGGCCGGCCACGGGTCGGTGCGCCGGATGGGCCGGGAGGTACGAAACGACCGTCGAGGCCTTTGAGCAGAGCTGCGATTTCCGCGTCGCCGCAAGCGAGGATGGAAGGCTGGAGCTTCGAGCCAATCTCGCCGAGAACCATGCGAGTGTTGGGCCAGTTCTCCGGGCAGGCCGTTTCGCCATTCACGAGCTTTGCGGCCAGGAGTTCGATGCGTTCGACGGTATCGCCTTGGGTACGCCAGGAGGCACCCGAGACATCTTGGAGGATTGTGGGACGCGAGCCGGTCCATTCGGCGGCCATGTCGCAATCCAAGGGGTCGAATGGCTTGTTCGGAGGGATACCCCCCTCTGTCAGCTTCGCTGACATCTCCCCCACAAGGGGGGAGATTGGTGGGAGTATGCCGCCCGTCTCTCCTGCCCCTTTATCGACAACATCAGCGGATTCGATCTTGGTTTGATCCGAGGAAGCTCCGCGGACCACCGATCTCCCCCCTTGTGGGGGAGATGTCGCGAAAGCGACAGAGGGGGGTGCCGCACCCTCCCTATGCTCTGCACCCACGAACGCATCTCGAGCAATCGCCCGCTGCAGACTCTGATCGCCACCCTCGCCCAGCCCGCGCGGCACCCTTGCCAGCGCCACCGTCAAATCCGTCAACAACCGCCCAGCGGGCGAGACGCCGAAAATGTGCAACCCATCGCGGATCTGCATTTCCTTGAGGTCGCAGAGATAGGCATCGAGCTTGCGCAAGGCCTCGTCTTCGCCCTCGCCCTTGGCGATGCCGGCATCCTGATCTAGCCCGATATCGGCGACGAGATCGAGGATCTGTTTACGCAGCAGACGGATGCGGCGGGGATCGCCGCCGGAAGCCTCGTAATATTCGTCGACCAGCGCTTCCAGATCCTTCAGCGGGCCATAGCTTTCGGCACGCGTCAGCGGCGGCGTCAGGTGATCGATGATGACGGCGCTCGTGCGGCGCTTGGCCTGCGTGCCCTCGCCGGGATCGTTGACGATGAAGGGATAGAGGTTCGGCAGTGGTCCGAGGATTGCTTCCGGATAGCAATTTTCCGACAGCGCCAACGCCTTGCCCGGCAGCCATTCGAGATTGCCGTGCTTGCCCATGTGAATGACCGCATGCGCATCGAAAGAGCGGCGCAGGAAGGCATAGAAGGCAAGATAGCCGTGCGGCGGCACGAGATCGGGAGAATGGTAGCTCTCCTTCGGATCGATATTGTAGCCGCGCGCCGGCTGGATACCGATAAGCACGTCGCCGAAGCGGGCGAACGGCAGAGCAAAGCCGTCACCAATCGCGTAAGGATCCGCCGCCGGCCCGCCCCAGCGCGCCGTAATCTCATCCTGAATCTGTTTAGGAAGCGACGAGAAGAAATCCTCGTAATCGCTGAAGGAAAGCCTCTCGCGGACCATGCGGCCGTCATGCCCCGAATTTGTCGGCCCTTCCGCTAGGTGCCGCATCAGCGCGTCGCCATCGGCAGGCAGATCGGCAACGCCGTAACCGGCCGCCCGCATCGCCTTCAGCACTTCGATCGTGCCGGCCGGCGTATCGAGCCCGACGCCATTGCCCAGGCGACCATCGCGATTGGGATAGTTCGCCATGACAAGCGCAACACGGCGATCGCCGGGCGGCGTATTGCGCAGCCGCGCCCAATTGGCCGCAAGCCGCGCCGTATAGCGCATGCGATCCTGAAGTGGCTCGCTGGCAACGATATTGGCCTCGACCCTTTCATCATAGCGGGCCGCAGCCTTGAAGGACACGGCGCGGGCGAGAACGCGCCCGTCGACCTCGGGGAGCGCCACGTTCATGCCGAGATCGCGCGCCGAAAGCCCCTGCGAAGATTCCTCCCACGCCTCCTTCGGCGACGCCGAGAAGATGGCTTGCAGAACGACGGCATCGCCCGTTTCCAGCACCGTCGCCTGACGATCTGCACCGGGTGCCGAAACGGCAAAGCCCGTGGCATTGATGACCACGCCCGGTTTCAGCTCGGTAAAGACACTTTCGAGAATACCGACCGACACGGCGTCCTTGAGGCTATAGGCAAAGACCGGCAACGGCCGCATGCCCTCAGCGATAAGCGCCTCTATCATGGCTTCGACAGGTCTGGTTTCACCGCTCTGAACCAACGCCCGATAGAAGGAAATCGCGACGGTCGGAGGTTCGAATCCTGCAGGGATCACCATCTCCGCTTTGGAGACTCTCCTCCACTCCTCGACGCCGATCACGCCCCGCCCTGGCCACCAGATCCCGGCCTTCATCAAGGGTACGGCGGGCATCGGCTTCTCGGCGCCTGAGAGCATCGCCTCGGCATAGGCGAGAAACGCCCGCGAATTCGCCTCGCCGCCCTCGATCAGATAGGACCAGAGCGCATTGAGATCATCGAGTGCGACGTTGGAAAATGGCGTTAGCCCGGGATCGGGTTTCGAATCTCCCGGCAGCACCGCGATCAAGGCACCCTGGCGCGCTGCACAGGCATGCAGCGCTTCCAGCGCATAGTGGAAGTAGCTTGCTCCTCCGAGCGCCCGCACGATGATGAGCTTCGCATACCGCGCCGTTCTGTCAATATAGGTATCGACGGACATCGGATGCTTGAGGCTCATCAGGCTTGCAAGCCGAAGGGAACGGCCGCCCTCTCCGTGGGCTGCGGCAATCGCCGCAAGCTCGGTATCGGCGGCCGACAGAAAGAGGATATCGCCGGGCGACTGCCCAAGGTCGATCGCCTCCTCTCCGTCGCTGATGGTTCCCTTTTGGGCTAGAAGGAGGTGCATGGACGTCCCTTAGACCAATGCTTCGATCGCCTTGCGAACGATCGTCTCGTCCATCTCGTGCAGGCCGATCACGACAAGCCGGGTCGCGCGGGCTTCACCCGGCGTCCAGGCGCGATCGAAATAGGTGTCGATGCGGCTGCCGACGGCCTGAAGCTGCAGGCGCATGGGCTTGCCGGGGACATCGACGAAGCCCTTGAGGCGCAGCACATCATGCTCCGCAATCACGCCCTTCAGCGCATCGACGAAGGCGGCCGGATCGGCAATCGGGCCGAGTTCGACGACGAAGCTGTCGAACTCGTCGTGGTCATGCGGCGTGCCATCCTCGTGCTCCAACTCGTGGTGAGATTTGCGGTTGACGATATCGTCTTCCGTGCCGATCCCGAGGCCGAGCAGGACAGTGGCGGGCACATCGCCGTTCTTGGCCTCGATGATTGTCGGCTTGCGGGCGGTGCGCGAGGCTACTTCGGCGCGGACGCGGCCGAGACCATCAGTGTCGATCAGATCGGTCTTGTTGAGCACGATCAGATCGGCGCAGGTCAGCTGATCCTCGAACAGTTCCTCGATCGGGCTTTCGTGATCAAGCGAGTCGTCCTCGACGCGAGCAGCCTCTACGGCGTCGTGATCGTCGGCGAAACGGCCGGCGGCAACAGCCGCGCTGTCGACCACCGTGATGACGCCGTCGACGGTGACATGGGTGCGAATGTCAGGCCAGTTGAAGGCGGCAACCAGCGGCTGCGGCAGGGCAAGGCCTGATGTTTCGATGACGATATGATCCGGGCGCGCATCGCGCTCCAGAAGCTTCGTCATCGTCGGGATGAAGTCGTCGGCGACGGTGCAGCAGATGCAGCCATTGGTCAGCTCGATGATGTCATCTTCCGTGCAGTTCTCCGCACCGCAGCCCTTCAGCACGTCGCCATCAACGCCGAGGTCGCCGAACTCGTTGATGATCAGCGCGATCTTCTTGCCGCCGGCATTCTGCAGGAGGTTGCGGATCATCGTCGTCTTGCCGGCTCCCAGGAAGCCAGTGATGACGGTGGCGGGAATCTTTTCCTGGTTCATATGGATCAGCCCTTCATTTTCAGCGGCAAGCCCGCTGCGATAAAATAAACTTCGGCACTCGCCGCCGCGACCATCTGGTGCAGGCGGCCGGCATGATCGCGAAATTCGCGCGCCATGCGATTTTCTGGTACGATTCCCAAGCCCACCTCGTTGGAGACGAGAACGAGCCTTGATCGCGCAGTCGGCAGAAATGCAGTGAGAGCGGCAAATTCTGCCGCCATATCCCGCTCGGCCATCATCAGATTGGTCACCCAGAGCGTCAGGCAGTCGATAAGCACCGCCCGCCCCTCCGCGTCGATAGCGGCAAGCTGCCCGACGAGATCCATAGGCTCCTCATGCGTCTGCCATAGATCGCCGCGATCGGCACGATGCTTGGCGATGCGCTCGCGCATCTCGTCATCCCACGCCCGCCCTGTCGCCACATAGTGACATTCGAGGCCGGTATCCGACACCAGCGATTCTGCAAACCTGGATTTGCCGGAGCGCGCGCCGCCAAGAACGAAGACCGCTTGGGAAATCGAAGACGACATGCGTTATGCCCGCTCTCGAGCAAAAGCGAGGGTCGGCAGCACGTCGCTGGAACCGGGAAACAGGCGCCTACACGCCGAAAACTCGTCTTGCGCCATGACAACCTCCGTGCTGGCAGCGGAACTCGCGTCCCAAAACAGGCTCTGCGCCCGGCACGCATGGCAGGTCTCCTGGCTCGCGGATGAGGCGACGCGACGGGGGCGGACCGAAACCGGTCGCCCCCGATCGTGCGCCAGCGGATCTTTCTCACCTTCCCGGCAATGCATCATGAAAAGGCGGACGATTCGTAGAATAAGAGGCGTCCAGCCCCGGTTAATCATGATGCCACACCAGTGGCTTTTTCGATTTGCGCCTGCCTCGCCCCCGTTCGCCCCATGCGAACCATCGACGAAATAGACTTCAAACCGAACGAAAGACCCTGACCGCTCTACAGTCGCGGGGTCGGCTGTGATGAGAACGCCCGGATTGGGTCCGCCCCTTCACATTCCCTTTTCATCCCATGCGGCAGATCGCCGCTCAGGAACCATTCGTTATGCCGCAATGATTAGGCTTTCACTGAGTTCAAGTCAATCAAGGGCATGGATGCGACCTGCGCCATCCTGATTGCGAATTCGGTTGAAAATTCCCATAAAACCAGCGGCTTTTTTGCCGTATTTCTTTGATGTTAGGAGTTTATAGAAGGTAAGCCCTCACATTCGAGCAAAACGTATCGTCCGCTTCCAATGCTGCAGAAATTCCAACCGCGACGTCTCGGCGTCTTCTCGGTCCTATTCGATCTCGGTCGCTTCAGGGCATTGCTGCGCCGTGGCGAGCTGGGACTTGTTTTTGCCGGCGCGCTGGTGGGAATAGCGTCCGGCTGTGCCGTCACCGCGATGAGCTATATCTCGCGCAAGCTTCACAGCGTCATCTACGGTATAACCGACTACGAACGCTTGAGTTCGGCAGCAATGGCGATTCCCGACAAATCGGTGTTGTTCATCGCACCGATCGCAGGCGGCATCATTCTCGGCATATTGCTCTACATATTGTCGCGCACGCGCAAGAAGCCGATGGTCGACCCGATCGAAGCCAATGCGCTGCATGGCGGCCGGATGTCGCTTACCGACAGCATCATCGTCGCCGTGCAGAACCTGATCTCGAATGGATTCGGCGCGTCCGTCGGGCTTGAAGCGGGTTACACGCAGCTCGCGGCCGGCATTGCCTCCAAATTCGGCTATAAGATGCAGATGCGCCGCGCAGACCTGCGCATGCTCGTCGGCTGCGGTGCTGCGGGTGCTATTGCCGCAGCATTCAATGCGCCGCTCACCGGTGCCTTCTATGCCTTTGAGCTCATCATCGGCAGCTATTCGATCCTGACGCTAACCCCTGTCGTCGTCTCGGCACTGATATCGACGATGATTGCAAGACTGCTTGCCGGCGATGACTTCGCCATCGATATCGATCATTTCGGGGCGATCGTTCCGGCGGATTATCTTCCAGCCATCCTGCTTGGTGCCTTCTGCGCCGGTATCGGCATCCTGATCATGCAGGGCGTCGCCTGGGTCGAAGAATTGGCACGCAAGAGTTCCATCGCGCCGCCTTTCCGGCCCGCGCTCGGCGGGCTCGTCGTCGGAACACTGGCGCTGATTTCGCCGCAGGTCCTGTCTGCCGGGCATGGCGCGCTGCATCTCAATCTGTCTACGGACGTGACGCTGGGCGCCTTGCTGGGTCTATTCCTACTGAAATCGCTCGCCTCCGCAATATCGATCGGCTCCGGCTTCAGAGGCGGCCTCTTCTTCGCTTCGCTGTTCATGGGCGCGCTGCTCGGCAAGATCTTCGCTTATTGTGCACCCTATTTCGATCATGCCACGCTGACGCCGGTCGTCTATGCCGTCGTCGGCATGAGCTCGCTGGCCGTTGCCATCATCGGCGGCCCGCTGACCATGACCTTCCTGGCGCTTGAAATCACCGGGGACTTTCCGATCACTGCCCTGGTGCTGGCCGCCGTCATCACCTCGTCGCTGGTGGTGCGCACGACCTTCGGCTACTCCTTCGCCACATGGCGCTTCCATTTGCGCGGCGAGAGCATCCGCAGCGCCCACGATGTCGGCTGGATCCGCAATCTGACGGTCGCCCGCATGATGCGCCCCGACGTGCACACGGGCAGCATCGACATGAGCATCGAGGAATTCCGCAAGAATTTTCCGATCGGCTCGGCGCAGCGCGTCATCCTGATCGACAAGAACGAGAAATATTCCGGAATGGTTCTCGTGCCCGACGTCTATGCGAGCCCGATCGAAAAGGACGACGAGGAGCACGGCCTTTCCGATTTCATCCGGCTGCGTAACGAATTCCTGCAGCCGCAAATGAACGCCAAGCAGGCAGCCGCGATGTTCGACCAGACGAAGAGCGAAGCGCTCGTTGTGGTCAACGATTTGATCGAGCGTAAGGTCATCGGTCTGCTGACGGAGAGCTATACGCTGCGCCGCTACAGCGAAGAACTCGACCGCCGGCGGCGGGAAGTGTCGGGGGAACTTTAGGCGACCAGACCGTCGAGCCAGGCGGGATCGAGTACACTTTCCAGCTCTGCCGCAACTTCGTCCAGCGCCGCATCGACGCTGGCGCGATAGTTCATGCGCTCGCCGGAAAGACCGAAGCTTGCCAGCAGCTTCGCCCGGTAAGCATCGCTGCCGAAAAGACCATGCAGGTAAGTGCCCATAACACGGCCATCCGGCGATATGGCTCCATCGGGCCGCCCGTCGATCAAGGTCGATGGCCGCTCGCAGTCCGGACCCCGCGTCACGCCAAGATGGATTTCATAGCCCGATAGCGGCACATCATATTCCTTGGAAACGGCAGTGCTATTCCGTACCGTCTTTTCCGGAGCCATTTCCGTCTCGATATCCAAAAGACCCAATCCGGGCGTCTCGGTCACCGATCCCTCGATACCGAGCGGATCGTAAACGGTATGGCCGAGCATCTGATAGCCGCCGCAAATACCGATGACGCGACCGCCGCGGCGCACATGGGCAGCAATATCGCGATCCCACCCATGCTCACGCAGATCGAGGAGGTCACCGATCGTAGACTTCGAGCCAGGTAGCACCACAAGCCCTGCATCGGCGGGCAAACGCTCTCCAGCGCGAACGAAAACCAGATCGACATCGGGCTCGGCTCGCAGCGGGTCAAGATCGTCGAAATTGGCAATCCGCGACAGCACCGGCACGGCGACCTTGAGCGCGCCGGAGGAGCCACGAGCAAGCCGCTCCAGCACAACGGAATCCTCCGCCGGCAGACGCGCCGCCGCCTTCAGCCACGGCACGACGCCATGGCATTGCCAGCCAGTGAAGCCGCCGATGGCCTCTATGCCCTCACCGAACAAGGAGACATCGCCACGGAACTTGTTGATCAGATAGCCACGGATCATCCGCCGGTCTTCCTCCGGCAATATATGATACGTGCCGACCAGTGACGCGATCACGCCGCCGCGATCTATGTCGCCGACCAGCACGACGGGGACATTGGCGCGTGTCGCAAAGCCCATATTGGCGATATCGCCGCGTCGAAGATTGATCTCGGCAGGAGAACCCGCTCCCTCGACGACAACGAGATCGGTTCCTGCCCGCATCGTGGCGAAGCTTTCGAGTACGGCACCGAGCAGCTGCGGCTTCAGCGCCTGATAGTCCCTGCCCTTGGCATGGCCCCAAACCTTGCCCTGCACGATGATCTGGCTGCCGGTTTCCGATTGCGGCTTCAACAGCACCGGATTCATGTGAACCGATGATGGCACCCGCGCCGCAAGCGACTGCAGCCATTGGGCGCGCCCGATCTCGCCGCCATCCTCCGCAACGGCGGCATTGTTGGACATATTCTGCGGCTTGAACGGGCGCACCCTCACGCCTCTGTTTGCGAACAGCCGACACAGACCTGCGACTAATACCGTTTTTCCGACATCGGAGCCGGTTCCCTGCAGCATGATCGCTCTTGTCATTCCCCACCACCTCGATGCGCCACAGCCACTGAAAACGCTAGATTCCGCCTTGATTCTGCCGCGATCCCGGGCCTCCGGAAAGAGCGAGCACGATACAAAAATGCACCACCCCCAAACATGCTCTGTTTGCGACATTGGATGACGATTTCATCCATTGTGAGTTACGCGGAAGAGGATTATCTCCATCGCGAAAACAAACAACGAAACCGGCCGGTCCGGGTCGGAGGATACCCCAATGCTCTTCATCTTCAACAGACAGAATTCCATCCAGATCGCCTGGAATGGCAAGCTTCCGGTTCGCCGCCCGGAGAGCCGCCTGCAGCAGCTCGATACGCGCTTCGGCACGGTTGGCTTCATCCGCACCTATAATGTTGGCTAATAGCGCGTCAAGCCGCTAGCCGACACATGAGAAGCCGCCATGCGATAGCATCGGCGGCTTTATTTTTGATCGTTATCGAGATGGAACGGGTGCCGCTTCGGGCAGATCAAACTGCCTCGTAAAGGCACCCTCTCAAGCGCGAAAACCGCGCGATCCGGAGATCGACGCGGTTTGCCAAAAACGCCGGCTTCCCTGCACATACACCGCAAGGTTCGCTTTCCCCGGTACGCAATACCTGATCCAGGGAAGCAGCGGTATGTCCCCCGCCACGCATCGATTGATAAACGGACATCGTTACTGGAGGGTTATTAAGTGCTTAAATTAGAGTGAATCTGAAAATTTTTTGAAAATTTTCCTCTTTGCGTTGAGAAAGCGTAAACGGCGCAAATAAGATATAAAACGTCTTCCAGGGACGCGAGATTTAAGCGCCATTCAAATCCGTCTGAGCAACAGAGCTTTGAGGAAGCCATGTAATGGACGTTTTGCAGCCACGAATGGCAGAAAACAGGCTAATTCAGGCGCTTATTTAAGCTTCTCCAAGAGGCACGATAACGTCCATTACCCGATGGGCTGTTGATTTCTTCATCCAAATCCTTACGCTGATTGATGTCGATGCAAAGAATGCCCGGCCGCGACAGAATTCGGCGGTCGCAAAAAGACCAAATGCACGACAGCAGCAAAGGGGACCGTACGGGCGTCGTCAGCGGCGTATGAACGGTTGCAATCAGACCGCGCTGACAGGGGATCGACAGAAATCGAACGCGTTGGAGTCGATTTCCGCAACGTAACGAAAAATTGGGAGACGATATCAATGAAGAAGCTTCTCGCTTCAGCCATTTTTGCATTCGGCGCCTATGCTTTGGCTGGCTCGGCGCAGGCCGCAGATTGCGGCAGCGTATCCATCGCTGAAATGAACTGGGCATCCGCAGGCGTTGCCGCGCAGGTCGACAAGATCATCCTGCAGAACGGTTACGGCTGCAATGTCACCCTGGTAACCGGCGATACACAGCCGACCTTTACCTCCATGAACGAAAAAGGTCAGCCTGACGTCGCACCCGAGCTTTGGGTCAATGCCGTGCGCACCGCGCTCGACAAGGCCGTATCGGAAGGCCGTCTGATCGTGGCTGCACCGCTTTTGAGCGATGGCGGCGTCGAAGGCTGGTGGATTCCGAAGTTCGTCGCCGACGCGCATCCCGACATCAAGACCGTTCAGGACGCGCTGAAGCATCCTGAACTTTTCCCGGCCCCGGAAGATCCATCCAAGGGCGCCGTCTATGACTGCCCGGCAGGCTGGAACTGCCAGATCTCCACGACCAACCTTTACAAGGCTCTCGGCGCCGACAAGCTCGGCTTTACTCTCGTCGACACCGGCTCGGCCGCAGGTTTGGACGGTTCGATCGCCAACGCCTTCGAAAAGAAGACCGGCTGGCTCGGCTACTACTGGGCCCCGACCGCGATCCTCGGCAAGTACGACATGGTTCGTCTGAGCTTCAACGTGCCGCACGACAAGAAGGAATGGGATGCCTGCACGTCGCAGCAGGACTGCGCCAATCCGAAGGTGAACTCCTATCCGGTTTCGGATGTCTACACCGTCGTCACCAAGGACTTTGCGGCCAAGGCCGGCATTGCCATGGACTATATGAAGACCCGCAAATGGGATAATGCCACGGTTGGCAAGGTTCTCGCCTGGATGACCGACAATCAGGGCACGAACGAGGACGGCGCCAAGTACTTCCTCAAGACCTACCCCGATATGTGGACCAAGTGGGTTGCCCCGGACGTTGCCACCAAGATCAAGGCTTCGCTCTAATCCATGCTGCGGAATCGGCGGCGGCCTTGTGCCTGCCGCCGATTTTACATTCGCACAGTGCAACCCGAATGACCCTCATACCGACAGAGTGACATGGCGCAAGGTCGCAACGAGTGCAGATTGATGGTGGCGAATATAGTAAGAATGCAGGGGCAGCCTGAAGAACCGGTCGCAGCGCTGCAAGCCATCCACGCGTGAAGGCCACATGCGTGGAGCGGGACAAAACCGGACTAAGAAGGGGAAATACATGGCTATCCAGTGTACGATCCTGCCGAATGTGCTCTGCAACTTTCCGGCAATAGACGAGTCAATCATCCGCCTCGCACGCAAGAATATCGATGACGGCTTCAGGGCGTCCGTACGCGCCTACGGCACGCTCATCGACGCCATCGTGCAGCCGCTGCAATGGTTTCTGAACTATCTCGAATGGGCCTTCACCAATACGCCCTGGTTCATCGTGCTCATCGTCATGATGCTCGTCGTCTATGCCGCGAGCCGCAATCTCAGAATTGTCGCCGGCACTGCGATCTCCATGATCCTCATCGGTGTCTTCGGCCTCTGGACCGACACGATGGTCACGCTTGCCATGGTCACCGTCTGTACGCTCATCGCCATCGTCATCGGCCTGCCGATCGGCATCCTGATGGCGCGTTCGGACCGCCTGCAGTCGATCGTCAATCCAATCCTCGACGTCATGCAGACCATGCCGAGCTTCGTCTATCTCATTCCTGTCGTCGTCATCTTCGGCATCGGCAAGGTGCCAGGCCTCATCGCCGTCGTCATCTATGCCGTGCCGCCCATGATCCGCCTGACCAATCTCGGCATCCGCCTCGTGGACAAGGAGGTGCTGGAAGCCGCCGACGCTTTCGGCTCATCGCACCGCCAGAAACTCTTCAACGTGCAGATACCACTCGCGCTGCCCACCATCATGGCCGGCATCAATCAGACCATCATGATGTCGCTGGCCATGGTCGTCGTCGCCTCCATGGTTGGGGTCGGCGGTCTCGGCAAGAACACGCTGCAGGCGATCAACAATCAGTTCTTCACCGTCGGCTTCCTCAACGGTTTCGCGCTGGTCGCCATTGCCATCATTTTCGACCGTACGAGCCAGGCCTATGGCAGAAGGCTCCAGAAGCACTCGGAGGTCATCCATGGCTAGTCACGCGATCCAGATCAAAAGCCTCTATAAGATTTTCGGTCCTCGCGGACGCGATTATATCGATCAGGTCAAGAACGGCTTGGGCAAGGCCGAGCTCAATGAAACGCATGGCCATGTGCTCGGCCTGCAGGATATCAACATCGATATGCCCGCCGGCGCCATCACCGTCGTCATGGGCCTGTCCGGCTCGGGCAAGTCGACGCTGATCCGCCATATCAACCGCCTGATCGAGCCGACGGTCGGCGAAGTGCTCTATGACGGCGTGGATGTCTGCAAGATGAGCGAAAACGACCTGCGCGAATTCCGCCGCCACAAAACGGCTATGGTGTTCCAGAAATTCGCGCTACTGCCGCACCGCACCGTCATCGAGAACACGATCTACGGCCTGGATATCCAGGGCGTACCGCGCTCCGAGAGCGAGAAGAAGGGCCAGTACTGGATCGAGCGCGTCGGGCTCAAGGGCTTCGAAAGGCACTTTCCGAACCAGCTTTCCGGCGGCATGCAGCAGCGCGTCGGACTTGCCCGCGCACTGACGAACGATGCCGATATCCTTCTGATGGACGAAGCTTATTCGGCGCTCGATCCGTTGATCCGCGTCGACATGCAGACCGTCCTCCTCGATCTGCAGAAGGAGCTGAAAAAGACCGTCGTCTTCATTACCCACGATCTCGACGAGGCGCTGCGCCTTGGCGACAAGATCGCGATCCTGCGCGACGGCAAGGTCGTGCAGCAGGGCACTGGTCAGGAGATCGTGCTGCAGCCGGCCGACGACTATATCACAGCCTTCGTGAAGGAGGTGAACCGCGGTCGCGTCATCCAAGCCCAGACCATCATGAAGCCGCTTGCCGGCGAGCCGGGCGGTGCACGTGTGCCCGGCGACATGACACTGGAAGTCGCCGCCAAGCAGATCACCGAGGCGGGCCAAACCGGAGCCATCGTCATGGATGCGGGCGGCAAGCCTATCGGCACGATCGATCTGCAAAGCATCATCGCCGCCATGGTCACGCCGACATCGCACGAGACGGCAGAGATGGCGGCAGCCTAGCGGCTGATCTTCATCCCAAACGATAGAGCGCCCTCACCGGGGCGCTTTTTTCTGCCGCCATGGCCGTGTCGACATATGGGTAGCCATCTTGTCGTTGTATTCACATAAAGAAATGTTTATATCTGCATTTGATATCCGAACATCCGACGTATCCGAGGACGCACTATGACCGTCGCCACCAATCCGCTGACCGATCTTCTCGCCGAAAAGGGCGTACTGCTTGCCGACGGCGCAACCGGCACCAACCTCTTCGCCATGGGCCTTGAGGCGGGTGAAGCGCCCGAGCTCTGGAACGAACAGCATCCCGACCGGATCACGAAGCTGCATCAGGATTTCGTCGATGCCGGCGCTGACATCATCCTCACCAATACCTTCGGTGGCACCCGTCATCGCTTGAAGCTCCATCATGCGCAGGATCGCGTGCATAGCCTCAACAAGACGGCCGCCGAGATCGCCCGCGCCGTTGCCGACAAGGCCGACCGCAAGGTCATCGTCGGCGGATCCGTCGGGCCGACCGGCGAGTTGCTCATGCCGCTCGGCGCCCTGACCTATGAAGATGCCGTCGCCGCTTTCGTCGAGCAGATGGAAGGCCTACAGGCGGGTGGTGCAGATGTCGCCTGGATCGAAACCATGTCATCGCCGGAAGAAATCCGAGCTGCAGCAGAAGCCGCCGCCAAAGTCGGCCTGCCCTATACCTATACCGGCTCGTTCGACACGGCCGGCAAGACCATGATGGGCCTGCATCCGAAGGATATTCATGCCGTCGCCACCGATATCGGCGCGGGCCCGCTCGCCGTCGGCGCCAATTGCGGCGTCGGCGCTTCCGACATCCTCTCCAGCCTTCTCGACATGACTGAAGCGGATGCTTCCGCGATCGTCATCGTCAAGGGCAATTGTGGCATTCCCGAATATCGTGGCGCCGAAATCCATTATTCCGGCACGCCGCCGCTGATGGCCGATTATGCCCGCCTTGCCCGCGATGCCGGCGCCAAGATCATCGGCGGCTGCTGCGGCACCTCCTGCGGCCATCTCGCCGCCATGCGGGAGGCGCTGGACAGCTACGTAGCCGGGCCTCGCCCGACGCTGGAGACGATCATCGAACGGATCGGTCCCCTGCGCAATAAGACCGCCAACGAAGGCGGCGCGGCCCCGGCTCGCGAACGTCGTCGACGATCCTAAGGAAAAAGAAAGCCCGGTTGCCGGGCTTTCTTTTATCATTCAAGTGCTTCCACAGGGATCTTCCCTCGGCCGCGTCTTCAAAGCATGCCGAAAGTGAGCCGGCGCCTGCAGCCCTCTATTTCTCACCACCGATAGCACGCCCCTCGGTGAAATGCGGGACGATGCGGCTTTCGAACGCCTTCAAGGCCGCGCCAATCGCCTGGTGCATGTCTAGATAACGGTAGGTGCCGAGCCGCCCGCCGAAATGGACATTGGTCTCTGCCTCGGCGCGGTCGCGATAGCGCAGGAAGACCTCCTTGTCCTGACGTGTATCGATCGGATAGTAAGGCTCGTCGGCGCGCTTGGCCGAGCGCGAATATTCCCGCACCACGACCGTCTTCTCATTCTGATAGCTGCGCTCCGGATTGAAGTGGCGAAACTCCAGGATACGGGTGTAGGGGATCGTCTCGTCGGCATAATTCATGACCGCCATCCCCTGGAAATCGCCGGTATTCAGCGTCTCCTTTTCGAAGTCGATGGTACGCCAGCCCAACTCACCCTCGGAATAGTCGAAGTAGCGATCGATCGGGCCGGTATAGACGATCGGCAGATCGGCCGGCAACGAGGATTTCAACGAAAAGAAATCGACATCGAGGGCGATCTGGATTTTCGGATGCTTCAGCATCCTCTCGAAGATCGCGGTATAGCCGTCGACCGGCAAGCCTTCATATTTGTCGTTGAAGTAGCGGTTGTCGAAAGTGTAACGGACCGGCAGGCGCGTGATGATATGTTCGGGCAGGTCGCGCGGATCCGTCTGCCACTGCTTGGCCGTATAGCCACGAATGAACGCCTCGTACAAGGGCCGGCCGATCAGCGAAATCGCCTTCTCTTCCAGATTGGCCGGATGACGGCCGGCCATTTCTGCCGCCTGATCCGCAATCAGGGTCTTCGCCTGGTCGGGCGAAAGGCGCCGGTTGAAGAACTGCGAGATCGTTCCGAGATTGATCGGCATTGAATAGACCTGATCGCGGTAGGTCGAATAGACGCGATGCTTATAGTCGGTGAAGGCCGTAAATCTGTTGAGATAGGTCCAGACCACTTCGTTCGGTGTATGGAAGAGATGCGCACCATAGCGGTGAACCTCGATCCCGGTCTCGCCATCGAACTCGCTATAGGCATTGCCACCGATATGGCTGCGCCGGTCGATCAGAAGCACGTTCTTCTGGAGCTCGTTCGCGACCCGCTCCGCGATCGTCGCGCCGTAGAAGCCGGCACCGACGATCAATAAATCTACCTTGGAAAAATCGATCATGCTCTAAAACTCTCGCTACCACCAAATCTCGGTCGCGGCTGCAATCGAAGGTGCCAAACGGAATGGGATATATCAGGGTGACGGCGGCGCGGATCTGTCGGCAGCACTTGGAAAAATCCAGGCACGCTACCAGACGCCAGCATATTTCAGCGGCGTATATTGATACGTCCTGAAGAGTGCAGCCTGTTCTTCCACCGCTGCATTGACGTTGTAGGTCGCGCCCAGCGGCCGCGTGTGAGCGACGGAAATGGCATCGATAATCGCCATGCGCGCCGCCGGCCGCCCGAGGAATGACGGCCAAAGATGATCGAGACCGTATCCGGATTCGACATCCTTCATGGACTCGATGCAGATTTGCAGCGCACGCCGCGAGAAGACCGGGCACATGATTTCGACGAAACCCTCGAAACGCACGACGCTGTTGGGTCGCTGAACCGTCAAAGGATGATTGGGATAAGAGCCTGGTCCTTTTTTGAGGGACGGCTGCGCCAGATCCAGACCATGCTTGTGCGACAGGTGGAACATCCTGTTGATGTCCTCGCCGTCGCACAGCAGATCGTCATCCGGCAGCCAGATTCGCTCATAATTCCAAAGCGGGCTGCCTTGATGGAAGAGGTCGTAGATGATCTTGAACTTCTTGGTCTTCGGCAGATGCGCCAGATATTCGTAGGGGCTATTGGATACTTCCGGCGTCTCGGCACCATAATAGCCGATGCAGAGATCCCAGTTGCGCGAGGCATCATCGATCTTCTCGAACCAGCGCGGATGGAGCGACTTCGAACCGGCGGGCACGACAACGAGATTGGGACGCCTAAGCCCTTCCTGCGGCTGCACGAGGAACTTGGCCTTGCGCTCGACACCTACGGGCGTTGAAAACAGCGGATGCGGTGGGTGATCGGCCGGCACCAGCAGATAGGTGCTATCGACACCTCCAATAACGCCCCGGCCCGCCAATGCCATGAGATTGCCGTCCTCGATATGGGCAGAATCGAAAATGACCGACGGCAGCCCATCTCTGTCGATCAGGCAAAGCCGGCCGGCCATCACATGCCAGAAATCGACGGCGGGATCGAAATAATTGCCGATCATGCCCTCAGGTGCCAAAACCATGAAGCGAGAGAACATCCCGCGGTTGACGTCGCCAAGGCTCCAAAATGTGCCGTTCAACATGTCCTGGGTCAGCGGCGGCGCATCGGACCATTGTATCTGGCTCGCCGGATGCACTTCGTAGGCGGGCTTATGCAAGCTGTTCGCTGCCAATGACATGTGGACTGTTCCCTAATTCCGAACCCCAGGTAACGGCCAGATCCGAGGAAAGCAGTCAGACGACATGGCTCCCGGAGATTCGCTCGCGATCGAGCTCGTTTGATCGGCACTTTGGCCACCATTCCTTTTGCGAAGCTTGTGCAGGAAATCAAAGGCCGCCTGCCGCCCGGAACACCGTCGCCCAGAACGCATTTCGAGCAATCCAGCCTCGCGAAAGTTGGTCGGCATAATCTCGGAGCTGGGATTTCTGTGCGGGGGACAATCGCGCGTTCAGAATATTGCCAAGAACGTCGGTGCTCGGCGGACACGAAGGTCGGTCGTGTCGTCCGTCAGGTCGAGACTAAGAACCACTCGTCTCTTTTACGGTAGCAGAAGATGCATCAGAAGAAAAAGCTGGCCATAATCATCGAAGTCGATAGCTTCATCGGCGACATATTCCAACATCTGTCGAAGACCTACGAAGTCATGGCCATACAGCCGAAGGCTTTCAAGGAGATCGAGACGGCTGTGGAATGGGCCGACATCGTCTGGTTCGAATTCTGCAACGAGCTCTTCGTCCACGCGATCAACCAGAACATCAAGCGGCGCGGCAAGCGTGTCATCGCGCGCTGGCATCGCTTCGAGATCGTCGAATCGAATTTTCCCGATCGTATCGATTTCGGCGCCATCGATGATCTGATTCTGGTGTCCCATGACATGCTGCGTGTCCTGAAACTCAGGGCACCTCAGGTCACCCAGAAAACCCGCACCCACGTCGTGTGGAACGGCCTCAATCTCGACAAGTTTAAGCCGATCCCTTCGCTCGATAAGAAGAAAATCGCCTGGGCCGCCAAGCCCTTCATGCGCAAGAACCAGCCGCTGTTCCTGCAAATCATGCACTCGCTGGTGAAGCGCGATCCTTCCTACACGCTGCATGTGGCCGGCGAACAGGAAGAGTACGTCATGATGCCGTACCTGAAGCGCACGACGGAAAAGCTCGGCCTTACCCGCAACGTCTTCTTCCATGGCTGGCAGCGCAACATGCCGGCGTTCCTCGCGGACAAGGGCGTGATACTGTCGACCTCGGTGCACGAGAGCTTTGGTTATAACATCGCCGAAGCCATGGCTGTCGGCGCCCTGCCGGTGATCCATGACTATCCCGGTGCGGAAGAATTCTGGCCCGACGAAATCCGCTTCTCGTCGGTGGATGAAGCCGTCGAAAAGATCATTGCCGGTCAGACCCATCAATGGACGCAATATGTCCACGACAAATTCCCGCTCGCCAAGCAGCTGCGCGAACTCGATATCGTCATGGGCGACCGGGTGGCCGAAGCACCCAAAATCTTGAATTGGGCATCCCTGGAACAGCAGGCCGGCTCGCCTATGAAGCGGCCCGTTCCACTCTGGCTGGCGCAGCGGCCGGCTGCCACACATCAGGCCCAGCAACCCGCACCTATTCCGCAGGCCATATCGGTGCAGCAGGTTCGCGAAGCCGTGCCGGTTGCCGAGGTGGCGATGCAGCCGATGCAGCAGCCCTATCCGACACAGCCGCGGCCCATCCCGACGCCATCTGTGGAGCGACTTGCTCCCGTTACACCGATGGAACAGCCGATGCGTCGATCGGAAGCTGCGCCTTCCTTTGACTCCACCGGCTATTGGGAAGGCCGTTACCGCAGTGGCGGCAATTCGGGTGCCGGCTCTTATGATGTGCTCGCCAAATACAAGGGGCAGTTTCTAAATAGCTTCGCCCGGAAGAAAGGGCTGAAATCCTTCGCGGAGATGGGCTCCGGCGACGGCAATCAACTGAAATACTTCTCGTTCGACCGCTATACCGGCTTCGACGTCTCCAAGACGGTCATCGAACGCACGATGATGATGTACAGGGATAAGCCGAACTACAATTTCGTCTGGCTGGGCGATCAGTCGCTTGACTGGGAAATGCACGAGGACGCCTATGACTGCGCCTTGTCGCTCGACGTCCTCTACCATTTGGTTGACGACAATATTTACGTCAATTACCTCGACCAGCTTTTCTCTCTGCCGCAGCGCTATGTGATTATCTACGCCTCCAATTTCGACGGCCCGGATATTCGCGGCGCGTCGCATGTCCGGCACCGCAAATTCACGACGGACATCGCAAACCGGTTCCCGCAATGGAGCCTGCTGAAGCTGGTGGAGAACCCATACAAGTTCAAGGAATCAACTGAAGCGGATTTTGCTATCTACAGTCGCGACGAATTCGAGAACGCGCTGGATCTGAGCGAACTCGACGCCATCAGATGAACCAGCCTGAAATGGAAGAGGCGCCGCGGTCGTACCGCGGCGCCTCTCTCTTTTTATTGCGAATACGGCAGGCGAGGAACGTTATCTTAGCCGCTATCTCGGCGTCTTGCCGAGTATCAAATGAGGGGCCTGTTTCAGCCTGAGCGCGATATCCGCAGTCTCGAACGACTGCCTGCGCACGTTCTCATAGTCAGCCTGGCCATACTCTTCATAGCATTGCCGAACCAGAGCGAAGAAGCGCTCCCTGAGATCGAACGGCAATTGCGGGTAGATCCAATCGAGCAAATCGAACTTGCTGCGAAGGAACCACTGGTAATAGGCCTCTTTCATCCGCGGCAGGCGCGCAAACAGCGCTTCCACCTCCGCAAACGCCTTGAAGACCTCGAACCGCTTTTCGGTGAAGACATTAGTCAGCTGCGCCCTGTCCTGATAGACGCGGTGGCCGATGAGATAACGATTCATCATGCCGATCTTCCGCGCGTGCAGATAGATATGCCAGTGAGCATAGATATCGTTATGGACGCGGGTCTCCGAGAAGCGGAGACCCGTTTCCCGACATAGCCTGGCGCTCACGATCTTGTTCCAGGGGAAATTCACGGTGAACAGCAATCGCCCGCACTGGTCGAGCGTAAAAACGCCTATGTCGGTATCGCCGACCAGCTCCCGCCAGGCATCATTGTCGATCGGCAGCATCGGATCGAGACGACCGTTCCTCTCGGTGACGTAGCGATAGCGAAACACCATCACATCGCAGGCATTGGCTTCCATGTGATACACGACTTCATCGATCGAGCGATGCGCTACCATGTCGTCGGCGTCGAGAAAGTAATAATAGTCGCCGTGGGCGGCGGCCATGCCGGCATTCCGGCTGTATCCCGCCCCGCCATTTTGTGGATTGCGCAGCAGGCGCACCCGCTGATCACGCTGAGCATGTCGCTCGACAATCATCGCGGTGGCATCGGGAGACATGTCGTCGACGACGATCACCTCCAGGACGTCACGATTTTCCAGAACCGCGGCAATCGTTTCACCGATGGATTCCTGCGCCTTATAGGCGGGAATGATGACACTGACTTTGCTCACAGGGTCTCCTGATACTGACATGGACGCCAAACCCTGGAGGTATTGGTTGATCCATGTGCCTCGGGCTATCCGGCCATCTTCGAGGAAGAGGCAACCTCGAAAACGGCAATCGCTTCCCGCCGGGATTACGGGATGCGCTGACCGGAGCATAAAGAGCGGAACTTGCACTGAACTGGAGCATGGGCAATTCCCCCAATCGGATCGCTCAAAACTCTCCAGCCCCGCGAAAGCAATCCCGCTTATTCATGGATCAAAGTCCGCGCATAGAATCGCGCTGATGCCTCGTGGAGAATATCGATGTCTTCTGCCCAAGTCCCCGTCCTTTCGGTCTGCGTTCCGACCTATAACCGTCAGTTCATGCTCGAGCGGAACGTCAATTTCCACCTGGAAGAGTTTCGCCGACTGGGCCTCCCTTTCGAAATCGTCATTGTCGACGATTGTTCGACGGATGAGACCGCAGCCTACATTCAGTCGATCTCGCATCATCCGGAAATCAGCGCCTATCGCCGGGCGCGCAATTCCGGTTTCATCAGCAACTACGCTTTTGCGATGCAGAGAGCCCGCGGCCATTACGCGGTTTTCCTCGGCGACGACGATTTGCTGATCCCGGAAAAAGTCGTCGAATATCTTCGTATCATGGTGGACGACAAGAATATCGGCATGATCCAGGCGCCGTGGCTCCTCGTCGATGGCAGGCCTGGCGGCGGCGATATGGAACCCTTCTATCACCTCTCCTATCCGACGCGTCACGCCAAGGGTGATTTCCGCTCGATGCTGGAATTCATTCTCGACCGTCACATCTTCCCCGAATTCATGATCATCCGGCGCGACGTTCTGTTGAAATCAATTTCCAGCCCGACGCCGTTCATCTTCTGGGCATTCCTCTATACGACCCGTGCATTGGACAAGGCCGACGTGCTGTTCATGCCGGAGCCTTTCGCGCGCGTGACCGCCGTTTCAGACGATCCGCGCCTGCAGCAGGGCAACAAGGAATGCATGTTCCAGTGGGATACCTATAGAGGCGGCCTCGAATACCTCGCCTCGCAGGCGCTGCGCGATAACCGCTATCCGCCTGACTATCGCGGCTCGCTGATGCCTCGCATCACCGAATTCATGCTGCAGCGTCAGGCGGTCGCCATGCGCCTGCATGTCAACGCGCAGAACTGGGTCGAAGCCTATATCATGTATCACCGCATGGCGGCCTACCTGCCGACGCCATTACCGCCGGAATCCTATGATCAAATCCGCAAGCTGGCAGGCATCTCCACCGCCGCGACGGAAGCGATCGCCTTCAATGGCGAACCCGTCATCATCGAACCGATCATCGACGATGCCACGATCAACCTTCTCCCGCAGTCGATCCGGCAGCATCTCTCGAGGGAAGCGCCGCAGACCGGCAGCTATGGCGGCAGTCCAAGGGCCTTTCTCCGCTTCACCGAGGATTTCCCGGCCAATCCGGGTCCGAAGGACGGCCTGTTCAGCATCATGACCTATATCGATCAGTTCGTCTGAAATTTGGTGGCTATAGCCGAGGGCTCCGCGATGCAATGCGGAGCTCTTCGCGTTTCAAGTGCTCGTCAACCCGGCAGCATTTCCGTCACTGCGATGATCGGCCCGAGCGGAAACAGGCTGTCGCGCCTTTGCCATTCCGGGATATCGAGGCTGGAGATGCTGCCATCGAGAAACAGCGCATTCGGACATTTCAACTCGTCGCGAAATAGCGTCGCAAAGTCGTGGAAACGCACCGCGCCATCGGAAATGGCGAAGACGACCTTGCCGTCTGAGGTAACACCCACGCCGTTTCGTGTCTTCAAGCTCGGACTATCCGCCAGAAATGACGGATGAAGCCTGCCGCTGATGACCAGCATCGGGCCGGACTGCGTCGCATAAAAAGGTTTGATGCCGGAAGCTGCGAAGGCCTTGCTTTCCATGATCCCGGCCTTGCCCGCCCCGAGATAGAAGACCCCGTTCGGCAGGAGATGAAAGTTACCCCAGCCCTTGTTGGTGTTGATCGCCTTCACCTCACGTCCATTCTCGACGAAGAGACCCACGGGAGACTGGTCGTCGAGATACATGCCGCCATTCATGGCGAAGCGCACATAGATGCGATCCTGACGCAGATCATTTTCCAGGGCACGGAAAGAGCCATAAGGTTTGCCGTTGCGATCGTTCTGAAAAATCTGAATGTCGTCGCTGACCGCATCGAAAGTGCAGACCGTATAGCCGTCCCCAAGATGCTGGACCTTGCGACAGGCTTCGCCGGCCGATGCGGTGGCGGCAAAGGCAAGAACGGCAAGAATGACCATCAATCGAATCAAGCGCATAGCCCCGCATGAATAACACAGGCTTCAGAACGCATCGCAATGCGGCGAAACAAGGAAGGCGTGAGACCTAAAGCTGGAGTGCAGCCATATGGAATGCAAGCTGTTCGGCGGGGTAACGATAGCCTGCCCCGACCGGGCAGGCATTGCGTGCAAGACAGCCACCGGCCATGCAGCCGGCTTGCCCTTGTGATGTGCGCAAACGCGACCGGCAGCCTGGAAGATCAAAGCCGGCTGCCGTTATCGCCCCAACGGGACAGGCGGCAAGACAAGGTTTCTCCATGCATAGATCGCATGGATGCGGAGAAAACGGCGGCACCTCCGTTCCTTCCAGCGCATCGGCAAATCCCAATGCGCCGCGATATCCGTGCCACAAACCATAGTCCGGATGGATCAAGATGCCGAGCGGTGACGCTTTCAAGCCCTCGGCCTGCATGGCCCATCGCTGGAACGGTTGCCAGGGAGGATCCGAAGGAAAATAGGTAGTGGCCGCTAGCCCGCTTGCAACCGGCCGGATAATCGCCTTCGACCAGTCATCAAGGGGATTCTTGCGCGTCCTGTTGACGGGCATATCCAGCCATTTCGAAAACGCCGGCCAGATCGAGCCGCCGATATTGCCCAGCAGCACGACACCGCGTGCAGGCGTGCCATCCGTCAGCAACGGCCCCTCGCCTTCATGGAAGGACAAGCTGCCACGAACGAAAACTCCGTGAACGCCGAGCGTCGCACGGAGCTGTTCGAAGATGGCAGGGCCGCGGCTCACCGCGGCCCCTTATATTCATAGTGCGGCCGCCAGACTTCCTTCTGGATGAGATCGGCAACGCGTGTCGCACCGCCTTGCTCCCTGGCGGCCTCGGGCTCTCTTCAGGTGAAGGCGTCCGGCATCGAGTCCTTGCGCTTCTGGATATAGGCGAGAAGAGCCTCGTCGATGGCCGGATCGAGCGGCGGCGCTTCGTAATGATCGAGCCAGGAACGGCAAAGCGCGTTGGCCCGCTGCTCGATGCGTTTCTGACCTTCGATCTCCCACTGCTCGAAGGAGTTGTTGTCGGCGAGCGGCGAGCGATAGAAGGCGGACTGGAAATTCGCCTGCGTATGGCCGCAGCCGAGATAGTGGCTACCCGGTCCGACTTCACGGATGGCATCGAGCGCCTGGCCATTTTCCGAGAGATCCACGCCTTCAGCCATCTTCTGCATCATGCCGAGCTGGTCCTGGTCGATCATGAATTTCTCGTAGGAGGAGACGAGACCGCCTTCCAGCCATCCGGCCGCGTGCAGCACGAAATTCGTGCCGGCCAGCAGTGTCATGTTCAGAGTATTGGCGGATTCGTGCGCGGCTTGCGCATCCGGCACCTTGGAAGCGCAGAGCGAGCCGCCGGTGCGGAACGGCAGACCGAGGCGACGCGCGAGCTGTGCTGCGCCATAGGAGACAAGCGATGGCTCCGGCGTGCCGAACGTCGGGGCGCCCGACTGCATCGAAATGGATGCGGCGAAGGTGCCGAACAGAACAGGCGAGCCCTTGCGGATCAGCTGCGTGAAGGAAGCGCCGGCCAGCACCTCGGCCAGAATCTGCGTCAGCGTGCCTGCGACCGTCACGGGGCTCATCGCGCCCGAGAGAATGAAGGGAGAAACCACCGAAGCCTGATTGTGCCGCGCATAGACCTTCAAGGCGCCGAGCATCGTTTCGTCGAACACCATCGGCGAATTGGCATTGATGAGGTTCAGCGTTACACAATTGTTTTCAACGAAATCGTCGCCGAACACGATCTTTGCCATAGCGATCGTATCTTCTGCACGCTCCGGCGCGGTGACTGAGCCCATGAACGGCTTATCGGAATATTTGATATGGCTATAGACCATATCGAGATGGCGCTTGTTGACCGGGATATCGACAGGCTCGCAGACCGTGCCGCCGGACGAATGCATCGACGGTGCCATATAGGCGAGCTTCACGAAATTACGGAAATCCTCGATCGTCGCATAGCGGCGGTTGCCCTCAAGATCACGCACGAAAGGCGGGCCGTAGACCGGCGCGAAAATCGTCGCCTTGCCGCCGACATGGGCATTGCGGGCGCTGTTGCGCGCATGCCAGGTGAATTCCTTCGGCGCGGTCTTCAGAAGTTCGCGGCAAAGTCCCTTCGGAAAATGCACGCGCTGGCCGCGTACGTCGGCACCGGCTTCCTTCCAGAGCGCCAGAGCTTCCGCGTCATCGCGAAATTCGATGCCGATTTCCTCCAGAACCGTGTCGGCATTGCGTTCGATGAGCTGCAGGCCCTCTTCGTCAAGCACTTCATAGACGCCGATCTTACGGGTGATATAGGGGAGCGAAGGACCCGGCCCGCCGCCGCTGCGCGAAGCGCGCCGCGCTGCCGCACCCCTGCCCTCACTGCGCGAACGCCGTCCGCCGCCATCATTGCCTGCAGCCGGTTGCTCAATCATATCGTCCATGATGTTTCCTCACTCCTGCGCATGGATGCGTCTATCAGGCCCCATGCTACCTGATTCCGACAAGCGGACGTTCCTTAATGCGCCAGCAATTAGCATAGGACAGACATCGGCTGACAATATCAACTGTTCTTCGTCCGTCGCGATTGTTCCGTGCGACGTCGCATTCAAAAAGAGTTTTGGCGGCCTTCCGGTCTATCCGTAATGGCGGCAGTGTTTTATACAAGTCTCTGATGCTGCACGAAAATGGGATGGAGCGCATGTCTGACGACGAAATCATTCTCTCGGAACTTTCTGATGAAGAGCTCGTGCAGCAGATGCATGACGACCTGTATGACGGCTTGAAGGAAGAAATCGAGGAAGCGACCAATATCCTCTTGGAGCGCGGCTGGGCTCCTTACGATGTTCTGACCCAGGCGCTGGTCGAGGGCATGCGTATTGTCGGCATCGACTTCCGCGACGGCATTCTCTTCGTTCCGGAGGTGCTGCTTTCGGCCAATGCGATGAAGGCCGGCATGGCGATCCTGCGGCCGCTGCTGGCACAGACCGGTGCACCCAAGCTCGGCAAGATGGTGATCGGCACCGTCAAGGGCGACATTCACGACATCGGCAAGAACCTCGTCGGCATGATGATGGAGGGCGCCGGTTTCGACGTCATCGACCTCGGGATCAACAATCCGGTCGAAAACTACCTCGACGCCATCGAGCGCGAGCAGCCCGATATTCTTGGCATGTCGGCACTGCTGACCACGACCATGCCCTACATGAAGGTCGTTATCGATACGCTGAAGGAAAAGGGCCTGCGTGACGACTATGTCGTACTGGTCGGCGGCGCGCCACTGAACGAGGAATTCGGCAAGGCCGTGGGTGCTGACGCCTATTGCCGTGACGCTGCCGTGGCGGTGGAGACTGCCAAGGAATTCATGAAGCGCAAGCACAACAGCCTGGCTGCGGGCGCCTGATTGCAAGAAACTGAGTGCCGGCGACAATCAACGGGTTGCCGCCGGCACATTGGTATCCCAAATTAGCTATTGAGCCGCCTTCTTGACGGTATGACCGGCGTCCTCGGTTGCGTTCACCGCATTTGCGGTATCTCTGCCCATGCCACGTATAGTATTGGCGCAAGAGGCAAGCACCATGAGAACGACGCAGGCGGTGGCAATTTTCGTGAGTGTCGGTGCAGTCATGATTGGGAACCCCCTCTGAGTGGATATCGATCAAAAAAATGCGGAGAAGAACCCTCCGCGCGATAAACGCGCACAAACCCAAAAAGTTCATGTGATTGCGTGCGGGGCAATCGCGCGCGAAATACTAGCGGTCACCAGAATAAACGGGCTCGATCACATCGACCTTCACTGTCTTCCCGCAATCTATCATTCCTATCCGCAGAAGATCGCACCAGCCCTGGAAGAGGCTATTGCCGATGCGCGCGCGCGCGGCTTCGAAAAGATCTTTATCGGCTATGCCGATTGCGGCACAGGCGGCGATATCGACAGGATCTGCCAGCTTGAAGGAATAGAGCGCCTTTCCGGTCCGCACTGTTATTCCTTCTTCACCGGCAACGAGGCTTTCGCCGCGCGCGACGATGACATCACATCGTTTTTCCTGACAGATTTTCTCGCCCGCCAGTTCGAAGCCTTTGTCGTGGTTCCGCTCGGCCTCGACCGCCATCCGGAGCTGCGGGACATTTATTTCGGCAACTACCGCAAGGTCGTCTATCTCTCGCAGGAAGAAGATCCGGCGCTACAGGCAAAGGCAAGGGACGCTGCCGCCTTTCTCGGCCTGGAATACGAATATCGCTATACCGGCTACGGCGATCTTGCCCGCGAATTATTGGCCGTCTGATTACGACATCTGCGTCGGTTTTCGATCTTCCTCTTCTTTGCCGAGACCGACATGCTGGACGAGTCAAAGACATTCAATCACAGTTCGAACCCGTCCGTTTCAAAGGATAATAAGCTTGGGGGATGCTTGCAGGCGAGGTTTCGATATCGCGTCGCTTTTCGGCATGTGCCGCGTCGTGGCGAGCGCAGTCCCGAGGTCTGCCGGCGTGCATTCTGGCGTGAAGAGGAGATTTTGCGCATGGCAGATCGCATTGTCGTTTACTGGCGGGACATTCCGGCCCAGGTCATCATCAAGAAGGGCAGGCAGACGGCAAAACGCGAGCTTTCGCTGCGCTTTACCGAAGCGATCGACATGTGCGCCATGCGCACCGGCGCGGCCGAAACCGACGACTATCTGGCTGAATGGCGCAAGGCGGATCCCGTACCGGTCTCCGACGATCTCGAGGCCGAAGCAGACAAGGCAGCCGGCGAGATCGAGGCTGCCTATGATCGCGAGCGGCTGGTGGCGCTGGTGAAGGCCGGAGGCCGCGACAATGGCTGATGCCGTCCAGAAGCCTGGCAATGCCGCCGCGGGCGCAAAGGCGGCCAGCGGCGCCTACACGCCGGCCGGCGTCTCCCCTAACCGCCGCGCCCGACGCAAATATACGGTCCGTCTCTGGGCCGTGCGTCATTCGCGTTTTCTCGAATGGTTCTACCGTCGTTTCGCCGACACATTCCTGCTGCTTCATCCGCTGTGGAAAGCGTTCGGCTATGAGCGCGTGGAGCGCCCGATTACCTTCATCGAACGCAATGTGAAGGGCTTCCTGTTCGATTGCCGCATGTGCGGCCAGTGCGCGCTGTCGTCGACGGGCATGTCCTGCCCGATGAACTGTCCCAAGCAGCTGCGCAACGGCCCCTGCGGCGGCGTTCGCGCCAACGGCAATTGCGAAGTCGAGCCCGACATGCCCTGCGTCTGGGTGCAGGCCTGGAACGGCTCGCGGAACATGATCCAGGGCGATGCAATCTTGAAGGTGCAGAAGCCCGTCAATCAGTCGCTGCGCGAGACGTCATCGTGGCTTCGCGTCACGGCAGAGGCGGCCGCAGCCCGAGAAGCGGCGAAAAAGGAAGCCTGAGCGATGTCGCATATCGATGAAAATCCGCTTGGCGCGCATCTGCCGCTCGATCCCCTGCCCGGCCATTCTTCGCTCGGGCGGCTGGAGCGGGTGCTTCGCCGTGGCGAATTCGCCGTCACCGCCGAGCTGAACCCGCCCGACAGCGCCAATGCCGAGGATGTCTACGAGCGCGCCGCCATTTTCGAGGGCTGGGTAGACGGCATCAACGCCGTCGACGCCTCCGGCGCCAATTGCCATATGTCCTCGGTCGGGATCTGCGCGCTGCTGACGCGCATGGGCTATGCGCCGATCATGCAAATCGCCTGCCGCGACAAGAACCGCATCGCCATCCAGGGCGACGTGCTGGGTGCTGCCGCCATGGGCGTGTGCAACATCATGTGCCTGACCGGTGACGGCGTGCAGGCGGGCGATCAGCCGGGCGCCAAACCAGTCTTCGATCTCGATTGCATGTCGCTGCTCGAAACCGTGCGCATCATGCGCGACAACGCGAAATTCCTGTCCGGCCGCAAGCTGACCTCGCCGCCGAAAGTCTTTCTCGGCGCCGCCATCAATCCCTTCGCGCCGCCCTACGACTTCCGCCCCTACCGGCTTGCGAAGAAGATCGAAGCCGGAGCGCAGTTCGTCCAGAGCCAGTATTGCTACGACGTGCCGATGTTCCGGGAATATATGAAGAAGGTGCGCGATCTCGGCCTGACCGAAAAATGCTTCATTCTCGTCGGCGTCGGCCCGCTGGCATCGGCAAAGACCGCCCGCTGGATGCGCTCCAACGTACCAGGCGTCCATATTCCCGACGCAGTGATCAAGCGCATCGAAGGCGCACAGGATCAGAAGAAGGAAGGCAAGCAGCTCTGCATCGACATCATCAACGAGGTGAAGGAGATCGAGGGCGTTTCCGGTATTCACGTCATGGCCTACCGCCAGGAAGAATATGTTGCCGAAATGGTTCATGATTCCGGCGTGCTGAAGGGCCGTCAGCCATGGAAACGCGAGGCAAGCCGCACCGATGCGCTTGTCGCCGAGCGGCTGCACCAGATCAGCGAAGGCAGGGAAGAAAACCAGCAGGCGATGGCGGAGATTGCAGCCCACCATACGCCGCCGCAGGCACATTGAATTCGAGACGATAGCAGCAGGCCGGGAGAGGAACCGGTCGGCTTGTAACCCAGATCACCGCACGATAGACCAGCTATCGGGCCAACTGACCAGAGGATCAGACATGACGCGTACCATCGTTGCCTCCGCCACCCGCGAGATCATCATAGGCTTCGACCAGCCTTTCTGCGTGATCGGCGAACGCATCAACCCGACGGGGCGCAAGAAGCTCGCCGCCGAGATGATCGAAGGCAATTTCGACACCGTCATCAAGGATGCGCTGGAACAGGTCGCCGCCGGTGCGACCATGCTCGACGTCAACGCAGGCGTTACTTCGGTCAACCCGAACGAGACCGAACCGGGCCTGCTGGTGCAGACGCTTGAAATCGTGCAGGGTCTGGTCGACGTACCGCTTTCGATCGACAGCTCGGTCACGGCGGCAATCGAAGCGGCCCTCAAGGTTGCCAAGGGCCGGCCGCTGGTCAATTCGGTGACGGGCGAAGAGGAAAAGCTCGAAGCCATCCTGCCGCTGGTCAAGAAATACGACGTGCCCGTCGTCGCCATCTCGAACGACGAGACCGGGATTTCCATGGACCCTGACGTTCGTTTCGCCGTCGCCAAGAAGATCGTCGAGCGCGCCATGGATCACGGCATCAAGCCTGAGGACATCGTCGTCGACCCGCTCGTCATGCCGATCGGCGCGCTTGGCGATGCTGGCCGTCAGGTTTTCGCGCTGCTGCACCGGCTGCGCAACGAGCTGAAGGTCAACACCACCTGCGGCCTCTCCAATATCTCCTTCGGCCTGCCGCATCGCCATGGCATCAATGCCGGCTTCATCCCGATGGTCATCGGTGCAGGCATGACCTCCGCCATCATGAACCCCTGCCGCCCGCAGGAAATGGAAGCCGTGCGCGCCGCCAACGTGCTGAACGGCACGGATGCCAATTGCACCAACTGGATCATGACCTATCGTGACTACAAGCCTGCAGAAGGCGGCGTCGCAGCCGCCGCAGCAACGGCTGCCCCAGCCGGCGGTGGGCGCCGTGGCGGCCGTGCCGCGCGCGCCGGTGCGGGAGCAGCGAGGGAATAAGATGGCATCCGGTCGCGGCCTCTCCAATGATCTTGCCACGCTCTGGCTGCAGGCGCCCGTCGTGATCGGCATACGGCTGCAGCAGATGTGGATGGACGCGCTGGCCGGCAGCGTGAACGCGGCCGAAATGAACCGGATGATCTCGGAGAAGATGATGGCAGCGGCGGAAAGCGCCGTTGCCGTAAACGCAGCAATGGTGCAACAGGGTTTCGCCGCTCTGACGGCCGCAGGCGCGACAAGCCAGCGCAGCATCGCCGATGCGGTCGCTCACGCCGCGATAAAACCCTATAGCAGGCGTGTTCGCTCGAACGTGCGCCGCCTTAGCAAATAGAAAGGCTGATCCGTGGCCGAAGCCAGCGACAGCGCCAAACCTCTTGTCCTTTTCATGCCATCCGGCAAGCGCGGCCACTTCCCCGTGGGAACGCCCGTGCTGGAGGCAGCCCGTCAGCTCGGCGTCTATGTCGAGAGCGTCTGTGGTGGCCGTGCGACCTGCGGGCGTTGCCAGGTCTCCGTGCAGGAAGGCAATTTCGCGAAGCACAAGATCGTCTCGTCCAACGACCATCTTTCGCCGATCGGGCCGAAGGAAAAGCGCTATGCAGAGGTGCGCGAATTGCCTGAAGGCCGCCGGCTTTCCTGCTCCGCTTTGATCCAGGGCGATCTGGTCATCGACGTACCGCAGGATACCGTCATCAACGCGCAGGTGGTGCGCAAGGCGGCCGACGAACGCGTCATTGCTCGCGACGCGGCCGTGCATATGTGCTACGTCGAGGTCGAGGAACCCGACATGCACAAGCCGCTTGGCGATCTGGATCGCCTGAAGGCGGCAATCACGGCGGATTGGAAATACGACAATCTCGAAGTGGATTTTCACCTCATCCCGCAAGTGCAGTCGATCCTGCGCAAGGGCGAATGGAAGGTGACGGCCGCCATTCATCGCGATCAGGACAGCGAGCGCCCTCGCCTTATCGCGCTCTATCCCGGCCTGAAGAACGAAGCCTACGGCATTGCCTGTGATATCGGCTCGACGACGATCGCCATGCATCTGTCCTCGCTGCTGTCGGGCAGAACCGTGGCATCAGCCGGCGCCTCCAACCCGCAGATCCGCTTCGGCGAGGATCTGATGAGCCGCGTCTCTTATGTGATGATGAATCCTGACGGCCGCGAGGCCATGACCAATGCCGTTCGCGAAGCCTTGAACGGCTTGATCGACAAGGTCTGCGCCGATGGCGGCGTGTCGCGACAGGATATTCTGAACGCCGTCTTCGTCGGCAACCCGATCATGCATCACCTTTTCCTCGGCATCGATCCGACAGAGCTTGGTGGCGCGCCCTTTGCGCTTGCCGTATCCGGGGCCGTGCATCTGAAATCGGCCGAGATCGGCCTGCCGATGAATGCCGGCACGCGCATCTACATGCTGCCCTGCATCGCCGGCCATGTCGGCGCCGATGCGGCCGCCGCGACACTTGCCGAAGGGCCGCATCGCCAGGATGAGATGATGCTGCTGGTCGACATCGGCACCAATGCTGAAATCGTGCTCGGCAACCGTCACCGCGTCGTCGCCGCCTCCTCGCCAACCGGCCCGGCCTTCGAAGGCGCCGAAATTTCCAGCGGTCAGCGCGCCGCACCCGGCGCCATCGAACGCGTGCGCATCGATCCCGTCACGCTGGAGCCGCGCTACCGCGTCATCGGCATTGAACCTTGGTCGGACGAGCCAGGCTTCGAAGAAGCCGCCGCCAAGGTCGGGGTCACCGGCATCTGCGGCTCCGCGATCATCGAGGTTGTCGCTGAAATGTTCCTCACCGGCATCATCTCGGAAGATGGCGTCGTCGACGGCGCCATGGCTGCACGCTCGCCGCGCATCCTGCAGAACGGCCGCACCTACTCCTACCTGCTGCGGGACGGCGAACCGCGCATCACGGTCACCCAAAACGATATTCGCGCTATCCAGCTTGCCAAGGCAGCGCTTTATGCCGGCGTCAAGCTGTTGATGGACAAGCAAGGCATCGATCATGTCGATCGCATCGGCCTTGCCGGCGCCTTCGGCACTTTTATCGATCCGAAATATGCGATGGTGCTGGGGCTTATTCCCGATTGTGAACTCGACAAGGTCAAGGCCGTCGGCAACGCCGCCGGCACGGGCGCGCGCATGGCTCTGCTCAACCGCGGCCATCGCCGTGAGATCGAGGAAACTGTCAGGAAAATCGAGAAGATAGAGACGGCGCTTGAATCAAAATTTCAGGAGCACTTCGTCTACGCCATGGCGCTGCCGAACAAGGTCGATAGCTTCCCGGAACTCTCGAAGGTCGTGACCTTGCCGAAGCGCAAGCAGATCTCCGACGATGGCGGAGAAGGCGGCGGCCGCAGGCGTCGCCGCAGCCGCGAGTAAGAAAGCAATTTGTCCAAGAGATGATTGGCCGCGCGCTACGCGGCCATTTTGCGTCCGATCTCGACAAAGGCCTGGCGAATGCTGTCTGCCACCGCCTTCATGGGCCCGGTCATCTGTGAAGCAGTCAGCAGACGAATGTCGAAGGACGTCAGTTCCGGCAGTCCTTCATTCGGCCCGAGGATTTCCATATCATCCGTGATGTAGGAGCGCGGGAATGGCGCGACGGCAAGATCGGAGACGATTGCGGCGCGCTGCGCCATCGTATGGGCACTGAGATAGGAAACGCGATAGGCGCGTTTCTGCCGCTCCAGCTGCGCCATGGCTTCCGAACGCCAGATGCAGCCTTCCTCCCAGATGGAAATCGGCAGCGGATCGCGGCGGTAGGCCGTGCCGCACTTGGCGCCGGCCCAGACGAGGCGCTCCGTAAAGATAACCTCCCCTTCGGTTGGGAAAGGCCGCGTGGCGCAATTGATCAGCGCGAGGTCCAGCCGCTGCTCCTCGATGCGCTTCTTCAGCTGGATGCTCATATCGACAACGACATCGACCATGATGCCAGGATAAGTCTCGGAAAAGCTCTTAAGGATGGTCGGCAGCAAGCGCTCGCCAATATCGTCAGGTGCGCCAAGCCGCACCACACCGCTGAGCTCGGGCATGATGAAGCGCGAAACCGCCTCGTTGGAGAGTGCCAGTATATTGCGCGCATAGGAAAGCAGCATCTCGCCGTGCTGCGTCAGACTGACCGAGCGCGCATCGCGCAGGAACAGCGTCACGCCGAGCTGCTCTTCCAGCTTCTTGATCTGCATCGAAACAGCTGACGGCGTGCGAAAGACAGCATCGGCCGCAGTCGAAAAATTCCCCGTTTCCGCAATCGCGACAAAGGTACGCAGAACTTCATTGTCAAGCAACGGTATGGGCCGGCGGAACGGTACGGTCATATCGATTACCTTTCAATTTTTCTGATCATAAACACCATATCATTTCATTTGTCTGAATGTCAACGAAGCACCATATTAGACCTAATGGAAATTCATCGCAGACAGCCTCGAAGGAGTAAAATCATGGCTGGCACGGCATTGGACGAGGCCTCTCGCCTTCTCTCTCTCATACGCCTCCGCAAAATTCAGCGGATGGCACAGCACACACTCGACGAGATTGCCGCCCGCTTTCCCGCTCATCTGATCGATGACGTCAATGCGCGCGGCCTCCCGCCGGATCGTACGTTGTCCGTGCTGGAGCGCAAACCCAGCAAGCTCCGTTCGTTCAAGAATACTAATGGCAGCTATAAGATCTATTCGTTTGATTGATGGGTCTGCCGAGCCCATATTAAACCCGTGACATTTTGAACGGTTGACACTGAAAGGACCCTGAAAATGACGACCATCAGCTATAGACAGACCGGCGCGCGGAACCCGTTTCCGTCAGGCGGAAGTTATATGCCCTTCTTTTCTCGCCTTGCTAATCGTTGGCAGCAGTGGCGCTCCCTTCGCGAGCTCGAATCTCTATCCGATGACATGCGCAAGGACTTAGGCTGGCCGGCCGCAAACGAAATCAAGAAGCCGAAAGCCACCCGATGATAATGAAAGAGCATAACAACTAAAGGCGACGCTTAACCCGAACGCGTCGCCTTTTGAACATTTGCGCATCCAGATGCGAACCGCACTTTAATCTTGAGAATTACCCGCAAATATATTTTGCCCCTTGAGCATATCGCTCGGCTCCGCTTCGCTTCCCTCCTACAGCTCCCCTATTTTTCATGGTAGACGCAAATATCCCTTTGCGGCCGCGATTATCCATGCCAATGTCGCTTATAGACCATCGGGCCGACGTATTTGACGCAAGGAATACGTAACGGCCCTGGAGCATGGATTTTCACGACATGAGCAAGACCCCGATCAAGACGCGTTCCCTGGTTTTCTTCCTTGTTCCGCATTTCACCATGCTGCCGTTTTCCGCTGCGATCGAGACGCTGCGGATTGCCAATCGCATGCTGGGCTATCCCGCTTACACATGGCGGCTTGCCTCGACGGACGGGCAGAAAGTCTATTCCTCCAGCGGCATCGGGCTGGAGGTCAATTCCTCCCTTACCGACGAGCGTCGCTATCTTGGCGGAGAGAACCGCCCGAACATGGTGCTGGTCTGTTCCGGCATCTATGTCGAGGAATTCCACAACAAGTCGGTCAATGCCTGGCTGCGCGAGACGTACAATCGCGGCGTCGCCGTCGGCAGCCTCTGTACGGGCGCCCATGTGCTTGCCCAGGCGGGCCTGTTGAACGGCAAGCGCTGCGCGATCCACTGGGAGAACCTGCCTGGCTTTTCGGAAACTTTCCCGCAGGCGGAAGTCTATGCCGATCTCTATGAGGTCGACAGCAATCTCTACACCTGCGCCGGCGGCACCGCCTCGCTCGACATGATGCTGAACCTCATCGGCCAGGATTTCGGCGAGAACCTCGTCAACCGCGTCTGCGAGCAGCAGCTGACTGATCGGGTGCGCAGCCCGCACGACCGGCAGCGCCTGCCGCTGCGTGCGCGTCTCGGCGTGCAGAACTCCAAGGTCCTGTCGATCATCGAGCTGATGGAAAGCAACCTCGCCGAGCCGCTGTCGTTGCTGGAAATCGCCGACGATGCCGGTCTGTCGCGCCGGCAGATCGAGCGCCTGTTCCGCCAGGAAATGGGCCGCTCACCGGCTCGTTACTATCTCGAGATCCGCCTGGATCGCGCCCGGCATTTGCTCGTGCAATCCTCCATGCCTGTTGTCGAAGTGGCAGTCGCATGCGGCTTCGTCTCCGCCTCGCACTTCTCCAAGTGTTATCGCGAACTCTATAATCGCTCGCCACAACAGGAGCGCGCGGAGCGCAAGCTGACCATGTCGACCAACCGGACCGGTATTGTCATCTGAGGGTGGTGGAACTCAAAGCAAGCGGATCAGGCAGGCGGCTTACTGGGCCGCCTCTTGGGCCATTTTGAAATCGGAATAGACCTGATTTCGGCCATTGTGCTTCGCCATGTAGAGAAACTGGTCGGCAGCATTGAGATAGTTGTCGAAGGACTCGTAGCCGGCAATCTCCGCTACGCCGATGGAAACAGTGACCGAAAGCTCTTCGTCGTCGGCATGAACCTTCAGGCCCGCCAAGCTGAGGCGGACCTCGTCGCATAGCGCGGTCGCCGCGCGCGAGTTCATTTCCGCAAACAGAATGGCAAACTCTTCCCCGCCAAGGCGGGAGAGCAGATTGTCGGTGCCTTCCAAGAGCCCGTGAAGCCTGCCGGCCACCGCCTTTAGCACCTGGTCTCCGATCTCGTGACCATAAGTATCGTTCAGATGCTTGAAGTGATCGATGTCGAGAATGGCAACCGAGCTTGGGCGCTGGCGCCGCAGGCATTCATTGACCAGCCGTGGGCCGTGGTCATAAAAATAGCGCCTGTTATAGAGCCCGGTCAGATAATCGCTCGCCGCTGCCGCTCGCAATTGCTTCAGCTGCGACAGTGTCTCGACATTCAACGCGATACGGCATTGCAGCTCCTCCTGAACGAAGGGGCGGTAGATGAAATCGCTGGCGCCCGCCTTCAGGAAGGTCGCAGACAGCAAACGATCGTTCGAAGACGAAATGCCGATAATCCGCATCCGATCCGAGCCATAGCGGTGGCGGATGCGGCGGGTCAGTTCATGGCCGTTCATGTCGGGCATATTGTAGTCGGTGACGACGATTTCGATGTCGTCGAATGTCTCAAGCATTGCCAGGGCTTCGACACCCGTGCCGGCTTCGGCGACCTTGAATTGCTGAGCGTGCAGCAAATCCGTCAGCATTTTCCGTGCCGAAGGCACATCGTCGACAACCATAACGCGGGCAGACCGATTGGCGATGGCGCGCCGGACGGAGGAGACGAGATTGTCGAGGGCGAACTCGCCATCCTTGAGCACATAGTCGACGACATTGCGCTCCATGATGCGATGGCGCGTCGCCATGTCGAAAGACGCCGTGAAGACGATGGTGGGAATGTCATGGGCAACGGCAACGTCCAGGGCTTCTCCATGGGCAGCGTCCGGAAGGTTCAGGTCGATCACCGCCATCGTGAAACTGCGATCCGCCTCTGCCAGCACCTCGTTCAGCACTTTCAATGAAGAGCAATGGATGACAGCAAGACCGAGCTCGGTTTCGAACCGATGCGATAGCACCGCGGAAAACATGCGCGAATCCTCAACCAGAAGTATTTTCTGGCTGCCATCGCGGTGACCGATGCCGCCGCCAATGTTTCCCGCATGCAGTACCATTTCCCGTCAATTCCTCCCACACCGTCAGGTGTATGAATAGTCAGTCAATTGCAGGTCTGCCAAACCGTGTTGCACGTATCCTGAACAGGATTCGTGAAAAATTTGGAACTGCTGATTGCGGAGATTTACATAAAAGTGATTTTTCCTCACTTTTCTTGGGATTATTTTAGCCGATTTATCCAGCCCGTATCTCCCTGGCGGGCGGCTGAGCCGACTGAATCTGCAACAGCGTGTCGAGATTCTGATTCACGCGACAGTAGAACTCCTCATCGATGAATGGCCGCAGAATGAAATCATTGCCCCCCGCCTTGAGAAAGCGGGCCGAAAGCAGCCGGTTGTTGGATGAGGAGACACCGATGATGCGCAGCTCATGGGAGCCGGTCGTCGCACGGATACGCCGTGTCAGCTCGAATCCGTCCATGTCGGGCATATTATAGTCCGTGACCATAAGGCCGATATCCGGGCTGGCCTTGAGGATTTGGAGCGCCTTGGCACCATTCTCAGCAACGCTGACGCGGAAATTATAGCGCTTCAGCCGGCTGGACAGCAAAGCGCGCGCCGTCGCGCTGTCATCGACGATGAGAACATGGTGACGATGGTTGGTCAGAAAACGGCAGATCGATTCCGCCAGCATGTCCACTGCGAAGACATTGTCCTTGAGAATGTAATCCACCACATCCTTGGCGATCAACTCGTCGCGCGTGCCTTCGAGAAAAGTACCCGTGAAGGCGATCGTCGGAATGCTGAGATCGAGAAGATAGGCCAGGGCTTCGCCCTTCTCGGCGCCTGGGAGATTCATATTGGAGATCGCCAGCTTGATCGGCTCCGACGACTTGTCATAGGCAAGCTGAAGCTCTTCGAAATTGCGACAGATTTCGACGTCGATATCCAGAAGCTCCTTCAGCTTGGCCCTGACCATTGATGTAAAAAGATTGGAATCCTCGACGAGAAGAATGCGCGAGCCGGCAAGAGACGCACCGGAGTATTGCATCCCCGAAACACCCAGAAATGGCATAATGAAAACCTGTTTTTGAAAATGATCCCCTCTGTATTTTTTTAGAACAAAGCCTTTGCGGATTTGTTAAGCCGACTGGTTTCCCGGAGGTGAAGAAAATTGCCCCATTCGCGGCTTTCCAGGCATGCTATCGCCAGAGTTCTCGCGGCAACGACATGCGCGAGATCCCTAACCAGACCGAGAGAAACAATCCTAAAGAGCGCGACACGCTCCCCTCGAGGAACGCAAACCGCGAACTTCCGAGCAGAACCGGCGGAAACGATGACCGCATCATTCCCACCGGCGACAACATGGCTCTGTTTCAGCGGGCTCTGCCGGTAATCGGATCACTCCGCCGCGGTCCTGCCACGGCGCCGGCCAGTGCTCTTCGCTTCCGATACCTTGCCTTCGGCCGACAAAGCGGAATCTTCTTTTACGTCATCCTCAGCTTCAGGCCCGTCTGCAAAATCCGTCAAGGCATCGGCTGCGATATCCGACTGCCTGCCTCGTCTGCCCTCGCGAACGATATGCAACTCCTGATGCGGATAGGGAATGGAAATCCCCTCCTCCTTGAAGCGCTTCAGGATTTCGATGCGCAGATTGTTGCGGATCTCCATGCCATCGGAGAGATCCGACAAATAAAAGCGCATCTCGAAATCGAGCGATGATGGACCAAAACGCAGGAACTCTACATGCGGCTCCGGATTCCTGAGCACCTTCGGAATCGAGCGTACCAGCTCCAGCAGGATATCCATCACCTTGCGCGGATCGGCATCATAGCTGACGGATACCGGGATTTCGGAGCGGGCGAGCCTGTTGCGATGCGTCCAGTTGCCGACGGACGCATTGATAAGTTCGGAATTCGGCACGATGATCGACTGCTTGCGAAAGGTCTCGATCTCTGTCGCACGCACCGAGATGCGCTTGACGATGCCTTCCGAAGTGCCCGAGACGATCCAGTCGCCGACCTTGAAAGGCCGCTCGACCAGCAGGATCAGGCCGGACACGAAGTTCGACACGATGTTTTGCAGGCCGAAACCGATACCGACCGAGAGGGCACTGGCGACGAGGGCCAGGCTGGATAAATCGATGCCGGCAGCGGAAATGGCAAAGATCGCCGCCAACGCTATGCCCAGATAGCCGATACCGGTTCTCACCGAGTTGCGGACACCCAGATCCACCTGCCCGCGCGCCATGACATTGCTGTCAAGCCAGCGCTGGAACCAGCGCGTGACCAGATAGCCGCCCGCAAACAGCAGGATGCCGACGAAAATGCCGAGCAGCGAGATCGACATGTTGCCGATCTTGATCTCGGTAAAGAGCCTGTAGGCAAAGGTTTCCAGATCCTGAATGTGAAAGCCCCAGGAGAGCAGGATCAGCGGAATGCCGGTCAGCAGCGCGACGGCGTAGGTCGCAAGCCCAGCTGCAAGACCGGCCTGATCGAGCGCCACTTCACGCAGCTTCAGGCGATTTTCCAGAAAGCGTCCGATGATCGTTTCGGCAAAGACGCCCTGCTTGGATACGGCCTTGCCGAGCTGGAAGCCGAGATACATGGTCGCGATGACGGCGCTCGTCACGATCATCTGCGTTGCCATGAAGCGGGCCAACCCGACATAGCCGATGAACGAGGTGAAGATCACCAATATGCCGAGAACGCGAAGAATGATGGCCATGCCATGCGGCCAATGGCGGCCTGGCGCATCCGGATCGCCGTTTTTGGCAAGCATCGGCGAGCCGAAGGAGGCTGCAATCAGAATGAGGCCGATCAGCAGTGCCGCCAGAAAGCTCTTGGCCACGGTAACGACGACCGGCGATCCCATGGACTCGCTGATGCGGTCGAAGACGTAATCCAGCCCGTTGACCACAGCCATGGCCTGCAGGCACCAGGTCAGCGAATGTGCCCCCTTGTTCGACAGCTTGACCAGCCGCCAATGGGGCCGGAAGGGCGCGAAGACAGCATTGCTCAAGCGACCGACAAAATAGACGAGTCCGATAAAAGCGAAAACCGCAGCCAGTATCGGCGCGATGTCAGGCCGCAGCACATTGAAATTCGAGAGGAAGAAGAAAGACGTAACGAGAAAGGCAGCCAGCGACAGCGTGCGGATCAAGGTCGACCAGAAGGCGACGGAGAGCCGGCTGATATAGGGCGGATTCTCGACGGCCTCGTCCTGCACGTAATAGCGGCGGAATAGCCGATAACCACCGAAAAGAAAGATCAGAGCAGCGCCAATCGACAGGCAGACAGCGGCCAGGAATGAAGCAAGCTTTGCCTTGAGCACGAAGCCGATCCAGCTCGTCACGGCGGTACTGAACTTGACGCCCTCGTCGACCAGAGCCGCCCCTGCATCGTCGAATGTCGCCGTGGAAATCTCCGTCCGCTTGAATAGCGTCTCGGCAAACAGCCTTCGGCGCATCTCCATGAACTGCATCGCAAGCCGATTGGTCTCTGCGGTCAGATTGTCGGCATCGAGAATCGCGGCGCTGATCTGGGAGCGTTCGGCATTGAGCCGATCGCGCTCCTGCGCGACGATCGGAGCCTCAGGCGGCTGGCCTTCCTTGGGCGCAGCACCGAGTTGGGTCAGGCGTGCATCGATTTCGGCGGTACGGGGTTTCAGGCGTGCGGAAATAGCAGCTGTGGTGCGGTTGAGTTCGTCGACCTGGCTGGACAGCGCCACGAGCGTCTCGTCATCCGATGTTGCCTGTTTCGCCGCGTCCTGAAGCGATGCATAAGTCTTCTTCGCTTTGCCAAGATCGGTAACAGCTGCGTCCAGCAGCCCATTGGCGAGCTGCCCGGGCTGTTGGTCCGTTTGCTGCGACGCTTGGGCCGGCTGCTGATCCTGCGCAAGGGCAGCCCCCGCCAGCGGGATGATGGCGGTAAACACACCCAATCCCAGCAACAAAAGGGACAATAGAAAAAGACGAGATTTCAGCGGGCGCAAGCAGAGCTCCTCGTTGCACATGAAGTCGCAGGCAGTGGATGACCGAAATCGCCGCAAAAATGGAGACCCGAGTCGTCCTATAGTAGGATTGCGAATTCCATAGTCTTTACGCGTACGCCTTGTAAGACAAAGAAAGGCGACACGAAGGCATTCCATGCCGTTATCCTATCCGGACTCTCCTTCAAAACCGGATATCGGCCGCTCTCATCTTGACGACGACCTGCCGCGCCGATCATCGCCCGCCCGGAAATAGGCCAGGAAAACACCTTGGCAATGGGTCGATCTATGCGCGCCTGCTCCGCAATATCAAGATGAAGGCGACGCCTCCGGTAAGCCCGGTGACCACGCCGATCGGCATGTCCTCCGGAGCCATCACCAGGCGCGCGATGACATCAGCCCAGATCAACGTCAGTGCGCCGAAAGCGGCGCTCAGCGGCACCACGCGCACATTGTCGCCGCCCACGATCAGCCGCACGAAATGCGGCACCATCAACCCGACGAAACCGATTGCGCCTGAAAAGGCGACCATCACGCCGGTCAGCAGCGCCGTGATGACGAAGAGTAGCAAGCGAAATCGTGCAACGGCAATGCCAAGCGTGACGGCCGTTTCATCGCCCATCGCAAGTGCATTGAGCTCCCTCGTCTTCGGAAGAAGTGAAACGAGGCAGAACAGCAGGATGCCGGCGGGATAGATAAGATGTTGCCATTGCGCCAGTCCTAACCCGCCCAGCATCCAGAAGACAACGGTGTTGGCGGCTCTCGGATCGCCCAGAAAGATCAGGAGGTTGCCAAGCGCCGTGAACACGAAGGCTACCGCCACGCCCGACAGGACGAGCCGATCGGCCGAATGCGAGCGCGTCAGCCGCGTCGTCAGCCCGACGGCCGCGGTTGCGAGCAAGGCGCCGGCAAAAGCGAACAACGGCACCGTCAACAGGCCGAGGATCAGCCCGGTATGCAATAGCGCCAGAATGGCGCCGAATGCCGCCCCGGAGGAGACGCCGAGGAGATGCGGGTCCGCCAATGGATTTCGCGTCAGCGCCTGCAGGACGGCGCCGGTGATGGCAAGCCCCGCCCCGACGAGCGCCGCCAGAACGACGCGCGGAAAACGGACGTCCCAGACGATGCTTTCCTGCCCGCTGGACCAGGTGGCCGGAAAGGCACCAACATGCAGTCTGTTGCCGACAATCGACCAGACGGTGGAGAACGGAATGGATGCCGAACCGAGCGAAACACCGGCGGTGATCGACAGAATGAAGCCTATGGCGAGCAAGGGGATGAGGATGGAGAGATTGAGGCGCATGCTTGAAACTTGAGGAAGGGATCCGCCCCATGATCGACTGGTGCGGATCGGCATTGCAGACGATTACATGGCGCTCGGGTGAAAGGCCCTGGCCAGCGTGGCGATGGCCTCGATGTTGCGCGGCCCCGGCGTCGCCTCCACATAGGGCAGCACGACGAAGCGGTCATTCTTCACGGCATCGATATTCCTGAAGGCCGGATTGCCCTTGAGAAAGGCGATCTTCTGGGCGGCAGTGACCTGGCCGTAATCGACGATGACGATCACTTCAGGGTTCTTCTCGATGACCGGCTCCCAGGACACTTCAGTCCAGCTCTTCTCGACGTCGTCCATCACATTGACGCCGCCGGCAGCCTCGATCAAGGCAGTCGGAATGCCGTAGCGCCCCGATGTGAACGGCTTTTCCTCACCGGAGTCATAGACGAAAACGCTGGTCGGCTTGGCGACATGACCGATCCTCGCCTGGACCTCGCCAAGCTGCTTGCGATAGCCGGCGACCAGCGCTTCCGCCCTGTCCTCGACGCGGAAGATCCTGCCGAGATTGAGGAGATCCACGAACATGTCGTCCATGGTCGGCTTGTTCTTCTGCATGACGAAGATGCAAGATTCGGTCAGCTCATAGACCTTGATGCCGAAGGGGGCGAGCGTTTCCGGAGTTACCTCGCCGCCGACCTTCATGCCGTAGTTCCAGCCGGCAAAGAAGAAATCCGCATTGGCGCCGAGCAGCACCTCTTTGCTCGGATATTTCGGCGACAGCTCCGGCAGTTCCCTCACGCCGTCACGCAGCTTCTCATCCAGCGTCTTCCAGCCGGAAATGCCGGTATAGCCGACCATGCGGTCCTGTAGCTTCAGCGCCAACATCATCTCGGTCAGGTTGACGTCGTTGGAAACGGCCCGCTCCGGCGCTTTGTCGAAGGTCACATCGCGATTGCAGCTGCGCACGGTGACAGGCTCGGCGAGCGTCGTGCCCGCAAACAGGCTTCCGATAAGCAAGGCCGCGGCAGACAGGGACATGCGAGAAAACATGAATAACTCCAATGATCGTATTATCGAAGGGAAAAGGAAAAGCGCTGCGGGCCGCCGTCGGTGTGATGCAGCCGCGTACCAACCCTGAAAGCGTTCGAGACATGCTCCACAGTCAGGACTTCGGCAGGTTCGCCGTGGCCCATAAGCCGCCCGCAATCCATGACGGCGATCTGCGTCGCAAAATCAGCAGCGAGATTGATATCGTGCAGCGTCGTGATGATCGTCGGGCCGAGTCTCTTGAGTAGCTCAAGAATCTCGAGCTGATGGCGGATGTCGAGGTGATTGGTCGGCTCGTCGAGGATGATGAGTTCCGGCTCCTGTGCCAAGGCGCGGGCGATCAGCGTCCGTTGCTTCTCACCACCCGACAGCGACGCGAATTGCCGCTGTGCCAAAGACTCCAGTTCCAGACGGGCAAGCGCCTTGGTCGTGACCTCATGGTCGCGATCGCTCCAGCGTGCCATGCCCTTGCGGTGCGGGATGCGGCCCATCAACACCACGTCCCGCACGCTGAAGGGAAAATCACCTGGCGTCTCCTGCGGCACGACGGCGATGCGCTGCGCCGCCTCCCGCGGACCTATGGACCAAAGATCGATGCCGTCGAGACGCACCGAACCTCGCTGCGGCTTGAGGCCGCGATAGAGGCAGCGCAGCAAGGTCGACTTGCCGGCTCCATTCGGACCGATGATCGCAAGCCGGGCGCCGGCCTCGACTGATAGCGTGATGCCACTGATGATCGGCATTCCCTTCTGGGGACCCCAGCTGATGCCGTCTGCTTCCAGTCGTGCGCTTCGTTCGGACATGACCCGGCTCCTATTGCAATACGACCAGCTGGCGTTCGGCTGATACGATGGCGGCGGGAATGCGCGCGAGGGTCTTGCCTGCCAGCGCTCTCGGGCGTTCGCTTTCGCGGGTCAGCCCATCGGGGCGATCCCGATAAAGCTTCGCGAAGGAGACGAGCGCACCGATATCGCTCGCATCCTCGATGTCACCGAAGAGGTACGTCGACTTTGGCGTGGCCTGGAAAGCGACCGTGCACGGCCGTTCGCAGCCCGCCATACAGACGCTGCCCTCCAGGCTGAAATCATCTGCGAGTGCGGCGTCAGCCTGGGAGATCGCCATCTGCAGATGTTTCAGGAGTTCGAGGCCCGGCCGGCACGGTTTGCCGACATGACGGCAGTTGGTGCACACGGTGATCCGGTGCGTCGCCTCTTTTGTATTATCCATGAGATGCCTCCCGGAGATTTCGCCGGAGGCACAGTCAAGATGGGGCCAGCGGACGCAGCGGCGCCCTCGCCCAACCACTGATTTTCCATCGGAACACCCCGTCCGTTGCGGTTGATATCGTCGATGGCAGGTCTCCTGGCTCGCGGGTCACAACTCGTTCGCGCCTTCCCGGCTTGACGCCAGTGGCATATTGCGAACGCGCTCTCCGCTTACAGTTGCGGGGGCAGCCACGGTCTTGGCCCCTGATGGGTAATCCGCACCGTGTTCCCTTTTCAGCCGCCATCCGGATCGATCCGAAAGCAGCACCATCGGCGGTATTCATGTCATAGAAAGCGGATGCGGGCAACGGGGATGTCATATGCGCTTTCATTTGTCCTGGAGCTTCGGCCTGAGTAGGCAATCGTTACGTTATTACATAACAAATGACAAGCCATTATCTCCGCTCGAGGCCGCAACTGCGATATGCATATGCGGCAGCACTCAATCGCGATCCAGAATGAAAGAAACCGCAGGGCTGTCAGACCGCCTTGCACTGAGGATGAAAACGCTCCGCGACGCTCTCTGCCGCCGCATAGGCCTGCGTCACGATCTCAGGCACCAGATCGATGTCGGGGAGACTTCCAAGTCCCAGGGGACCAATCGCAAAAAGCCCGTCTGTCGTACGCCCGTTGACCTCAAGCGAGCCTGTCGCGTCCACGGCGAGACCGAGGCCAAGCTCGTCCGGCACCGCGAGACCGGCATCGATGAGGCTACGCAGCAAGGGTGCATTCAAATCCGGCGCCTGGCACCGACAATCGATTACGTCGTCGGCATAGAGCTGCTCGGTCTCCTGCCGGCCAGCCGGCTTCAAAACCAGCCCGGTCGGCGTGCGGCGGATAAAATGACCGCGCCGCAGCAGCGTATTGCCCTCGGCAAGCTCCTGATTGAGGCGTACATGCAGCGCCTCGGGAAGCCGATTGCGATGGCTGTCATAAAGCGCCCGCAAATGGCGGTTGAACTGCTGCTTCTGCCCGGCTGGCAGAGATCGCCAAAGCGAGCGCGCATGCTTGCGCAAGCCGTTCATGACGGATTGCCAGCTCTGGCCGTTCGCCTCCGCCTCGACGCAAGCCTTGCGGACGAAGCGGACGATCTCGCTGAGCTTGCCGGGCATCTCGTCGGCAGGGAAAACCGGATCGGCATTGTTGCGTGTGTGGCTCTGCGGCAGAAAGCCTCGCCGCGAAACAATGGTGATCTGCCCCGTATAGCCGTTCTCACGCATCTGCAGCAGCCGATCGACGACGCGCAGGCCGCTTCCGAGCAGGATCGTATGCGGTCGCGACACGAGACGGCGCGCCCGCACCGTCGTCGGCACGGTCACGAGATCGCTGGCCTGGAATTCGTGATCGCTAATGCCATAGCCTGTCGCCAGCACCACCATGTCGAAAGGCGCATTGGCGGCGCCATCGCTTTCCACTACGAAACGGCCGCCCCGAACACGCCGAAGCCCGAAGACCGTCTCGCTGCTGACCTGCACCGCCACATCCCGCCGTGACGAGAAGGCTTCCGAAAAGCGCTGATAGACGTAGTCGCTGAAAATGCTCTTCGGTACGAAGATCTGCAAAAAACCGGGTATGGCGGCGGGGACGGCGCTGCGGAAAGGCGCATTACCGCAAAGCCATTGATTGAAGTCGTCGGGATCTCCCGCGGAAACGGAAAGATCGCGAACACGGCTGTTGAGAATTTCACTGCTATGTCCGGAGGCGAGCGCCTGTCCGCCGCTGACGGTGGAATTAGGATCGAAAAGCTGCAGATGGAAGGGAAAGCGAACCGTCTTCATCAGGGCGATCGCCATCATCATGCCGGAAAAACCGCGCCCGATCACGGCAATGCGAGGCATCGCATAAGGCCGCGCTGTCGCGTTCGTCCTGGCGGAAAAGAATCCCTGAACCGTCATATCAACTCCTGGGGCGAGAGGTGGTCGATCATGCCTTTCTTGGGCTTGCTGACTTCACAGGTCCGGAAACACAGAGCCGATATCCGGGCCTCGGCAACCTTGGGACTGCGGCCGACAGAACGCACGAAAGCCGCTTCCGTTCTCAATACGCGTCGCGCTTCTTCAATCAGGACCCTTCCAAAATGAAAGATGCGACAGGCAGGTCCAACTCTGATCCAACACCAGATGCCTGCAATCAGCCGCCATATGATTACTTCGTCAAAAGCCATCAGGCAGCAGAATTATTGCCATTGTCTACTTATTTAGTCGTATATGAAAGCGCGAAAACGCTCCGCTAGCAAGTGCTTTCTTGTCCGGGCGGAATAGGGTCGACGAAGCTGCGGTACAGAAAACGGCGGGCGACCGGACACTCCCTTCGTATCCGGCACCTGCGTCGACCGGCAAAAAGGGAAAGCAATTCCAAGCCCTAGGACCAGCTTATGAAGCAGCTTTCGCTATTCGTTGGTCCCAGAGAAGAGGGTTCGCAACCCGCCATCCTCAACGCATTATATCGGGCCGCTCGCTTACAATTTTCGTGGTCGGCGCCTATCGTGCCCGAGGGCGCAACATGAATGCGCCAGGAAAATCCGTTGTACACTCCAGCTATCGAAATTAAGATCGCAGGGATTTGCTGCGCCTGAGAAACCGACTTGGCGCTGGCCGAGGAGTGGTGAATGGGGACTGTTTCGCAGTTGCACGAACGTGTCAGGCCGCCCGCCCATCGCGTCCAGAGCGAAGAGGAAGCGCTCGAGATCGCACGTTCGCTCGCCGCCGGTTTTGCTCAGCATGCAAGCGATCGCGATATCAATCGCATCCTGCCCTATGACGAGGTCGAAGCCCTGTCGCAGTCAGGCCTGCTGGGGATTTCCGTTCCTTCGGAACATGGCGGTATCGACATTTCGAACTGCGTTCTTGCCGAGGTCGTTGCGATCCTCGCCGAGGCAGATCCTTCCATAGCACAGATATTGCAAACCCATTTTCATGTGCTGGAAGCGGTAAGAATTGGGGGCGGCGAGGACCAACGGGCATCCCTTTTCGACCGCGCCATTATCGGCGATCGTTTCGGCGGCATCTTTTCCCAATCCGGTGCAAGCGGCACCGACCAGCATCCCTGGCATCTGACAGCGGACGGGCTCGGCTTCCGCCTCAGCGGACGGAGCCAGCCTTCCGCCAGCATTCTGTTTTCGGACTGGATTGCGCTATTCACGACCGACAAACGCAAGGGGCTGATCGCCGCTGTCGTGTCCAGAGATATGGAGGGCATCCAGATCATCGACGACTGGGATGGCTTTGGTCAGCGCACCTCCGGAAACGGCACGATCATATTGCATAATGTCTATCTCAATGCCGACGCCCTTCTTCTGCACCGAGAAAAGCTGGCTGAGCCTACAGTGATCGATAGTGTGAACCAGCTCACCGGCGCCGGCATCAATCTCGGCATTGCCCGCTCCACGCTGACGGCGACGATGGAATTCGTGCGGACCCGCTCTCACTCAGGCAACGGGGATGAGCGAGCCGTCAACGATCCGCTGGTCGTGACAAGGATCGGCGAGATTGCCATCCGCATTGAGGCGGCGACGGCGATGGTGGAGCGCGCCGGCGGCAGGATCGATGCCGCACAGATCAATCTCACCGAAGATCATGTTATCGACGCCGCACTCTCCGTTGCGGCGGCCCAGACGATTACTGCCGATATCGCGATGGAAGCAGCCGACGCGCTGTTTGAGCTTGCGGGCACGGAGTCTGCGCGCATCGGACTCAACCTTGACCGCCACTGGCGCAACGCCCGCATTCACACCCTGCATGAACCGGCCCGCCGGAAATACCACATCGTCGGCAACTACCATCTCAACGGCGTAAAGCCATCGAAGACCTCATTGCCTTGATGGGCGCAGGAGAATCGACAAGGTCAGCCGATGTGTGAGGCCCGGTGGTTTTCCCGTTCCGGGATATCGGCGTCAGCGCCACCGGCAACGAATTCCTCCAGCGACATGTTGTCGAGAATCTCGGCAATCGCGTCACGCACCTCGGTCATCGAGCGCCGAACCTGACAGCGTTCCGGATCGGAACAGTCGTCGCAGGCTTCGTAAGCAGTACGGCTGGCGCAACGGATAGGCGCCAACGGGCCGTCCAGGGTACGAATGACATGGCCGATGCGGATTTCCGATGCGGGGCGCGACAGCGAATAACCGCCGCCTGGGCCTTTCTTCGAACGCAACACGCCGGCATTTCGCAATTCGAGGAGAATGGTATCGAGAAACTTCTTCGGAATATTGTTGCGTAACGCGATATCGTTGATGAACGCGGTTTCACCCGGACCAAGGCGTGCGAGATCCACCAGCGCCTTCAGTCCGTATTTTCCTTTTTTCGTAAGCATCGCCGTCCGCTTTACTGCAAAGTCGATTGTTGAAAACCCGGCGTGGCTCAAAAGAGACTCAACGGGCCGGTCCTGTCAGCACAGATTGCGGAAGTAACCCCGCAGCCCCTTACGAACAAGACAGTAACTCACAAATTGTATAGTTTATATGAGTAAATTTAGGCAATTGTATCGCCTAAGCAACGAATTTGCGGCTTTTCTTGGATTTAGGCGGCGCTACTGTCCAAATATGCCTTCTCTTGCCCACGCCTGAAGTCGGCAACCGCACCCGCCACCTGGTCAGCCACCAGAACGGCATGCTCGACCACCTCGGGCAATCCCATCAATTCGCCGAAGGTTCCGCGCGCAAGCGGTCCGGAGATAAACAAGGATGGAACCACCGTTCCATCGCCGGCAAGCGCCCGTGATCGCATATCGCAGGAAAACCCGAGCCGTGCGGGATCCATTGCGAGATATCCGGCCTTCGATAGCTCGTCGATCCAGCCCTGCGATTGCAGGATCCCGCGGTGCCCTGGTCCGGTGGTGACCACGACCGCATCGAATTGCCTTTCAACGGATCGCTCCGAACGGCTGAGGCGTAGGGTGCAGTCGACCACGTCATCTGCAACGCCGACCGCCGCGACCGAAGCCGCCAGTATTTCCAGCCGGCCGCTTGCAAGCGCCCCTTCACTGACAGCCTCCACCTGCGGCGCAACGCGAAACCGATGCACATCCCAGAATGGCCTCAAATGCCGGACGAGACGTCGCCGTTCCGCGATCGGCAGCGCGTGCCAGACATGCCGGCCTTGCGCCCTCACCTGGTCGATGACAGCATGCCAGCTGCGGCCTTCGTCCTGCGCCTTGCGGATGGCGGTACGTACGTTGCGCAGCAGCTCGACTGCCGTCTTCGACGGCTGAGTGGCGAAATCGCCGAATGGCTCCTGCCTGACTGCCGCATGGCCGCGCGAGCGCAGGCCGCGTCGGGATATGGCAGTAATCGGCCCCTTATGGCCTCTGAGCCCGAGCGAGGCAATGACGTCGGCCGAGGTCAAACCATTGCCGACGATCAGAACGCGATCCTCGGAGCGAATGGCCGCAAGCGCATCCGGTCGTGTCGGATCGGGAATGAAGCGCGGGTGATCGGCAAGCGCATCCTGCAGCACTTGCGGCGGCAAGGGCGACGGATGACTGGTGGCGATGACGAGAATGTCAGCATCCACGCGCTGTCCATCAGTACCGGTGACCGTCCAGCGGTTGCCCGTCCTTTGAATACGCTTGACACTTTGCCTGACATGGAGGAGCCGCCCATTCTCGACGAAAGGACGGATCATGCTATTGATATAGTTTCCAAAAACGGAGCGTCGCGGAAAAAAACCGCCATTCACGGCGACCGCCGCATCATCATTGGCAAGTGCGTCATTCTCCAGCAGCCAGCGCTGAAAATGCTCGATGTCGTCGGGCAACAGGCTCATTTTCGCTGCCGGCACATTGATGCGGTGGGCAGGATCTTGCGTGTCGTAGGCAAGCCCTGCCCCCAAACGCTCCCTTGGCTCGAATATAAAAAGCTGACAGCCCCGCCCCGACTGATTCTGTAGCAAATGGAAGGCAACCGCCGTCCCGGAAACGCCGCCGCCAACTATGACGATAACAGGCAAATCAGGCGCCTGGTGGTCCGAGCCGATGGTCAATAGCCAACTTCCTCCAGATCGATCGCCACACGAATTCTACATCCGCCGGCAACGGCAATTATCAGTGAGGTAGTGATATACTCTATAAAATTTGTTGACAATACGATTGCAGCGCGTGCCTGCCCTCTCTGCAACCAACGGCAGTCAATACAGTGCTGATATGCCTTTGCAAACAAACGGTTATTTGTGCCCCGCACAACATTGTTTTTGCATCGCAAGATGTAAAAAACTTGGCATACACCCGTTCGAGGAACATACTCGCGGTTGTTCTGGTTCGTGTTCTCTGTGGGAGGAGAAACATCATGGAACTACTTCGTCTGCTCACCGCGTTCGACTATACGTTGATGCTCATTCTGGCCGCGATCTTTGTATTTAGCGTCATGGAAGGCGTTCATAAGAAGCACTGACCGCATACGGTCGAAAGCGATCGCCATTGCCGTCAGGCGAACATGTCTGATGTGGCTTAAAGCGCGCAGCTGAACCAGCTGGCAAAGCCATCAATCCGACGTGGTCGGCTCATAGGGGCAGCCGCCTATAGCAGCGACAGGATCTGCCGATGCAGACAGGTCGCCGCGTGGCGAGCCTCTCCCCGTCGAAACCTCCAATCATCCTGTATTTCCCCCAAATAGGCATCGCGAGCGAGCTGCATGGTCGTCCGGGCTACGTGTTCAGACAGGCGCGGCATGACCCATTCGGCGGCGAGGTCCTTGCTGACGAATTCCCCAGTCGCCGCCGTTCTCCACATACGGGCCAGTGTCAGCAGAACATTCCGCTCGTCTCCATATAGATTGGCAAGCAAGGCCGGCAGCGCCTCCCGTATAGCGCCCCCTATATCTCCAGGCGGAATTTCAACAAGAAGATCATCAAGGGCCGGGCCAAATAGCGTTAGGGCCTGCTGCCGCGCCTGAGCCAGGACGAGCGTGATGTCCGGATCACAAAGAGGCTCAGGGATTCCGCCGGCCTCGAAGTCGTCGCGCAACCATTCACCATAGACAAACTCACTACATGCCGGAAAAAGTGGTGCGGAAAGATGATCCTTCAGAAACACCATGAGCTCGATGCAGCGTGAAGCACCGGGCCGGACTGGGTGACGACCCGAAGTCGCCAGAAGACGAGCAAGCAGGCGTTTGCGCATGGAATCGGTCATCGGGAGATCGATGATTGCCAAAACATCCACATCGCTTTGCGGACGCAGTCCGCCTGCGACCGCCGATCCGTGCAGATAGACGGCTTGAAGGTGATCGCCGAAAACTTCCTTGGCAATTGCCAAAGCCGCTCGGGCTTCTGCCGGAATTTCCGATGTTGCAGTCCGCATGCAATCTCCGATCGCGATCATCCGGATATAGCGATCGAAGAGCCGCTTTTACAGCCCAACTCAAGCTCTTCATCTTCGTAATCGTCAAACCAAAGTGCATGGATCTAACAAGACATCCCAAAAGAGCCGGATCAAAGTCCGGTTGCTTTGAGAGTGAGATTTCTTGATTATACTTACAAAAATCAAAGAAAATATGCAGCGCTGGATTGTATAATCCGACACGTCTATTCATCGATCTAAGAAAAATGTTCCGCAAGCTTCGCGCAAACAATTCCTGGGATATTTCTCGACGTCGATAAGACATGAAGCAAAGAGGATATACTTATGAGTTACGATTGGGAGGGCATAAAGACACGCCGCATGAGAAGGTTGAAATATGGGCTGTCCCTATTTCTCTTCACGATGTCGCTAACCGCGCCAGCGGCATTTCTGTTGCATCTGCGCTGAACCGAGCCTTCTCTTCCGGCAGCGGATCATCAATTCCATTCCCGTTTAACAGACTCCAGCATCCAGACATCAATCCATGGCGGACGGGAACCAAAGCAAGCCTCCGTTCGTTCCTAAGGGCACTTCCCCCTATCAAGGAGAACATCATGGCCGACGTCTCGCTGGACAAGGATATCAACACTCAGATCAACGAGCTTCGCGGCCAGATCGATAAGCTCTCCACCGAATTGGCAAGGCGCATCGACAGCGCCTCGGATCGCGCCGACGAGGCTCTTTCTTCGACAAGGGGAAAAGTTGCAAGCATCGCGGACCATGCCCGCTCCGAGGGCCGGAACGTGGTGCAGGCCGCAAGGGAAAATCCGACAGCCACGGGCTCGGTCCTGATCGTGACGGCGCTACTCGGTCTATTTACCGGCCTTCTGCTGGGCAGGCTCTCCGATTGACCGACGGCCTCAACAGCCGAAAACCCTAACGCGCTGCAAATTGCCTAACGATTTCAAGGAGTTTTTGGTGGGTGATGTAGGGCTCGAACCTACGACCCGCTGATTAAGAGTCAGCTGCTCTACCAACTGAGCTAATCACCCGTACCGCTTGCTGGCGGCGTGACCGGGCATATAAATAGGATCGGTTTGATTGTCCAGCGGCCAGACGAATTTTCTTTGTTTTTTTGTCAAAAAAATTTCAGAGGCCGCCGAAAACTCAATAAAATCAAAGCTCAAGAATTCCTGATGCAACACGCACCGCCTGGCCGCCGATACGTGCATTGGCGATCAGGCCGCCATCGATGTCGAGGTGAAGATGAATCAGCGACGGCCGCCCCATCTCGATGCCCTGCTCTATGATGACCGGATGATGTCCATCCGGCAGGGCGTCGAACTGATTGATCGCACCGGATAGCGCCGCCACCGCAGCACCTGTCGCAGGGTCCTCGACGATACCCATTCCCACGGGGAACATGCGCGCATGGAATTTGGCAACGTGATTGACGCCGCCGCGACAATAGATGAAAGCCGAGGCAAGCGCGCCGTCGACGAACGGCACCGTCTTTTCCCAGAGCTGCTGATCGAATTCCAGCCTTTCCGCCGCGCCGACGTCGTGAACCGGCACCAGAAGAAACGGTACTCCGGCACTCCAGATCGAGGGCACATGATTCTCGAAGCCGATTTCGGTGATCTTCAGGCTGAGTGCATTGGCGATATCGGCCCTGTCGAGCGGCAGCAGGATCTCTTGCGACTTTTTCGGCAGGTCGAACTCTGCAAAGCTCGCCTTGTTCTGTCGCAGCTTGATGGCGCAGCGCACCGGCCCGACGCGCTCGTCGAGAACGGAAACGAGATCGAGATCTCCGCCATGATTGGCATGGGCCTTCTCCGCCAAGGCGATCGCCGTGCCGACGGTCGGATGCCCGGCAAAAGGCAGTTCGCGACCAGGCGTGAATATCCGCAGGTTTGCCGTATGGGCGGGATTTTGCGGCGGTAGCACGAATACGGTCTCTGAAAGGTTCATTTCCCTGGCGATCGCCTGCATCGCCTCGTCGCTCAACCCTTCGGCATCGAAGATGATCGCGAGTGGATTGCCCGCCAGTTTGCTGTCGGTGAACACATCATAGACACTGTAGCTGCGCGCCAATCCGGCCTCCATCATGCTTCCAGACTTGAATATTCATAACTGCAAGCGACTCCAGTGCAAGCCCAAGCTATTTGTCGCTGCCGAAGAACCAGGCGAGAATAGGAAGCATCGCAATATTGTAGGGATGCGCCGTTGGGTCGGCCGATCGAATAGCGACCACGCCATCGACCTCGTCCTCTTCGGAAACGAGCATATGCGCCTCGATCCGCCGAAGCATGTCCTCGGCCGTCCATGGAAAACGGAAGACTCGAAGAAGCGTGATCGAACGCCTTATATGCATTGCGTGATATCCGGATACCGGCGCGGCATCATTTAGATCGAGACCAGTCTCCTCCAACACCTCGCGCCGCATATTGCCTTCGACATCGGCACGCCCGTCGACGATATCGTTCTCATCCATCGATCCGGAGGCACAATAGACCTGACCGGGATTTGCGGTATGGGCGGCCATGCGTATCGCGATGATCGCTCCATCCGACGATACGATGACGGGAAAGGCAAAAAGGTGAAACGCTCCCGGCTGCCGCTGCTTTCGCCAAAAGAGAAATGTCGAGAAGGGTGCTACATAGGCCTCCCCCTTCACTGCACCGCCTGTAAGCGACAGCCTGTGCTGCAAGATCATGCGACCGTCATAGAGTGATGGATTGGCGGCAATTTCCCTTGCCCAATTTTCCCGCGCCGCCTCTTGCGCGTGCATGTGAAACGGATGTTCGCCGCGAAACACCGTAAGGTCGATGCTGGAGACGGGGAACACGGTGCTTTCCGGCGGCCAGCCGGCCATGTCCTTCTGTTCTGAGAGGGTCATATCAAATCCAATGTCATGACGACGGGGCAATGGTCGGAGGCCTTCGGCCTGTCCCAGCCGACGCGCGGATAGCGCTCCACCTCCTGCCCCGGTGGAAAAATCGTACGGAAAGGCTGGCCCGAACGGATGATATCGGGCATGCGCGTCGCATTGGCCCGCGCCAGAGCCGGAGAGAGCCAGATATAATCGAGCTGGCAAAGGCGCTGCTCCTGTGGTCCGCGGGCGTGGTAAAGCGTCCAGCGGTCAAGTTCGTCGCGCCGCTGCATGACGTTTTCGGCGAAACCATCATGGCTGAAGACATCGAGTGCGCTCCCCTTCTCCTCGCCGCGCGGTTCGAAGCGATAGCCGGTGCGGCGCGTGCCGATGACATCAACCCATTCCTGATAGTCGTTCATATCGCCGCAGATGGCGAAATTCTTCGTCGCCGTGTTGCCGACCCCGAAACGATCTTCGATGATGCGGCGAACCGCCATGGTCTCCGCCCGGCGGATCGGCATGGTCGCATGACGTCCATCCAGGCCTTCACGCGCCGGTCCCATCGATTTCAAATGGATGACGTAGAGCGAGAACGGTACGCCACCGATATGGAGATGCAGCTCCAGGCAATCGCGCTTGAAGATCTTGTCCTCCGAATGAAGGCCGAGCTCCGCAAGCTCGTCGTTGAAAAGGCCGAAATTGCCATAGGTCACCATGGCGTGACTCTTGATATCATTCAGGACGATCGGCTGGCCGTCGCGCGTCTCCTCGCGCATCATGACGGCAACATCGATGCCGCGACTGTCGTTGCCTTCGATCAGGAATTTCTGACGATAGCCGTTGCCGACCATGCGGTAGAGATAACCATATTCGAAAGCCTGCAGCGCCGCCATGTTGTCGACCTCCTGCAGGCAGATGATGTCGGCATCAGCATCCGCGATCGCAAGCGCCGTCATCTGCCTTGTGTCATCGGTGGCGGCAACCACCCGGGCTGCCTCCAGCTGCTGATAGACCTCTTCATTGCGAACATCGAAGAGCTGCAACACGCGATCCTGGCGCAACTGATTGCGAAAACCAGTGTAGTCAAAACGGGTCAGAAGGTTTTCGACATTGAAGGTCGCAAGGCGCAGGGACATGAAGCATTCCGATTTAAGAAGAATATGAGCCGGCTTATTATACTCACATCATCCAGCTTTGGCTGTTACAGTCGATTTGAACTTACCCATCAGATACGGTCCGGACAGAACAGGCGCATATTTCGGCTCCTCGCCTTCCTTGAGGCATGACGGCAGGCAGGCGATCTCGGCAAACCAGTTCGGCTGATGAAAGAAGGCAAGGGATTGCCGCCGCTGCATGCCGCCCTCCTCCGGCGGCGGATTGACGACGCGATGCACGGTCGAGACCCAGCGATCGTTGGTCCAGAGCGCCATCAGGTCGCCGATGTTGATGACGAAAGCACCCTCCACCGGCGGCACCGGCGTCCAGTTGCCATCAGGAGCGATGATCTCGAGCCCTTTCGAGCCGGGTTGCGGCAGGAGGATCGTCAGGCTGCCGTAATCGGTATGCGCGCCGGCGCGAAGCTGGCCCGGCTGCGGTGGCACATGCTGCTCGGGATAATTCAGCGCCCTTAGCGCACTGATCGGCGCATCGACGTGAGGATCGAAGAAGTGCTCATCGAGGCCGAGCGCCGTCGCGAACACGCGCATGATGCGCGCCGCCAGATCCTCCATCGCCCGATAATAAGCCTTCCAAGCCTCCACGAACCCTTCTGGCGCCTCCGGCCAGATGGTGGCGGCATAGCAGAAGCCGAGCGCTTCCGGATCGCTCATGCCTGCGGGAATGGAAAGCGGGCCGCCATTGAAGCTTTCCTTCAGATCCGGCGGCGTGTCGACATTACGCGATTTTGCCAGCGCCTCCGTTCCCGGCCCGAGATAGCCGTAGGGATAACCGGGATAGAGCGTTTTCGCCCTCTGCTTCACCTCGGGTGGCAGATCGAAGAAGGTCTGCGTTTTCTTCCAAACCTCGGTGATGACACCATCCGCAACGCCGTGGTTGGCAATTGCCAGAAAGCCGGTCGAGCGGCATATCCGATCCACCTCCGCGCCGAGCCGCTTTTTCTCGTCGTGACCGGCTTTTTCGAAAGCGCCGAGGTCGAAAATCGGAAAGCTATGATCGGACATGCGCGACTCCCCTTCGTGACGTGGAGCAAATCAAGCATAGGAGGCGACAGGGAACAACCATCTTGTCCCTTGCCCGATCAAAGCCGCCAGGCCGAGCGGATGGCGACCCGGTAGTCGTCGCCAGCGATGACGGCATCGCGGCTATAGGCACGCAGTACCTGTCCATCCGGCATAGACAATCTCAGCGCATAGCGCTCGCCCTCATAGAGAACGGAATCGACGCGGCATGAAATGCCCTCCCCGTCGACAACCACGTCTTCAGGCCGCACGAGAATATCCGCGCTGGCCGAGCCGCCTATCCGATTTTCCCACAGGCCTAGGAAGGACGGCCAGTCGATGCGGCGCGGACCGCCATCGGGAAAAGCAAGCGACAGGATGGCGCCCTGCCCGACCAAGCCGCCGACCAGTTTCCCTTCAGGGCGAGCATAGATCTCCGCCGGCGGCGCCACCTGCAGGAGCCGCCCTTCGGACATGACGGCGACATCGGTCGCAAGCGCCATCGCTTCGCTCTGGTCGTGCGTGACATAAACCATGGTGGCACCTGAGCGCTGGTGAAACTCGCGAAACGTCTCCTCCATCTCCTTCTTTAGATGGCGATCGAGATTGGCAAGAGGCTCGTCGAGCAGCACGACATCGGGCGATGTCACTAGGCAGCGAGCAAGCGCCACGCGCTGCCTCTGACCACCGGAGAGATCGGCTGGCCGGCGCTCGGCATAATCGTCAAGCCGCACGGTCGCCAAGGCCTCGCGCACCTTCTCTCGGTAACGCTCGCCGGAAATGCCGCGCACCTTCAGCGGATAACCGACATTGTCTGATACGTTCATATGCGGCCAGAGCGCATAGGATTGAAACACCATCGCCATGTTGCGCCGCTCCGGCGGCAACATATTTGCAGCATCCGCCAGCAGCCGCTCTCCGAGATGAATGGAGCCATCCGTTGGCTGTTCGAAACCGGCGATCATTCTGAGTACGGTCGTCTTGCCGCAGCCCGAGGGGCCAAGCAGCGCCAGGAAGCCGCCTTCACGCACATCGAGCGACAAGGCGTTGACGGCAGAGCGCCCGCCCGTGCCGAAATCCTTGCTGACATGATTGAGGATCAGCTTCGCCAAGGCACCACTCCCTTCGGCAGGCGCTTGGCCATGATTTCCAGAAGCACCATCATGATGACGACCATGGCGATGACGATAACCGACATGGCCGAGGCAAGGTCGGCACTGCCGCCATCGTCGAGATTGTAAATGACGACGCCGAGCGTCTGTGTGCCGGCGGACCACAAGAGCGCCGAAACAGTGAGTTCGTTGCAGGCGATAAGGAAGACCAGGATCACCGACGCGCCCGCCGCCGGCGCAATCAGTGGCACGATGATATCCATAAGTCGGCGGAAGAAGCCAGCCCCGGAAAGACGCGCCGCCTCCTCCAATGCCGGATCGAGTTGCAGGAAGGCACTCATGACCGGCTTCAGGCTAACGGCGAAATAGGCGGAGAAATAGGCAAGCAGAATGATCCAGATCGTGCCGTACAGCGTGACATCGAGGACCGGCAAAGGGGCGGCAAACACCAGGATGAAGCAGACCGCGATGATGATGCCGGGAAGCGCATAGGGGATCTCGATCATGCCGCCAACGATGCGGCTGAGCGCATCCTTGCGCCGCGTCAGCGCATAGGCCGCGAGCACTGTCACCAGCAGGAGACCAAAAGCTGTCATGCCAGCTAGAAACAGCGAATTGGAAAAGGCTGTGCGCGTTATGCTCTGCCGAAACAGTATTTCGGTGAAGGCGTTCAGCGATGCCGTCTTGAAGGTCAAAGGCACGCCATAGGCCGGCACCAGCGCGCCGGCAACCAGCGCCAGGAAGGGCGCGACAAGCATGACGAACAGGACGGCGTAAAGCACCGGTAGCGCCAGAAAGCGCCAGCGACCGAGCGAAAAGGTGGCCGTCGCGCCGGAAATGCCGATGACGCGATAGTCACGGCCCTTCAAGGCCCTGCCCTGTACCGCAAGGCCGGCAACGGCGATGACCGCGATCATCGTCGACAGCACCGCGATATCGCCGAATGTACGCGGCCCGAAATTGGAAAACTTGGTGAAGATCAGCGTCGACAGAGTGTAGATCGACGCGGGAATGCCGAGGATCGCGGGAATGCCGAAATTGCCGATAGACGAGACGAAGGCGATCGCGGCGCCTGCAATGACACCGGGCAGAGACAAGGGCAGGATTATATCACGAAAGACACGCAGGCCGGACGCGCCAGAAAGCCTCGCGGCCTCGACACCATCACGCGGCAGCGCCATCAGGCCAGCGCGCAACGCGAGATAGACGAGCGGCGCATGCTGGACGCCGTAGAGAAGCGCAATACCGCCAACGGAATAGAGCGGCTGCGGCGAGCCGAGCGGCGGCGCGATATGCAGCGCTTTCAGCAAGGGACTCGACGGTCCTGACATCTGTACCCAGGCGAGCGCCGTCACCTGCGGCGGGATCATCATCGGCAGCACGAAGAGGAAACCGAGCAATCTCCTGCCTGACAAATCTGTCAATGTCAGCAGGAATGCGAAGAGGCAGCCGAGCAAGACGGAAACGACGGTGCCGAGCACAGCTGTTTCTATCGTGTACCAGGCCGAGCGCCAGAGCGAGGGATCGGTGACGAGTTCATAGGTGTCGCCTTTGAGCAGCGCCTCGATGCCGACGAACGCCAGCCGCGCCAGCGGCAGGACGCTGAGCAAAAGCACGACGGCAACAACAAAAGGAAACAGCCAGGCCGGCTGGCTGTTTCCTCGACGCACATATGAGTACATTCCAGATCCGGGCCGGATTACTTCGACTTGAAGTAGGTGGAGAAGGTCTTCAGGTCCTGATCCGTGTTCTTGAGAGCATCGGCTGCATTCAACGGCAAAACCTTGATGCTGTCACGTGCCGGAAAACCTTCCGGCAGCGGCGTGCCATTGCGGGCCGGAATATACCCAAGCTTCAAGAAGCCTTCCTGGCCTTTTTCGGAGAGGACGTAATCGACAAACTTCTTGGCCGCATCGGCGTGCTGCGTGCTGGCAAGAATGCCGACCGGCTCGGTGACGGCCGAAACGCCTTCCTTCGGGAAAACGAACTCCAGCGGAGCGCCCTTGGCCTTTTCACGGATCGGCATGTAGTCGACAATCATGCCATAGGCCTTCTCGCCAGAAGCAACCGACTTGAGCACGGCACCATTGCCGCCCGAGGCGATCGCACCGTTGTCGGCCAGGTTCTTGTAGTAATCCCAACCGAGGCTGCTGACGCCGGCAAGCGTCTGTGCGTGGATGAGAGCGGCGCCCGAGGCAAGCGGGCTCGGCATGGCGACCAAGCCTTTTGCTTCGGGCTTCACCAGATCCTGCCAGCTTGCCGGCTTCATTGCGGCCGCCGTGTTGTAGACGATGCCGGTCGTGATCAGCTTGGTGGAGTAGTAATAACCATCGGCGTCATAGAGCGAGGCATCGTAGTTCTTGGCTTCCGGTGACTTGTAGGCGAGCAGTTTGCCGGCTTCCTTCAGGCGCTCCAGGGTCACCGTATCGGCGATCAGCAGGACATCGGCAACCGGAGCGCCGGCCTGCATTTCGGCCTGCAGTTTGGCGATGATCTGCGGCGTGCCGTCGCGTACCCAATCGACCTTGATGCCGGGATTGGCGGCCATGAAGCCATCAACCGTCGTCTGCGCATCGGCATTCGGCTGGCTGGTATAGAGGACGAGATCGGCGGCATTGGCGCTGCCGGAGAAAAGGGCAATGGCCAACAGGCCGGCAAAGGCGGAAACAAAGGTCTTCATGAAAACGTCCTCAACTAAGTTCTAGGAGGTTGTCTAGACGCAGGGCTTAACATGATTGTGACAGTTGAATTTGAATAGATTGCCGTTCGTATGATGATTGAATCTTGACCGCGGCACTCCGGCGCTATTTGCTGAGGCACGTATTTCAGACGGGATCGAGGAGGATAGATCTATGGAATATCGCCTGCTTGGCCGCTCCGGCCTTAAAGTTTCCACCATCACCATGGGCACCATGACGTTCGGTGGAGTCGGCTGGGCAAAAACCGTTGGCGATCTTGGCGTCAAGGAAGCAAAGAAGCTCGTCGACATGTGTGTGGATGCCGGCGTCAATCTGCTCGATACGGCCGACGTCTACTCGCAAGGCGCATCGGAAGAAATTCTCGGCGAGATCATCGGCGGCCCGCGCAAAAACGGCGTGCTCATCGCCACCAAGGCGCGCTTCCCAATGGGGCCGGGCGTCAACGATGTCGGCTCATCCCGCCAGCATCTTATCCAGGCTTGCGAGGCAAGCCTGAGGCGCATGAAGACCGATGTGATCGATCTCTACCAGCTGCATGAGTGGGACGGACAGACGCCGCTGGAAGAGACGATGGAGGCGCTCGACACTCTGGTTCGCCAGGGGAAGGTCCGCTACATCGGCTGCTCGAACTTTTCCGGCTGGCACATCATGAAGGCACTCGGCGTCAGCGAGCGCAACAAGCGCGAACGCTTCGTCAGCCAGCAGATCCATTACACGCTCGAAGCACGCGACGCGGAAAACGAGCTGGTGCCCATCAGTATCGACCAGGGTCTCGGCATTCTCGTCTGGAGCCCGATTGCCGGCGGCCTACTCTCAGGCAAGCATCGCCGCAATCAGGCGACGCCCGAGGGTACGCGCCAGTTCGCCGGCTGGACGGAACCACCGATCCGCGATGAAAACCGCCTGTGGAATATCGTTGATACGCTTGTCGAGATCGCCGACAGTCGCGGCGTGTCGGCGGCCCAGGTGGCGCTTGCCTGGCTCATCGGTCGCAAGGGCGTGACCTCGGTCATCATCGGCGGCCGCACCAAGGCGCAGTTCAAGGATAATCTTGCCAGCGCCGAGCTGAAGCTGACGGACGAGGAGCGCAAGCGGCTCGACGACGTCAGCCTGCAGCCGCTGATGTATCCCTATTGGCACCAGCGCAATACCGCCAGCGATCGGCTGAGCGAGGCCGATCTGGCTCTGATCGGCCCGCATCTGGCCAAGTAAAAAACTGCAATGGCGGCTAGGCCGCCATCGCTCCGATCTCACCGGCAATCAGCTTACCGAGCCGCGAGATGCCCTCTTCGATCATCTCGTCATTGGCGCAGGAGAAGCTGACGCGGAAGGTATTCGCGCCGCTACCGTCGGCAAAGAAGGCCTGACCGGGCACGAAGGCGACCTTCGCCGTTTCGAGAGACCGTGCAAGCAGCTTGGCGCCGTCCATACCCTTCGGCAGGGTGATCCAGACGAACATGCCGCCTTGCGGCTTCGTCCAGCTCGTACCATCAGGCATGTATTTCGCAAGCGCGGCCAACATGCAGTCGCGGCGATGGCTATAGGCCTTGCGAATCTTGGCGACCTGCGCTTCGAACCCACGCTCGGCGACCTGGTGGATGGCGATCTGGTTGATGGTCGATGAATGAAGGTCTGCCGCCTGCTTCATCAGCACCAGCTTGCGGATGACGGGCGCGTTGGCGACGATGAAGCCGACGCGAAGGCCCGGCGCCAGCGTCTTCGAGAAGCTGCCGCAATAGATCGTGCGCGTGTCGTTGATGCTGCCCTTGCGCGCGATTTCCAGGGCCAGGATGGGCGCAACCGGCTCGCCGTCATAGCGCAGCGACTGATACGCAGCGTCTTCGATGACGGCGATATCGAGCTCTTCGGCAAGGCCGAGCAGCTTCTCGCGACCGGAGAGATCGACCGTCTCACCCGTCGGGTTGGCAAAATCGGCCGAGAGATAGGCAAATTTCACCCTGCCGCCGGCCTGTGAAGCCGCGGCGCGATAGGAATCCGGCGTGCGATTGCCATTCGGCGTCAGCTGGTCGTAGGTCGGCTCATAGGCATTGAAGGCCTGCAGCGCGCCGAGATAGGTCGGCGCTGTCACCAGCGCCGTATCCTTCGGCGACAGGAAGAGCTTGCCGAGATAATCGAGACCCTGCTGCGAGCCGGAAACGATGAAGACGTTTTCGAGCTCGCAGGGAATACCGAGTGCGCCCATCTGGCCGACAAGCCATTCGCGCAGCGGTTTGTAGCCCTCGCTGACCGAATACTGCAGCGCTGCATTGACAGTCGAGCCGGAAAAGATATCGGCATAGGCCTGCTTGAATTCGGCGTCCGGAAACAAGGCCGGATCGGGAATGCCGCCTGCGAAAGAGATGATATCCGGCCGCTCCAAGAGTTTCAGCAGCTCGCGGATTTCGGAGGCACGCATACGGCTCGAACGCGTCGCAAATATATTTTCCCAATTCAACATGGGGCTTCCTCGCAATTTTTGGTCTTTCTGACACAAGATCACGCAACAAAAGATAAGTCAATAATGCTGACCTATTTTGTTTGTGACGGTGACAAACAACTCTCGAAACGATCGCAGCCTTGCCGGTCATCGATGCTAGATCGCGTCTGAAATGACCTACACATTTCTCTCTCTAGGTGCTATTCTTACGCTCAATCCATCGATCGGAAAAACGTAAGAATGGCCACAGCAACCCTCTCCTCGAAATTTCAGATATCGATCCCGAAAGAAGTTCGCGACCAGCAGCACTGGACTGCGGGTCAGGAGTTCATCTTCATTCCCAAGGGCAAGGGCGTGCTGCTTATCCCCGTACCCGAACTTGCCGACCTTAAGGGCATGGCGAAGGGTGCCAACCCCGGCAATTACCGCGACCGGAAAGACCGGTTCTAATGCGCGTCGTTGATAGCTCGGCGTGGATCGAATGGCTAACCCAAGGTCCGGCTGCAGATCGGCTCCAAGGCGAAATGCCTGCGCGAACCGAATGCATCGTCCCCACCATCGTCCAGCTCGAACTCGCCAAATGGCTGGAGCGCGAGCGCGGCGAGGACGCAGTCGATTCTTTTTTCGCCTATAGCGCCACCTGCATCATAGCTCCCCTCGATACCGCCCTCGCCCGTCGCGCTGCCGAAGTCTCGGCGAAACACAAACTCGCACTCGCCGACGCAATCATCTACGCCACGGCCGAACTGCACGACGCCGACATTCTGACGCTGGACGCCCATTTCAAGGACCTGGATCGCGTGGTCTATTTTGGCAAAGCACAATAGATATTTGTCCTTTTCCGCTTAAACGCGATACATCTCGAAAAAGGCGCCAACCAGGCATGAGCACCGATCCGACATCGTCCTTCTATACCGACAACGCCGCCGTCTACGCGGCGCGTGAACGCAGGCTGCCGCGCCAGAGGCTGGATGCCTTTCTGGCCGCCCTGCCGACGGGCGCAGCCATTCTCGAACTGGGTTGCGGCGCTGGTCAGGATGCCGCCTATATGCTTTCGCGCGGCTTCGACGTTACGCCCACGGACGGTTCCGCAGAACTTGCGAGAGAGGCGGAAAAGCGTCTTCGCAGGCCCGTTCGAGTCATGCGTTTCGAAGACTTGGATGCCACAGAAATCTTCGATGGCATATGGGCGGAGGCCAGCCTCCTGCATGTTCCGCGATCTGTCCTGCCGGATATCTTCGATCGCATTTTGCGCGCCCTGAAAACGGGCGGCATCTTCCACGCCAACTTCAAGGCAGGAGAAGCGGAAGGGCATGACAAGTTCGGACGCTATTACAACTATCCGTCGGCCTCATGGCTTCGGGGTATGCTGAGCGTCGGAGGATGGAAGAACATCACCATGACCGAAGCCGATGGTGGCGGCTTCGATGGCGAGCCGACAAGGTGGCTCTACGTCGCGGCCCATAAGTAGAAAGGCCGGAGCTTTCGCCCCGGCCCTCCATTCCGGCAATGCCGAAAGCTTAGTTGACCGACTTGTCGACCAGTTTGTTCTTGCCGATCCAGGGCATCATGCCGCGCAGCTTGGCGCCGACTTCTTCGATCTGGTGGCTGTCGTTGTTGCGGCGGATGCCCTTGAAGCGGGCAGCGCCAGAACGGTATTCCTGCATCCACTCGGAGGTGAACTTGCCGGTCTGGATGTCCTTGAGGACGCGCTTCATCTCAGCCTTGGTCTCTTCGGTGATGATGCGCGGACCGGTGACGTATTCGCCCCACTCGGCCGTGTTCGAGATCGAATAGTTCATGTTGGCGATGCCGCCTTCATAGATCAGGTCGACGATCAGCTTCACTTCGTGCAGGCACTCGAAATAGGCCATTTCCGGAGCGTAACCGGCCTCAACAAGCGTTTCAAAGCCGGCGCGGATGAGCTCGACAAGACCGCCGCAGAGAACGACCTGTTCGCCGAAGAGGTCGGTTTCGCACTCTTCGCGGAAGTTGGTTTCGATGATGCCCGAACGGCCGCCACCGACGCCGCAGGCGTAGGAAAGCGCGAGTTCAAGGGCGTTGCCGGAAGCGTTCTGGTGAACGGCAACGAGGCAGGGAACGCCGCCGCCCTTCTGGTATTCGCCGCGAACCGTGTGGCCCGGGCCTTTTGGAGCGATCATGACGACGTCGACCGAAGCCTTCGGCTCGATGAGGCCGAAGTGAACGTTGAGACCGTGGGCGAAAGCGATCGCAGCGCCGTCACGGATATTCGGAGCGATTTCGGACTTGTAGATGTCGGCCTGCAGCTCGTCCGGAGTCGCCATCATCATCAGGTCGGCCCAGGCGGCAGCTTCGGCAACGGTCATGACCTTGAAGCCGTCGGCTTCGGCCTTCTTAACAGTCGGGGAACCGGCCTTGAGCGCGATCACAACGTTCTGTGCGCCGCTGTCCTTCAGGTTCAGCGCGTGCGCGCGGCCCTGAGAACCGTAGCCGATGACGGCGACCTTCTTCGACTTGATGAGGTTGAGATCGGCATCACGATCGTAATAGACGCGCATTGTTTGTCCTTCCCTTTGCTTGTCTGGGTAAACGTCTAAGTCTCAGACGGTCGCTGCCGCTTCCGCCAATACCTTTTCCGTGCCGTAAAGCCTGAGGAAAGCGGTGACCGCTTTCTCAGCCTGACGGCTCGTATCCTTCAAACCGGGCTCACCGAGCAGCATGCGCACATGCAAATCGGAGACGATGAGCCCATAAAGCGTATGATATGCCTCGTCTGCATCGGTAAAGCGTAGCAGCCCTGCCCGCTTGCCGGCATCGATGAGACCGATGGCGCGGCGGTCGATCTGCCGGCGTCCGCGCTCCAGGAGCAGCTTGCCGAGCTTCGAGCCATCGCGGTTCGACTGGCCGATCGCCAGACGGTTCAACGCAAGTGAAACGTCGCCGGCCAGAACCTCGAGCAGATCGCGGGCGAAAATGACGAGATGGTCATGCAGACTTGCCGTATTCAGCCGTTCGCCATTGCGCTCGAAGGTGCGAACCTTGCTGGCCTGGTAGGTGATCATCGCAGACAGCAGGCCGTCGCGGTCACCAAACCACTTATACAAACTTTCCTTGGAGCAATTGGCGGCGCGCGCGACACCCGAGGTCGTCAGCGCCTTCTCGCCGCCGTCGACGAGCAGACGCAGCGCCTGTTCCAGAACCGCGTTCTGGCGCGGCGAAAACTCGCTCGACTGTCCTACTTCGCTCAGCACGATGGCCACTCCCAAATGCGTACCGTACGGTACGGTTCGTGGCGCTTTATGCAGGACACCGATGCAATCGTCAAGCGGAATTCGTTGCTGCACTGCGTTAAAAAGAGAGTGCTTGTCAGGTTGCTAAACGGTAGCGGTTGCCACGAGCCGGCCAGTCGATCAAGAGAACTTGACGCAAATGATTGGTCGGAAACATCACCTACTCGGCCGCGACAACGCTATTGCGCATGGCCTCGACATCCTTCAGCGGCGGCAGGCCGTAAAGGCGGCTATATTCCCGGCTGAACTGCGAGGGACTCTGATAGCCGACGCGGTGGCCGGCCGATCCGACGTCGAGCTGTTCGACGATCATCAGCCGCCGCGCCTCATGCAGCCGAAGCTGCTTTTGATACTGCATCGGCGAGAGGGCCGTAACGGTCTTGAAATGGTGATGCAGCGAGGAAACGCTCATGCCGACACGCTCGGCGAGCTCTTCGATGCGCAACGGCTGTGTATAGTTGTTGCGGAGCCAAGCGACGGCACGCGCCACTCGGTTGGTCTGGCTTTCTGCCATGGCTATCTGCAGCAAACGAGGTCCGTTCGGGCCGGTCAGCAGGCGATAGAGGATTTCCTGCTCGATCAATGGCGCCATGGCCGGAATATCTTCGGGCCGATCAAGCAATCGCAGCAGGCGCAGAGAAGCATCGAGCAGTTCCGGTGAGGCGGTATTGACCGCAATTCCGCGCACTGGCTCAGCGGTCAGTGCCTGACGCGGAATGCTGACGCGCGACAACAGCTCCTTCAAGCGTTCGCTGTCGAGCGCCATGCCGAAGCAAAGATAAGGCGTATCGCTGCCGACATTGGTGACCTGCGTCGATACAGGCAGGTCGAGCGCAGTCAAAATATACTCGCCGACGCCGTAATTATAGGTCTCGGCGCCGATTGTCAGGTTCTTGCGTCCCTGGACCACGATTGCAAAACAAGGCCGGTAAGCCCCATGCTGCCACACGGTCGCGGCCGACTGCCGATAGAGATTAAGATTGTCTATCGGCGTGCGGTGTTCGCCGTCCCCCGGAGCGAAACGTGCAACGATCGATGCGAGTTCCTGATTGGGATTGAAAGGCAGTGTCATGCGCAACCAACTGTTTTCGAGCAGATATCGATACCTATCTAGGTAACACCGTTCGATCGCGAAAGATCTACCGCACATTTAGATTCGCAGGATCGTACATAAAGCTTGCAGGATCGCTCTAACGCTGCGACCCGATCCTGATGCATGGTGGGCCATCCAAATTCTACTCCCCACCCATCCGAAAAGATAAGGAAATCTCCCATGCCTATCGCAAAGGGTTATGCCGCGACCGACGCGTCCAAGCCGCTCACCCCCTTCACCTTCGAACGCCGCGACCCGAATGCGGACGACGTTGTCATCTCCGTCAAATATTGCGGCGTCTGCCATTCCGACATTCACCAGGCCCGCAACGAATGGGGCTTCTCGAAGTATCCGATGGTGCCGGGCCATGAAGTCGCCGGCATCGTGACCGCCGTAGGTTCCGAGGTCACGAAGTTCAAGATCGGCGATCGCGTCGGTGTCGGCTGCTTCGTCGATTCCTGCACGACCTGCGCCACGCGCGACCTCGACTACGAACATTACATGCCCGGCCTCGTTCAGACCTACAACGACGTCGAGGCCGACGGCGAGACACCGACTTACGGTGGTTATTCCGACTCGATCGTCGTCAAGGAAGGCTACGTCCTCTCCTTCCCCGACAACATTCCGCTCGACGCAGGTGCTCCGCTGCTTTGCGCCGGCATTACGCTCTATTCGCCGCTGCGCCACTGGAAAGCCGGACCGGGCAAGAAGGTCGCTATCGTCGGCATGGGCGGCCTCGGCCATATGGGCGTCAAGCTGGCGCACGCCATGGGCGCCGATGTGACCGTGTTGAGCCAGACGCTGTCGAAGAAGGAAGATGGCCTCAAGCTCGGCGCCGACCATTATTATGCGACCAGCGATGCCGAGACCTTCACCAAGCTCGCCGGCAGCTTCGACCTTATCCTCAATACGGTTGGAACCGCCATCGACTGGAACGCATATCTCAACCTGTTGAAGTATGACGGCAGCATGGTGTTGCTCGGCGTTCCCGAACATGCCGTTCCAGTTCATGCCTTCTCGCTCATTCCGGGCCGCCGCAGCCTTTCCGGCTCCATGATCGGCTCGATCAAGGAAACTCAGGAAATGCTCGACTTCTGCGGCGAGCACAATATCGTTTCGGAAATCGAGAAGATCAGCATCCAGGACATCAACGAAGCTTACGAGCGCGTGCTGAAGAGCGATGTCCGCTATCGCTTCGTGATCGACATCGCCTCGCTGGCATAAGCCGAAAAGGGCGGCGTCCGATCCGGACGCCGCCCCCCTTATTCTTCGCGCGTGCTTTCCCGCTGCGTGATCAGCCGGGCACTGTGCTGCCGGCTGATATAGATCCACAGCCAGCTCCAGGCGACAGCGATGCGCCAGCGCACGCCGATCAGGAAATAGATATGGGCGAGGCCCCAGACCCACCAGGCGAGCCAGCCCTTAAGCTTGATCCAGCCGAAATCGATGATCGCGGCACTTTTACCGATCGTCGCCAGGCTGCCTTGATGGCGATAGTGAAATGGCCCCGGCGCTGGTCGGCCCGCAAGCTTCGCCCTGATCACCTTGGCAACGTAAGAGCCCTGCTGTTTTGCAGCTGGAGCGATCCCGGGCACCGGACTGCCATCGTCCCGCATGACGGCCGCCGTATCGCCGATGATGAAGATATCCTGCTGGCCCGGCGCCCTCAGATCCTTATCGACAATGGCTCGGCCGGCACGATCGGCTGGAATGCCAAGCCATTTTGCCGCCGGCGATGCCTCGACGCCCGCCGCCCAGACGATGGTGCGGCATGGCACGAACGCATCGCCGATCGTCACGCCCTCCGCGGTGCATGAGGTGACGGGTCTGCCGAAGCGAACATCGACACCCAGCAGTTCCAGCTCTTTGTGCGCATAGTCGGAGAGCTCTTGCGCGAAAGCGGGCAATACCCGTGGACCGGCCTCGACAAGGATGATCTTCGCCTTGCGGGTATCGATATTGCGGAACTCCTTCGGCAGTGTCGTCCTTGCCAGCTCGGAGATGATGCCGGCGAGCTCGACGCCGGTAGGACCCGCGCCGACGATCACGAAGGTCAAGAGCGCCTCGCGGGCAGCTGGGTCGCTTTCCATTTCCGCCTGCTCGAAGGCCAGCAACAGGCGCCGGCGGATGGTGGTCGCATCCTCCAGCGTCTTCAATCCCGGCGCCACCGGCTCCCACTCGTCATGGCCGAAATAGGCATGAGTAGCGCCGGTTGCCAGCACCAGCGTGTCGTAATGGACCTTTTGGCCATTCTTCAGGAGCACCTCATGCGCCGCGCTATCGACGCCGACGACCTCGGCAAGCAGCGTCGTCACTTCAGGCCGATCGCGGAAAAAGTTGCGGATCGGCCAGGCGATCTCGGAAGTCGCAAGCAGAGTGGTCGCGACCTGATAGAGGAGTGGCTGAAAGAGGTGATGATTGCGCCGATCGATCATCGTGATGCGGACGGGGGCACCCTTCAGATCGTTGGCGAGCTGTACCCCGCCAAAGCCACCTCCGACCACAACGACATGATGATCCTGCATGGCAACACCTCGCGATTAAGTCCGCTCGAAAACGTAGGGTTGAGAAGGATATGCAGCAACCGTCTTTTATGCATGGCACCTCTGCACGGCTACGATACGGCAAGGCGCCTATTGCGCATACCCGACAGGAACGGAGGTGCCGCTTTTAAGTTCCTCCATCGAGATCGATGCGGAGACGTCGAAGAGCTCGACCTTGCGCACGAGCTGCTTGTAGATGACATCGTAATGCTCGACACGCGGCAATACGATCTTCAGGATATAATCATAATTGCCGGTAAGCCGATGCGCCTCGACGATTTCGGGGATGTCACCGATAACCCTGCGGAAGGATTCGATCCACTCGTCGGCGTGATGCGCCGTCTTGATCATCGCATAGACCGTAGTCGGCACCCCCATTCTTTCGCGGTCGAGCACGACGATGCGCCGAGCTATATGCCCGCTCTCCTCCAGCCGCTGTATGCGCCGCGAGCAGGCCGAAACCGATAAGGCCACACGATCGGCAAGTTCCGTGACGGAGATGCCGGCATCCGCCTGCAGAAATTCGAGAATCTTTCGGTCACGTTCGTCCAGCATGTGCGGTAATTCCCTATATGCGCGCCGTTATTTTGCACATAAATCGAAAAATGCGCAAACTTTTGCAGAGAGATCATGATAAGCTTCAAAAAACGCAAACATACGGCGGATGAATCACCGCACTATTCCTCCATTCAAAATCCACGAGCGGAGAACAGCATTATGCGCACCATTGGCCTGATCGGCGGTATGAGTTTCGAGAGTTCTGCAGTTTATTATCGCCTGATCAACGAAATGGTCCGCGAGCGCCTGGGCGGCCTCTCCTCCGCCGAACTGTTGATGTACTCCGTCAATTTCGAAGAAATCGTCGCGCTACAGAAGGCGGGGCGCTGGAACGACGCCGCCGACCGGCTCGGCGATGCTGCGCAGCGCCTGGAGGCCGCCGGTGCCGAATGCGTGCTCATCTGCACCAACACCATGCATCTGATCGCACCTCAGGTTGCCGAACGCGTTTCCGCGCCGCTCATCCATATCATCGATGAGACTGCCGCCGCCTTGAAGACAGCAGGCCGCGTGAAGCCGCTACTGCTCGCCACGCGCTACACGATGGAACATGGCTTCTATGCCGAGCGCATGGCTGAAAACGGCGTCTCCATTATGGTCCCCGGTTCCGAGGATCGCACCGTCACGCACGATATTATCTTCAACGAACTCTGCGCCGGCATCATCAAGGACGAGTCGCGCCGGAAGCTGAACGTCATTATCGAGCGCGCCAAGGCCGAAGGCGCCGACAGCGTTATTCTCGGCTGCACCGAGATCTGCCTCATCCTCGATCCGAAGGCGCTGATCCTGCCGGGCTTCGATACGACGACGATCCATGCGGAAGCGGCTGTGGATTTTGCTCTAGCGAATGAAAAAGCTCGCAGCAGCCGCGCGGCCTGAGTCCAATCAATTTACTTGACTGAGTCCAATAAATAACCAACATCGTCTCCTATATCTGAGGAGACGATGCCATGAGTCCTGCTGCCGAATTCGCGACCATCGATGCCGTTCGCGACTTCAACCGCTTCTACACGAATTTTCTCGGCGTCCTGAACAAGGCCTATCTGGATAGCCCCTATACGCTGACGGATGTGCGCGTGCTATTCGAAGTCGGCTTCCGCGGCGGTGTCGCCGCCTCGGCGCTGACGCGCGATCTCCATCTCGACCCCGCCTATCTCAGCCGTATCGTCAAGCGTTTCCGCGAGGATGGGCTGGTCGAGACGACGCCCGATCCGACCGATGCGCGCAGCCAGGTCATAAAGGTCACCGATAAGGGGCAGGCGCAATTCGAGGAATTCGTCCGCCGCTCGCGCGCGCAGATCGCCGGATATTTCGAAAAGCTCGCGATCGGGGAACCGGAGCGTATCGTGGCGGCAATGCGGACGATCCAGGACACGCTCGGCGCCGGTGAAACGAGTAAACCACCCGCCATCATCCGCAACCATCGAGCTGGAGACATCGGCTGGATCGTACAAAGTCAGGCACGTTTTTACACCGAGGAATTCGGCTGGGACGACCGCTTCGAGGGATTGGTGGCCGAAGTCGCCGGTAAATTCCTGTCCAATTTCAATCCGCAGAAGGACCGATGCTGGATTGCCGAGCGAAGCGGCCTGAACGTGGGCTCCGTCATGATTACCGATGGCGGTGACGACATCGCGAAGCTTCGGCTGCTCTATGTCGACAAGACCGCACGCGGCCTCGGTCTCGGTAAGATGCTGGTCGACGAGTGCATCCGCTTCTCGCGCGATGCCGGCTACAGAACACTCTCGCTCTGGACCAATGATATCCTCGACACGGCGCGGGCGATCTACATCAAGGCGGGCTTCAGGCTTGTGTCGGAGGAAAGACATCGCATGTTCGGTCCGGAATTGAACGGTCAGACTTGGGTGCTCGATCTGTAAGACATCGCTGACCGTCTGCGCGGATAGACACACTGTGGCTTCGCCCTTATCTTCGATGCTTCCCTGATTTGCATTGAGATACCAGTGATGACCGCAAGTAGCGAAATCCGGATACAGCCCATATCAGCCGATCATATCGAAGGCTTTCACAAGGCGCTTGATACGGTCGCGCGCGAGCGGGAATATCTGTCGCTGCTCGAAGCCTTTCCCTTGGAAGAAACGCGCATTTTCGTGCTTGGTATGATCGAAAAGGGCAATCCGCAATTCGTCGCCTTAGCCGATGGGAAAGTGGTCGGCTGGTGCGATATCAGCCGCCATATGTTTCCCTCTCACGCCCACGCCGGCAAACTCGGCATGGGCATCATCCCCGCCTATCGCGGCAAGGGCCTAGGTCGTCGCTTGATCGAAGCAACGCTGCGCGCCGCGCGTGATGCAGAAATAGAACGCATCGAACTCAGCGTCCATGCGGACAATGACAGAGCCATCGCGCTCTACGAAAAAGTCGGCTTCGTCCGCGAGGGCCTCGCACGCAATTCCGTCCGCATAGACGGACGTTATAAAGACGCGATCCATATGGCGTTTTTCCACGAATAACGAAACCAGCCGCCGCCATTCTCGGAATGTCTTGCTGCGACGCAAAAAAATCGCTTGATTTGGAAACGATCATTTCCTAAAAGAGTGGCATGACGATAGACACTCTCGATACCGCACCGAAGCTTCGTGGACGCCCGCGTGAATTCGACATGGATTCCGCGCTCGATGAAGCACTGCGCGTCTTTTCCGAGCGCGGCTATTATGCAGCCTCGATCAGCGAATTGACCGAAGCCATGGGGCTGACCGCAGGCAGCGTCTACAAGGCTTTCGGCGACAAGCGCGGCGTCTTCCTGGCCGCATTCAACAGGTATCGCCAAGTCCGTCAGCAGCTTATCGACGACGCGCTTGCCGAGGCGCCGAATGCTCATGAAAAGCTACGGACTTTGGTGAGGTTCTTCGCGGAGGCCTCGTGCGGCGAGATCGGCCGCCGCGGCTGCCTCGTGGTTGGAAGCGCGACAGAACTCGCCCTTTTCGACGAAGAAGTCGCCGGTCGTGTCGGCGTCGCCTTCGATTTCGACGAAAGGCGCATCCTCAATCTGATCCGCCTCGGACATGAGGATGGCTCCATACCGAAGCATGTCGATCCCGAAAGTACCGCTTGCGCTCTGCTTGCCCTGACCAAGGGTATGCGCGTGATTGGCAAGACCGGCCGCAAGGCCGAACATATGCTCGCCGTCGCCGAAACGGCCATGAAACTGCTGAACTGATTTCCATCGAAATTTCGGGGAACACGCTTCCCTGCCCGCATCGAGGACGAAACATGCCCGCAACTGCCGCTGCCCGACGGGAGAGCACGCCGCTCCCCGAAAAGACCATTTCGCCGCTTCTCACATTCATGTTCGCCGCCGCCTGTGGGTTGGTAGCCGCCAATCTCTATTATGGTCAGCCACTCGCCGGTCCCATCAGCCAGTCGCTCGGCTTCAGCCCGGCGGCGACCGGCCTTATCGTCACCCTGACGCAGATCGGCTACGGCCTCGGCTTGTTGCTGATCGTCCCACTCGGCGACCTTCTTGAGAACCGGAAACTGGTACTGACGCTGGTAGCGCTATCTGCTATCGCGCTCATAGGCGCAGCTTTTGCCTCCTCGCCGTCGCTGTTCCTGCTCGCCTCGCTCTGCATCGGCCTGGCTTCCGTCGCGGTGCAGGTCCTTGTCCCTTTCGCCGCGCATATGGCGCCGGACGCCAGCCGCGGCGCTGTGGTCGGCAATGTCATGAGCGGCCTGCTCGTCGGCATCATGCTCGCCCGCCCGGCTGCGAGCTTCCTGTCTGAGCTTCTCTCCTGGCACGCCGTTTATATCATCTCGGCCGGCGTCATGATCGGGCTGATCGTCATCCTGCGCCTTGTTCTACCGACCCGCGTGCCCCATGCGAGGCTGCATTATGGGCAGCTGCTGTCCTCCATGGGCCACCTCGCGCTTCGCACACCGGTCCTGCAGCGTCGTGCGCTGTACCAGGCCTGCATGTTCGGCGCCTTCAGCCTGTTCTGGACGACGACACCACTCTTGCTGGCGAGCCCGGCCTTCGGTCTGACGCAAAATGGTATCGCCCTTTTCGCGCTTGCCGGCGCGGCGGGGGCAGTCGCCTCGCCGATTGCCGGACGTGTTGCCGATCGCGGCTGGACAAAGCTTGCCACCGCCTTCGCTCTGACGATCGCCATCGTCGCCTTCCTGATCGGCCATTTTTCCGGCAGCGGCTCGTTGCTGGCACTCATCACCCTGACGTTGTCAGGGATCATGCTGGACTTCGGCGTCCAGACGAACCTCGTGCTCGGCCAACGCGCCATTTTTGCGCTCAGCGCCGAACATCGCAGCCGCCTCAACGGCCTCTACATGGCGACCTTCTTCGCCGGCGGCGCCCTCGGCTCGGCGCTTGGCGGCTGGGCCTATGCGACCGGCGGCTGGAACCTAGCCTCCTGGATCGGTGTCGCCTTCCCGGTCATTGCGCTGCTTGCCTTCCTGACCGAAAGCAATTCCAGGAAAAGTGCGTAGCGGCTTTGCGTCCGGAATTGCTTGGAAATAAAGGGATAGAGCCTTTTCGCTATGCGGAGAAAAGCGGAAAAGCTCGAGCGCAAGAAATGATTACGATGGCTGCGGTAGAGCCAGCCGCAGCCAGTCACATTCCCGCAAGCCGGCGCCGTGGAACGGATCGACCAGCGTACCGGAAACGATGCCCGCCAGGATCTGAGGCGCGGGAGGCACCTTGGCGATGGTGGCAACCAGCCGGTCCCTGATCCAGGCCAATGCTGCAGAGTCCGATTGATAGAAAGGCGTAAAGGCGGCAGACAGCAGCTGGAACAGCCGCACATGCACCCGCCGCGCCTTGGCATAGGCAGCAAGAGCGGCTTCGATGGTTTCATGTCCTGCCAGAGCATGCGCCAGAGCCGCAACATCGAGCAACGCCATGTTGGCACCCTGCCCTAATTGCGGGCTGGTGGAATGGGCCGCATCGCCGACGAAGACAGTCCGCCCGCTGTAGGGCGTCATCACAGTGCGGTGGGCATAGCGCGCCAGGGTCAGTTGGTCCCAATCGATGATCTGCTCCAGTAAGGGCTCGCATTCCGGCCAGTAGCCGCGGATCGTCTGCTTCCAGCGCTCAAGCCCACGCTTGCGTACCTCATCGGCGTCAGCGACTTTCAAGCTCCAGAACAGAGCCGCCTGCTTCGGCAAATCCGGCCTTCTACTGCCGATCGGTAAGACGCCGATCATCACGCTGGCCTTGTCATAACGCTGCGTCAGCGCCGCTCGATCCACCAACCCTTCGGGGCAATCGAGCGTCGCCCAGAAAGCGCCGTAAACGAGGTTGCGGGCACGCGGCGCGACGGGCGAGGCCGCGACCAGTTCCGAGCGCGCCCCGCTGGCGTCGATGACGAGATCGTAAGGCCCGAGGCGCCCATCCCCTTCGACGGAGAGAAAGCATTCACCACCCTCCTCCGTCACACCGATAACACGCTGTCCCGTATGGATCGGATGTCGCCGTGCAGAGACTTCATCGTAAAGCGTATCGAACAGCGCCGCACGATGAACGCCAAGCCCATAGCGCCCGCCCGGCAGCGCGTTGTAGCGCACATCGAGGACGATGCGGCCGCGAGTGGTCTCCGTGCCGAACAATCGATCGATGCGATTGCCGGCCGCATGGATCGCCGGACCAAGCCCAAGCGACTCAAGCACCGTCAATCCGGTCGGCTGCAGCATTAGCGCCGAACCGACGGGTGCCGGGCTATCGAACCGTTCGATGATATCGGTGGTATGACCAGCGCGAGTGAGAAAGAGAGAGGCGGCAAGGCCGGCAGGTCCGGCGCCGACGATAGCAATCTTCAAAGGCTTCACGATGGGCGGCTCAGTCCGGCGATTGATCGAAACGGGCGCGGGCGGCCTTGACGGCCTCGTGATTGGCTTCTGCCCAATTCAGGAGATGAGCCAGCGGCTCGTACAGCGAATGGCCGAGTTCTGTCATCCGATATTCGACGCTCGGCGGCTTGGTGGGAAATACCTCCCGGTCGATATAGCCGTCGCGCTGCAGGTCACGCAGCGTCTGCGTCAGCATGCGCTGGGAAATATCGGGCACCAGCCGACGCAGTTCGCCGAAACGATACGGTCGCTTGGCCAGTGTTTCCAGCAATAGCACCGACCATTTTCCGCCGATCTGCGAGATCAGGTCCCGGACGGGGCAATTGCCGAAATCAAGATTGCTGAGATCGAAGTCGCGCAGCGGCGGATTTTTGCTGCGCAGATTGACGACGGCGCTGGCTGCCATGCCGGTTCCCTTTTGGTAACTTGGAGCCCAAAAACTGCCTCCTTTACACCATGAAGTCAATTCCTATTCTAGTGCTAGTCTCTTTTTGAGAGCAACAAACCGCTGTTAATGTGCGGCGGTCCAACAAGGGAAAACATATGAGCAGCACTCTTCTCGTCACCGGCGCCGCCGGTAAGCTTGGCCAGCGCGTCATTCATCACCTGCTGGAGACATACAAGGTCGCTCCCGGCCGCATCGTCGCCGCAACGCGCAGCCCCGAAAAGCTTGCCGATCTCGCCGCCAAGGGCGTCGTCACCCGTAAGGCCGATTTCGATGATACCGCTGGTTTGCCTGCTGCTTTTGCCGGTATCGACCGGCTGCTGATCATCAGCACCGATGCGCTCGCCGTCCCCGGCCTGCGCCTGAAGCAGCACACGGCTGCCGTCGAAGCCGCGAAGAAGGCGGGCGTGAAGCATGTTCTCTATACCTCAATGCCAGCCCCGGACGGTTCGCTCGTCACCTTCGCACCTGACCATCTCGGCACCGAAAACGCCATCAAGGCAAGCGGCATCGGCTACACGATCCTGCGCGACGCCTGGTACTTCGACAACTACCTAATGGGCCTGCCGCACAGCCTCGAAACCGGCAAATGGTATACAGCAACCGGCGGCGGCCGTATCAGCAACATCAGCCGCGAAGATTGCGCACTCGCCATCGCCGCCGCCCTGGCTTCCGACAACACAGAAAGCGCCACCTATACGCTGACGGGCTCGACCGCCGTCACCATTGAGGACGTCGCAAGCGTCGTCAGCCGGATCACCGGCCGTCCGCTTGAGGTTGTGCAAGTCACGGACGAACAGTTCGCCGCCGGTCTTGCCGGCGCCGGCCTGCCGCCCTTCGTCGTCGACATGCTCGTCTCCGCCGACGCCAACACCCGCGCCGGCAAGTTCGACATTCTTACCAACGATTTCAACAAGCTCACAGGCAAGGAGCCGCAGACGCTGCGCAGCTTCTTCGAAGAGCACAAGGCAGCGTTGGCTGGCTGAGTTTACGAAGAGGTCAGGTGAGGCTTCGTTTGCCTCACCCTTGCGCATGGCCCCTCACCCCAGCCCTCTCCCCGCAAGCGGCAGGGCTATCGCATATGGAGGCGGACGAGCACCATAAGCTCCTTCTCCCCTTGGGGAGAAGGTGGCCCGAAGGGTCGGATGAGGTGGTTATCCCTTTGAATTCATGGATTTTGGTGGTCTTTGCAGGCACCCCCTCATCCGCCTGGCGGCACCTTCTCCCCGCTGGGGAGAAGGGGGACAGCGGCGATCTCCGCTCATATGCGATACCCCTGCCGCAAGCGGGGCGAGGGAGTTTTGGTGCTTCGCGCGCAAGCTCTAATCGAGTGATGCCGCCGCCATTTTGCGCTGTCGTCCCTTCTCCCCGCAAGCGAGGAGAAGGCTAGGATGAGGGGCCACGCCAGAAGGCGCGGCAACAACAAACTTGCCTGACCAGCCCAAAGCCATCCCCATCAAACCACCTGACCGCAAGCCCGGCGAAAACGCCGCACTGTTTCGGCCATGCCATATTCCAGCGCGTCGGCAGTCAGCCCATGACCAATCGAAGTCTCCGCAAGCTTAGGAATGCGCTTCAACAGCGCCGGCAGATTGGCGACTGTCAGGTCGTGACCGGCATTGACGTCGAGGCCATTGGCGAAGGCGGCATCGGCGGTCTTGCCCAGCGCTTCGAGGATGATGGCGGCCTTCTGCGGATCGTCGTAGCAGCCGCCGTAAGGGCCGGTATAAAGCTCGATACGATCCGCACCGACTTCCCTGGCGATCTTCACCGCCTCGGTATCACCATCGCCATCGGCAAACAGGGACACGCGGCAGCCGATCGTCTTGTATTTAGCGACGACGTCGACCAGCAGCTCGCGGTTCTTGCGAAAATCCCAGCCGTGATCCGAGGTTGCCTGAGAGGGATCATCGGGCACGAGCGTCACTTGTTCAGGTTCCGCGGAAGCACAGAGATCGAAGAATTCGTCGCTCGGATAGCCCTCGATATTGAACTCCGCTTCCGGAAACTCGTCATCGATTAGCGCGCGGATATCGGGCAGGTCGGAAAAGCGGACATGCCGCTGATCGGGACGCGGATGAACGGTCAGACCGCTTGCACCGGCCGCCAGCGCGATACGGCCCAAACCCGTGACGCTTGGCCAGGGAAGATCACGCCGGTTGCGCAGCATCGCGATAGCGTTGAGGTTCACGGAAAGCTTGGCGGGCATGATCGAAATCCCTGATTTTCAAAGCGGATGGGTAGTGTCGTTTTATGCCATTATGGCCAACAAAACCAACGAGATTCCGACATCGTTCCATGCAAAACTTTGATGGGGAAGATCGGGCCAAGTCACCGGGGCGCGACATCTCTCAGGCAAGACCCAGGATGTCCTGTTAACGGACGATCGTCAGCGTCTCGGCGGCGCGGGTAATGGCCGTATAGAGCCAGCGCTCGCGGGTATCGCGGAACGCCCAGCTCTCATCGAACAGCACGACATTGTTCCACTGCGAGCCCTGCGCCTTGTGCACCGTCAGCGCATAGCCGTAATCGAATTCGTCGTAGCGCTTGCGCGTCGACCACGGGATCTCGCCCTCGACATCCTCGAAGGCCTGCTTCAAGAGCTTGATCTTCGCTGCCCCGCGATCCATGTCGTCATCTTCCGGACGCACCAGCAGATTGATGCCCGGCTTCGTCGTTTCCCTGGAAGAGGTCATCACCTGCCAGAGGGAGCCGTTGAGCAGCCCCTTGGCGGGGTCGTTGCGCAGACAGACCAGCTTATCGCCGGATTGCGGATAATCGGCTGTAAAACCCTTGAGCTCACGCAGGCGCTGATTGTAGCGCCGGCGCGTCCTGTTGGTGCCGACAAGCACCTGATCGGCCTCCAGCACCAGCGGCTGCGTGACCTCGTTCTTCGAGATCACCTGTGCGGTGCCATAGTCGCCATGCATGATTTCCTTGCCCTCACGCACCTGCATGGCGAGCTGGATGATCGGATTGTCGCGTGCCTGGCGGTGAATGTCCGTCAGAAGATAATCCGGCTCCTCATTCGTGAAGAAACCGCCGCCGGACACCGGCGGCAGCTGCCCGGGATCGCCGAGCACCAGAATGGGCGTGCCGAAGCTCATCAAATCCTTGCCGAGCGCTTCGTCCACCATCGAGCATTCGTCGACGATGATCAGCGCGGCCTTGGCAACCGGGCTCTGACGGTTGATCGTGAACATCGGGGCAATCGATGTCTTGCCTGTCTCTTCGTCCTCAACAGCTTCCTCGCCGCGCGGCCGGTAGATCAGCGAATGGATGGTCTTGGCATTCGAGGCGCCGCGTGAGCGCAGCACCTGCGCCGCCTTGCCGGTAAAGGCAGCGAACAGCACTTCGCCATCCACATGCTCGGCGAAATGCCGCGCAAGCGTCGTCTTGCCCGTGCCGGCATAGCCGAACAGACGGAACAACGGCGAGCGCCCCTCTTTCAGCCAGTTTGCGACGGCCTTGAGCGCTTCATCTTGTTGCGGCGCGAATTGCATGGTTCGACTTGGCAGGATTCGGTTGATGGAAGCAAGCGGTAAAAAGCCGTCGCCGCCACCACGCGCTTATGTCGTGTATTGAGGATCGTTTTCAAGCACAATCGGCTTACCATGCGGCGTGGCCTCCGCCGCACGCTGCCAGCTTTGTTGCAGGGCCAAGATCGCGTTGGCATCCGCGATACCCTTTGACACCAGCAAGCCGGACAGAGCCGCCACCCAGCAATCGAAATAGTCGCTGCCGTCAATCGCGCGGCCGGGCTTGTGCAACTCGCCGGACAGCCGTTCCGCCCATTCGCTCCAGTCAAACAGGCCCTGCTCATGCAAATGAACTGTCATGGCGAAAGCCTCTGCCGCCCAAGGTTCCGGAAAGATCGGCTCTCCATCGACAGACTTCGGCAATCCGGGGGATTGTGCCAGAGGCGACGTCACCTCACACGCGCTCAAGATAGCTCTCCCAAGCGTCGATCGAGACGGTCAACGAGGGATCGGCGCCCTCGCCCCAGATCTCGGCACCGTCGAAGACGACCGTATAAACCCATTGCGGATTTTCGCCGCGGCCATGGGCATTGTCGTCAGGGAAGACGAAGGAGCCCTGCACCGCTTCGATGACACCCGTCTTTGCGCGGGCATAGCGCGGTAACCTTGTGTGGCCGGTCGGGTTGAAGTTCTTGGTGCGGACATGATCGCCGACGGCAAAGAGCGGTGCAGTATCGACCGGTCGATCGCAAGGGCCGCCCTTGGCCAGCACACCGTCGACCATGTCAGCCGTCAGAACCCGCTTCGGCACCCTGCCCTGTTCGAGCGAGTGACCGCTGCGCAACTCCTCGGCCGTCGCAAAACCATGCCGCTCCAGGAGCATATCGACGGCACGAGTCCAGATCTCATAATAGCTGGCGCCGAGATAGCTCGCCGGCGGAATGTTTTCGCGCGCATGCCGGCTTTCATCGATCGTCCAGGCACCGAAGGCGCCGCAGGAAAGCGTGATACCGAGCGCCCGCTTTTCCCATTCGGCATGGAAATAGGGCTCATTCGGCTCCGGGGCGACCGGGCCGAACCCCATCTGACCGCCGAGATCGTGTGGACCATTCATAGCGTTGCCTCCGGCGCCTTTGCGAGCGCGGTTCCGATCATGGCGTCGCGGCTGACGAGATCCGCAAGCGCCGCCTCGTCCATGCCTTCGGAACCGGCCGGCCGCTCGGGGATTACCAGGTAGCGAAGTTCGGCCGTCGAATCCCAGACGCGGATCTTCGTCTCCTGCGGCAATGTCAGGCCGAATTCGGCGAGCACGCCACGCGGATCGATCACCGCGCGGGAGCGATAGGCCGGAGCCTTATACCAGACCGGCGGCAGCCCGAGTACGGCCCACGGATAGCAGGAGCAAAGCGTGCAGACGATCAGGTTATGCGTTTCCGGCGTATTGAACACCGCACGCATATGCTCGCCTTGGCGGCCTGTAAAACCGAGGCTTGCAATCGCCGCCGTCGCGTCACGCCGCAGCCAATCGGCGAAGTCGGGATCGCTCCAGGCTTTCGCCACCACCTGCGCCCCATTGCGCGGCCCGACCTTCGTCTCGTAGGTCTCGACGATGCGGTCGATCGCCGCCGGGTCGATCAGCCCCTTTTCGGTCAGCAGCGTCTCCAGCGCCTTCACGCGCGCCTGCATATCCGAATAGTGGTTGTCGTGGTGATGGTGATGATGATCGTCATCATCATGCGAGTGCCCGTGGGACATGGCCGTCTCCTGTCTCTTTGCACCTACTTTAGCATCGGCCAGAGACTGAGCACCAGCAGAATGGCCATGGTTATATTGAACCATTTCAGCCTGATGGGATCGGAGAGCCAATCGCGCAGGACGGAGCCGAAGCCGGCCCAGGTCGATACGCTCGGGACGTTCACAGCGGCAAATGCCAATCCGACGACAAGGACCGTGAAGAGATAGAGTTGTTCGTTGGTGTAAGTGGCCATAGCGGTGACAGCCATCACCCACGCCTTGGGATTGACCCATTGGAACGCAGCAGCGCTGATGAAACTCATCGGCTTTGCATCGCTTTCCGCCTCGCTCAGGCTACGCGAGGTGCCGATCTTCCAGGCAATCCAGAGGAGATAGGCCCCGCCGGCAAATTTCAGCGTGGTGTAAAGCACGGGCACCGTGTGCAGAAGTGCACCCAGTCCCAATCCCACAGCAATCAGCAGCACAAAAAAGCCGACACCGATGCCGAGCATGTGCGGAATGGTGCGCCGGAAACCGAAGTTCACACCGGAGGTAAACAACATCATGTTGTTCGGTCCGGGCGTGATCGAGGTCGTGAATGCAAAAAGTAGAAGAGCCAGAAATGTATCCAGCGCCATGATGCCTCCCAGGACACCGTATCGTGACAAGGCGGCATCCAAAATTCTTCGCGCGCGCAAAAAAATGCGACGGCGCATGACGATGCGACATTAGTTCGCCGGCCATACGAAAGCCATAGGATGATTGTCACCGTGACAGGACGGATGCCGATTGAAATCCGGTCGAATGCCCCTATCCTTCGGTTTTCTGTAGCGAGGAAAAACCATGCGCGAGCCCATTCCAACTGTCGCCCTTCCCTCCGGCATCCAGGTTCCGGCGCTTGGCCAGGGCACCTGGAATATGGGCGAGAATGCAGCAACCGCCAGGGATGAGATCGCCAGCTTGAAAACCGGTCTCGATCTGGGCATGACGCTGATCGATACGGCTGAGATGTATGCCGATGGCGGCTCGGAGGAGATCGTTGGCAAGGCGATCGAAGGCCGCCGCGACGAGGTTTTCCTCGTCAGCAAGGTCTATCCCGCCAATGCGAGCCGCAAGGGCGCGGTTGCGGCCTGCGAACGCAGCCTGAAGCGCCTGAATACCGATCGCATCGATCTCTATCTGCTGCATTGGCGCGGTAACTATCCGCTGGAAGAAACAGTGGAAGCCTTCGAAGACCTCAAGGCGGCGGGCAAGATCGAGGCTTGGGGCGTGTCGAATTTCGATGTCGCGGATATGGACGAGCTGCTTTCCCTGCCGAACGGCGGCAATGTCGCCGCCAACCAGGTGCTCTACAATCTCTCCCGGCGCGGCATCGAATATGACCTCTTGCCCTGGTGCCAGGAGCGCAGCATTCCGATCATGGCCTATTCTCCGATCGAGCAAGGCCGCCTGCTCCACCATCCCGAGCTGATCCGCGTCGCCAAGACCTATCAGGCGACACCGGCGCAAGTCGCGCTTGCCTTTCTGCTGGAACGCGACGGCGTGATAGCAATCCCGAAGTCCTCGAACCCTCAGCGCATCGAGGAAAACCGTGATTCTGTCGATATTGATATCACCGACGAGGATTGGGCCGTGCTCGACACCGCCTTCCCGCCGCCGTCGCGAAAGAAGTCATTGGACATGCTGTAGGTTCAGGCAGCCGCCTTCTGCTGCGCGACGATCAGCTCGATCGCCCGAAAGACATCGATCTCTCGCCAGTCGGCCGGATCGCGGTAGGTCGGATAAAGTGAAAATGCGGCAGCGGCGATCTGATCGACGGCCCTTCGCTTCGTTCGACGCCCGGCAAGCACGGCCTTGGTGTAAACGCCGAAATGATCCTCGGTCACTCCCCAGCCCGCATAAAAGGGTGCGGCATAGCAGCGAACCGGAATGCCGCGCAGAAGCGCATCAAAGCCAAACTGGCTGGAAACAGTCCAGACTTCGTCCACGACTTCGAGGATGGAGGCCACCGACACGGCATCGCCAATCATGACCACATCACCCTTGGAAGTCGATCCGGTAAGATACCCCTTACGAAGACCGGCCATGACATCCGGATGAGTACGAATGAGGCATTGTGCATCGGTTGCCAGCGCATCGGCAAGCATCTTCTCGAAGGAGACTTTTGAGCCGAGCGCCCGACCGACGGAAACGTCGCCAACGACCTGATCGACCAGCAGAATGCGCCGCTTGGTCGTCCGCTCGATGTGAGGCGATCGATGAGGGAGATGATTATACTTCGAGAGCTTGTTGAGAACGATCTGCTCACGGATGGTGCGGCCAAGCTCTCCAGCCTCTCCCGCCCCCTCAATCAGCCGCTCAAGCCGCGAGGACCTGCTTACATCGACGGGCAGACCGAGATCGTCGATAACGATGGACAGCGGAATGGCGCCGGACTTGCCAAGCCCCATCGACCGCAGGAAGCCGTCCTCGAGGTGCCAGTGGCGCAATCCGCGAAACCGCGCAATCCCGTCCGCCACCTTGGCCGGCGCACGGCCGCCCCAGGACAGGACGCCGCCAATTCCAGGAGAAAGGATCGAGGCCAGTTTCTGCGAACGGAAATAATGGCCGAGCCAGGGGAAATCACTTCGTACGAAAGGCGCCGCACCGAGGCGCATGTCAGCGGGCGGATGCCACGGCTTTTCACCTATCTCAGGCAAAGTCTCGCCGGCAAGGACTGCCACAATATTCCCCCGCTAGAAATGATATCGCCGGCCCAAGTCGGCCGTCGCAAAAGATAGAGCGGTTTGGTGCTTCACGAAAGCACCAAACCGCTCTGATTTCTCACGCAATTCTGACCAGCAAACCGATCAACGCCGCAGGCTCTTACATTCCCTGCGAGCCGCGGTTCATCGCAGCGATGCCGGTGCGGCAGACTTCGATAAGGCCGAGCGGCTTGACGATGGCGATGAACTGGTCGATTTTCGAGGATTTGCCGGTGATCTCGAAAATGAAGTGCTCGACGGTCGCATCCACCACCTTGGCGTGGAAGGCGTCGGCGAGCCGCAGCGTCTCGGCACGAGTCTCGCCGCTTCCGGTCACCTTCAGCAACGCCACTTCGCGCTCGATCGGCCGCTCCTGGCCGAGTTCGCGGGCGCGTACCGTCAGATCGACGACGCGGTGAACGGGAACGATGCGCTCAAGCTGCGCCTTGATTTGCTCAAGCACCTGCGGCGTGCCGCGCGTCACGATGGTGATACGCGACAGATGCGCCTGATGTTCCGTCTCGGAAACCGTGAGGCTCTCAATGTTGTAGCCTCGGCCGGAAAAGAGGCCGATGACGCGGGCGAGAACGCCCGGCTCGTTATCGACGAGCACCGAAAGCGTATGGCTCTCGGCCGCCGCGGTTTCCGGCGAAATGAAATAGGCGGAGCCCGTGGGTTGAAGGTGTGCGTTCATGATCCTTGTTCCGTTTCCTCGGTTCTTATTCGGTATGCCAGCGAGATCCGTTGGGGCGCGGCTCCTGCTGCACCCAAGCTATCGATCAAACCAGCTGGCGACCCTTGGCGTCGATGGCGTTGGCGACGGCCTCGTCGGTCGCCTCATCAGGCAGCAACATTTCATTATGCGCCTTGCCCGAGGGGATCATCGGGAAGCAGTTGGCGAGATTGGCGACGCGGCAATCGAAGATGACCGGCTTCTTGACGTCGATCATCTCCTGAATGGCGGCATCGAGATCACCCGGCTTTTCGCAACGCAGGCCGACAGCGCCATAGGCTTCCGCAAGCTTGACGAAATCGGGCATCGCTTCCGTGTAGGAATTGGAGAGACGATTGCCGTGCAGCAGCTGCTGCCACTGACGAACCATGCCCATGTACTGGTTGTTCAGGATGAAGATCTTGATCGGCGCATTGTGCTGGATCGCAGCCGACATTTCCTGAATGCACATCTGGATCGAGGCATCGCCGGCAATATCGATGACCAGGCTCTCGGGATGGGCGATCTGAACGCCGAGCGCTGCCGGCAAACCATAGCCCATGGTGCCGAGGCCGCCCGAAGTCATCCAGCGGTTCGGCTGTTCGAAGCCGTAGAACTGCGCCGCCCACATCTGATGCTGACCGACTTCTGTGGTGATGTAGGTATCGCGATGCTTCGTCAGCTCATAGAGACGCTGGATCGCATATTGCGGCATGATGACATCGTCGCTCGGCTTGTAGGCGAACGAGTTGCGCGCGCGCCAGCGGGCAACATCAGCCCACCAATCGCCCAAACGCTCTGCGGCAGGCTTCTGCGGCAGTGCACGCCACAGGCGAACCATATCTTCCAGAACATTGCCGACATCGCCGAGAATGCCGACATCGACGCGGACATTCTTGTTGATCGAGGACGGATCGATATCGATATGGATCTTCTTCGAATTCGGCGAAAAAGCATTCAGGCGGCCGGTAATGCGGTCGTCGAAGCGTGCACCGATGCAGACCATGACGTCGCAATCATGCATCGCCATGTTGGCCTCGTAGGAACCATGCATGCCGAGCATGCCGAGCCAGTTCTTGCCGGAAGCCGGATAAGCGCCGAGGCCCATCAGCGTCGAAGTGATCGGGAAATCGGTCAGCTCGACCAGCTCGCGCAGCAGTTTGCAGGCTTCCGGACCGGAATTGACGACGCCGCCACCGGAATAGATGACCGGACGACGAGCATTTTTCATCAGCTCGATCGCCTGCGTGATCTTGTTGAGATCGCCCTGCATCTTCGGCTGATAGCTCTTCTGGACGTGATGCGCTTCCGGCGGCGTGTAGGTGCCGGTTGCGAATTGGATGTCCTTCGGAATGTCGACGACGACGGGACCTGGACGACCCGACTGGGCGATGCGGAAGGCTTCATGAATGACCGCTGCCAGCTCATTGACGTCCTTGACCAACCAGTTGTGCTTGGTGCAGGGCCGCGTGATTCCGACCGTATCGCATTCCTGGAAGGCGTCAGAGCCGATCAGCGTGGTCGGGACCTGACCGCTGAGACAAACGAGCGGTATGGAATCCATCAAGGCATCCTGCAGCGGCGTAACCGCATTGGTCGCGCCAGGGCCGGAGGTGACCAGCATGACGCCGACCTTGCCGGTGGAGCGGGCATAGCCTTCGGCCGCATGACCGGCGCCCTGCTCGTGGCGGACGAGAATGTGCTTGATGTCGTCCTGCTGGAAGATTTCGTCATAGATCGGAAGCACAGCGCCGCCCGGATAACCGAAGATGTGCTCGACGCCGTTGTCCTTGAGCGCCCGCAGCACGATCTCCGCGCCTGTCATTCGATTGCCGCTCGCCTGATTATCTGTGCCGGTCATACGTTTGTTCCGCTGTCTGCTGGAGGTTTGGAAAGATGAAATCTCGATTTCGGGCATAAAAAAAGGCCCCTTCGGGAGCCTGTCATCTAGCGCATGGGTGGCTGTCGCCGGATGGTTACACCATCCTGCCCATGCGCCTTCCCACCACGATAAGAACGATCGAGTTTTTCATGGGCCGAAGTGATAGACAGAAAATTTCGAAGCGTCAACGCGTGAAGCAATAAAAAATCGCGACCGCATCATAACCCTATAAAAAGCATGGGTAACAGACAGGGTTTTGTTAAGCCCACGTCTCTATGCTCCGGCATCTATTAGTTGGGGTAACTGTTTGCTGAATAAAGACCTGCAGACATCAGGCAACGCTGGAGATTTTGATCGCCGCGACAAGCTGAAGCCGGGAAATCGCTTCCTTGGCCGCGTTGTCGCGTGCAACGGTTCTAGAGCGACGATCGCCGCTGTGGCCGAGGCCGGCGGCACGGACCTAACCGAACTCTGGTCGGTCGGCCGACTGATCTCCATCAGCGTCGGGAAGAACCGCGTCGCAGCCCTTGTCTATTCGATGAATACGCAAAGCGTCGGCTGGGGAGAAGGGCAGGACAATCTCTTCCGCATCGAGGTGGAACTGCTCGGCGAAGTCCGTGTCGGACCGGATGGCCGCGAGGAGTTTTCGAGCGGCATATCGGCCTATCCCTATCTCGGTGCAATCGCGCACCGTATCCGTGCGGCCGACCTTATGCGCATTTTCGATGCCGGCAAGGGCAGCAGCTGCGTCATCGGCAAGCTGACGCAAGACGAAAGCATCGATGCTGCCATTCATATTCCCTCCATGCTCTCGAAACACTTCGCTGTCGTCGGCTCCACAGGCGTCGGCAAATCCACTGCGGTCTCGCTGCTGCTGCACAAGGCGATCGCAGCCGATCCAAAATTGCGCGTGCTGATCCTCGATCCGCACAATGAATTCGCCGCCGCCTTTCCGAGGCACGCCGTCGTCATCGACACCGATACCCTAGACCTGCCCTTCTGGCTGATGCGGCTGGAGGAGTTCAGCGAAGTCGTTTTCCGCGGCCGTCCTGCAGTGCCGGAAGAGCTCGATGCGCTGCGTGACCTTATCCCCGAAGCGAGACGCGCCTTCCGCGGCAGCGATTCCACTCTGATGCGACGCCAGACGGAAAAGGCCTCGGTGACAGCGGACACGCCGGTTCCCTACCGCATGGCCGATCTGCTGGCATTAATAGACGAGCGCATTGGCCGCCTCGAAGGCCGTCAGGAAAAGCCGCATCTGCGCTCCCTAAAGATGCGCATCATCTCGGCGATCAACGATCCCCGTTATCACTTCATGTTCTCCAACAACACGATCACCGATACGATCATGGAGACCATCGCCAAGATCTTCCGCATTCCCGGTGACGGCAAGCCGATCTGCACCTTCCAGCTCGCCGGCATCCCTTCGGAAGTCATCAATTCTGTCGCTTCAGTGCTTTGCCGCATGGCCTTCGAACTGGCGCTCTGGAGCGAGGGCGCAATCCACATGCTCGTCGTCTGCGAGGAAGCCCACCGCTATATTCCCGCCGACCCAACGCTCGGCTTCTTCCCGACACGACAAGCCATTGCCCGCATCGCCAAGGAAGGCCGCAAATACGGCGTATCGCTTGGCATCATCACGCAGCGACCGGGCGAACTGGATCAGACGATCCTGTCGCAGTGCTCGACGCTCTTTGCCATGCGCCTTGCCAATGATCGCGACCAGGAAATCATCCGTTCGGCCATCCCGAACTCCTCGATCTCGACGACAAGCTTCCTGTCGTCGATCGGCAATGGCGAAGCCATCGCCTTCGGCGAGGCCATCGCAGTGCCGATGCGGATGCGCTTTTCCCAGGTCGAACGGCATTTGCTGCCAAAAGCCAGCGGCAGCGTCGCAAAAACCAGTGAGGATTCGCCGGATACGGTCGATTTGCGCACGATCATCGGCCGCATGCGCTCGATTACAGGTCCCGATATCAGTCCTCTGCAGCAGAGCTACAATGCTGTGCCCATGACGGATATCAAGGATGATTTCGACGAAGTGGCAGTCGAGCAGCCAATACGGCCCCACGCGGAATCGAGCCAGCAACCGATCGAACCTTATCGTCCGGACATGCTGCCACGCACCGCCGCACCGCAACCCGCGGCCGCCTCGCAAACATCGATCGACAGCAAGCTTGCCGAACTGCGCCGCGAATTCCGCAGCGATGAAGGAGGCACGCGCTCGGTGCCAAGAGAGGCCGCGCCATCTCTGCGGCGAGAATCCGGCTTGTCCTTGCGGGACAGCATTCTGAAAAAGCCACTCAGCAGCCTTTACGACAAAGACTGACTCCCGAACTACGGGCTCAAACGCTCCCAACTCTCGTCCATCTGATTGCGGAACCAGGTCATCTGCCGCTTGGCATATTGCCGCGTCGCAGCAGATCCGGTTTCGATGACCTCGACACGTGTCATCTCCCCCTTCAGCATCCCGGCAATCTGCGCGACCCCGATCGCCTTCATGACGGGCATTTCCGGTGGAAGATCCAATGCCAACAGAGCCTTCACCTCCTCTTCCGCTCCCATAGCCAGCATTTTCTCGAAACGGCTGTTGATGCGTTCGTGCAGAATAGCGCGCTCAGGCAGAACCACGATCTTTCGTGCACGGTCGGGATCGATGACCATTGGCCCGTTCTTCCCCTGAAAAGCGGCGATGGACCGGCCTGTCGCTTCGATCACTTCCAGGGCGCGAACGATACGCTGCCCGTCCTGCGGGTTCAGCATTTCGGCAACGGCGGCGTCGCGCTCCGCAAGCTCACGATGCAGCGCTTCCGCCCCTTCCGCCACCAGCCGGCTGCGGAGATGATTGCGGATACCAGGCGGAATTTCCGGCATGTCGGACAGTCCGCCCGTCAGCGCCTTGAAATAGAGGCCGGTGCCACCGACAAAGACGGGCATTCTGCCCTCGACGCGCAGGCGCTCGACCAAAGCGTCTGCCTCGCGCAACCAGATGCCGGTCGAATAGGCCTGCCCCGCCGGGACATGGCCGTAAAGATGGTGTGGAATGCCCTCCATATCGGCCTCGGAGGGCCGTGCGGTCAGCACGCGCAGGGTATCATAGACTTGCATGCTGTCGGCATTGATGACGACGCCATCATGCGAACGGGCCAATTCTACCGCCAGTGCGGACTTGCCGCTGGCGGTCGGCCCGGTTATCAGGATCGCGTCGATATTGCTTATAGGGTTTCTGCTCATGGCCTTCGTTGCCACGCTTATTGCCAATCCGTCAAACCCCGTTCTCGTTCCGGCCATCGCCGAACAGGCGGCTGATGCTGTCAAGGCATCCGGGCTCTACTGGCTGGCCGACGGCATTGCCTGCGATATCGCGCTTCGCGACGACACCGATATCGAGGCAGCAGAGGCTAATATACTGGCGGTGATCGGCAGCGAACCTATCGATCTCGTCATCCAGCAAGCCGAAACCCGCCGCAAGAAATTGCTGATTGCCGACATGGATTCTACGATAATCGGCCAGGAATGCATCGACGAGCTTGCTGCCGAAGTCGGCCTCAAGGAGAAAGTTGCCGATATCACCGCCCGCGCCATGAATGGGGAAATCGCCTTCGAGCCGGCGCTACGCGAGCGCGTTGCTCTCTTGAAGGGACTGCCGCTCTCCGTTGTCGACGATGTCATCGCCAAGCGCATCACGCTGACGCCGGGCGGCCCCGAACTCATCGCCACCATGAAGGCGAAGGGTTATTACGCCGCCCTTGTTTCCGGCGGCTTCACCGTCTTCACCAGCAGGATCGGCGCCACCCTCGGCTTCGACGAGAATCGGGCAAATGTCCTGCTGGAAGAAAAGGGTATCCTGACCGGCCTCGTCGAAGAGCCCATCCTCGGTAAGCAGGCCAAGGTGGACGCGCTGAACGATATCGCCGAAAAGCTCGGTATATCCACCGATGACGCCATGGCCGTCGGCGACGGCGCCAATGACCTCGGTATGCTGCAGCTTGCCGGTTCCGGCGTCGCGCTCCATGCCAAGCCAACTGTTTCGGCGCAGGCCAGGATGCGCATCGACCACGGTGACCTGACTGCCCTGCTCTATATCCAGGGCTACCGCAAGACGGACTTCGTCAAACCATAGAGCAGCGCAAATCGCCGAGCTCGGGGACCGCAGATGATCATTACCGAAACCGAACGCCTCATCATTCGCAATTGGCGCGAAGGGGATCGCGACCTGGCCTTGGAGATCAATTCCGACGAGGCGGTCATGGAATTCTTCCCGTTTCGCCGCAATCGCGCGGAAGCGGACGCCTTCTTCGATCGCGTCCAGTCGATGATCGCGGAAACCGGGCTCGGTCTCTATGTGCTGGAGCTCAAAGCCAGCGGCGAGGCAATCGGTTATTGCGGACTGGTGCGCACCGATCATCTGGAACCGTTCGTCGCGATCGGAACCGTCGAGATCGGCTGGCGGCTGGTGGCGCGGCACTGGGGCAAGGGATTGGTCAGCGAGGCGGCGCGGGCGCTTCTTGCTCACGGCTTCGAAAGGCACGGTCTTGACGAGATCGTTTCCTTCGCCGTGCATAACAATGTCAGGTCGACCGCTGTCATGGAGCGGATCGGCATGCATCGCGTCGAGGGCGGCGATTTCAACCACCCCAATGTGCCCGATACCCATCCACATCTGCAGCGCCACGTCCTCTACCGACTGACGGCAGCTCAGTGGCGCTCCCGGCAATGACCCCGATCGAAACGGCTCGACTGATCCTGCGCCCCTGCGCGGAAGAGGATCGTGGGTTGTTTTATGAACTCAGCTCGGACCCAGCCGTCCTCGAATTCTTCCCCTTTGCCCGCAGCCGCGAAGATGCCGACACCATCTTTTCCATGATCCGGAACGGAACGCCGGAACCCGGCTTCGAGCTTCTCACCATGGTCTTGAGGGTTGATGGCACGGCAGCCGGATTCTGCAGCCTGTCTAGAGTGCAGCTCGAGCCGCATTTGCCCCGCGATGCAGTGGAAATCGGCTGGCGGATATCGGCGCGCCATTGGGGCAAGGGCTATGCGACCGAGGCCGGCATGGCTCTTGTGCACCACGCTTTTACCGCGCTGAACCTCGAAGAAATCCTGTCCGTTGCGGTTCATGACAATACGCGCGCCCTGGCCGTGATGCGCAAGATCGGCATACACCCTCATCCGGCCTGCGATTTCGACCATCCGCAAATTCCGGAGACGCATCCGCATCTGAAGCGCCATGTGGTCTACCGCCTGAGCGCCGCAGAGTGGCGGGCGCAGCACGCGATGCAGACCGGGAGCTGAATTCTACTCAAGCGCGACGGCGATGAAACGCAAGTCACCGTTCGGAGACGCAATCATCATCTGCGCATTGCGGCGGCCTTCCCGCTTCAGTGAAGCCACTTTCTCCGAGGCAGCGCTCGGAGTCTGGACAAATTCCTGCGCGACCTCAACGACGACGTCGCCAGGCTTCAGCCCCTTCTCCGCGGCTGCCGAGCCTGGTGCCACTTCGGTGATGACGACGCCATCGACACTGTCGGCGATGCCGAAGCTCTTGCGGTTTTCGGCAGTCAGCGTCGAGAGCTTCATTCCGAGAATATTCGAGGTCGCCTGAACTGGCGGCTGAGCCTGCGGTGATTGCTGCGGGTCGCCGCCCTGATCCTGTCCATCCATACTGTCGTCGTCACCATCGTCTCCCTGGTCGGGATTGATGACGCCGTCACTGTTGCCCTTGTCATCAGGCGCAAGCTGCGGCTTCTTGTTCTTGTCAGCGCTTGCCGCTGCCGCTTGATCGCTGTCCTCCAGTCGACCGAGCGTCACCTTGATGGTTTGCTGCTTACCATCGCGATAGATGACGACATCGACTTCCTTACCGACGGGGCTTTCCGCAACAACACGCGGCAAATCGCGCATCTCGTCCACATCCTTGCCGTCGAACTTCAGGATGACATCGCCCGCCTTGATCGAGCCGTTATCGACAGGGCCACCCTTGATGACACCAGCCACAAGGGCTCCCTTGGCTTCTGAAAGACCGAGACTATTGGCGACATCGTCCGTGACCGGTTGGATGCGCACGCCGAGCCAGCCGCGGCGCGTCTCGCCGAAGTCACGGAGCTGATTGACGACGCCCTCAGCCAGTTCGGACGGGACGGCAAAGCCGATACCGATCGAGCCGCCGCTCGGGGAGATGATGGCGGTGTTGATGCCGATCACCTCGCCCTTCATGTTGAAGAGCGGACCGCCGGAATTGCCTTTGTTGATCGCCGCATCCGTCTGGATGAAATTGTCGTAGGGGCCGGCGTTGATGTTGCGGCCACGCGCCGAGACGATGCCGACGGTCACCGAGCCGCCGAGGCCGAAGGGATTGCCGATTGCCATCACCCAGTCGCCGATCCGCATCTTGGAGGAATCGCCGAATTTGACCGCCGTGAGCGGGTGCTTCGGCTCGACCTTGAGGACCGAAAGGTCAGTCTTCGTATCCGTTCCGATCAGCTTGGCCTTCAGCTTTGTGCCGTTTGGGAAGATCGCCTCGATATCGTCAGCGCCTTCAATGACGTGATTGTTGGTGACGATATAGCCTGAGGGATCGATGACGAAGCCGGAGCCGAGTGAGCTCACCTTGCGATTGCTGTCGTCGTCTTTCTTGTTATTGAAGAAATCGTTGAACTCATCCTGCCAGGGCGAATTGTCCGGCACCTTCGGCGTCGCCGGCCCATTCCCCTCATCCTTGACCTTCTGCGACGTGGAAATATTGACGACCGCATCGAGCAATCCGGAAGCGAGATCGGCAACCGATGCCGGGCCGGCATTCATGGCCGGGTTCGTCGTGACCGTTGGAGATGCTGCCGGCGGCGTCTGATTGTTGGTCGCGGTCGGCGGCTGGGCACCTGCGGCTGCACCGCTGTTCTGCGTCTGCGCATAAGCCTGTTCGGTGACGCCCGCAACGGGGCCGGCAATCAATGCGATGCTTGCAAGCAAGGCAAACGAACGGCTGAAAGGCAGGCGATTGGTCGAAGCCATCAGGCATCCTCATCACGATAGGGGAAAACTCGTATAAGCATCAACATAAGGCGGAATGATGAAGCGTGAAATCACCTTTTTGAGAAATCCCCGAAGCTCCTCGCTGCCGATGCTTGCAGGCGAAAGGTGATACAATCCGTCATAAAGAAAGGGCCGCCCTGAGGCAGCCCTTTCGTTTCAATGTATGACGCCTCAGTTCGCAGGCGGCGTCGGATTGGCGAGTGCCGGCGCCCCGGAATTGGGTGCGGAACCGGCAGGACTGTCAAAATATTTGAAGAAGTCAGACTGGTTCGGCGGCAGGACAAGCGTCTTGCCACCCGAGGCGAGCGCCTTATTGTAAGCCGCCATCGAGCGATAGAACTCGTAGAAGTTCGGATCGCGCTTCGAGGCATCCGCGAAGATGGCGTTGCGCTCAGCTTCGCCTTCACCACGCAGCACTTCCGAATCCTTCTGCGCATCGGCAACGATCTCGACGACCTGACGGTCAGCAACTGCCCGGCGGCGCTGGCCCTCTTCGTTACCGCGCGCGCGGATCAGCTCGGCTTCCGCCAGACGCTCGGCCTTCATACGGTCGTAAGTGTTCTGCGACACTTCCTGAGACAGGTCCGTGCGGCGTATCCGGACGTCCTCAATGTTAAGGCCGAGTGATTCCGCATCGCGATGCAGATCGTTGCGTACTTCCGTCATCATCGCAGCACGTTCGTTGGAAAGCGCCGCTTCGAAACCACGCAGACCATAGACGCGACGCAGAGCAGCGTCGAGGCGGGTCCTGAGACGCGATTCAGCCGCATCGCGATCACCCGAGACGGTCTCGCGGAACTTGCGCGCATCCATGATCTTGTAGACCACGAAGGCATCGACTTCGTAGAACTTGCCGCCGGAGACCTGGACACGGATGTTGTCCAGATCGAAGCGGAGTTCCTGTAGTTGCACATACTGGACGCGATCGGCATCCATGAAGGCGAAAGGCAGCTTGAAGTAGATGCCGGGCTCCGTCTTCACGTCACGAATCTGGCCGAAGCGCAGGACGATCGCCTGTTCACGCGCGTTGACCACGAACACCGACGAATAAATAAGCAGCAGCACTACCGCGAGCGCGATAAGAATGGCTGGCAAACGGCTGGATGTCATTATTTGGCCTCCGGCTGAGTTGCAGCAGCGGGCTTGCCCGCCGGCATCGTGGACTGTTTGCCGACTTCGTTCAGCGGCAGGTAAGGCACGACGCCCTGCTTGTCGTCGATGATGATGCTGTTGGAATTGCCGATGACGGACTCCATGGTTTCCAGGAACAGACGCTTGCGCGTGACTTCGGGCGCCTTGACGTATTCGTCGTAGATTGAGATGAAGCGCTGCGCCTCGCCCTGCGCTTCCTTCACGATACGGTCCTTGTAGGCAGCCGCTTCTTCGCGGATCTGAGCCGCGCGACCGCGGGCCTGACCGAGCTTCTGGTTGGCGTATTGATTGGCCTCTTCCACCTGCTGGTCTTCGTTCTGCTCCGCACGCTGCACTTCTTCGAATGCATCAGCTACTTCGCGCGGCGGCGAGACATCCTCGATCGGAACAGCGTTGATGGAGATACCGGAGCCGTAGCGATCCATTGTATCCTGGATGATGCTTCTGACCTCGGTCGCGATTTCCTGACGCTTGTCGCGATAGATGTCCTGAGCCGGACGGCGGCCAACGACCTCACGCATAGCGCTCTCCGCAACCTGCTGCAAAGTCTCGTCGGGGGTCTCGAGATTGAACAGGTAGGATTGCGGGTTGGTCACAGTATAGAGGATCGAGAACTGCACGTTGACGATGTTCTGATCGCCCGTCAGCATCAGACCAGCATTCGAACCGGCCGAGGAGCGGCCGCCGATATTGCGCTGCTGTTCGGTGACCTTCACGAATTCGATGCGGTCCATCGGCCAGAAATGGAAATGCAGGCCGGGCATGGAGACTTCCTCGCGCGGCTTGCCGAAGCGCAGCTCAACGCCACGTTCGTCCGGCTGCACGGTATAGATGCACTGGATCAGCCAGAAAACGGCAATCACTGCGATGATGATGAGTACGACGCCCGCATTGAAGCCACCAGGTACGAAACCTTTCAATCGGTCCTGACCGCGGCGAATAATATCCTCAAGGTCGGGTGGCCCGCCGCTGCCTCGCGGCCGGTTCGGTCCCTGCCCCCAGGGTCCCTGATTATTTCCGCCGCCACCGCCGCCCCATGGGCCACCGCCGCCGCCATTCTGATTGCTCCAAGGCATCAAAACCTCTTTGTTTGTTGACTCCCGATATCGCGCCACGCCCACGAAATTCGCGGGTGGCAGCGATTGTTTCCCGTTATAGGTATCGAAGCACCTGCTTTCAACGCGACTTCAGGAAGTTCGTCGGATTCATTGGAAAATATTTGCTTTTTGGGGGCAGCTCTTATGCTTTTCGTCTGAAATAGCGAACGAAACGCGTCGGATAAGTGTCCTTTTCTCCAGCCGGAACGGCAAGCTCGCTGTCCGCCTGCCAGATGCCGGGATCGATCTTTGGAAAGGACGTATCGCCCTCTACGTCCGCCTCGACATGGGTGATCAGCAGCCGGTCTGCCAGACCGATCGCCTGCCGATAGATTTCGCCACCGCCGAGGATACAGATTTCGTCGACATTGCTCTCATTCGCCAGATGCGACGCAACCGAGATCGCTTCATCGAGCGAGTGCGCCACCATTATTCCCTCGGCCACAAAATCGGTATCCCGAGTAATAACGACATTCGGCCGGCCCGGCAGCGGCTTGCCGATCGACTGGAACGTCTTGCGACCCATGATTACGGGTTTGCCGAGCGTCATCGCCTTGAAGCGCTTGAGATCGGATGACAGCCGCCAGGGCATATCGCCTTCGCGCCCGATGATGCCGTTGCGCGATACGGCAACGACGATGGTTTTGATCGGCTGGGTCATGCGTCTCCCTCAGTCTGCCTCACCGACGCCAATGCGAGTCGGTCCGACGACTTTATATCATCATGGCCGCAACGGCAGATGGAACGCACCTGCCACGGCCCGGTATCAGGCGCCACTATTCAATTTATCGAGTTGGTCGGCCAAAACGGCCCCGCCTTCTCGATCATTGGCCATCCTCCGATAGAGCCCGGCCATACCTTTGAATATCAAGGCAGCTGGATCGTCCTCGCCGAGGAATTCGGAAATCTCCTCCATCTCCGCGACCCAGCGATAGGCTTTCGGATACATATCCGGAATTCCCTGGACGAATTTCGCATCGAGATCCGGCAAGCTTTCCTGAAGTTCGCGTTTCAGGGCGGCATCGGCACCCGAACGGATCGCCGCAAGCAGCATGGCCGTGCCAAGGCCCGTCACACCCTTGTTGATGCCGGCGTAGCACATCTTCAATGCCGAGGCCGCGCCGATTGCCCCATCGATGCGGCGGACCTGAAGCCCATGATCCGCAAGCACGCTGCTGTCGTTCGCTGTATCGCCGCTTACATAGAGTTTCGGTCCCTTCTGGCCCGGTTTCGGCGGACCGCCGATGATGGAGCCGTCGAGAACTACGCCACAATCGCCGCCGAAGATCGCCGCAACCTCCGCCATCGTCTTCGGCGAGATCGCGTTGCAATCCATGAATGTGGTCTTGCTTCCGCTCCGCCGAAGCTCGCCGGCAATGTGCCTGGCGACGGCCACTGCTTCAGCAGGCGGAACGATAGAAAGAATGAGACGCGATGCGGCAACATCGGCCAGATCGACCGGTTGCATGCCGGCTGCTTTCGCCCGCTCGACAGTCGAAGCCGAACGTCCTTCGAGATAGGTGAGCACCCTCGCCCCGTTTTCGACCAAACGCCGGCCAATGGCACTTCCCATTGCGCCAGCTCCGATGACTGCGATCTCCACGGCCAACTCCTTCTCCGATCGAGGAAGACGGCAGCATATCGCCTATCGTCCGGCCGGACGAGCATAATGCCTTGTGGTAACGCTAAGTTTAGCGCTGCCCCTCAGGCGTTACGAAGCACGAGGACGGCATAAATACAGGGCTCGCAGCTCTCATTCTTGAAGACGCAATCCGTCGGCGGACCGAGTTCGAGGCAATCGCCCGCCGACATCGAGTGCTTCGTATCTCCCTCGAGAAACGTTAGCCGTCCCGCCAGCACCCAGATAAGCTGCCGCATGAAGGCATAAGCCGACGCGGGCATTGGAACCACCGCGCCCGCAGGCAATTCGATGCGGACGAGATCGAGCGGCAGGTCCGACTTCGGGGAAACGTGCCTGCGCTCATAACCCGTCTGCGGATCAATCCAGACGGGCTGCTCTTCCTTCCGGAGAAACCGGCCCTGCTGCATCTCCGCACGCGCCATCAGGGTCGACATGCTCAGGCTGAAGGCACCGGAAAGCTTGCCGAGCAACGTCGCCGTCGGGCTGCTTTCGCCGCGCTCTATCTTATGGATCATGGCACGGGATACGGTAGAGCGGTCCGCCAGCTCCGTCAGCGACCAGCCGCGGCTTTCCCGTTCGATGCGAATGCGTGCGCCTATGCGCCTGTCGATATCATCAAGGTGAGGCATGCGTTTTAATATAGTGGACTTCCACAGAGCTGACAATTAGCGCCCTGCACATCCGAAACCTGACCTCATACGAGCCTTCATAGCACGGAAGAACAGTCGAACATTCCTCAAAGCCGTGTAACCTTGAGAATTCCGGCATTCATCGCGAGCCGGCCCGGCGCTTTTTATCCGCCTGATATTTGTAATAATATAATAGACAGATATGGAAATCGATGTATGACAGGATAGAGTAACAAAGACATCTATCCGATTTAGTGGATGCCCTATGGAGCTGCCGATGCAAATTCGCGATGCGGGGGACGAAGATCTCGCGGGCATAACCGCGATCTATAACGACGCCGTCGCCAATACCGCCGCAATCTGGAACGAGACGCAGGTCGATATTGCCAACCGCAGACAATGGCTGCAGGACCGGCATAAGCTCGGCTATCCCGTGCTGGTCGCAACCGATGAGCATGGGGAAGTAGTCGGCTATGCCTCCTTCGGCGACTGGCGTGCCTTTGACGGCTATCGGCACACGGTCGAGCATTCAGTCTACGTGCGCAACGATCAATATCGCGGCGGCATCGGCAAGGCGCTGATGATGGAGCTGATCGAGCGTGCCCGGGCGATCGGCAAACATGCGATGGTCGCAGGCATCGAGGCCGGCAACGTCGCCTCCATTCGGCTGCACGAAAAACTCGGCTTCCAGCAGGTCGGCCTCCTCCCGCAGGTCGGCACGAAGTTCGGGCGGTGGTTGGATCTCGCCTTCCTGCAGCTGCTGCTGGACGAACGCGTCGATCCCGATCCCAAACCATAACCTGCAGGCATGGGGATAATGCCGATTACGGTGCCAAAACTCATTCTCGCCGGCGTTGCCGGCCGAAACGCCTAAACCGCAACTTCAGCCGCGATCGCCGCGTGCGGCTCATATCCGAGAACCTCGAAATCCTCGATATGATAATCATCGATGCTGTCCGGATGGCGCAGCAGGCGCAAGGTCGGGAATGGCTTCGGCTCACGGCTGAGCTGCTCGCGAATGGCATCCAGATGATTGAGATAGAGGTGAACATCGCCACCTGACCAGACCAGCTCGCCCATGTCCATATCGACCTGCTGCGCGACCATGGCGAGCAAAACCGCCTGCTGGCAGATGTTGAAGGGATTGCCGAGGAACAAATCGCACGAACGCTGGAAGACCATCAGGCTGAGACGCGGGCGCTTGCCCCCTTCAGCCGAGATGTTTGATACGTGGAACTGATAGACCATGTGGCAAGGATGCAGCGCCATATCGGCAAGCTCGCCGACATTCCAGGCGTGGAAGATCATGCGGCGGCTGCTGGGATTGGTCTTGAGATCCTTGATAACAGCGGCGAGCTGGTCATGCACCCGGCCTTCGGCATCGCGCCATTGCCGCCACTGCTTACCATAGACCGGGCCGAGATCGCCCCATTGCAGAGCAAAGGCCTCGTCCTCAAGGATACGCTTTTCAAAAGCAACCTGATCGATCTCTTCGCCCGTGGCCTTGCGATATTTGGCGAGCGGCCAGTCGGTCCAGATCCGCACATTTTCCTTCAGCAGATTGCGGATATTGGTGTCGCCGGTCAGGAACCAGAGCATCTCCTTGACGGCGAGCTTCCAGTAGACGCGTTTCGTCGTGAAGATCGGGATCTGCCCTTTCGAAAGATCGAATCGCATCATCGCGCCGAGGCCGCTCAAGGTGCCGACGCCGGTGCGATCGATCCGGCGATCGCCGTGCTCGAGCAGGTGCGCCATCAGGTCGAGATATTGATACTCTGGGTGACGAGCCATCTTCTGCTCCGAAATCGCTTGAAATTTCCAGCCGTAAGGCTTGCCCGAACGGCAGCCCGCCGATTCCTTTTTCGCAATTTTAATGACAAGCCGCTGTGAAACCAACCGCAGGGAAACGTAATTCAGGTAAATCTCTGAGCTTCGCGGACAAACCGATGTTTCCGCGACGTAATTATGACAATTGCCCTTCCCTTCGCCGGCGGAAAACACTATATCAGCTTTGCCGGTCTTCGGGCCGGCTATGGCGATAAATGAGCGGTGTAATAAACCTATTGGACCCGGGGGCGGTACCCGGCGCCTCCACCAAAAACCGGCCGGCAAGACTGGCGTCAGACCGGCTTTTGATGGGGGCGAAACAGGATCGACAAGGGTGTAAAGATCGACTTTTCGCTCGGCATTGTACCGCCGTTATCGGGCTAAAATTGTAGTTGCAAACGACAACTATGCGGAAGCTCGTCTCGCTGCTTAATCGCGGTGTGACACTTCAAATAAAGTCCTAAGGGGTCGCACTCTTAGGCGGGGTTCGAAGGCACCTGGCAACAGAAGCCTTCACCTTCTTCTCCAGTGCTATATTATAGATCGACAGGCGGTGACTCGCGCATAGGGCTTTTCCGGCGGCGTTCAGCGTGGCATAAGCCTATAAAAAACATGGCCAACGAAAGACAGGAAAGCATGGGGCAGGATCATATCCGCTACGACATTTTGGCACAGGACGCCCTGCGTGGAGTGATCCGCAAGGTGCTGACCGAGGTCGCCGCTACAGGCCGCCTGCCCGGTGATCACCACTTCTTCATCACTTTTCTGACCGGCGCTCCGGGTGTGCGCATTTCGCAGCACCTGAAGGCGAAGTATCCCGAGCAGATGACCATCGTCATCCAGCACCAGTTCTGGGACCTGAAGATCAGCGAAAGCCAATTCGAGATCGGCCTTTCCTTCTCCGACGTTCCGGAAAAACTGGTCGTCCCCTTCAACGCAATCCGCGGCTTCTATGACCCATCGGTGAATTTCGAGCTGGAGTTCGACGTGCCGCTGGCTGACGAGGAAGAGGAAACCTCCTCCAGCGAGATTACGGCCTATCCGGTACCGGCCGAAGGCGAGGAAGCGCCGGCGGCGGCAGCCAAGGAAGGCGAAGAAAAAAAGCCGGGATCGGTCGTCTCCCTCGACGCATTCCGCAAGAAGCAGTAGGCATTGGAGGGGAAGCATTCGCTTCCTTTTTTCGTATCGGTAACGGAAGAGATCGATGAGCGCCGAAATCGTCAATCTGCGCCAGTTTCGCAAAAAGCAGGCCCGCTCGGACAAGGAAAAGCAAGCGGAGCAGAACCGCATCGCCTTCGGGCGAACCAAGGCAGAGAAGAAGCTGACGTCGGCGCTTAACGAAAAGGCCGAGAAGACGCACGAGGCCGGGCGAATCGAAACCAAGAAGACCGAAGACTAGTTTAGACCCCGAGATAAAAAACTTCAGAAATCAGTTGCTTACTTCCGCATTTTGAATCACTTTCAGAAATATCCCGCCATTTCCGATTTTTGATCGATCCGCCGATGATCCGCAAACATTCCGCGACGCTGCATGGCCATCGCACAAGCTTTTCCCTTGAAGATGCCTTCTGGACAGAACTGAAGGCTATCGCCAGCGCGCGCGGCATGTCGCTCGCAGCACTGATTTCCGAGATCGACGACGGGCGCGAAGCCGGCAGCAATCTCTCCTCGGCACTTCGCCTCTATGTCCTCAGATGGCTGAAGGATCGCAACTGAATGGCTGCAGAGGAGTTCACGACGATATCGTGAGCGCTGCGCCTCACCTACCAGATGTGGATCGATCCACAACCGCCCTGTTTACTGGGCAACTCCCGGCAGTTCATTGAAATTCAGAGGTCCCGCCGGCGGATGCTGCGCTTCGGCCTTGGCTCGAGCTTCGGCCGCCGCCTTGGCCTTGGCCGCTTCCTCCGCCGCCTGCTTGGCGCGCGCCTCTTCCTCCGCCTGCTTCTGGGTGGCCGCTTGCTGGGCTAAATTGCGTAACCGTTCTTCTTCTGCACGACGCTGCTGCTCGATAGCGGCATCGCGCTGGCGCTGAGCCTCGCGCATGCCTGCAACATACTTGTACAGCGCCACTTCACGCCGCAGCCTCTGCTTTTCAAGCACATTGGCCTGCAGGCGCTCGACACGCCGGCGTTCACGCTCGAATGCCCGAACCGACAGGAAGCTGGTCACATCCGTCACGTCCATTGTCCGGCCCGGGGAGGCTAGCGGGCCGGCGAAATCGAGGCGCAAGGCCGGTTCCGCCCCGCTCTGGGCTTCTGAGCCGGCGTTGAAATCGATGCCAAGAGAGCCGCGCATACGCTCATCCGGCAGACTGATTTCGGCATTGCCCGAAAGCTTTGCCAGATCGTTGCCGGCGGCAATATTGGTCGCCCGCATCACACCGGCGGAAATGTTGAAAGGAATGCTCGTCGCCGGAAGGACCGCTTCGCCATTGTTGAGCAGCGTCTGCACGATCGGCAGCACCTTGGCGGCAGTGATATCACCCTGAATCTGATCCGTCGCCGAGAGGAGCGGCGGCATGACGGAGAGATTGAGGCCACGCACATGCGTCTCGCCGAGCTTCATTTCACCCGAACCGCTGGCATTGGCCGCAAGGTCGGCAATGCTCTTGCCGCTCGCTTCGGCATTCATCGCAAGGCCGAAGCGACCGGTGGCAAGCGGCGCACCGTCACGTTGCCAGGCGACAGCGGCGAGATCGCCGTTGGCCAGGCTAAGCTTCGTCTGCAGCAGGCCGGTACCGTCGGAATTGGCGAACATTGCGCTGCCGGTCAGCGTGCCGCCGTTCCAGCCACCCGTCAGATCGTTAAGCCGCAATTCTTCGCCCTTGTAGGTCGCATTGGCGGCGAAATTCGAAATGGGACCGAATATGCCGGGCCATACCTGCTTTGCGGAAAGCTTGACGCCGATATCCATTCCGGTGAAGGCAGGCAGCCCAAGTTTATCCTGGTTCAGAGTGCCTGTTTTCGGATCGCTTATCGGCCCGTAGATGGCTTCCGCCAGCCAGTCGAGATCCGCCTTGTCGAGCGACAATTCGCCCGACGCCTTGAGATTCGGCGCCTTCCGATCAACGGTCAGCGTGCCGGACATGTTGTTGTCGGCGAACAACCCTTTCATGTCCGAAAACACGATCTTGTCCGGGTTCAGTGCGGCATTGGCCTGGAACTTCACCGGCAAGCCGGCACCCATCTGTGGAACGCCGATGCCGTTCATCACGAAATAAGGATCGATATCAGCACTTTCGAGCGACAGCGTTATGTTGCCATTGAGGAAGGTGGCGGGACGGACATCCACCTTGCCGTTTGCGGTAAACGATGTCTTGTCGGTCGCAAAGGTGAGTGCGGCATCCGCCGGATCGGTGCCGCTTGCGGACACTTTCAGCGTCAGACGACCGTTGGCATCGGCTTCGACAGGCAACGGATCGAGACCCGCCTGGCCGAACAGGATCGACGTCACCGAATTTTCCAGCGTTCCCTCGAGCGTCGTGGTGCCCTTGCCCGTGAACGCCGAAAGATCGGACATGCGATAATCGAAATTGACGCGGCTACCGTTGGAAACGCCGGCAAGCGTCACCGTCAGCGCATTGTCCTGATCCCCGCCGAGCGTCACCGCCCCGCGAAGAGCAGTGTTTCCATACCATGCGGCATTGCGCACCAACCGGTCCATGACGGGATGATGCGGCAAATGCTGGCGCAGCATTTCGAAGAACGGCCCGGGATCGGCAGCCTTGAAGGTGATCTCGCCCGATCCCTTGTAGTCGGAAGGCGAGCCGTCGGCGCGGCCGGTTGCGGTAATTTCGGCGCCGGCGACATTGTGCACCGAGAGCTTATCGATCGTCAGAGCGCCGTTGGCAACGGAGAAGGACGTATCAACATTCTCCGCCGGCACGCCGAATGCCATGAATTTTCCGGCCTGGAGATGCGCCGTGATCCGATGATCAAAGAGGGATTCCCCCGTATCCTGACCTGTGAAGAGCCCCGTGAGCGCCCTCAGTGCGTCTAGGTCGAGGGCATCGCCGATCAGGTCGACCGCAAGCTTTGGCGGGGCCTTGTCTGTCCCGCTCTGACGATCGATCCGGCCTTTCAGCGTGGCCGAACCGATTGCAATCTCAAGATTTTCGAAGCGCTGTTCATCATGCTTCAGGCTGACATCGGCAGAGAAGCCGGCCTGACGCAGCTGGCGTATCGCCGGGTCGACGGACCCTACAAGCCACGAGGCCAATCCCGACGGCTGGTTGGATGCGACAACCAGATTGCCGATGAAATTCGGCTCGCCCATCAGCATCAGATTGCCGCGCGCTTCGACCTGCGTGCGACCGGGCATCGTGCCGATCGCATGATCGATCTTCCATCCCGTTCCCGCCGGTTCGAGATCGAGCTGCACGTCGCGTATGGTCGTGTCGCCCGCGACGATCGCCGGCAGGCGGAAGGTCGCCTTGCCGGGAACCTGTGGCACCGGGATTTCAGCCGCGATCGCAATCAGAGTGTTGAGGCGCTGACGCGCCGAGATTGCAGGGTTGCGATTGGTCTTGCCATTGGTGCCCTTATTGTTGCCGAGACGATTGACGTCGATCTGCTGGCCGTCGGCCGTCAGCAGGAATTCCGGCTTGGACCCCGTATCCAGCGTCGCCTCGCCAGTGACGACATAGGGATCGTCATCGGCGCCGACTTCGAGACGGTATTCGGGAACGCGAATGCGGTCATTCGTCAGCTCGAAACGGCCCTTGATGCGGGGCTGCGCCTTCTGGTCGGCGGAATCGCGCGTCTGCTTATCGTTGATCCCGGCTGTGAAGGAGCCCATGTAATCGGGCTTGCTGTTGACGAGTTTCAATTCGCCGTCGAGATCGACATTCAGCGGATGGCGATCCGGCATCAGCCGGGTGCGGACACGCAGGACGCCGTTGTCGTCAGGCTGGCTGCTGGAAACAGTGAAATTGCCATGCTCGTTGTCGAGTGCCGCATCGCCCTCGATACGCCAGGGGCCGGCAAGCGATCTGGCCGACATCTGGGCATTCAGGCCCGTGACATGCCGGGCCCTGCCCGTCTGCTCGTCAATGAAGAGAATGTCGCCGTCTTCGACATGAACGTTTTCGAGCACGACGGACTTTGCGGGAATTTCCGGCTGACTGCCGCGCATCCAGTCAAGCGTGCCATCCTTCAGCAGCCGCAGCCGTACCTTGGGCTTGGACACCCGCATATCAAAGATCAACGCTTCCCCGGAAAGGAAAGGCGCAAGTTCCGCATCCATTGAGAATTCAGCCACCTGCACCAGCGGTGTGCCATCAGCCTCCTGGCCGACACGGACATCGTGCAGCGTTACCGACGGAAACGGCAGAAGGCGGGCATCGACCGTGCCGTGAACGGTCACCTTCTTGCCGATGATGCGGCTCGCCTGATCCTCGAAGTTCTTGCGAAAATCGGTCCAGTCTATGAAGAGCGGAGCGAGCAGCGCCACGAACAGCACCACCACGAGCAATCCACCCAGAAAAACCAGGACCCTACCTAACAACGCGTATCGTCTCCAATCTTCATTCCCAACACATGCAGGCGTCGCTTGTCAGAGCGCATATGCATGGTTCTACCCGATCTCCGCCTGTTACAGCAGCTCTTTTCGGGAGATATGCCCCATCTAGCGCATATCGGTGGCTTTTCATGGCAAAAACCGGAAAAGTGCGGATGCAGCCTAGCGCCATTCGCGGCCGTAGCAAGCCAACATCATGAAAATATTCCATCTTTCAGTGCCTGCGGAATATCTTCCCTGGATTGAAAATGGCATCCGGATCGAGCGACTCCTTGATCTGACGCATCAGATCGACCGCATCGCCGAGTTCCTGCTCCAGAAACGCCATCTTCCCCTGCCCTATGCCGTGCTCGCCCGTGCAGGTGCCATCCATGGCGAGCGCACGCGCGTTGAGGCGCGCGACGAATTCCTCGACAACGGCGATACCTGCCGGCGTCTTGTCGTCGAACAAGACGAGCACATGGAAATTGCCGTCGCCGGCATGGCCGACGATGGGTGCCAGCAGGCCGTGCGCCTCGATATCGGCCTGGGTTTCTGCGACGCATTCGGCAAGCCGCGAGATGGGCACGCAGACATCGGTCGATAGCGCAGCCAACTCCGGCGCCAGCGCCCGGCAGGCCCAATAGGCGTCATGTCGAGCTTTCCAGAGCTTGTTGCGCTCTTCCGCATTGCTTGTCCAAAGGAATTCGCCGCCGCCGCATTCGGCTGCGATCTCGGCAAATTGCGCCGACTGCAGCGCAACAGTTTCGTCGGTGCCATGAAATTCGAGGAAGAGCGTCGGCTTCTCGTCATAGGTCAGACCAGAATAGCGATTGCAGGCCCGCATCTGCATGGCATCGAGCAGTTCGATGCGCGCGACCGGAACACCCATCTGGATGGTCATGATGACCGCATCGCACGCAGCCTTGATATCCGGAAAAGCGCAGGCGCCGCCGGCGATTTTCTGCGGAATGCCCTGGAGGCGCAACGTGATCGAGGTCAGCACGCCGAGCGTGCCTTCGGCGCCGACGAAAAGCCGCGTCAGATCGTAACCGGCGGATGATTTCTTGGCGCGTCGGGCGGTGCGGATTTCCTCGCCATTGGCGGTCACTACGGTCACGGACAGAACATTGTCCTTCATCGTACCATAGCGCACGGCATTGGTGCCCGACGCGCGCGTCGATGCCATGCCGCCGATCGAGGCATTGGCGCCGGGATCGATCGGAAAGAATAAGCCGGTGTCGCGCAAGTAGGTATTAAGCTGCTCGCGGGTGACGCCGGGCTCGACCGTGCAATCCAGATCCTCGGCATTGACTTCGAGAATGCGGTTCATGCGGCTGAAATCGATGGAAATGCCGCCCTGCGGCGCATTCACCTGTCCCTCCAGCGAAGATCCAGTGCCAAAAGGAATGACCGGAACCTTATGTTCGGCACATGCCTTGACAACAGTCCGCACATCCTCGCTCGTTTCGGCAAAGACCACGCCGTCCGGCAGCTGCGATGGGATATAAGTGGTCGTGTGGGCGTGCTGGGCGCGAAAACTTTCGCCGGTCTGGAACCGCTCGCCGAAGGCCTGCTTCAGAATACCGAGAACGGCGGATATGCCGGCCTCGTTGCGTGTTCCCGCCTTTGCATCAGCCAAAACCATAGTCCGAATCTCCCATCGCGGTCGTCCAGGGCGTTAACCCCTCCCGGTTCTATGGGGCATTTGGGGCGGCGCTGTCCAGTGATGAAAGTGAACCGCTATCGCGCATAAGTTCAAGTTTTGTGCGATTGATCAAAGGTACGACAATCGGTTGGTAGGAAAAAGCATCGCGGCAGAGTTTTGCCTATATTTTAATCAGAACACCAACTCAACGATCACCGAGCATTCACTTTCATCCAGATCATAACACCGCGACGCAGTTTTCCGTCGACTGGCATATGTCTTGCCTATCGCCTTTCAGCTTTCACATAGCCACGATTGGAAGGACATTCGATGAAGCGCAGACAAATGCTCATGGCACTCGGAATTGCGATGCTCGCAATGGGGTCGGTTTCCGCCCCTGACGCAGCTCGGGCGGATGCCTTGAGCGACATAGCCTCGCGCGGCACACTCCGCGTCGCCGTCCCCCAGGACTTTCCGCCCTTTGGCAGCGTCGGCACGGACATGGCACCCATGGGCTATGACATCGATATGGCCAATCTGATCGGCGAAAAACTCGGCGTGAAAACGGAACTCGTTCCCGTCACCAGCGCCAACCGCATTCCCTATCTGCAGACGAACAAGGTCGATCTGGTGATCTCAAGCCTCGGCAAGAATCCGGATCGTGAAAAGGTCATCGATTTCTCTGAAGCCTACGCGCCCTTCTTCAACGGCGTCTTCGGCCCCGGCGATGTCGCGGCAACAAAGGCGGAAGACCTTTCCGGCAAGACGATCGGCGTCACCCGCGGCGCGATCGAGGATCTGGCATTGACCAAGATCGCGCCGCAGGACGCGACGATCAAGCGCTACGAGGACAATAACGGCACCATCTCCGCCTTCTTGTCCGGACAGGTCCAGCTGGTTGCGACCGGCAACGTTGTCGCGGCGGCCATTCTCGCCAAGAACCCTCCGAAGAAGCCCGAGATGAAATTCCTCATCACCAACTCCCCCTGCTTCATCGGCCTGAACAAGAACGAGCCGGCGCTGCAGAAGAAGGTCAACGACATCGTTGCCGCCGCCAAGGCGGACGGGACGCTGAACAAGATGTCGCAGAAGTGGCTGGGCGCCGACCTGCCGACCGGCTTCTGATCAACGCAGGACCGATCGTACCGTCATTCGGCGGCGTGATCGGTCCGAGCAGGGCTTTCTCCCATGCGCTATCATTTCGATTTCGGCTGGCTGGCCGAATACTATCCCACGCTGATCAAGGGCGTTCTCGTCACGGTGGAGTTGACCCTTATCGGCGCTGTGCTTGGCATTCTCCTTGGGATCGCCTGCGCCTGGGCGCGAGCACTGGGTCCAGGGTGGCTCAAACCCTTCGTCGCTGCCTATGTCGAGCTCATCCGCAATACGCCGTTTCTGATCCAGCTCTTCTTTATCTTCTTTGGCCTGCCCGGCATCGGCGTGCAGATGAACGAGATGACGGCTGCCAATCTCGCGATGATCATCAATCTCGGCGCCTATAGCTGCGAGATCATCCGCGCCGGCATACAGGCAACGCCGCGCGGGCAATTCGAAGCCGGCGCCAGCCTGGCCATGACCCGGTTCGAAACCTTCCGGCATGTCGTCCTCGTTCCGTCCCTGCAGCGCATCTGGCCGGCCCTGTCATCGCAGGTAGTCATCGTTATGCTCGGCTCTTCGGTCGTCTCGCAGATCGCCGCCGAAGATCTGACCTTCGCGGCAAACTTCATTCAATCGCGTTCTTTCCGCGCCTTCGAAGCCTATTTCGTCTCCACGGCGATCTACCTCGCGCTGGCGATCCTGCTTCGACAGGTACTCGCGGTCGTGGGCAAGATGATCTTTCCACGCAGGGTCCGCCAATGATCCAATTCACCACATGGGATATCCTGCGCGGCCTGCTGCTGGCCGCGCGCTGGACGGTATTGCTGTCGCTCGTCTCGTTCGCCGGCGGTGCCATCGTCGGCGCAATCTTGCTGTTCCTGCGGATCGGTAAGGCAAAGGCCGGCCGCATTGCGGTCAGATATTTCGTCGAGCTGTTCCAGGGCACTCCGTTGCTGATGCAGCTCTTCCTGGCCTTCTTCGGTCTCGGGCTTTTCGGGATCGACGTGCCGGCCTGGCTGGCTGCCGGCGTCGCGCTCACCCTCTGGTCATCAGCCTTCCTGACCGAAATCTGGCGCGGCTGCGTCGAGGCTGTTGCCAAGGGGCAATGGGAGGCTTCGGCCAGTCTGGGGATGGGCTATCTGCAGCAGATGCGTTACGTCATCCTGCCCCAGGCGCTGCGCATCGCCGTGCCGCCGACCGTCGGCTTCTCCGTGCAGGTCGTCAAGGGCACGGCCCTGACCTCCATCATCGGCTTCGTCGAGCTATCGAAGGCCGGCACCGTCATCACCAATGCGACCTTCCAGCCGTTCACCGTCTACGGCTTTGTCGCGCTCATCTATTTCGCCCTGTGCTGGCCGCTGTCAAAAAGCAGCCAGATCCTGGAGAGGAAGCTCAATGTCGCTCATCGAAATCACTGAAGTCCGCAAGAGCTTCGGCACCAACGAAGTCCTGAAGGGCATCAACCTCGATGTCGAGCCCGGCGAAGTCATCGCCATCATCGGCAAGAGCGGTTCGGGAAAGTCAACGCTGCTGCGCTGCATCAACGGCCTGGAAACGATCAATGACGGCTCGATCTCCGTCGCGGGCGCACAGCTCCTGCCCGACGATCTGCATTTGAAGGCCCTCCGACTGAAGGTCGGCATGATCTTCCAGCAATTCAATCTTTTCCCGCACCTGAGCGCGGGACGCAATGTCATGCTGTCCCAGATGGTCGTCAAGAAGACCGCCAAGGCCGAAGCCGAGGCCATGGCGCGGCGCATGCTCGACCGTGTCGGCCTCGGGCACAAGTTCGACGCCTATCCGGATGAGCTCTCCGGCGGCCAGCAGCAGCGCGTCGCCATCGCCAGGGCACTTGCCATGCAGCCGATCGCGCTGCTCTGCGATGAAATCACCTCCGCACTGGACCCGGAACTGGTCGCGGAAGTTCTCGCCGTCGTGCGCGAGCTGGCAAGCGAAGGCATGACGCTGCTGATGGTGACCCATGAGATGAAATTCGCCCGCGACGTCTGCTCGCGCGTCGTCTTCATGCACCAGGGCCGCGTGCACGAAATCGGACCGCCCGGCGAAGTTTTCGCCAATCCGCAAACCCCAGAGCTCAAGCAGTTCCTCGGCATTCATTGAGAGCCGACAAGTCCCGCTAACCGGTTCTTTGAACCATGTTGTTCCAAGCACCTGGAGCAATGCCGAACGCCTTCTTGAAATGCCGGGTCAGATGGCTCTGATCGGCAAAGCCGGTTACGGCTGCCACCTCCGCGATCGACTCTCCCGCGCCGATCATCGCCTTCGCCTGCTGCAGCCGCCGCATCAGCAGGAACCGATGCGGGCTTGTTGCAAAGGCGGCGCGGAAATGCCGCGCAAGCGCAAAGCGATCGAGACCGGTGATGCGCTCCAATTCCTGCGAGCGCACACCTCGTGTGACATGCGCCTCGAGATAGTCTCGCGCAATCTTCACCTGCCCCCACGCAATGCTGCCCAAGCGCCGTTGCGGCAAACGGGCATGCTGGACAAGTCCGTCGGTGAGCCGCGAAACGAAATCGTCGACGAAGAGCTCATCCAGCTCACGATCGAGCTCGCCAAGCGCCGCCAGCAACAGGCCGGCAAGACGATTGTCTTCCACCACGGGATCATCGACGAAAGGCAGGCCGACACGCGCCGCCTCAAGGCATTGAAACAGCACCGACGGTTCCAGATACAGCATCCGGTACACGAGGCCGTCCTCGGTCGCTGCCCCGCCGTCATGCAGTTCGTCCGGATGAAGAATGATCACCCGCCCCGGCAGGCTGTAGCGCTGTTCGCCACGATAACGGAATGTCTGCACGCCGCGCATGGTGACGCCAAGCGCATAGGTATCGTGCCGATGCAGTTCGAAGGCATCGCCACGAAACTGCGCCTGGATGCGTTCGATGCCCGGATAGGCAGGCGCAGACAGGATGCGGTTGGCCTCCGGTGTCACGCACAAATGTTCAAGACCCTCGAAGATCTGTCCGGCTACATCCTCGTGCAATGTCCCATTTCCAGACTGCATGAAAGTGACCATCGATGTTCGATACCAAAATCGCGATCGTTCTGCGAAACGACCTTCAATCCTGGCAAAAGCTGAATGTAACGGCCTTCCTATCCACAGGCATAGCCGGACAACATCCCGATATCATCGGCGAAGCCTATCGCGATCGCACCGGCAACGTCTACAACGCTTTATCGATCCAGCCCATCATCGTGCTCTCGGCTGACAAGGAGAGCATTGCCGCCATCCACCGCCGCTCGCTGGAGCGAGGCGTCACCTCTTCCATCTTTATAGAAGAAATGTTCTCAACCGGGCATGACGCGGCCAACCGCGCCGTCTTTGCCGAATTTACGCCGGAAGATGCCAAGGTCGTCGGCATCGCCTTGCGCGCCGACAAGAAAATCGTCGACAAGATCACCAAGGGCGCAAGCATGCATGCGTGATCGGACGCGCAAAGAAAACGGCCGGATCGCGAGACCCGGCCATTTTTGTCCAGAAAGGCTTAGCCGTTCTGCGTGATCGGTGCGATCTGGATCTCGACGCGGCGGTTCTGCGCGCGGCCAGCCTCGGTGGCATTGGTTGCGACCGGCTGCGACGGACCGAAGCCGATGGCCGACATGCGGCGCTGATCGATGCCCTGGCTGCCGAGGTAGGACGCGACCGATCCGGCGCGGCGCTCGGACAGATCCTGGTTATGCTGCAGGCTGCCGGTCGAATCCGTATGGCCGTTGACGTCGATCAGCGTGCGGTTGAACTTGCGCAGAACGATCGCGACGGAATTGAGCGTCGGGAAGAATTCCGGCTTGATCGCATCCTGGTCGATATCGAAGGTGATCGCCGAAGGCATGTTCAGGATGATGCGGTCGCCGACGCGGGTAACCGAAACGCCAGTGCCCTGCAGCTGTGCACGCAGTTCGGACTCCTGCTGGTCCATGTAGTTGCCGATACCGGCACCCGCGAGCGCACCGACGCCGGCGCCGATCAGCGCGGCATTGCGGCGCGAGGCCGGCGAATGACCGATCAGAAGACCGGCAACGGCACCGACGCCGGCACCGATCGCCGCACCGCCTGCGGTATTCGATACCTTCTGCTCACCCGTATAGGGGTCGGTGGTGGTGCATGCGTTCAAAAAGGCTGCCGCAAGGGCAAGAATGGCAATTTTCTTGATCATAGAATCGTCGCTCTCCGGTTCGATGGCCGCAGCAGATATGAAGCATTGCGGCAATATCATGAAGAGAAATCTTATCCAGACCCTTGTCCCCTGTGCATAGAGCGTCAGCAGAGCTTTTGCAGAAGCCGGCGCATGCGGACGTGCGGAGCCATTCACCCGCCAGCCTGTCAATTTCAGCCGTTCGCTGCAATCAATGGTTCTGGAAGAGTTGCAGAACCGTATTGTAGCTCGCGTTGGCAATCGACAGAGATTGCAACCCGAGTTGTTGCTGAGCCTGCAGCGCCAGAACCTTGCTCGACTGCTGTTCCATATCGGCATCCACGAGTTTGCCGACCCCGCTGGTCAGCGAATCATTGAGATTCCTGGCAAACTCGGTCTGAAGATTGATACGCGCCTCGAGGGAGCCGAAGGCGGATCCGATCGTCTTGAGCTGGTTCAGCATTCCCGTCACGGTGTTGACCATGTCGACAATAGCGCCCCGACTCGTATTCGCATCGAGCGAAATCTCCACCTGGCCGCTCGTATTGCCGTTTTTGCTGCTGATGAGCACATAATTCTTGGCCGCTCCGGCTTCGGTGGCGAAAGATGTCGACGTCAGCACGCCATATCCGCCGGTGCCGCTTGACTGATCGTCGATCAGATAACGCGCATCGGCCGAGGTGATTGGCCCCGTCGTCGAGCTGACGCCCGCATAGCTCAGCATGCCGATCGTTACGGTGCCGTTGGTACCCCGGATAAGGGAGCCTGGAATCTCATGGGGGTCAGTCGGGTCCGCGCCATCTTGCAGCACGGTCCAGTTGACGCCGTTGAAGGTCGCCGACTCCCCAACGCTGCGCAACTGCTGCTTGAGCTCGGTGATCTCGTCGTTGAGTGTCGTTTTGTCGACGCTGGTCTCATAGGCGCTGACGAGCTTCGTCCTGATCTCGGTCACGACATCGATCGCGCTACCGACACCCGTGGAAGCGGTGCTGACGGTCGAGGCGGCGAGACCGAGCGCATCCTGAACCGACGAAATCGCGCCGATGTCGGTATGCGTCAAAGTCGAGATTTTCCAGTAGGTGGCATTGTCTCTGGCCGACTGAACCCGCAGGCCTGACGACATCTGTCGCTCGGCATTACCCAGTTTGGTCTGGGTGTCCCTCAGCACTTCCAGTGCTGTATTCACAGAGGGACTGACCCTGATGAAGGTCGAAAAAATACTCACGGCACATGAACTCCGGACGCAACAATACGCAACAAATACAAGGAGACATCGGAACCTTGCCGCGGGCGCTCATGCGCGCGGGCCGAGCGTGTCGGCGAACGGGGAGCGAGGCAAAACAACACCTGCGCTCCAGCGGTTACATACCGACATGATTAGCAAACATGCTTAAAAAAGCGCTAAACGATACCCCTGATTTACCATAAATAAGCGCAACGCCTGCAACGGACCAACCTGCCGGTGCCGACCTACTCCGCCGCGCGAAGATTGGCGAGCTTCGCGCGCAGCGCCGCATCCGACATCTCGTCATGCAGGCGCTGCTCCTCATGCGTCTGTGGCTTCGCAAAGCGGGCGATCAGCAGATAGGCGACGGGTGTGATGTAAAGCGTGACCAGGGTCGCAAACCCAAGGCCGCCCACAATGACCCAACCGAGAGCAACGCGCGCTTCTGCGCCGGCCCCCTCGGCAAAGACAAGCGGTACGCCGCCAAGGATGGTCGCGATCATCGTCATCATGACCGGGCGCAGACGCAGTGCGCAGGCCTTTTCGATCGCCTCGCGCACGCTTTCGCCCTTGTCGCGAAGCTGATTGGCGAACTCGACGATCAGGATGCCGTTCTTGGCCATGACACCGACAAGCAGCACCAGGCCGATCTGGCTGTAGATGTTGAGGCTCGATCCGGTGATGACGAGCGCAAAGACGGCACAGGCAAGGCCGAGCGGCACCGTCGACATGATGATGACCGACGACAGCACGCTTTCGAACTGCGCGGCAAGCACCAGGAAGATGATGACGATGGCAAAACCGAAGGTCAGGGCCATGCCGCTGGAATTTTCCTCCAGTGTCGCCGCTTCGGCGAGCGGCATCAACCGCGAACCAGGCGGCAGGAGTGGCGTCGCGATCCGTGTGATCTCCTCGACCGCCTGCCCGAGCGACATGCCGTTCTTGAGCCCGGCGGTGATCGCAACCGAAGCCAGCTGCTGCTCGCGGGTCAGCTGCGGCGCAACCGCATTCTCCTTCAGCGACGCGATGACAGACATCGGCACGATCTTGCCGTCGCCGGTCTTCAGGAAGACGTTTTCAAGATCCGTGGGATCATCGATCGGCCGCATCGTCGACGTCAGAAGCACCGGATAGGATTCGCCGGCGACGAATACGTCGACGACGGAGCGGCCCTCAAGTAGCGACTGCAAGGCCACTGAAAGGCCTGAAATGTCGACCCCGAGATCGGAAGCGCGCTCACGATCGATGGTGACGGAGACCTGAGCCTGTGTCGGCTCGTTGTTCAGCCGCGGCGTATCGAATTGGCCGGTTTTGTCGAGTTCCTGCACGAGTTTCAGCGCTGCATCGGTCAGCGCTTCGTGATTGTTGCCGATGAGCGCCATCTGCACGCCGCTGCCGGCGCCACGAATGCGCAGGCTGTTGGCCTGGATGACATTGCCGCGAAGAGCCGGCACGCCTGCCATGGCCTTGTTGATATCGGTGACAATATCCTGCTGCGTACGATGGCGCTCGCTCCAGGGGGCCAGCGTCAGCACCATGAAGCCGCTGTTCTTCTGGGTGTTCATGCCTGAAATCGCGTAGATATTTCGTATGTCGCCGCTGTCCATCAGCGGCTGCAGCCGCTCTTCGACGCGCTGTAATTGATCCTTGGTATAATCGAGGCCTGCGCCTTGCGGCGTGGTGAGACGCAGCATGACCATCGCCCTATCCTCGCTCGGCGTCAGCTCGCTCTTGACGTTTATGAACGCCAGGACGGCTGCAGCCGAAAACACGGCGCAGAAGACGATGACGACGAAAGGCGCATTGAGACAAGCCTTGAGGGTACGACGATAGACACCGGAGAAAAGCTCGCCGAAACGCCCGAGCGCGCCATGCTCCTCGCGCATCTCCTTGGTCAGCATGCGCGAGGCAAGCATGGGGCAGAGCGTCAGCGCCACGATCGACGACAGGCCGACGGAGAAGGCAAGCACGAAGCCGAATTCGCGGAACAGACCGCCCACCTGCCCCGGCAGGAAGGAGAGCGGAATGAACACGGCAGCAAGCGTGGCCGTCGTCGCAATGACGGCGAAGAAAACTTCGCGCGTGCCAAGCACGGCGGCAGCGCGAGGCCCGATCTTCTCCGCCCTGCGCCGCACGATATTCTCGAGCACGACGATGGCGTCATCGACCACGAGGCCGGTCGCAAGCACGATTGCCAGCAGCGTCAGGATATTGACCGAGAAACCGACCATGTAGAGCGCGGCAAGCGTGCCGATCAGCGCCACCGGCATGGTGACGACCGGTATCAGCGTCGCCCGCCAGTCGCGCAGGAAGAGATAGATGACTGCGGTGACGATCAACGCCGACAGGACGAGCGCCAGCACGACCTCGTGGATCGCCCCCTGAATGAACAGGGCATCGTCGCTGGTGATGACGATGCGCGTACCCTCGGGCAGCGATTTAGACAGCTGCGCGACGACGGCCTTCACGCCTTCGGAAATATTCAAGGTATTCGACTGCGCCTGACGGATGATGCCGAGACCAACGCCCTGCACACCGTTCGAACGCAGCGCGGTCGTGCCGTCCCTCGGTCCGAGCGTCACGGTGGCGACATCGGAAAGCCGCACGCGGTTCTTGATGATCAGCCGGGAGAAATCCTCCGGCGTCTGTAGTGCCGCCGTGGCGCGCACGACGATATCCTGCCGCGCACTCTTCAGCGATCCGGCCGGTACATCGAGTGCTGCGGTCGCAAGCGCCGTCGTCAGGTCGCCGATGGTGAGACCTCGGCTCGCAAGGGCGGCCTGATCGACATCGATGCGGAAGATCTTCTCCTGATCGCCGTAAAGCTCGACATCGGCGACGCCCTCGACCGAAGCCAGCCGGTCGGTGATCTCCTTGTCGACGAGCTGTGTCAGGTCATCCATCGTCAACGTGGTCGAGGTGACGGCAAGCCGCATGATCGGCTGCGAATCCGAATCCGCCTTGACGATCTGAGGCGCATCCGCCTGATCGGGCAATTGTTCGGTGATGCGACCGATGGCGTCGCGGACATCATTGGCGGCAACCGAAAGATCGGTCGCGTCGGAAAATTCAAGCGTTACCCGGCTCTGACCGAAGGAGGAACTGGAGGAAACCGACTTCAGGCCGCTGACGCGGGCAACCGCCCCTTCGATGATCTTCGTCAGCTCCTGATCCACCGTCTGCGGCGATGCGCCATCGAATACGGTCCTGACGGTCACGACGGGACGGTCGACATCGGGCAGTTCTCGCACTTCGACGCCGAAATAGGCGGCAAGACCGGCGACGACCATCAGCGTGTTGAAGACCAGCGCCAGGATCGGCCGGCGCACGAAGAGTGCGGTAAAGGATTGCTTGGCCGCTGCCGAGCCGGCATCCGCCACATCGTTGCCATCGGTCATCATTGGGTGATGACCTCCTTGGCCTGGGCGACATCGCGGGCAAAGCGAACCTCGCCACCTTCGGTCACGCGCTGCAATCCTTCGATGACGATGAGATCGCCATTGCGGAGATCGCCACGGACCAGCACCGCATCCGGATTGCGCTGCACGATGCTGACGCGCACCTTCGAGGACTTGCCGTCAACGACGCGCCAGACATGCGCACCCGCCCCATCCCATTGGACGGCGAGCGGATCGACGGAGGGATAGGATTCGCCGGCAAAGCGCATGCCGACATTGAAGGACATACCGGCGCGCAGAACATCGGAAGCATTATCGATGCGGGCGCGCACGCGCAGCGTCCGGCTTGCGCCGTCAACACGATTGTCGACTGCCTCGACAACGCCCGAAAATACGCGCCCCGGCAATGCCACCGACGTCGCTTCCACCGGCTGGTCGACCTTGACTGTGTTGGCGAAGCGCTCCGGCACCCAGTAATCCACCAGGATTTCCGAGCGGTCGTCTAGCATCACGATATTGGTCGTTGTCGTCACATTGTCGCCGACGACCACGGGCACGATACCGACAATCCCGTCGATCGGTGCGACCACATCGCGGCGCTTCAGCGCCAGCTCGGCCGATTGCAGCGCTAGCTTTGCGCCCTGCTCCACGATCTCGGCATCGAAAACATCCATGCGCGAGACTGTGGATTTGATATTGCGGTAGAGCTGGGATTTTTCGACAGCACTCTTCAGCGCCACTTCCGCCTGGCCGCGAGCGATGATCTGCTCGTCGTCGTCGAGACGCGCCAGCACCTGCCCCTGCTTCACTCTGTCGCCTGACTTGATGAGAATTTCCCGGATCGTACCCGCCGCTTGCGGCATGACGACGACCGAACGGATGGCGTCGCCGGTACCGATCGCGCTCAGGCGATCGTTAACAACACCGCTGACCACAGGCTCGGTGACGACAAGCGGTATGTTCTGACCGCGCCGTCCACCGGAGCTTGCCTGCGTCTCCGACTTTCCGTCCGCCGCGCCATCGCGCGGAGCAATCCAGGCCACGACAGTCTCGGGAACGCCGACCTTCTGCAGCAGGCCCGCTGCGCTGGGCATGAAGGCCACGACAGCGGCGATGCCAGCTGCCAGCAAGAAAAAAGACAAGGAAAGCTGCTTCCAGGCGGTCATGCACGTCTCCGGCTCGTTGTGTCAGAGGCGATGAAATCGCGTCGTTGGTTTTTGTGACCCCTCATCCACCCAGCGCACTTAACCGGGGGTCAATTTCGGCTCGGACGGCTCCATAAAGCAAGATTGTGCCCGATTTGCTGCAATATCGTGTTTTTGAGCATATGCCGCAAGTTTCGCCACAGATTATGACAAAGTTGTAATCTTAGTGCGGACAACGAGACGTTTTACCCGGTGAATGGGCCGACCCATTTCCACATGAAAACAGCCGTCGATCGAGTCTTATGCCCTGTGAATGTGCACTTTTTGTTCTAGTTTCGGCCCGTTTCTTTTGCCTTTCGGGGTAGAATCATTACATTGGGCGGCATGACCATTGGACATGACGATATTCCCTTCTTTGACGAGGAGCCGGAGCACGTGGCGCCGCGCCGTTCCGCGCCGGCTGCCGGCAGCATTGGCGGCGGCATTGCGGCCCGCGCCATGGCAGCACGCGACAGCGGCCGCCGGCCCGATTATCTCTCAGGCCTCAATGCAGAACAGGCGGAAGCCGTGGAAACGCTCGACGGCCCCGTTCTGGTGCTTGCCGGCGCCGGCACAGGCAAGACGCGAGTGCTCACGACGCGCATCGCGCATATCCTGTCCACCAACCGCGCCTTCCCCAGCCAGATCCTCGCCGTCACCTTCACCAACAAGGCAGCCCGCGAGATGAAGGAGCGTATCGCGCTGCTGGTCGGCGGCGCGGTCGAAGGCATGCCCTGGCTCGGCACCTTCCACTCGATCGGTGTCAAGCTGTTGCGCCGCCATGCCGAGCTGGTCGGCCTCACCTCGAGCTTCACCATTCTCGATACCGACGATGTCGTCCGCCTGATCAAGCAACTGATCCAGGCCGAAGGGCTCGACGACAAGCGCTGGCCGGCCAAGCAATTTGCCGGCATGATCGACACATGGAAGAACAAGGGCCTGAGCCCCGCCGATATTCCGGAAGGTGATGCCCGCGCTTTTGCCAATGGCAAGGGCCGCGAACTCTATGCCGCCTACCAGAACCGCCTGAAGACGCTGAACGCCTGCGACTTCGGGGACCTTTTGCTGCATCCGATCAATATGTTCCGGCAGAATCCTGATATCCTCAAGGATTATCACCAGCGCTTCCGCTACATCCTCGTCGACGAGTATCAGGACACCAATACGGCGCAATATATGTGGCTACGCCTGCTGGCGCAGAGACAGAAGGGCGAGCCGCAGAATGTCTGCTGCGTCGGTGACGACGACCAGTCGATCTATGGCTGGCGCGGCGCGGAGGTGGACAACATCCTCCGCTTCGAGAAGGATTTTCCGGGCGCCAAGGTCATCAAGCTCGAGCGCAACTATCGCTCCACCGAACATATTCTCGGTGCTGCCGCGCATCTCATCGCCCATAATGAGGGCCGGCTCGGCAAGACGCTGTTCACCGACCGCTCCGATCCGGACGACATCAAGGTGCAGGTGCACGCTTCCTGGGATTCCGAGGAAGAAGCGCGCGCCATCGGCGAAGAGATCGAGCAGCTCCAGCGCAACAAGCACAATCTCAACGACATCGCCATCCTCGTGCGCGCCTCCTTCCAGATGCGCGAGTTCGAAGACCGTTTCGTGACGCTCGGCCTGAACTATCGCGTCGTCGGCGGCCCGCGCTTCTACGAGCGCCTCGAAATCCGCGACGCCATGGCCTATTTCCGCCTCGTCTGCCAGCCGGCCGACGATCTCGCCTTCGAACGCATCATCAATACGCCAAAACGCGGTCTCGGCGACACCACTGTCCGTGCGCTGCATGATTACGCCCGCGTGCGCGATATCCCGATGCTGGCGGCAGCGGTCGACATCATCGAGACGGATGAGATGAAGCCGAAGGCGCGCAAGGCGCTGTTCGACGTCGTGCAATCCTTCCGCCGCTGGCAGGGCCTGCTCGAAAACACGCCGCATACTGAGCTTGCCGAGCAGATTCTCGAAGAGTCCGGCTATACGGACATGTGGAAGAACGACAAATCGGCAGAAGCGCCGGGGCGGCTTGAAAACCTCAAGGAACTCATCCGCTCCATGGACAGCTTCGAATCCATGCGCGGCTTCCTTGAACACGTCGCCCTTGTTATGGATGCCGAGCAGAACGAAAATCTCGACGCCGTCTCCATCATGACGCTGCACTCTGCCAAGGGTCTGGAATTCGACACGGTGTTCCTGCCCGGCTGGGAGGAAGGCTTGTTTCCGCATCAGCGCTCGCTCGACGAAAGCGGGCGCGCCGGCCTCGAGGAAGAGCGCCGCCTCGCCTATGTCGGCATCACGCGCGCCAAGCGCCGCTGCCACATCTGGTTCGTCTCCAACCGCCGCATCCACGGCCTATGGCAATCGACGATCCCCTCCCGCTTCCTTGACGAACTGCCGGAAACGCATGTTCAGGTCGCCGAAGTAGAGCAGTCCTATGGCGGATATGGCCGCGGCGGCTACGGCCAATCCCGCTTCGACAAGGCCGATCCCTTCGCCAACACCTATTCCACCCCCGGCTGGAAGCGCGCCCAGGCCAACCGCAACGATGCGACCCGCGACAACTGGGGCAGCCGCTCCGGCCACGCCGTCGAACGCATCGGTTACGGCGAAAGCGGTCCGAAAGTGCGCACCATCGACGGCGAGCTGGTGGCCAAATCCACCTCCTCCGAACCCTCCAAATTCGCCATCGGCGACCGCGTCTTCCATATCAAGTTTGGCAACGGCAATGTTTCGGAGATCGAGGGCAACAAGCTGACGATCGAATTTGATCGCGCTGGGCAGAAGCGCGTGCTGGACGGGTTTGTCGAGCGGGTATAAGGGAACGAGTTCTTTTTAGCTGACTGCCGCAAGATATAGAAAATGCATGATCCGAGAGCTATCGCTAACTACGTCCTAGAGCTCGCAGAAGAAGATGCGCGCCCGGTGACAAACATTGTTCTGCAGAAGCTAATATATTTCTGTCATGCATTCTTCTTGCTTGAACATGAGAAACCGCTGGTAAGCGGTTACTTTGAAGCTTGGACTTATGGCCCGGTTCACCCGGCTTTGTACAAATCCTTCAAAGAGTTCGGTGCTAATCCAATTAGAGGCAGAGCTTCCAGGTATGACGTTATCTCTGGTGCCAGCTTTGTGATCGAGCCAATTTCTGACAAATCTGCTCGAAGAGTAATTAGATCGGTAATGGTGAATTTCTCTAGTTTATCAGCAGGGCAATTGGTCGATCTATCACACGCACCAAATGGCCCTTGGCATTATACTGTGGAGAACTCAAAAATTAATGCAAATCTTGGGTTACGAATCACCGACGATGTTACAAAAGAAAGATTCAAGTTCTTAAAATTGGCAATTGGAAAATCGTCGAGACAAAGGGAACCCGATGAAGACACGCCGTTTGGCTGAGACTGATCTTGCGCGAATCGCTGTTTTACCGATTTCCGACCAATGGATTCTCTTGCGGAAACATAAGTTTGGACGCCCTCCTCATACTTACGATCCCGTTCGAAGGGCGCAGCCGGATATTCTCAATCGCCAAATACCTCTGTTTGGCAAAGCCGAGCCGACGCCTTGGCAGAAGGTTTGCGAGATTGTTCAAAAGCACTCCCGTCATATTGCTGAATATGAGCACAATCTAAGTGTCGCAAAGGCCCTCTACGATTTTGCTCAGCATGAACAGATATACTCGCGCGACCGCTTGATGCCCAACTGGGCGATTGGTTTCGGACAGACCGTACGTTTTTGGCCGGATTACATCTCAATTGTGGGCGAGCAGCCGGAAGTTAGTTTTCACGATTATCGCCTTACCAAGCGTTTGAATAAAGAAGCTAGACGCTTTGCCTTTTCCGTTATGCATGAGCGCACGCGGGCCCTTGATCCAGACTTGCAGAATGTAGCCCTGGCCATTTATCAGTTTAGAAAATTGGATGATGGAACCCGGATATTACAGCGCCGTACCGATGATGGATTGGAATTATTTAGCTTCGATCAGCTTAACGAAATGATCTCGACGACGTATCGCATATGGGAACAGGTACTTGTCGAGAGAGAAGAAGATAATAGAAGAGCGGCGAATAGTAACAGCAACCCAATGGGTTTCTGACACCGAGCTTTGCTTGGAAATATGGGATGCACACGGCTCGTCTGGTATGAAGACCACGCCGACATCATTTCAATACAACGCGAAAAATCGCTGAAACGCTGGTATCGCCAGTGGAAAATCGAGCTGGTTGAAAAGACAAATCCGGATTGGCGGGATTTATACCACGAGCTCTGGTGAAGCCGCACGCTCTTCAATTCCCCCGCGCATCCTGATCCTTGAGCCACAGCCCAAACTCCTTGACCACGGCCACCACCTTCTCCAACCGCCGCCCATCCTCCGTCAGCGAATATTCCACCTTCACTGGAACCGTCGGATAGACCGTCCGCCGGATCAGACCCGCCTCCTCCAGCGCGCAGATCAAGCGTCAGCATCCTCTGCGAAATGCCAGGCATCAGCCGCCTCAGCTCGTTGAAACGCTGGGGTCCATCGACCAGATAAGACACAATCAGCAGCCGCCAGCGGCCGCCCAGCAAATGCATCGCTTCCTCGACGGAGCAGCCAGTTACGGTCTTTTTCATCGCACCTACCTCATGTGCATGGCGGTATAATTTTTGTACGAGACAGTCCCGGTCTCGCAGCGGCATCATTCGGTGTCGCGATTTGTGGCAAGAAACGATCCTTCTGCCGCAAAGGCTTCTGCACCTCGCGCTACTCGATCTCAGTTGCGTCCGCCATTTGCCCTGATGATCTGGCCGTTGACCCAGCCGCTCCGCGGGCCGGCCAGAAACGATACGATCTGGGCGATGTCGTCAGGAATCCCGAGGCGCCCGAGCGGAATGTCGTTTATCAGCCGCTGGATCAGCGCCTCGGACCGCCCCTTGAACAGCAATTCGGTAGCGATCGGCCCTGGCGCGACCGCATTGACGGTGACGCCGCGCGGGCCGAGTTCCTTAGCAAGAATATGCGTCATCGCCTCCACCGCCGCTTTGGTCGCCGCATAGACGCCATTGCCGGGGGAATAGTGACCGATGATGCTCGTGGAAAGATTGATGATGCGGCCACCATCGCGCACCCGCTTCGCCCCTTCTCGCATCCCGTTGAAAGTGCCTGTCAGATTGACGGCGATTTGCTGCTGAAAATCCTCATCCGAGACCTCAGCCAGCGGCGAAAATTTGCTGATACCTGCATTGTTGACGAGCACATCGACCCTGCCGAACTCTGCTTCGGTGCGATCGAACAATGCCGTTATTGCCGCAGCGTCGCTAACATCGGCACGGATTGCAATCGCGCGGCCGCCTGCCGCCGTGATGCCGGCAACAACATCGGAGGCCTCTCCGGAACTCGATGCGTAATTGACGACGGTCTGAAAGCCGTCTTCGGCAAGCTGCCTCGCAATGGCTGCCCCAATCCCTTTGGATGCGCCGGTTACGATCGCCGTTCTAATTTCGTTGGACATGCGTCAATCTCCTTGTCGTTCGCACACGCGCTCTCGAGCATGCCTGGGAACTCAATCCCGGCATGTCGCTTAAACGCTTGTTTCGTTGGGTTGCGAACTGTAATATGAGCGATAATTCGCTTTTTGCTACTCGCATTCCAGGAACATGTCCGAAGGCCCTCTCCATAGCCGTGCCGCGCCGAGAAAAGCGCCAAGACAAGCCCGCTCGCTCGCAACAGTCGAGGCGATCGTGGAGGCTGCAGCTCGCATTTTGGAGGAGCACGGCCATGAGGCCTTCTCCACCAATGCCGTTGCGGAAAAGGCCGGCGTCAGTGTCGGCTCGCTCTATCAATATTTTCCGCGCAAGGATGCGTTGATCGGAGCCTTGATCCTGCGCGAGACTTCGCGTCTCGTCGCAGAGGCGGAAATTGCCGCCGACAAGCCCACGGGCAGCGAGGCCTTGTCGGCGCTCATCCTCCCTTGCGTCGAGCAGCAACTTCGCCGGCCGGCGCTAGCCCGCTTGCTCGATTTCGAGGAAGCGCGCCTTCCGCTTGATGCCGCCACCGAAGCGGTCAAAAGGCGCTTCTTCGAGCTCACGCGCGCAACCCTGCTGCGGCCAGATTTGCCGCCGCAGGCCGATATCGATGTGGCGAGTCGCGACGTGGTCGCCATCATCAAGGGAATAGTCGATGCCGCCGGGGAGCATGGCGACCAGGATAGATACCAGCTGGCTCTGCGCGTGAAACGCGCCGTTCTTGGCTATTTGCACAGCCTCGACTGACGTCGGCAGACATTCCGCCCTTGCAAGTGATTGCATTGCAGCATTGCAAAATCCGCATGCCTAGCAAGCTACCAATAGCGGACCAATCGATTATATCGATTGAAGCGGCTTCGGGATTCTGCGTTTCCCGCGGTATCTCGGTAAGCCGCCGCCAGTTTCTTCTTTCGGCCCGTTCGGGCTTTCGTCCGGCTCGAATCTCGAAGCCTGGCAACAACAAAAACCGAGGATAAAAAAGTGGCTGGCTCAGCAACAAGCTCTGCGCCCACCAGCGCGCGTGCATCCGCACACCAAGGCCAGGGCAATTACCAATTCGCGCTTATCGCACTCACCTCACTCTTTTTCATGTGGGGCTTCATTACTTGCTTGAACGATATTCTGGTCCCGCACCTGAAAAGCGTCTTTCAGCTCAATTACACGCAGGCAATGCTCATCCAGCTTTGCTTTTTCGGCGCATACTCCATCATATCGCTGCCTGCCGGCACACTCGTGAAGCGCATCACCTATAAATGGGGCATCGTCGTCGGCCTTGCGATCGCGGCTGTCGGCTGCGCCCTGTTCATTCCTGCCGCCACGTATCGCGTCTACGCCCTTTTCTTGGGCGCACTTTTCGTGCTCGCCACCGGCATCACGATCCTGCAGGTTGCCGCAAACCCCTATGTCACCGTATTGGGACCTCCGGATACGGCCGCCAGCCGCCTGAACCTGACGCAGGCCTTCAACTCGCTCGGCACGACGATTGCCCCCTACTTCGGCGCGATGTTGATCCTGTCTGCCGCGACTGTTGCAGCCACCAACGCGACACCGGAACAGCTCGACGCCATGCGGCTTGCGGAAGCCGGCGCGGTCAAATTCCCCTATCTGCTCCTTGCCGCCGCTTTCCTAGTGCTCGCGGCCGTCTTTGCGGCGCTGAAACTCCCGCAAGTCGAGGATGAGGAGACTATCGAGCCGATGCGCGGCGGCGGCTCTGCCTGGCAATACCGCCATCTCGTGCTCGGCGCTCTCGGCATCTTTGTTTATGTCGGAGCCGAAGTCAGCGTCGGCAGCTTCCTGGTGAATTTCCTCAGCCAGCCCGATATCGCGCATCTTTCCGAAGCGGACGCCGCCCATTACGTCTCCTATTTCTGGGGCGGCGCGATGGTCGGACGCTTCGTCGGCTCGGCAATCATGCGCCACATCGATGACGGCAAGGCGCTTGCCTTCAATGCTGTCGCCGCGATCATCCTCCTGCTGGTGACGGTGCTGACGACAGGCCATGTCGCCATGTGGGCCGTGCTGGCGATCGGCCTCTTCAACTCGATCATGTTCCCGACGATCTTCAGCCTCGCGCTGCACGGTCTCGGCAAATATACGAGCCAGGGCTCGGGCATTCTGTGCCTTGCCATTGTCGGCGGCGCGATCCTGCCTGTTATCCAGGGCGGCCTTGCCGATACGATCGGCATCCACCTGGCCTTCCTGATGCCGATTATCTGCTACATCTACATTGCCTTCTATGGGCTCAAGGGCCACAAGCCGGCATAAGCCTTCACAAACCATCGCGCCTCGCCGCCTTCATCGGCGGGGCGCAAAGGGCTTGATCCGAAGCGCGCCACTTGGCATCGTGCAGCGCAACAAAACGGAAGGACAGGTCTCATGAAAGCGCTGCTGCTCATCGACATCCAGAACGGCTTCTGCCCTGGCGGTAACCTTCCAGTTCCAGAGGGAGACCAGGTGGTGCCCGTCGCCAACCAGCTCATTGATAGCGGCAAATACGATCTCATCGTCGCGTCACAGGATTGGCACCCGCCTGGTCACGGCAGCTTCGCCTCCTCCCATCCCGGCAAGAAACCCTTTGAAATCGGCATGCTTTCGGGCAAGCCGCAAATGATGTGGCCCGACCACTGCGTTCAGAACAGCAAAGATGCCGAGTTCCGTCCCGATCTCCATATGGCCGCCGTCGATTTCATCCAGCAAAAAGGCCAGAATCCCGCCGTCGACAGCTACTCCGCCTTCCGCGACAACGATCAGGCTGCCCTCACCGGACTGGCCGCCTATCTACGCAACAAAGGCGTCACCGAACTCGACCTTTGCGGGCTGGCAACCGATTATTGCGTCAAGTTCTCGGCGCTCGATGCCGTTGAAATGCTGCCCGGCGTCACAGTCCGCTTCATCGAAGACGCCAGCCGAGGCATCGATCCCGCCGGCGTAAAATCGGCAATCGACGAGATGCGAGCCCGCGGCGTCACCATTGCCAGCAGCAAGGACGCGCTTGCGTAAAATCGCGCGAAGCAAGCTAAACCTTCTCTAAATAAAATGGTGCAAGCTATTCCCTGTCAGTAAGATATCGGGATCTTTAGCGTGCAGTCGATTGTCATCAACGGGCGTTTTCTCGGCCAGCCTCTGTCCGGTGTACAGCGCTTTGCGCGCGAATTGACCCTGGCGCTCGATCGCAAGATCTCCTCAGGCGCACTGCCTGCCTCCCTGAAAGGGGTGCGCTGGCGTTTGGCGGTGCCGCGCAATACGCCTGTCGATATGAGGCTTTCGGCGATAGAAATCGATAGTTTCGGTTCCGGCCCCGGCCATCTCTGGGAGCAAACAGCGCTGCTTTCACACTCGCGCGGCAGTCGGCTCATCGGCTTTGGCGGCAGCGGCCCACTTCTGCATCGCCGCCAGGCCGTCGTCATCCATGACGTGACGATCTTCCGCCATCCGCAGTCCTTCAAGCGCAGCTACCGCCTGCTGCATGGCGCCCTTGGAACCGTGCTGACGCGCACCGCTAAGATCGGTACCGTCTCCGAATTCTCGCGGCAGGAGCTCGCCTCGGTATTCCGGGTGCCATCGACTGGTATCGATGTCGTCTACAATGCCGTCGATCATTATGCCGCCATCGAGCCGGATGAGGCCGTCATGCAGCGGCTTGGTCTGAAAACCAACGGCTTCTTCCTACTCGTCGGCACGATGAAGCCGAACAAGAACCTCGATTTCGCCATTCGCGCTTTCGAGGCGCTCAAGGATATCAATCAGAAGCTCGTGGTCGTCGGCGGCTCCGCACCGACCGTGTTCAAATCGGACAACCAGCAATCGAGCGACAGCATGCTCTTCCCCGGCAGGCTCGCCGATGCAGAAATCGCCGCCCTGGAGCGCCATGCCACAGCTTTCGTTTTCCCGAGCCTTTACGAAGGTTTCGGTATCCCGCCGCTGGAGGCGATGACCCAGGGCTGCCCGGTGCTCGCGGCCGATATTCCTGCCGTGCGTGAGGCGTCGGGCGATGCCGCGCTCTACTTCGATCCCTTCCGACAGGACGAACTTGTCTCCGCCATGCGGCGGATCGCGACGGACGAGACATTGCGCCAGGATCTGCGTCGACGCGGCCATGAGAACGTTACGCGCTTCTCCTGGGATGGCAGCGCAGATCGCGTCCTGTCCATTTTGGAAGATCTCTAAGAGATTTCAGGACCGGGACTGCGGCCGGAACATGGTGACAAAATAGCTGTAGAGGCCGAGCAGGCAGAAGAGCGCACCCCCGACAACGCCGATAGCCACAGATGTCCAGAGCGAATAGCCAAAACCGGCAGTTGCCAGCACCGGCAGGGCCAGCCCGATGCCCGACAGAACGACGGGCGGCCAGACGAAATCGAAGGCAAGAGACATCATCACCTTGACGCCGATCGTCATGGCACAAAGCGCGCCAATCATGCCGCCGGCCATGAGGGCAGCATCGCCGAAGGAACCGAGATAGCCTCCGATGAGCGTGCCCGCATTCAGCAGCGCGCAATCCAGCGCCGCGAGCAGGAAGATCGTCAATAGCCGATGCTGCAGATGCGCCGGGGTGGGCATCATGTTGGCCGTCAGCGCGCGGCATGTCGCAAGGCCGATGACAAAGGGGGCGACGGCAAGAAACTCCTTGCGCAAACCGGCGGCAATGACCAATTGCCCGACCGGCTGCAGCAGCGCGAAAATGCCGGCGGCGGTTATCAGCGTCAAACCGGTCAGCAGCGAGTAATATTCCCCAAGCTGCTTGGCAAAGGCAGGGGTTCGCCCATCGCGATCATAGGTCGTGACGACATCGGGATATTGAATGGCCTGCAGCGCAGAGACGATCAGGACGAAGGGTCTCTGCAGCAGATCAAGCGCCAGAAGTGCGCCGGCAGCGCCACCCGCTCCCAGCGAGGCCGTGAGGATCGATTTCAATCCCAACGGCGTCAACATGCCGATAATGGAGGCGCTCGCGGCAACGCTGCCATAGACGAAATGCTTACGTACCAGCGCCTTCTCGAACGAAGCCGCCTCGTGAAGACTGTTGCGGCTCAGAAAAGCGGCAAGGAGCCCATAGGCAAGATAGCCGGCCATCAGACCGATGACGGTGCATGTGAAAGTCGGAGCAACGGCGGTGCCCGCAAGCGTACCGATTGCCAGAATCGTCGCGCGCGACCCCTGCAGCCGCGAAAAGACGCGAAATTCCTGACGGAAGCGCAGCATGGTGAGATGCAGGTCGCTCCCGCCCTGGAAGATCGCAACCAGGCCGCCAAGCACGGCAATCTCTGCCGAGACCGAAAAGAGGATCGAGACGGAAGCGGCGATCAGGCAGATTGCCGAGCATGCCGCGAATTCTACCGTCAGCGCCTTGCGCTCCAGTGCCTCGCTCCCTGGCCCCTGCCCCGGATAGAAGCGACTGCAGGCAAAGCGAACCCACTCGAAGCAGAGGATCGCCGCAAACTGGCTGATCGAGATGAACAGCGAATAGGCCGCATAGTCCGCCGGAGCCAGCAGATGTGCCACCACGATCAGCAGCCCGAAAGCCACTGCAGCCTGATAGAAATATGCAGCCAACGCCACGATCTTTGCCATGGTGGCAGCTAACAGGAAAAGATTGAGGAAAGCGCTAACCCCGGAAGGCAATTGCAGCATTCGGCAGCGCGATCGCGCTTGATGCGCCACGTTGCCAGCCGGCGGCCTTCCAGCGATGAAAACTTCCACGGTCGCACCACCGAGCAGTATCCACTATTACCTGCTCGCTTCTCCCCTCATCCAGTCGATCACCGTCTCAAGCGCTGCGGATTTGCGATAGCGCGGCCAGACGAGATAGAAGTCGGATGGACCGCTTAGCGACCCCTGGATAACCTGCGTCAGACGGCCTTCCACCATATCTCGCGCCACGAAATCGCGGTTGGCGAGGACGATTCCCTGCCCCGCAATGGCCGCTTCGATCGCATGCGATGTCTGGTTGAAGCTGATCCCTTTATAGGAGGCGTGGACTGCCCGCCCGAAATGCTTGTCGATAAATTCTGGCCAGGAATTATGGGCGTCATGGAGAAGCGCGTAGTCGGCGAGTTCTTCCGCCGTCTTCGGTGACTTTCGGTGATGCAGCAGCGTCGGGCTGCAAACGGCGATGATCTCTTGCTCGAAAAGCAGTTCGGTCGCCAACCCCGGCCCGAAAGGCGGTCGCCCATATCGAACGGCAAGATCCACTCCATCCGCTTGAAAGCCCGACATACGGTCCGTGGCGAGGATATGAAGATCGAGATCGGGATGACGAGCCGTAAAATCCGGCAGGCGTGGGATCAGCCATTTCGATGCGAATGTCGGCGTGGTGCTGATGGTTAGCCTTACGGGTTGCGGCTCGAGGTCGCTGGTCGCTTGAGCGATGATTTCGAAAGCGCGCCTGATATCGGCGATATAGCCCCGCCCCTCGCCCGTTAGCACCAAAGACCGCGGCATCCGCTCGAACAGCTTTACGCCCAGCTCGGCTTCCAGCCCTCTCACCTGTTGAGCCACCGCTCCTTGCGTAACCCCCAGCTCCTCGGCCGCCAGCTTGAAGCTGTGATGGCGTGCAGCCACTTCGAATGCCTTTAGGCCATTCAGAGAGGGAAGTTTACCGGGCGAACCATTCATGCGATAGTTTTTCTACTGGCAAACGGGAATTTATCTGCTTCGCTCTCGCGCGAGGGTAATGATATTTCATCGGTAGTTTCGAAGCAATCGGTTCCAGTGGAACGAGATGAAGGAGGAAGGACCCATGTCGATAGAAAAAGTGGCTGTGATCACTGCCGGCGGCAGCGGCATGGGCGCTGCAAGCGCTAGGCGCCTTGCGGCCGATGGCTTCCATGTCGCCATCCTCTCCTCCTCCGGAAAGGGTGAGGCGCTGGCTCAGGAGCTTGGCGGTATCGGCGTTACCGGCTCCAACCAATCTAACGACGATCTCAAGCGCCTGGTCGATGCGACGATGGAAAAATGGGCGCGCATCGATGTGCTCGTCAACAGCGCCGGCCACGGCCCGCGCGCCCCGCTCCTCGAGATTACCGACGAGCAATGGCACACCGGCCTCGATGTCTATCTCATGAACGTCATCCGTCCGACACGCCTCATCGCCCCCATCATGCAGAAGCAGAAATCCGGCGCGATCATCAACATCTCCACGGCATGGGCATTCGAGCCGTCGCCAATGTTCCCGACCTCGGGGGTATTCCGGGCTGGCCTTGCCTCCTATACGAAGATTTTTGCCGACACCTACGCCGCCGACAATGTGCGGATGAATAACGTCCTGCCCGGCTGGATCGACAGCCTGCCGGCAACCGAAGAACGCCGCGACAGCGTGCCGATGCGACGCTATGGCACCAGCGCAGAGATCGCCGCCACCGTCGCCTTCCTGGCCTCGGATGGTGCTGGTTACATCACCGGCCAAAACCTCAAGGTCGACGGCGGCCTGATGCGCTCCGTCTAGCCTACCCAAGACAGCATTATCTCGCCTTCGCTCTCTCAGGCACTGCTTGGGAGAGCGATTTTGTTTGGAGCGCGATAGCGGAGATTAAATCGCCTTGGTTGGCCGGGCGCGGGCGAATTGCCTTTCTGCACTGCACACGTTAGAAGTCCCGGCAATTTTTAGGGATGGAAACGGGCAATGCGGAAACGAATTGCTTGGGGAGGAGTGCCACGATGGAGATCGTTCACACGATAGCCGCTCTACGCGAACGGCTTGGCGAACACCGCAAAGCCGGCAGGCGCATCGGCCTGGTGCCTACCATGGGCTACCTGCATGCCGGCCACATGGAACTCGTCTCCCGCGCTAAGGCCGAGAACGACGTCGTCGTCACCTCCATTTTCGTCAATCCGCTGCAGTTCGGCGCCAATGAGGATCTGGCGAAATATCCGCGCGATCTCGAACGCGACAGCGCCATGTTGCGCGATGCCGGTGTCGACTATCTCTTCGCACCTGGCGTCACGGATATGTATCCGCGTCCAATGCAAACGGTGGTCGATGTGCCGAAACTTGGCGCGGAGCTGGAAGGCGCGGTTCGCCCGGGCCATTTCGCCGGGGTTGCCACCGTCGTCACCAAGCTCTTCAACATCGTCCAGCCCGACAGCGCCTATTTCGGCGAGAAGGACTATCAGCAGGTGACGATCATCCGCCGCATGGTCGAGGATCTGGCCCAGCCCGTCCGGGTCGTACCGGTGCCGACCGTTCGCGATGCGGATGGCCTGGCCCTCTCCTCGCGCAATGTCTACCTGTCGAAGGAAGAGCGTGCCGCCGCGGTTATCGTTCCCAAGGCATTGGCGGAAGCCGAGCGACTATATGATCTCGGGGTGAATGACCCCGCCGCACTCGAAGAGGCGCTGCGCGCTTTCATCGAAAAGGAGCCGCTCGCGACCGTGGAAGTCGCCGCCGTTCGCCATCCTGAAACGCTGGAACCATTGAGCAAACTGCAGGGGCAGCCAATCCTCATTGCCTTGTTCGTCCGCATCGGTACCACTCGTCTGCTAGACAACCGGGTCATCGGCCGCAAGCCATCAAACAACGAAAAGGCCGCCTGAGATGAGCACTGTCGGACATGCCAAGCGCATAACGCCCGCCGCCATCGAGGCGATGAAGGGCACGCGCCCGATCGTCAGCCTGACGGCCTATACGACACCGATCGCCCGTCTGCTCGATCCGCATTGCGACCTGCTTCTCGTGGGCGATTCCCTCGGCATGGTACTCTACGGCATGGAAACGACCGTCGGCGTCACGCTGGAGATGATGATCGCCCACGGCAAGGCTGTCATGCGTGGCGCCAATCATGCCTGCGTTACCGTCGACCTGCCTTTCGGCTCCTATCAGGAATCGAAGGAGCAGGCATTCCGCAGTGCCGCGCGCATCCTGAAGAAAACCGGCTGCGATGGCGTGAAGCTGGAGGGTGGCGAGGAAATGGCTGAAACCGTGGCCTTCCTGACCTCTCGCGGTATTCCGGTCTTCGGCCATGTCGGCCTGATGCCGCAGCAGGTGAATACGACCGGCGGTTATCGCTCGCTTGGACGCTCGGACAAGGAAGCAGACAAGATCCGGCGTGACGCCAAGGCGATCTCGGAGGCCGGCGCCTTCGCAATGGTGATCGAAGGCACGATCGAGCCGCTCGCCCGCGAGATTACCGCCGCCGTTGCCATTCCCACCATCGGCATAGGTGCATCTGCCGCCTGCGATGGCCAGATCCTCGTTTCCGACGACATGCTCGGCCTGTTCAACGATTTCAAGCCGCGCTTCGTCAAGCATTTCGCAGAGCTGGCGCCCATGATCTCGAAAGCGGCTGAAGCATATGCCGAGGAAGTGAAGGCCCGCACTTTCCCGGCTATTGAGCATACGTTTCAGCCAAAAAAGTGAACCGCCCTCAGCTCTTGGCCGACTCCTTCTCCAAAAGATAGATCGCTTCGCCGAAATCCTCCATTTTGCTCATCAATGCCGCATGGGCATCCCGCAAGCCCTGATTGTAGTAGTAAGGCCCGATCTCTGCGGTGAAGAAATCGAGCAGGAATTCGGCTGGCAACGAGCCGAGCGTCTGATCCAGCTCGTCGGCGAAATAGCGCTGAAGGCGGGCGACCATGGCTGCCTTCTCCTCCTTCGCAAAAGTGATCTTCTTCATCTTTCCATCTCCCATTTTTGCGAGCGGCTCCAAGTGCTGGATCAAGGAAATCAATTGATCCATCAAGGAAATTCAATTGCTGGCTCTAAAGGCACGGCTTACACCTCCGGCCATTGAACAGCGCGGCAGCAAATGCGCAAGGGTGCAACCATCGTTGCTTCCATGCGGAATGCCCGCCCTCGACACGACATCTTGGCGAGAGCGCCGGATTTCCCACAAAGGACAAAGCGGACCATGAGTCGCGCGGAATTTCTTGAAGGCTTGAAGGGCGGCATTCCCGTCGGCCTCGCTGCTGCACCCTTTGGCGCCCTTTTCGGCGCGCTGGCGCGCGATGAGGGCATGTCGCTCGGCGAACTAACTCTGATGAGCAGCACCGTCTATGCCGGCGCCAGCCAAATGGTGGGCATCGACCTCTTCGGCCACAATGTTCAGGCTTGGCTCATCGTGCTGTCGATCCTGGCGGTGAACTTCCGCCATGTGCTCTATTCGGCGGCGATCGCTCGCTACATCAGGCACTTTTCCGCAGTGGAGAAATTCTTCACCTTCTTCCTGCTGGTCGACCCGCAATTCGCCGAGACGATCAAGCGCCATGAAAGCGGCAAGCCCGTAACCTTCGCCTGGTACATTGGTTTTGCGGCGGTGATCTATATCCCTTGGGTGGTTGTGAGCCTGATCGGCGGTCTTCTCGGCAGTTTCATCGGCGATCCCAAGGCCATCGGCCTCGATATTCTGCTGCCGGTCTATTTCCTCGGCATTGTCATGGGCTTCCGCACGCGCGACAACTTCCTGCCTGTCGTGGCCGTCAGTGCCGTGGCATCAGCCATCGCCCATCGCTATGTCGGCTCGCCCTGGCATGTCAGCATCGGCGCATTGGCAGGCGTCACGCTTGCGGCCTTGCTGCCGCCGGTCAAAGCGAATCGCAAACCCGATCTCGCGCACGAAAGTCACGAGGTCTGACCATGTTCGATTTCAATTCGCATATGGTTCTGCTGATTGCGGCCGCAGCCGTGGTGACCTTCCTGACGCGCATCGGCGGCTATATCCTGATCGTCAAGATGACCCGCATTCCGCCACGCGTCGAAGCCGCGCTCAATGCCGTGCCCGCCGCCGTACTCACGACCCTCGTCGCACCCGCTTTTTTCGTCGGTGGCTGGGACACGAAGGTGGCAATGTTTGCCGCCCTTCTTGTCGGCCTGCGCTATCCATCGACCTATATGCTGGTCGCCGGATGGATCGTTGTCATGGCATGGCGCCATTCCATAGGCGCTTGAGACGGACCCCATCCCTTTCGAGATCGGATGAGGTCCATATTTCTCAATGGCTGAGCGCGAGCGTGGCATTTTCCAGCCACGCCCGTACGTCATGATCATGGATCAGCGGCATCAGCGCTTCGCGCGTCCGGGCGTGATACTCGTTCAGCCAATGCAGCTCCTCGTGTGTCAGCAGTTCCACCAGCACCAGACTGCGATCGATGGGGCAGAAGGTCAAAGTCTCGAAGCCCAACATCGGCATGTCACCACCCTCGATCTCCTCCGGCTCACGAATATAGATCAGGTTTTCGATGCGAATGCCGAAGTGACCAGGACGATAATAGCCGGGTTCATTGGACAGGATCATGCCGGGAAGCAACTCCTGCACGGCGAGGCGCGCAATGCGCTGCGGGCCTTCATGGACGGAGAGATAGGAACCGACGCCGTGGCCCGTGCCATGCGCGAAATCGACGCCTGCCTTCCAGAGCGCGATCCGCGCCAGCGGATCGAGATCGCAGCCGCGCGTACCCTTCGGGAAACGCGCCGTGCTGATGGCGATCATTCCCTTCAGGACCAGCGTGAAGAGACGTTTCTGCTCTTCGGAAACGGCACCGATGCCAACGGTGCGGGTGATGTCGGTGGTGCCGTTGATATATTGCGCGCCTGAATCGATGAGGAACAGCTCTCCAGCCTGGATCAGCCGGTCACTCGCCGTGGTCACGCGGTAATGCATGATGGCCGCGTGCTCGCCGGCACCGGAGATCGTATCGAAGGAGATGTCCTTGAGCGGGTTCTGCATGCTTTCGCCGACGCGGGTACGGCAGGCTTCCAGCCTTTCTGCCGCGGCGATTTCGGTTACCGTTCCCGGCTTGCTCGTCTCCAGCCAATAAAGGAATTCGACCATCGCAGCCCCATCCTGCAGGTGCGCCGCGGCCGATCCGTTGATTTCGGCGGCATTCTTGCAGGCACGTGGCAGCTTGGCGGGATCACTGCCCTCGACGACCTCTCCACCTTCACGACGAATGATATCGGTCAAGGCATAGGAAGCGAGATCCGGGTCCACCAGTATGCGCCCGCCATTCGCAGCCGCAGCGGCCAGGCGCTTGGTAAGTTCGGAAGGCGGCAGCTGCTTGCAGATCTGCGTGAGATAGGCTTCGGCCTCGACCTTGGTCTTGCGCTTGTCGAGGAAGAGCGCCGCTTCTCCTTCGGCATAGATGATGGCGCGAGCCAGAGGATGCGGCGTATGCGGCACGTCGCTGCCGCGGATATTGAAGATCCATGCGACGGAAGACGGGTCGGTAATCAGCGCCGCCTTGAGATTCTTTTCCTTCAGGCCGCTTGCAATCGTTGCAAGCTTGTCCTTGGCGAGGATGCCGGCCTGAGCGATGTCCTGAATGATCACATTGCCCAGCGGCTCGGCCGGCCGGTCCGTCCAGAGCCTGTCGAGCGGATTATGGGGCAGGAAGACGAGCTTGCCGTCGATCTCAGCCAGCGCCTTTTCCAGCCGGCGCACTTCCGCACCCGTATGCAGCCATGGATCGATACCGAGCCGGAAGCCCTTCTTCGCATGACGCGGCAGCCAGACATGCGGCGGCTCATTCACCAGATCGCCACCGGTGAAAACGCTGCGGTCCACCTGTTCGGCAAGCTGCGTCACATACCGGCCATCCACAAAGACCACGGCCTGGGAGTGTGTGATAAGCGCAACACCCGCCGATCCTGTGAAGCCCGTAAGCCATGCGAGACGCTCTGAGCATTTAGGCACATACTCGCCTTGATACTCGTCGGCCCGCGGCACCAGGAAGCCGTCAATGCCGAGATCGCCAAAGGCAGCGCGCAAACCGGCGACACGCTCGCGACCGAATTGCGGGGTGGAAGTGACGTCGAAAGACTGAAACATGAGCTGATCCGAGACTGGTGGAGATTCCGTGAAACTGAATATTGCCAGTATGTTAGAGCATCACAATCGGAAGTGCGACGTGATTTTCGATCCCTGGGACGATATGCGTGATTACAGGCACATCTCACCACATAAGAGCAGTCTATCCCAACTGCGGCCGTTAACGAATCCGCCCATTTCGTGAGCATGCCAGTTCGAATATGACAACTTCACGGCACGAAACATGCATATCATGCATAGCTCCCATGAAGCTTCCCCCCTGCCACGTCGGCGGGCGAGTCGCTATATCCGCCGCATCAAACGGGTTCACGAAGAACCAGCTCAAAACCAAGGACTTATGACAATGCCTATCTCTCGCTCCGCATATGTTAGCCCGGCGCTGGCTGGCGAGCGTCGCACCGTACGCCACTCCGTCGGCTCGCTTCGTCAGCTCGAAGTCGAAACCGCAAAGGCAATCGGCGCCAGCCGCGGCGGTCGCCGTTAAGAAGTTTACGATCTACGCGTTCGAAGTCGATCGCAATCCGGTTCTCCTCCTCCCTCTCGGATTGTGATCAGAACGCTTAGAGCCCGCTTGAGCACTCCTCCTCCACACGCTCGCGGGCAAGATCGGTGAAAACCGATCTGAAGGCGGTGCCTCGGCACCGCCTTTTTTATTTGCGATTGTTGATGCGGGAAGTGACCGGCTTAGGGCCGGTCGAGATGGATGGTGACCCAGCCGTTGCGCCAGATCGTGCGCACATGGCGCAGGTGGGCGCCGTTATAGGCGGCGAGAACCTTCCACCGCTGCTCGGCAAGGATACCCGACAGGATGACCGAACCGCCCGGTGTCAGATGCGCCACGAGCTGCGGCGCCATCTTGATGAGCGGGCGCGCCAGAATATTGGCGATGATCAGGTCGAACGGCCCATGGCGGGAAAAGGCCGTGGAATGGAATCCCGGCGCCGTCTCCAGCGTGACACCCGAGGCGATGCCGTTGCTGCGGACATTTTCCTTCGCGACGCGGACGGCGATCGGGTCGATATCAGTTGCCAGAACCGGAATGTTGCGCAGCTTGCGCACGGCGATCGCCAGCACCCCGCTGCCCGTACCGAGATCGAGCGCATTGCGCACGCGGCGGCTCGCAACAACCTTTCCGATCGTCTCCAGGCAGCCCGCAGTCGTCCCATGGTGACCGGTGCCGAAGGCCTGCCCGGCTTCGATTTCGATGGCGATGTCACTAGGCCCGACCTTGTCGCGATCATGCGAACCGTGCACGAGGAAACGGCCTGCACGCACCGGCTTCAATCCTTCCAGCGACTTGGCGATCCAATCGATATCGGGAAGCACTTCCTTTTGAATGACGAGATCAGCAAAGGCAGGCTTCAGGAGCGCTTCGAAACGTCCGCGGACCCCATCCTCATCTGCGGCATAGAGATAGATCGACGCTTCCCAGACATCGTTCTTTTCATCGATCTCCGTCGTTGCGATCGGCAATTCTTCGTCTTCGAACACCGGCGTCATCAGGTCCAGAACCTGACCGGCCTTCTTCTCGGTCGTCGTCACATAAAGGCGGATTTCACTCAACTCGTCGCTCTTTCTCGTTCTTATTCAGCCCAGTCGATCCAGGGCGGTTTCGGCGTGTCATAGCCGGCCACACCCCAAAGCAATTGCCGGCGGACCGGGCCAAAGCGCAGCAATAGCGGCGCAAGGAAATTACGCGCCGCAACTGCCAGCGGGCTTTGCATCGTCACCAATCGCGTCAAGCCATAGGTCTGTTTCAAAACCTGCTTCACGGCGGGAACTCTCAAGGCCGAATACTCCTGTTCGCGGCCTTCCGCAATGAGCCAGGCAAGCCAGCAGGCATCTTCGATGCCGAGATTCATACCGCGAGCGCCGGCCGGCGAATGGATATGCGCGGCGTCGCCGGCAAGAAAGACATTGCCCTTGGCCATCGGCTCGACATGCCGAAAGTGGATGCGAAACTGCGAGGCCCATGTCTTTTCGGCAATGGCGGCCGGATGAGCGATGCGGCTTTCGAAATCCTCCAGCGTCGAGATATAGCGAATGATGTCGGTCGTAACAGGCAGGCGCCCGACCATGCCAGGATCGAAGAGCGATATCTCGGCAAAATGCGTGTCGACCGGCTCCGCATAGCGAAAATCGGCAAGATAGAAATAAGCCTCCAGCGCCTCGCCCGGGAAGCCGGCACCTAATGCCTTGCGCACTGCCGAATGGGCGCCGTCGGCGCCGATCAATATGTCAGGCCGCACCGTTTCCGACGTGCCATCTGCACTCCGCAGCGTGAGCTCCGGCTTTTGAGGGTCCGATATGACCTCCGCAATCACTGTCGTCTGCCATTCAGGCGCGATGCCGTAGGCCGAAAGCGCCTCCATCAGCTCACGCTCCGTACTTCCCTGCGGCAAGGCACAAACAGCGCTGAAGCGACCTTTCACCTCTCGTGTATCTAGCCGGATCAGAATCTTCCTATTCGAGCGGACCCGAAACTGCTCGATCGGCTGCGCGGCGGCGATGATGCGCTCCGCAACACCGGAAGGAGATAGCAGCGTCAGCGTGCGGGCGTTGACGCCGAGCGCCCGGCTTTCCTGCAGCGGCGTCGGACCTATGCCGTCATCGACGATACGCGGCGAGAAGCCGCGACGGGCGAGCTCAAGGGCGGCGGCAAGGCCGACCGGCCCAGCTCCTGCGATCAGGATGGATCTGGATTTTCCCTGTCCACCAGTCCCCTCGCCCATGCAGGTCCTATCCCTTCTTGACCAGGTTCTCCAGCTTCTTCACCGCCACGTCCGGATCCTCCTCATAAGCGATGGTTCCGGCAAAGCGGCCCTGCGAATCCAGCAGGAAGACGGAAGCGGTGTGATCCATCGTATAGTCGCCATTCGGTTGCTTATCGTCGACCGGCACTTTCTTGGCATAGACACGGAAGCCCTTGACCATATCCATCACCTTGGCGGGGTCTCCAGAAATTCCGGTGATGCGCTTCGATACGTTGGAGACATATTGGTCCATGATGGCGGGCGTATCGCGCTCGGGATCAACAGTCACGAAATAGGCATTGAGTTTGCTCCCGTCGGGATCCACTTTCTGCAGCCAGGCATTCAGCTCGAACAGCGTCGTCGGGCAGACATCGGGGCAATGGGTATAGCCGAAGAAAACAGCTGACGGCTTGCCGCGGAACGCCTGCTCGCTGATCGGCTGGCCGCTCTGCGAAACGAGGGTAAAGGGCACGCCATAAGGCCCAGATGACGTGACTTCCGGCGACTTGCCGCCGCCAAAGCTAAACCAGCCCAATAGTCCGGCCACGATCAATACGGCCACCCAAACTGCAATCCGCACGCTTCTCATGAATGCTATTCCTCACCGATACGGACAATTGCGCCGAAAGCACGGTGCAATCGACCTGCTAGCCGATGTAACGGCTCGAAGTGGAGGACGCAATTCAAGAAGATGTTCAGAGGAGGCCGAAATCGTCGCAGTATGTGGTTCCGGGGTTTTCCAAGCCTTGATCGCTCCATTTCGCCGCTCTTCTTGGGCCGGAGAAACAAAATCTGTTTTCATGTTAAACCAATCCTAACCAGTCCGCGCCAACATCTGCAGCAAAGGCCGAATTCGACCTCACTCGCCGCCCGAAAGCGCGGCAAACCTCTTTATTCCAGAAGGGCATGACGCCCGCCGGAACGCCAGGCGTATCTTTCGCCGAAGCACCGGACGCTGCCGCTGCCCAAGCCGCTCCAGCCGATCTCTCTCTTCAATCGCGAGCGTCGCTTGCGCGGCGATGCCAAACGGGAAGTTCTCGAATATGACGAACGCCATCAAGCAATCGGGCACCTATCTGGAAATCGTCTCCTTTCACCTTGGCGATCAGGAGTTCTGCATCGACATCATGGCCATCCGCGAAATCCGTGGCTGGGCTCCTGTGACGCCGATGCCGCATACGCCGCCTTACGTGCTCGGCCTCATCAACCTGCGCGGCGCCGTGATCCCGGTCATCGACATGGCCTGCCGCCTCGGCATGAAGATGACGGAACCTTCGGAGCGTTCCGCAATCATCGTCACGGATATTGCCGGCAAGCTGGTCGGCCTGCTGGTCGAACAGGTCTCGGATATGATGTCGATCAAAAGTGAAGATCTGCAGCCAGCTCCGGAAATCATCCCCGAAGCACAGCGCGCCTTTTGCCGCGGTATCGTGGCATTAGAAAAGACCATGGTCTGCTTCCTCAACCTCGATACGGTCATTGCGGATCAGTTGGCACAGGCAGCCTGATTTCAATAAGTTAGCTTACCCAAAGAAGATCGCCCTGGAGCCAAGCTCCAGGGCGATCGCTTTTTATACAACCGGTTTTGGCAGGGGTGTAGCCAATCACACGGTCTTGCAGGCCGTGAACAGGGGCGAGAGTCGCCTCTCTGTTCGCCTTCGAAATTGCATCAAAAAGGTGCAAACCGAAAGCAACTAGAAGGAATTCGACAACCCAAGAGTATGACTTTTTTTGGTATTATCTTTCTACGGGTTATTTTTGAGGTACGTCGATACCGTTATTTCGGCTTGCCATTCTTCCACGTAACCTGCTGGCCGAACAAGGGGATCGTCGAAATGGCCATCTTGGCAGAGCCATCCGTCAGCTGGCGCGAATGGATAAGATAGACGAGCGTGTCATTCTTCTTATCGTAAATGCGGGTGACAACCAGCTTCTTCCAGATGAGCGAAAGCCCGGCGCGAAATACCTCCTCACCGCTCTGAGACAGGTTGATATCACCGATCTCGATCGGACCGGTTTGACGGCAAGCGATGGAATTATTGGAAGGATCTTCGAACCAGTTGCCCTTGCGCAACCGGTCGATCACGCTGCGATCGAAATAGGTCACATGGCAAGTGATGCCCGAGACTTCGGGGTCCGGAACGGCATCGACCAGAATATCATTGCCCGTCCAGTCCACCCCGACCTTGCCGACAATTTCGGCGGAAGCGGAAATTGGGGTCACGGCCAGAAATGACGCGGCAATGGCGGCAAAGAGTTTGGGTGAACGCATCGATCATCCTCTAACAACAGCCGCCGGGAGCGAGAGCGGCTTGGCTAAGGTAAGATGGTCCGTGAGCGATGCAAGATGGGACGCCTATATCCGCGTGCAACGCTTCACGATCGATACGGCGGCGATCCACACAATGGACGCCGCCGCCAAAGCAACGGCGTCCGAACACATGCAGGCAGTGCGTCATCTCACTTCTGGTTGATTGCGACCGTTCCGGTTTCCAGCAGCGACTTGAGGTTGGACAGGATCTTCGGCCAGCCACCGGAGACCGCCTCGATAAGCTTGGAGTTTTCAACCTCGATCGTGTGGGCAACGGTCAGCTTCACCACACCGTCCGACGGCTCCAGCTCCATCACGCAGCGCGACCAGCCTTCGGCCTTCAGATCCGGGCGCCACTCGTTGCGCCAGTTGATCGCGAGCCGCCGAGGCGGATCGAACTCGGCAATCTCTCCCGCATCGGCAACCCGGCCATCCGGAAAGAGCATTTTCCACGGCGATCCAACCTTCCACTCGGTGTCGTGGACCATATCGAACCAATATTGCTTGATGAATTCCGGCCTGGTCAGCGCCGACCAGAGCTTTTCCGGCGTGGTGCGGATGAAGGTGACGTAGACGAATTTGCTTCCAGTCATGCCATTTCTCCTTGTTTGAATTTTATTGCTTCTTGAGCTCAGGGCCCACCCTCGCCTTCCAGCGCCTTTTTCAAGGCCGAAAGCGTATTCAGATGCCGCTGTTCGAACTTGTTGATCCAGCGTTCAGCGATGCCGTTGATCGGGACGGCGTTGATGAAATGCAGCTTCTCGCGTCCATGCTTCTCGGTGGAGATCAGATTGGCCTCCTCCAGAATGGCGAGATGCTTGGCAACCGCCTGGCGGCTCATGTTCAGATCCTCGCAGAGCGCGTTCAGAGTCTGTCCATTGCGCTCATGGAGCCTGTCGAGCAATTGCCGCCGGCTGGCATCCGCCAACGCCTTGAAGACTGCATCATCATCATCCACGGACATGAAACCATTTGGTTGCCTTTCTTTTGCTTATAGGCAACCAAATGGTTGCCTGTCAAGTAATATGTGAAACGAAATAACCCCATCGCGCCGCGGGGCGGCGGCGGTTTCATCTAGGGATTTATCCGGGGAGCGATTGACAACCTCCGCGTCGCGTCAGATCATCCGCCCATGATCGCAAACCGCACCATCGTGATGCACCTTCACACCACCTCTCCCTTTGCAGGGCGAGTGGAAGCCGTGTTGCGCTGAGCTGACCGCGATCCATCTCAACCCTGCCGAGGCGAGCAGGGTTGAAGCCTCCTTGCTCTCCTCGTCAATATCAAGGAGAGCCCATGTCTTTCGAAGAGCAAGAACCCGCCAAACGACGATCAGGCAAGGTCGGCCCGGTAACGGTCCGTGCAACCCGCCCATCCGATGCCGAGGCAATCGCAATCATCGCCAATCTTCCGGGTTTCCGCGCCGGCACGCTTCGCCTGCCGTTTCAAAGCGTCGAAGACACGCAGCGATGGCTGGACAAGCACGATCCCAGCGCCACACGCCTCGTCGCGGAGGTGGACGGAAAGGTCGTCGGCAATGCCGGCATGAACCGCCTTGCCGGCCGGCGGGCTCACAGCGCTAGCATTGGCATGGGCGTGCACGACGATTTCACCGGCTGCGGCGTCGGTTCCGCGCTGTTGGGCGCTCTCATCGATACCGCCGATAACTGGCTCGCCATCAAGCGTCTGGAATTGACCGTCTATGTCGACAATGCGCGGGCGATCGGCCTCTACGAGAAATTCGGGTTCGAAACCGAGGGGCGTCTACGTGCCTTCGGTTTCCGCAATGGCGAATACGTGGATGCGTTCACGATGGCGCGGCTGAGATTCTAAGCAATCACACGGCGGCGAATATGATTCCGCCGCCGACTATCATCAGCCGATCAAATCCAGCCACTCGTCCTCGGTCATGACCTGGACATTGAACTCGCGCGCTTTGTCGAGCTTGGAGCCGGCACCCGGTCCGGCCACGACGATATCGGTCTTCTTCGACACCGAGCCGGAAACCTTGGCTCCCAGGCTCTCAGCCTTCGCCTTGGCCTCGTCGCGGGTGAACTTTTCCAGCGAACCGGTAAAGACGACGGTCTTGCCGGCGACGGGACTGCCTGAGGTCACCGGCTGCTCCGCTTCTTGAGGCTGAACCTCCTCCAAAAGCTTCGCGATTACCTGCGTATTGCGCGGTTCCTTGTAGAATTCAACGATGGCTCGCGCCACCACCTCGCCGATGCCCTCGATATTGTTAAGATCGTTCCACGCGTCGCCGGCAAGCGGCGCGGCTTCCTTCATCGCTGTTTCGAAGGCTTCGTAGGTGCCGTAGGAGCGTGCCAGAAGCTTGGCCGTCGTCTCGCCGACGTGGCGGATGCCAAGCGCGAAGATAAAGCGATGCAGGGCGATCTGGCGCCGCTCGTTGATCGCGGCGTAAAGTTTGCCGACACTGACCTTGCCGAAACCTTCGATATTCTCAAGCTTCGTCAGTGACGCCTGCTGACGCTTTTCCAGGGTGAAGATGTCAGGCGCGGTCTTTATTTGCAGCGCCGGATCCTCGCTCTCGAAAAAGAAATCGATCTGCTTGGAGCCGAGGCCCTCGATATCGAAGGCGTTGCGCGAGACGAAATGCTTGAGATGTTCGGTCGCCTGCGCGCGGCAGATAAAGCCGCCGGTACAGCGGGTGACGGCATCGACCTTCCCGGTCTTCTCATTGATATCGCGCACCGCGTGGCTGCCGCAGACCGGACAGACTTTGGGGAACTCGTAAGGCGCGCTCGACGCCTCCCGCTTCTCGAGCACAACGTCGACGATCTGCGGGATGACATCGCCCGCCCGCTGTACGATTACCATGTCGCCGACGCGGATATCGCGGCCATCGCGGATCGGCTCGCCCTTGTTGCCGATGCCCTTGATGTAATCGGCATTGTGCAGAGTCGCATTGGTTACGACAACACCGCCAACCGTGATCGGCTCCAGTCGCGCAACCGGCGTCAGCGCACCAGTGCGGCCGACCTGGATGTCGATGCCGACCAGACGCGTGAAGGCCTGTTCCGCCGGGAATTTATGCGCAGTCGCCCAGCGCGGCGAGCGCGAGCGGAAACCAAGGCGGGCCTGCAATTCCAGGCTATCAACCTTATAGACGACACCGTCGATATCATAATCGAGATCCGGCCGCTGCAGGCCGATCTCCTCGTAGTGGCCGAGAATGTCGGCGACCGAACTCAGCCGCTCCATCAGCGGATTGACGGGAAAGCCCCAGGATTTGAAGGTCTGCACCATGCCGTATTGTGTGTCGGCCGGCATGTCGGACATCTCGCCCCAGGCATAGGCGAAGAATTTCAGCTTGCGGCTCGCCGTCACCTTCGCGTCGAGCTGACGCAGCGATCCGGCCGCCGTATTGCGGGGATTGACATAGGTCTGCTTGCCCTCGGCCTCCATCTGTGCATTGAGCGCCAGGAAATCGCTCTTGGCCATATAGACCTCACCCCGCACTTCGACGACGGAGGGAGCGCCTGCCGGCAAAGTCTGAGGGATTTCCTTGATGGTCCTGATATTGGCCGTAACATTCTCGCCTGTCGTACCATCGCCACGCGTCGCCGCACTGACCATCCGGCCATTCTCGTAACGGATCGACATTGAAAGGCCGTCGATCTTCGGCTCGGCAGTAAAGGCGATCGAATTATCCGGCAAGCGACCGAGGAAACGATAGACGCTGGCGACGAAATCCTCGACATCCTCCTGTGAGAACGTGTTGTCGAGCGAGAGCATCGGCCTTGCATGGACAACAGGAGCAAACGTCTCAGATGGCGGGGCGCCGACCCGTCGCGACGGGCTGTCGGCGCGAATCAATGCGGGAAACCGCGCCTCGATCGCGTCGTTGCGCCGCTTCAGCGCATCATACTCGGCATCCGAAATCTCCGGCGCATCCTTGCCATGATAAAGCGCGTCGTTGCGCGCGATCTCCGCAGCCAAATAGGCAAGCGCCGCGGCCGCTTCCTCCTCGGTCAAATCCTCGACGGGCTTCTGTTCGGTGCTCATGAATCTACACTCCCCGATTTCGAAGATGTTTTAGAGCACTTCCGCGAAAAGTGCGAAGCGGTTTTCAGCTCGGGGCACGTAAAAACAAAGGGAAAAATCTGCAATTCAATTGCCGGACCGATAAAGGTGGCGGCGCTGCTCACGACAACTTTACGCCGTGATCTGTCGTCCTTGGTGTTACAGATGCGGGAAGTATCAGCGTCCAGTTAGCCCCGATGGAATTCCCTATCCAATTCCTGGGGCAGCGGCTCTTCCGCGTCTATCGCAGAGGATTTAAGGTAGGCTATATTATGAGAACCACATCTCTGGAAGTGATTGGATCATTGGCAGAAATTCGAAATCACGCATGAAGCACCGTCTTACCGTTCTCTCTATTTTCCTCGTCGTTGCAGTCTTGATCATGAGCTCATTCGTCAGCCGCTCCGCTTTGGGGCTGGTCGTCAGAGCCTGTGAAATCAACTCCACCCTGACAGGGTCGCCATATCCGTGCCTCAAGATCGTCCAGTCGCAGGACCCTTTGTCTTCATACGTTGTTCTTCGTGAGCCTGCTGACAAGGAGCGCACCATCCTTGCACCGCTCGCCGATGTACCCGGCATCGAAGACCCACGCCTTCTGACCGCGGGTGCGCCGAACTATTTTGAGGAAGCGTGGAAAGAGCTATCGGCAATCGATCCGCGCTCAACGAAGGCTTCGAGACAGAATTTTGCTCTGGCGATAAACGCCGCCAGCTGGCGCACACAAGATCGGCTTCATATCCACATGGGGTGCGAGACGCCTCGCTTTCGCGCGCTCTTGAAAGCCCATGCGACGGAAATTGAAAGCGGCCGGTTTACGGACTTGAAGACCCGAGCTGGTTGGTGGGCAACTTTCCATACGGCCGATGACCTTTCGAATTTGAACCCGCTGCAGCTCGTCGCAGATGGCGTCGATGGCGCCCGTTCAAATATGGAAAATGTGGTCGTCGGCGTCTTTGGCGCTGCATTGCCCAACGGGCAGCATGGCTTCTATATTCTGGCAAGAATAAACGAGGCCCACAAATCCCGCGGCTCCGCGGAGGACATGATCGATCCCAAATGCCGGCTCTGATGCATGTCGCTCAGAAGTTCGTACGTCGGCGGAACTCATTCACAACCTACCGTCCGATTTCGTAAGATGACACGGCCAAGGCTGGCCGCCCAAGTCGTCAAAAGCGGATCAGGACCAGCGCTCGCAAAAGGCTTCGATGTCGCTTGATTGAAAATCGGCAAGCCGCTCCATGATGGTTTCGAAAGGCCAATCCCACCAGGCGATGGACGTCAGTCTTTCTGCGATGGTTCGAGTGAAGCGCTCTCGAATGAACTTGGCGGGAATACCACCGACGACAGTATATGGTTGAACATCTTTGCTGACGACCGCGCCTGCTGCAAGCACGGCGCCGTCTCCAACCTGTACGCCCGGCAAAACAATCACGCCATGACCAATCCAGACATCGTTGCCGATGACGGCGCGGTCTTCCTTTCGCCGATCGAAAAAGGCGTGGTCCCGCACGGCGCTCGCCGCGTAATATTCCGGACAATAGGTGAAACGATGCATGGATGGTCGGTCCATCGGATGATTGGGAGCGCCAATTCTGACCTCTGCCGCAATGGCGCAGAACTTTCCAATCGTTGCGTCACCGACAATGCAGCGCGGCCCCAAGTAAGAGAAATCTCCGAGTTCGGCAGTGTGCAGAGATGTGTCCGCCAAAATCTCACAGCATCTGCCGATGCTCGAATCCCTTATGTTCGCCGTCGGGTGGATGACGGTTTCTGCGATTTTTGGGCGATTGGGTTGTGTGGTTGAGTGCATTGACGGTCTCCGGATTCCGGGCCTGCCTAGCCGGGGACGATGAAGGATATATGACGCAAGACCGTCGAAAAACCGAAGCAAGATGCCGACGGCAGATGACGGGTTCAGGCGCGTTTCAGCGCTATAGTCGCTGAGCTTGCTGCTATGCCCGCTTCGGGCAAGTCGCCACCGGCATCTGCTCCGACAACATCACAGGAGAGATCACCCGTTACCGGCCAGCAAGCGCTTGGCAGCCGCCCTCGCCTCTTCGGTTACCGAAGCACCCGCGAGCATGCGGGCGATTTCCTCGGTGCGATCCTTCGGCTCCATGGTGGCGACGCGTGTGGAAATTTTTTCCGAGCCGTCCGCGACGGGTCCCTTGGAGATCAGGAGATGGGTTGCAGCGCGGGCAGCGACCTGCGGTGCATGGGTGACCGACAGCACCTGCACGCGATCGGACAGGCGCTTCAGCCGCTGGCCGATCGCATCCGCGACCGCGCCGCCGACACCAGTGTCGATTTCGTCGAACACGAGGGTCGGCGCAGAGCCGCGATCGGCAAGCGCAACCTTCAATGCCAGAAGGAAGCGCGACAGCTCGCCGCCAGAGGCGACCTTGGTGATCGGTCCCGGCCGCGTGCCAGGGTTGGTCTGCACATGAAATTCGACAACGTCGATACCCTCGGCTGTCCCAGCTTCTGGATCGCTTGATATCTCCACCATGAAACGCGCACGCTCGAGCTTCAAGGCCGGCAGTTCGGCCGTGACGGCTGCGGCCAGAGCCTCGCCGGCATGGTGACGTTTCTCCGACAGATTGCGTGCGGCGACATCATAATCCGCCTTGGCGGCGGAAAGCTCGGCAGCAAGGCGCGCCAGTCGCTCTTCGCCGGCGTCGAGATCGGCTAGATCCGAAATCATGCGTGCGGCCAGGGCTGGCAGTTCCGTTACCGGCACGGAATATTTGCGCGAGGCACCCCGCAACGCGAAGAGGCGCTCTTCGACACGCTCAAGTTCGCGCGGATCATATTCCGTTTTGCGGAGTGCTGCCTCCACTTCCATTTGCGCGTTGGACAGCTGATCGAGAGCGGCATCCAGCAGCGCCACGGTATCTTCAAGCAAGCCCGGCGCTTCGTGGCTCTTGCGCTCCAATCGGCGCACCAGCGATGCGATATGCGGCACGGGCGATGCGTTGCCATTGAGGAATTCGGAAGCCTCGGCGATATCGCCGGCGATGCGCTCGGCTTTCATCATCCGCGAGCGCTTCTCAGCCAGCTCATCCTCCTCGCCATCCTGCGGCGAGAGCTTCTCCAGCTCCTCGACGGAGGCGCGAAGATAGTCCGCTTCACGCGCTGCCTTCTCGACCTGCTCGCGATGCTTCTTCAAGGTGCGCTCGGTATCGCGCCAGATTTTGTGCAGCCTGCCGACCTCCTGCGTCTCTTCGGCGAGGCCGGCAAAGGCATCCAGCAAGGTGCGGTGCGCGTCGGTATCGATGAGCGCTCGGTCATCATGCTGACCGTGAATTTCGACGAGAAGCTGGCCGATCTGGCGCATGAGCTGCACGCTGAGCGCCTGGTCGTTGACAAAGGCCTTGGTGCGGCCATCGGCGGACTGCACACGGCGGAAAATCAGATCGCCGTCATCGTCGATGCCATTTTCGCGCAGGAGCTTGCGGGCCGGATGCTGTGTACCGACATCGAAAACCGCAGTCACCTGGCCGCGATCCTCGCCATGGCGCACGAGCCCGCCATCGCCGCGCCCGCCAAGGGCCAGCGACAGACTGTCAAGCAGGATGGATTTGCCCGCACCCGTCTCGCCGGTCAGCACCGAAAGTCCGGACTCGAAGGCAAGATCCAGCCGCTCGATCAAAACGATATCGCGGATCGAAAGCTGGATCAGCATCTGCGCTCAATCTCACGTCCCAAGAAGAAGTTTCTTGCCCGCTCTGGAAATCCAGGAGCCCGAATTTTCGCTCGGCTCCACGCCACCCTTCTGCAGCAGCTGATAGGAATCCTTGTACCAGCGGCTGTCCGGATAGTTGTGGCCGAGAACGGCAGCTGCCGTTTGCGCTTCGGGTACGATACCCATCGCATAATAAGCTTCGACGAGTCGCGCCAGGGCTTCTTCGATCTGGTTCGTCGTCGGATACTGCTCCACCACCACGCGGAAGCGGGAGATGGCAGCCAGATAATCCTTGCGCTCCAGATAATAACGGCCGATCTGCATTTCCTTGCCGGCGAGCTGGTCGCGGGCAAAGCGGATCTTTTCCTGAGCGTCGCTGACATATTGCGACTTCGGATAGGTATTGACGAGCTTGGTCATCGCCTCGATCGTCTGCTGTGCTGCACGCTGGTCCTGCGTCACGTCGACGATCTGTTTGGCATAGGACGAACCGACCAGATATTGCACATAGTCGGCATCTTCCGAGCCCGGATATTGCTTGAGATAGGTATTGCCGGTCTGTACCGCCTCATCATAACGGCCCGTGCGATACTTCACGAAGGTGCTCATCACCAATGCCTTGCGTGCCCATTCGGAGAAGGGCTGCTGCTGGTTGATGGCATCGAACTTCTTGCCGGCTTCCGTCATGTTGCCGGCCTTGATGTTGGCAAGGCCCTGATTGTAGAGCATCTCCGGTGGATCGGTCTCGACACCGAGCTTGGTGATGTCGATATCCTTTTTCGTATTACACCCCGTCACCACCGCACCGGTACCGGCCAGAAGGAGCGATACGAGCAAAGCCCGTGCTGTGATATTCATGCGTTCAGACCTTGCAAAACCCATCGGATGACTGTCCCATAGCCGTCGTTGCGGAGACGGCGTTCTCTCGCTGGCGTTTCTAGCCGCAAAAACACCATCAGGGCAACGCATTGATGGTGCATTAACGCATTTTTGTGGCAAAGACCGCATATCCGCAGCCTTTAATCACTGTTTTGACAGGGATTTCTCATATCGGCCCGCACCATCCTGCCGCCGCTTCGCGACCGAAGACAAACCCGATGAGTCGTCCGTCAAAAAAAGAGCCGCCCTTCATCAGAGCGGCAGCTTTGTCTCATTTCGATCCCGAAAAAATCACGCCGACCAAGGAGCGAATTCAGGCGCGTTGACCGCAATGAACTCGCGGCCGTGACCGCGCTGGCGAGGTGCCGAGGTTTCGACGACCTCGTAAGCCGAAGCGTCGCTGAGCAATGCCTTCAGGGCATTCGCATTCATGCGATGGCCGCCGCGATAGGAGCGATAGCAACCAATGAATTGTGCACCGGCGAGAGCCAGATCGCCAACGGCATCGAGCGTCTTGTGGCGGACGAACTCGTCCTTGGGATAACGCAGGCCTTCGACGTTGATGACGGTATTGTCGTCCGAAATGACGACCGAATTCTCCAGCGACGAACCCAGCGCATGGCCCGAAGCCCAGAGGGGCTCGACATCACGCATGAAGCCGAAGGTACGCGCGCGCGACAGTTCCGTCTTGAAGGTCTCAGCGGTCAGATCGCCTTCCCACTTCTGACGGCCGATCAGCGGGCATTCAAAGTCGATCTCGACTTCGAAGCGCGTGCCATCATAGGGGCGGAACTCGCACCAGGAACCGCCAGCTTCGATCCGCACCGGCTTGATAACGCGGATATAGCGGCGCTTGACACCGAGCGAAACAACACCCGCCTGCTCGATCGCCTCGATGAAGGGATAGGAGCTGCCGTCCATGATCGGCATTTCCGCACCGGACACCTCGACGACGACGTTATCGAGGCCGATCGCGTAGATCGCAGCCATGACGTGCTCGACCGTCGCGACAGAGCGCGCCGGAGAAAAGCCGAGAACCGTGCAGAGATCCGTGTTGCCGACCTGCGAGGAAACGGCGCGCAGTTCGGTCACATCGCCATTATCGTGCGGACGCTGAAAAACGACACCGGTGCCGGCTTCGGCGGGGTAGAAGGTGATCGACACATTGGCACCGGAATGAACGCCAATACCGGAAAGTGTCACAGGGTTTGCAATGGTGGTCTGAAAACCAAGCAATCCAATTGCCATGTAATTCTGCCTTCGTCTATCTGATCCAGGCCGGGCGGTCATCTTCGGACGCTTACCCTTATCGCCGGTTCAGTCTGTTAACTATGCCACGCACCTCACATACATTCGTCTCCGAATGTGATTCAGCGGGCTTGCTTGATATCTACATACGCGCCAGGGCATCGCATTCCAAATCACTGTTTCTTTCGTTTTGTTACGAAAGCAGCCAATTGAATTCGTTGGATAATTTTAAATAAGACAATGGTTATAAAATAAGAAAATCCGGAGCCTTTCGGCCCCGGATTTCTCCAATATGGTTAGCAACCTATTAAAGGGCTGCCTGTTGCGGGTCAGTTCGACTGGCGGCGCAGGAAGGCCGGAATCTCGAGCTGATCGTCCTCATGGTTTGCCATGCGTGCCTGCGGAGCCTGGCGGCCGTGATCGTCGAGATTGCCACGGCGCGGAGCATAGAGGCTCGCTTCCGGCGACGGCGCACGACGCTGCTGCGGAGCGGCGTTGTTCGTCGGAGCCATCATGTCGTCGAAAGCCGGATCTTCTTCGCGGCGGCCGAGCGAATTGGTGATTCGCTTCAGAAGACCCATTGGGCCACGCTCTTCGGTCGCCTGGGCGGCTGCCGGCTGGGCGCGGTGTTCCATCTCGGCCTTAACGACCGGTGGGAAATCCTCGACCTTCGGCATGCGGACCTGCTCAGGAGCCTGACGGATGACCGGCTGCTGATGCATGACCGGCGCCTGCTGCTGAGGCTGAACCGGAGCTTGACGGACCGGCTGGGCTTCCGGGGCTGCTGCGAAGATGCGGCTCTGCGGACGGAAGTTATCTTCCGGCGCAGCGGCCTGCTGCATAACCGGCTGCTGCGGCACCTGAGTCTGCCGGCTCATCTGGAATTCCAGTTCGCGCTCCAGATCGGCCTCTGCTGCACGAATGGTCTGGGCGACCGGATCCACGGTACGAGGAGCCGGAGCGGCAGCCTGTGCGGTTTGGGCCTGCGAGACGTGGGCAGGCTGAACTGCGGCCGCTGCCGGAGCGGCGGCCGCGGAAGGACGCATAGCAGGCTTTGCGGCGGGGCGGAATTCCATGCCCCTGTCGGAAGCCTCGTTCATCGCGCGGTCGATGCCCGTTGCGACGACGGAAACGCGAATGATGCCCTCAAGCGATTCGTCGAAGGTGGCGCCGAGGATGATATTGGCGTCGGGATCGACTTCTTCGCGGATGCGGGTTGCAGCTTCGTCGACTTCGAACAGGGTCAGGTCACGGCCGCCGGTGATCGAGATCAGCAGGCCCTGTGCGCCCTTCATCGAGGTTTCGTCGAGCAGCGGGTTGGCAATGGCAGCTTCAGCAGCCTGCATTGCACGGCCCTGGCCGGAAGCCTCGCCGGTACCCATCATCGCGCGGCCCATTTCGCGCATGACCGAACGCACGTCGGCGAAGTCGAGGTTGATGAGACCTTCCTTCACCATCAAGTCGGTGATGCAGGCAACGCCCGAATAGAGAACCTGGTCGGCCATCGAGAACGCGTCGGCGAAAGTCGTCTTGTCGTTGGCGATGCGGAACAGATTCTGGTTCGGAATGACGATCAGGGTGTCGACCGACTTCTGCAGTTCCTGGATGCCCATCTCGGCGAGACGCATACGGCGGCCGCCTTCGAAGTGGAACGGCTTGGTAACGACGCCGACGGTCAGGATGCCCTTATTGCGAGCGGCCTGCGCGACGACCGGAGCGGCACCCGTACCCGTACCACCGCCCATGCCGGCGGTGACGAAGCACATATGCGTACCGTTCAGATGATCGATGATTTCATCGATGCACTCTTCGGCAGCTGCACGGCCAACTTCCGGCTGCGAGCCGGCGCCGAGACCTTCCGTGACGTTGACGCCGAGCTGGATGATCCGCTCTGCCTTCGTCATGGTCAGCGCCTGGGCATCCGTGTTGGCGACGACGAAATCGACGCCCTGCAGGCCTGCCGTGATCATGTTGTTGACGGCATTGCCGCCACCGCCACCAACACCGAACACGGTGATTCGCGGCTTAAGCTCGGTGATATCTGGCTTATGCAGCTTGATAGTCATTGTACCCGTTCCTTCTCTTTATGGCCGCATCGCCACGCCGGCCAATTCACTCGATTTCACTTGCCTGACGCTTGCCCCGGACTGATTTCCGGGATCAGGCACTCAAAAACTCTCTTTCAGCCATTGGCCAACGCGGCCGATCCGGCTGTTGTTACCTCCAAACGACGAGAGCAGACCGCTGCTCGGCGCATGTGTTTCCATGTCTGCGACCTGCGGATAGATCATCAGTCCCACAGCGGTCGAAAAAGCCGGCCCCTTGGCTGCCGTCGGCAAACCAGACACGCCCATCGGACGACCGATGCGGACATTGCGGGCAAGTACCCGGCGCGCCACATCGGGCAGACCGGTCAGCTGGCTGGCACCGCCGGTCAGGACGACGCGCTTGCCGACGATCGGGCTGAAGCCCGAACGCTGGATGCGATCGCGAATGAGCTCGAGAGTTTCCTCGATGCGAGCCTTGACGATGCGCGACACGAGCGCCTTCGGCACCTGTGTCGGCTGGTCACGCTCGTCTTCGCCGATCGGCGGGATGGAAATCAGTTCGCGCTCTTCCGAAGAATTCGCGAGAGCGGAAGCATGAACGACCTTCAGCCGCTCCGCATCCTCGATGCGGGTGGAAAGGCCGCGTGCAAGATCGGTGGTGACATGATGGCCGCCAAGGCTGACGGCATCGGTATGCACCAGCTTTCCCTCGGCAAAGACCGAAATCGTCGTCGTGCCGCCGCCCATGTCGATCGCAGCGCAGCCAAGCTCGACTTCATCGTCAACGAGGGCTGCAAGGCCGCTGGCATAAGGTGTCGCCACCATGCCTTCGACCGAGAGATGCGCACGGTTGATGCAGAGCTCGAGGTTGCGAAGCGCCGCGCGCTCGGCCGTCACCACATGCATGTCGACACCAAGAGCGTCGCCGAACATGGCCAGCGGATCGCGAATGCCGCGCTCGCCATCAAGGGAGTAGCCCGTCGCCAGCGAGTGCAGCACGGCACGCTCCTGACGGATCGACTGCTGGCAGGCTGCGGCCAGAACCTTCTTGAGATCGTTGGCCTCGACTTCCTGACCACCGAGATCGATGGTCGCGGTGTAAATATCGCTGCCGAGACGACCGGCCGAAACGTTGACGATTAGGCTATCGACGGTCAGGCCCGCCATACGCTCGGCGGCATCGACCGCAAGCCGGACAACTCCTTCCAGCGCATCGAGATCGGCGATCACGCCAGTCTTGATGCCGCGGGAACGCTGATGACCGATACCAATGATCTCTATGTTGTGGGTGCGATTCGGGAGAACTTGGCTCTCCTCGCGCGGCGTCAGACGACCGATCATGCAAACGACCTTCGTCGAGCCGATGTCAAGGACCGACACGATATGCGACCGCTTCGAAGACAAAGGCTTCAACCGAGGCAGGCCGAAATGGGACGAACCAAATAAGCTCATGTATCCTGACCTGCTTTCTTCAAAGCCTTGTTTCTTGCATCGACTGCGGCCTGGCGACGAATTGCGGCATCCGGAGTTAACTCAATGGCGGTACGATCATCGATACGGAGATCGACGGCAGCAATATCGCGCTGCAAAAGATTTTGCTCCTTGTCGAGCTTGGTCAGCCGCGCGAGCGCATCATCGATATTGTCTTCCGGCAATTTGATGATCACGCCGTTGTCCAGATAGAGATCCCAGCGACGACCGGCGACACGCACGAAAGCCTTCACATGGCTGCGAACATCGGGCCACTTGGCAAACTGGTCGTCGATGGAGGCGGCTGCGGTTTCGGCATCACGACCGACGAAGAGCGGTAGCTTTGCAAACTTGTTGTCGCGCAGCGGTGCAATCACGCTGCCGTCCTTCTGGATTAGAGAAAGCTCGGAACCGTGCTGCCAGATCGCATAGGCCTTACGCTCCTTGAGCTTCACCTCGACAGTCCGCGGATAGACCTTACGAACCTCGACATTCTGAACCCAGGGCAAGTTGGCAATCTTCTGGCGGGCGGCATCGGCATTAAGGGCAACGAGCGACGTCGTACCGTCGAGGCCGAGCAGCTGCAGGATCTCGATTTCCGAGGTCTCGTCATTGCCGGAGACCTTTACATCCTCGATCGCAAAACCAGCGGCAGAAGTCGTCGCTTCCGCGACCGCCTGGGTATGACCACCAACCGACATGCCATAAAGGCCGGTCGCAGCAAGAAGAACGAGGGTCGAAACAGTACCCGTATGAGCCGGAATATTGATGCGACCCGAACCGAGGCTGACCAGGAAACGAACAGTGCGGCGCAGCGGACGCGGCAGAACGAATGCGTCCTCAACCTCGTCGATGGCGAGCGGGACGCGATGACGGGACCGCCTCATATTTTTGACCGTCAGCGCAAACAAGACGCGTCCTCCACCATCCACCGGAGAAATTCACCAAAAGAGTAGCCGGCATGAGCGGCCATTTCAGGCACCAGGGAGGTAGGAGTCATGCCCGGCTGGGTATTGATCTCCAACCAGACAAGTTCGCCCTCTTCGGAAAAGCGATCGTCAAAACGGAAGTCAGATCGACTAACACCGCGGCAGCCGATAGCTTCATGCGCCCTTAACGATAATGTTTGTATCTTTTGGTAAAGATTCGGTGAAATTTCCGCCGGCAAGACATGTTTTGAGCCACCCTTGGCGTACTTGGCGTCATAATCATAGAAGCTGTGACCCAGCGGCACGATCTCAGTCACGCCGAGGACTTTGCCGTTCATGACGCCACAGGTCAGCTCGCGCCCGTAGATATAACGCTCGACCAGAACCTCATCGCCATAGCGCCATTCGGCAGAGGTAACGATCTGCGGCGGATGCGCCTGATCTTCCTTGACGATCACGACACCGAAGCTCGAGCCCTCGCGTACCGGCTTGACGACATAGGGCGGCTTCATCGGATGCTCGCCAACAATGGCGAAACGATCCATCACGATCGAGCTGGCAACCGGGATGCCCGCGGCAGCAGCCACCGTCTTCGCGCGTGACTTGTCCATCGCAAGAGCCGAGGCAAGCACGCCGGAATGTGTATAGGGAATTTGCAGATATTCCAGAATGCCCTGGATTGTACCGTCTTCGCCGAAAGGACCATGCAACGCATTGAAGACGACATCGGGCTTCAGCTCAGCCAAGCGGCTGGCGACATCATGATCAACATCGACCCGGGTAACCTGGAAGCCTTCTACTTCGAGGGCATCGGCGCATGCCTTCCCCGAGGAAAGGCTGACCGGCCTCTCCGAGGAAAATCCGCCCAAAAGGACAGCCACATGCTTGCCACCCATCAATACCCCCGACTTCACGGTCTCTACTTTGCGTTTGCAGGGCCTCGCCTAACCGCGATTCTCGCCCCGCTTTCAATAGGCCGATTAGAACGACATTAAGGTTAATGAAGCGTTTACTTTCGTTAACTTTCCCCCGACCTGGCGAGGGCCGCATGCTTCGAATCAAACCGACTTAAAGAATTCTGCCATTGGAATCATGGAGTTGCTACTTTTGAAATCACTACATTTAGATTTTTTTAAACAATAAGCCCCGCATCGAGCACTCGATGCGGGGCCGCAGGCATTAAATTGAGGCCGAGATCACTCGCTGTCGTCGACCAGTTTCCAGACGAGTCCGCCCAACGCTCCGCCAACGATGGGCGCAACCCAGAACAGCCAAAGCTGCTGCAGAGCCCAGCCGCCGACGAAGAGAGCCTGCCCTGTCGAACGAGCCGGATTGACCGACGTGTTGGTGATCGGGATCGAGATCAGATGGATCAGCGTCAGCGCCAAGCCGATGGCGATCGGCGCGAAGCCGGCCGGCACCTTGCTGCTCGTCGAGCCCAGAATCACGACCAGGAAGAACAGCGTCAGCACGATCTCGGCCACCAGTGCCGACACCATGGAATAGCCGCCGGGAGAATGTTCCCCATAGCCGTTCGCCGCAAAGCCACCGAGCTGGAAATCAGCCTTGCCGCTTGCGATCAGATAGAGCACGGCCGCGGCGACAACGGCGCCGATGACCTGTGCGATAATATAGGGAATGAGCTGCCCGCCGGGAAAGCGGCCAGCCACCGTCAGGCCGACCGAGACAGCCGGATTGAAGTGCCCTCCTGATATGCCGCCGACGGCAAAAGCCATAGTCAGCACAGTCAGACCGAACGCAAAAGCAACGCCTAGAAAACCGATACCGAGGCTCGGAAAGGCTGCTGCGAAGATCGCACTGCCGCAGCCGCCGAATACGAGCCAAAACGTCCCAAGAAACTCAGCGATGAGTTTTTTCTGCATGAAACCTTTCTCCTCAGCCCGCAATCCAAGCGAGAATCGGCCATTGGTGAAAAAGATTCCGGTAAGGACTCGCCGGAGCACGCCTCTCCAACAACAAACACCCGCCTGATTGCTCACGAATCAACAATTACGGCAAAATAATAGCACGCAACCGCTGATTTCTTGCGCAGTTAACGTTTGCGTTGAACAAAAATTACGCTAAGGACAATTTTTATCCGCTAAGCGCTCCTTAGCATCCTCTGAATTGGTGGGAACATGACTGACGCGATATCTCCTTTATCGCCGACCCCCTCGTCATCGAACAATGCTGTTGCGAATTCCCCGGCACGTGTTCTGATCGCGAGCCTCATCGGCACAACGATCGAATTTTTCGATTTCTATGTTTATGCAACGGCGGCGGTTATCGTCTTCCCGAAGCTGTTCTTCCCGGCAAGCGATCCGACTTCGGCAACTCTGCAGTCCTTCGCGACCTTCTCCATTGCCTTCTTCGCACGCCCGATCGGCGCGATGATCTTCGGCCATTTTGGAGACCGGATCGGCCGCAAGGCGACACTGGTCGCGGCTCTGATGACCATGGGCCTCTCGACCGTCGTGATCGGCATGCTGCCGACTTATGAGTCGATCGGCGTTCTCGCACCGATTCTGCTGGCACTTTGCCGTCTCGGCCAGGGTCTTGGCCTCGGCGGGGAATGGGGCGGCGCTGTCTTGCTTGCGACGGAAAATGCACCGGAAGGCAAGCGCAGCTGGTATGCCATGTTCCCGCAGCTCGGCGCACCGATCGGCTTCATCCTTTCGGCGGGTCTGTTCCTGATTCTGCGCGAGAGCATGGCGGATGCGGATTTCCTCAACTACGGCTGGCGCGTTCCGTTCCTGATCAGCATCGTGCTGGTCGCGGTCGGGTTGTATGTCCGCCTGAAGATCACCGAAACCCCGGAATTCCAGCGGGCCATCGAGAAGGAAGAACGCGTTTCCGTTCCGATCGCCGTCATCTTCCGCTCGCATTTCCGCAGCCTGATCCTCGGCACCATTATCGCGGTCGCGACCTTCGTGCTGTTCTATCTGATGACGGCGTTCACACTGAGCTGGGGCACTCGCCCCCCGGGCAACGGGCCGCTTCCGGCCGGCCTCGGCTACTCCCAGGGCCAGTTCCTCGTCGTTCAGCTCGTCGGCGTCGTCTTCTTCGGCCTGATGATCCCGGTCTCCGGCCTCTTGTCCGACCGCTATTCGCGCCGTCTGGTTCTTATCCTGACGACGATCGGCATCCTGATCTTCGGCCTGTTCTACTCGTCGCTGCTGACGGCTGGCCTTGCCGGTGCCTTCGCCTGCTCGATCATCGGTCTTGCCCTGATGGGCTTTACCTATGGCCCGATCGGCGCGGCTCTGGCCGCCCCCTTCCCGACCAGCGTGCGCTATACCGGGGCGTCCATGACGTTCAATCTCGGCGGCATCGTCGGCGCGTCCCTGGCGCCCTACATCGCCACTTCGCTCGCGACCAATTACGGTCTGGTCTATGTCGGCTATTACCTCGCCGGCGCAGCAGTGCTCTCGCTGATCGGCATCCTGCTCTCGGGCAACGACGAAGTCTGAGAAAACAAGCATAAGCAATTGAAAAGGCCGGGTGAAAACCCGGCCTTTTTGTTGAATCATTTTATGAAGATGACACCGATTGCAGTCGGGACCTACTCCGTGGTCACACCCTGGAACGGGCGGACTTCACGGCCCGGCATGAAGTTTCCGAGGCGCTTGATTTCCCACTCCAGCTTGATGCCGGACTTTTCGAAAACCTCGCGACGGACCTGCTCGCCGAGATATTCCAGATCGTAGCCCGTCGCCTGCTCCATGTTGATCATGAAGTTGCAATGCAGCGATGACATCTGCGCGCCACCGATAACCAGACCGCGGCAACCCGCCTCGTCGATCAGCTTCCAGGCGGAGAAACCATCCGGGTTCTTGAAGGTTGAGCCACCCGTCTTCTCGCGTACCGGCTGCACCGTTTCGCGATGAGCGCGCACGGCATCCATCTCGGTGCGGATCTTGGCGCGATCCTCCGGATATCCCTCGAAAAGGACATGCGTGAAGATCAGATCTTCAGACGCATCGGAATGGCGGTAGCTGTATCCCATTTCGGCATTGGTCAGCACGTGCTTGTCGCCCTTGCGGTCGACGGCATGCACCTCAATGACGCGCTCACGGGTTTCGGCACCATTGGCGCCTGCATTCATCCGCGCGGCACCACCGATGCTCCCGGGAATGCCGTAATAGAAATGGAAACCGCCGATGCTATTGTCCATTGCCATGGCTGCGACATGCTTGTCCGGGCAGATCGCGCCGGCCAGGATGCGGTTTTCACCGGCAAGCTCGACAGAACCGAAACCCTTGGCCGAAAGCCTGAGGACAACGCCCGGAATGCCGCCATCCCGCACCAATATGTTCGAACCCACGCCGACGACCGTCAGCGGCACCTCTTCCGGCAGGATCTTCAGGAACGTGATGAGATCGTCCGTATCGTGCGGCTGGAACATCAGTTCCGCCAGCCCGCCGGCGCGGAACCACGTCACACGATCCATCGGGGCATCCGGCGTCAGCCGTCCCCTGATGTCCTTTACACCGTCGCCGAGCGACGCCAGAAGCTTTTCCCCATCTACTTGTTTCATGCGGACTTACCCGAGAGGCCTTCCAATTCCTTTGGCAATGATGCTGCCCAATATGTGATGCTACCAGCCCCCAACAGAACCACAAAATCACCAGGTCGCGCAATCTCTGCAACCATGGCGGCAAGATCTTCCTGTGAAGGCAGATAGCGTGCATCGCGATGACCGCCTGCCTTGATGCGCGAAACCAGCGTCTGCGAATCAACGCCCTCGATCGGATCTTCCCCGGCGGCATAGACGGGCGCCAGGAAGATACTGTCGGCATCGTTGAAGCAAGCCGCGAATTCCTCGAAGAGGCTCGAAAGGCGCGTGTAGCGATGTGGTTGATGAACGGCGATGATGCGGCCCTTGCAGGCTTCGCGTGCTGCCTTCAGCACCGCCTTGATTTCGACGGGATGATGGCCGTAGTCGTCGAAGACTTTGACCCCGTTCCATTCGCCGGTCAGCGTGAAGCGGCGCTTGACGCCGCCGAAGGATGCAAGGCCCTTGGCGATCGCCTCATTGGAAATCCCCAGCCGGTTGGCAACCGCAACGGCGGCGGTCGCATTGGAAATATTGTGGCGGCCCGGCATTGGCATGATGAGATCCTTGATCTGGATCACCTTGCCGGTGCGGCGTCTGCGGATTTCGATATCGAACAGCGAACGCGTGCCATCGATCCGCACATTCGAGAAACGCACGTCGGCCTGCGGGTTCTCGCCATAGGTGATGACCTTGCGGTCCTCGATGCGGCTAACCAGTGACTGCACTTCCGGATGGTCGATGCACATGACGCCGAAGCCGTAGAACGGCACATTCTCCACGAACTGCCGGAAAGCGGCGCGCACGGCATCGAAATTGCCGTAATGATCGAGATGTTCCGGATCGATATTGGTGACGACGGCAACATCCGCCGGCAGTTTCAGGAAGGTGCCATCCGACTCGTCTGCCTCGACCACCATCCACTCGCCTTCACCCATGCGCGCATTGGTGCCATAGGCATTGATGATACCGCCATTGATGACCGTGGGATCAAGGCCGCCGGCTTCTAGCAGCGTCGCGACGAGCGAGGTCGTCGTCGTCTTGCCATGCGTACCGCCGATGGCAATCGCATTGCGGAAGCGCATCAATTCGGCAAGCATTTCGGCACGGCGCACGACCGGCAGCAGCTTTTCACGCGCCGCGACCAGCTCCGGATTGCTCTTCTTGATGGCGGTGGAGACAACGACGACTTCGGCATCGCCGAGGTTTTCAGCCTTGTGACCGATATGGACCGGAATACCCTTGTCGCGCAGCCGCTGCACATTGGCACTTTCCGATTGATCGGAACCCTGCACGCGATGGCCGAGGTTATGCAGAACCTCGGCAATGCCGCTCATCCCGATGCCACCGATACCGATAAAATGCACAAGGCCGATTGCCTTCGGCAGCTTCATGCGCCTGCCCCCTTGAATTGCTGAATTGAACGTCCCACGGCAATAGCCTCAACCATGTCGGCAAGCAAGTTTGCCGCATCCGGTTTGCCCGCCTGCTTGGCTGATGCAGCCATCTTTGCGAGCTTTTCCGGCATGGTCATGGCGCCGCGCAGAATGGTGGAAAGTTTCTCCGGCGTCAGTTCCGACTGCACGATGACCTTGACGCCGCCGGTTGCCGCCAGTGCAGCCGCATTGGCCGCCTGATCGTGATCGAGCGCATGCGGATAGGGAACCAGGATCGCGGGGCGCCCAATAACCGCAAGCTCGGAGACCGTGGAGGCGCCGGAGCGGCAGAGAACCAGATGCGCAGCGCCGATGCGCTCCGCCATATCGTTGAAGAACGGCGCGACATCGGCGCCCATGTCAAGCTTTCTCGTGCAGCTGTTGACCGTCTCCATATCCTCAGGACGCACCTGCTGCGTGATCCGCAGCCGCTTTCGCAGCGGTTCCTCAAGCAGGCTGATCGCCGTAGGAACGGCCTTGGAGAAATATTGCGCCCCCTGGCTGCCGCCGAAGACGACAAGATTGAACGGATCTTCCGGACCAGATGGCACATAAGGGCGTTTTGCCGCTTCGATGACGGCCGGGCGCACGGGATTGCCCGTGGTCACCGTCTTCTCGGCAAACGCGCCGTTTTCGGTGAGGAAACCGCCGGCAATAGCGCGAACGCGCGTCGCCAGCATCTTGTTGGCGCGGCCCATGACCGCGTTCTGCTCGTGCAGCATGGACGGCACGCCCATGCGCGTCGCGGCCAGAAGCGGCGGAACCGTCGGATAGCCACCGAAGCCGACGACACAGACGGGCTTGGTGCGCTGGATCAGCTTGCGCGCTGCACGCATGCCGGTCCATAGCGTCCAGAGGGCCTGCGCAACCTTTAACGGGTTCTTCGAGCCGATCGTTGCCGAGGGCACGACATGGATATCGTCTGCCGGAAATTTGCCGGCATAGCGTTCGGCACGGCTGTCGGTGACGAGGTGCACGGAATAGCCGCGCTCCTTCAGCTTGTAGGCCAGTGCTTCGGCCGGAAATACGTGACCGCCGGTACCGCCGGCGGCAAGAAGGACAATGCCTTTACTCATGATTTTCGCTCCCGCGAATACCCCACTACTCGGGGCATCTCCCTGATATAGGAAGCCGCCCCGACCGCGTCATCGGCGCGGGCCAAGCCCCCCTCATAGACCGGCGTTTCGGGAAAAGCGACCAGAGAATGAACAGCGGGCAGGAGATATGAGGAGCGGATGGCCGGTAGTCCCAAGACGATCACTCCGCCGGCAATCCGTGCGTCACGCGGAACATGGTCCGGTCCTGCGCACGCTTTTCCGGCCTGTGACGCGTCAGCGCCAGAATGAAGCCTGCCGTCACGCAGATCGCGGTCATCGACGAACCGCCGTAGGAAATCAGCGGCAGCGTCATGCCCTTGGCCGGCAGCAGCTGCAGGTTCACGCCGATGTTGATGATCGATTGGATGCCGATCTGCAGCACCAGACCGGCGACGGCAAAACGGTTGAAGTCGTTCTTCTCCTTGTAGGCATGCGACAGGCCGCGCAACACGAGGAAGGCGAAGATCAGCACGAGCACGATGCAGAAGATGGCACCGAACTCTTCGGCCGCCACCGAGAAGATGAAGTCGGTATGGGCGTCCGGAATGATACGCTTGACGATGCCCTCGCCAGGACCGACGCCGAACCAGTTGCCATGGACGATCGCTTCCTTGGCGGTGTCGACCTGGAACGTATCGCCCTCGCCCGTCAGAAACTTGTTCACGCGTTGCGCCACGTGATCGAAGACATAATAGGCCGTGACGAAACCGCCCGCGCCGAGGCCGCCGAGCACGATGATCCACAGCCAGGGCATGCCGGCCATGAAGAACATGCCGCCCCAGACGGCGGTCGTCAGGATCGTCTGGCCAAGGTCAGGCTGCGCGACGAGCAAAGCGACGACGATGCCAAAGAGGATGATGGCGAAGAGATTACCCGGAATTTCCGGCTGACGTGCATGTTCGGAAAACAGCCAGGCGCAGACGACGACGAAAGCCGGCTTCATGAATTCCGAAGGCTGGATCGACAAGGCCGCGATATTCACCCAGCGCCGCGAGCCCTTGACCTCGATGCCGAAGAAAAGCGCGAAAAGCATCATCGCCAGCGATACGATCAGCAGGATGACGGCGGTCCGTCGCACCTGTCGGGGCGTCATGAAGGAAATGCCGATCATCGCCGCGATCGCCGGTATGAGGAACAGGGCGTGGCGCTTGACGAAATGGAACGGCTCAAGCCCGATACGCTCCGCCACCGCCGGTGAAGCCGCGAAGGACAGCATGAAGCCGATGCCGATCAAGAGGATGAAAAGGGCGAGAAACACGCGGTCGATGGTCCAGAACCATTCGGCCAAGGCCCCACGTTCAACGCGGCTTACCATATCACTTGCCTCCAGTTGCTGAACCGATCAGCATGGTGACGCCGTCGATCGCCGCGACATGGCTGACGAAGGCGTCGCCTCTGACCTCGAAATTCTTGTACTGATCGAAGCTTGCGCAAGCCGGTGACAGCATCACCGCTGCGGACTCCCGTTCATCCCTGTCCGCGTCCGCGGCAGCATGTGCCACGGCGCGTTCCAGCGTGCCGGAAATCTCATAAGGAACCTGATCGCCAAGTGTTGCCGCAAAGGCGGGTGCCGCCTCACCGATCAGATAGGCCTTGGCGATACGCGGAAAGAGCGGCGCCAGACTGGTGATGCCACCCTCCTTCGGCAGACCGCCCGCGATCCAGTAGATATTTTCGTAGCTCGAAAGCGCGGGGGCTGCCGCATCCGCATTGGTCGCCTTGGAATCGTTGACGAAGACGATCCGGCCGCGCCTTCCCACCGGCTGCATGCGATGCTTGAGGCCGGGGAAGGATTTCAGTCCGGCCCGGATCTCCTCGGCAGAAATGCCGACGGCGAGGCAGGCGGCAATCGCCGCGGCTGCGTTCTGTGCGTTATGGCCGCCGCGCAAGGTCTGGATACCATCGAGATCGGTGATCTCGCTTGCCGCACCGTTCGATGCCTGCAGGATACGGCTGCCCTCGGCATAGAGGCCATCCGCTAGGGCATGCCGGCGCGAAATTCGCGTGACCTTGCCGCCGGCTCGCTCGATACGGTCGGCGATCAGGGAGGAATAGCTGTCATCGACGCCGACGACGGCGACATCGCTGCCCGCGACAAGCCGCTCCTTGATGTCAGCGTAATGTTGCATCGTGCCATGGCGATCGAGATGATCGGGCGTCAGGTTTAGCAGGATGCCGGCGGACGGGTTGAGCGTCGGCGCCAGATCGATCTGATAGGAGGAGCATTCGACGACGTAGAAACGTCCGGATTTCGGCGGATCGAGCGTCAGCACCGCCGTACCGATATTGCCGCCGAGCTGCGTGTCCCGCCCGCTCGATTGCAGGATATGGGCGATCAGCGCCGTCGTCGTCGATTTGCCATTCGTGCCGGTGATCGCGATGAAAGGGCAATCCGGGGCATGTGCCCGCCGCTCCCTGACGAAAAGCTCGACATCGCCGATAATCTCAACACTGGCGGCATGGGCAAGATCGACGGTCCAGTGCGGCTTCGGGTGCGTCAGTGGCACGCCGGGCGACAGCACGAAAACCGACAGGCTGTTCCAGTCGATCGTCCTGAGATCGGCAACCGCTATTCCCTCGGCAGCCGCCTTAGCCACGCTGTCCGGATTGTCGTCCCAGGCCGTGACATCGGCGCCGCCGGCAACGAGCGCGTGTGCCGTGGCAAAACCGGAGCCGCCAAGGCCGAAGAGAGCGACCTTCTTTCCGTTCAGCGTGGAGACCGGAATCATCGACGCCTCACCGCAGCTTCAGGGTGGAAAGGCCGATCATCGCGAGAATGACGGCGACGATCCAGAAACGCACGACGACCTGGCTCTCCGTCCAGCCCTTCTTTTCGAAGTGATGGTGGATCGGCGCCATCAGGAAGACGCGACGCTTCGTCATCTTGAAGAAGCCGACTTGAATGATGACGGAAAGCGCCTCAAGCACGAAGAGACCGCCGATGATCGCCATGACGATCTCGTGTTTGGTGGCGACGGCAACGGAGCCGATCATGCCGCCGAGAGCCAGCGAACCAGTATCGCCCATGAAGATTGCGGCTGGCGGCGCGTTGAACCAGAGGAAACCGAGGCCGGCGCCGATGACAGCACCAAGGACGACAGCCAGTTCGCCCGTTCCAGGCACGAAATTGATCGCGAGATAGTCGGCAAAGACGAAGTTGCCGGCGAGGTAGGCGATGATGCCGAAGGAGGCCGCGGCAATCATCACAGGCACGATCGCCAGCCCATCCAGGCCGTCCGTCAGGTTGACGGCGTTACCGGCGGCAACAATGACGAAAGCGCCAAAAAATACAAAGAACATGCCGAGATTCAGCAGCAAGTTCTTGAAGAAGGGGAAGGCGACCGACGAGCCGAAGGTGGAGCCGGCAGGACCGGAGGACAGCGCCGTCGTCATCATGAAATAGACGGCAATCGCGGCAATCACGAATTCGATGCCGAGTCGTGCGCGGCCGGAAAAGCCCTTGTCGCTCTGCTTCGTGACCTTGAGATAATCGTCGTAGAAGCCAATGGCACCGAAACCGAGCGTCACAAGCAAGGTGGCGACGACGTAGACATTGGCAAGATCAGCCCACAGCAGCGACGAGACTACGATACCCGCCAGGATCATCAGGCCGCCCATGGTCGGGGTGCCGGCCTTCTTGAAATGGGTCTGCGGACCATCAGCGCGGATCGGCTGCCCTTTGCCTTGACGCACGCGCAGGGAGGAGATGATTCGCGGCCCGAAGAGAAAAACGATCAACGCTGACGTGAACAGGGCACCGCCGGTACGGAACGTGATGTATCTGAACAGATTGAGGAATCTGAAGTGGGTACTGAAAAAATGAATATGGTCCGACAGTTCGGCAAGCCAGATCAGCATAAGAGCCCTTTCTAAAGCCCCTGATGGGTGTGGGGGCCCGTGTCGGAAAATGCGGGAAATTTGTCAAGCAAGCCCGCGACGATCTTTCCGAACCCCATTCCAAGCGACGATTTCACCATCAAGACATCGCCGGGGGCGACAGAATTGAGCGCGAATTCCGAGAGCTCCTCAGTCGTCTCGTGATATTCGACATGAACACTTTCCGGCAGCTCATCCCGCAAAGCCGCCATCTCCGGACCAGCCAGCCAGACATGCTCGATGCCAGCCGCAAGCAGCGGCCCGGCAAGGTTGGCATGCACGCGCTGGGCATAATCCCCCATTTCCAACATGTCGCCGAGCATAGCGATCCGCCTGCCCACCCGTCCGCCTGGTCCGGCATGCGGCGATGTCGTCGCCAGCAACGCGATGGCCGCGCGCATGGAGGCAGGATTGGCGTTGTAGCTTTCGTCGATCAGCGTGAAGTAGCCGTTGCCGATCGCGCGCTTGTGGCGTTGGCCCCTGCCCTTTTCCGGCTGCAGGTCGGCCAGCGCATCGACCGCTTGATCGAGATCGGCCTCCACGAGCATGACGGCGCCCAGCACGGCAAGCGCGTTTTCCGCGATATGACGACCAGGGGCGCCAAGCGCCACTTCCATGGTCTCGCCGCCGATCGTCAGCCAAAGCGTCGAATTCTCTTCCGAAGCATTGAATTCGGCGAGGCGCACATCGGCCTTCGCATGCTGGCCGAAGCTATGGATGTGCTCGATGCCGGCCGCCATGGCAGCCTTCTCCAGCATCTCGAACTGATCGTTGTCGTGATTGAGAATGGCATGACCGCCCGGCACGACACCGTCGAATATCTCCGCCTTTGCGGCAGCAATCTCGGTGATGCTGTTGAAATTGCCGAGATGGGCCGGCGCAATTGTGGTGATGATCGCGACATGCGGCTGCACCATCTTGACCAGCGGCCTAATCTCTTCGGGATGGTTCATACCGATCTCGAAAACGCCGAAATCGGTATCCTCAGGCATGCGAGCCAATGTCAGCGGCACGCCCCAATGATTGTTGAAGGAAGCAACGGAGGCATGCACCTTGCCCGAAGGCGTCAGCGCGCGGCGCAGCATCTCTTTAGTCGTCGTCTTGCCGACCGAACCGGTGACGGCGATAATCTTCGCCTGCGTGCGCTTGCGGGCGGCAACACCGAGCCGCGCAAGCGCCGCCAAGACGTCATCGACGACCACCTTCGGCACGGCCAGGCCGCCCATCGCAGGCAAGCGTGCCTCACTGATCACGATGAAAGCGGCGCCGTTCGCCATAGCGATATTGGCATAGTCATGACCATCGACGCGATCGCCCTTGATGGCGAAAAAGGCTTCGCCCGGCTTGATGGAACGACTGTCTATGGAAATGCCCGTAATGCCCTCAGGCAGCACTCCGAAAGAGCGGCCGGAGATTGCAGCGATCAGATCCTCAGTTGTCCATAGCCAGCTCAAGACTTCAAATCCTCCAATGCTTTGCGCAATTCGGCATGATCGGAGAACGGCAGCGTTACACTGCCGATCGTCTGACCTTCCTCATGCCCCTTGCCGGCAACGATCAGCGTGTCGCCGGATTTCAGTAGGCCGACAGCCTTGCGGATCGCTTCGGCGCGATCGCCGATCTCCGTCGCGCAAGCGGCAGCCGCCATGATCTCCGAGCGGATCGCCGCCGGATCCTCAGAGCGCGGGTTGTCGTCGGTGACAATGACGACATCGGCCAGACGGCAGGCGATCTCACCCATGATCGGACGCTTGCCGCGATCGCGGTCGCCGCCACAGCCGAAGAGGACGATGACCCGGCCCGTCGTAAACGGCCGCACCGAATTCAGGACGTTTTCCAGCGCATCCGGCTTGTGAGCATAGTCGACATAGGCGAGCGCGCCGTCATGCGTATGACCGACCAGCTCCAGGCGGCCGGACGCACCGACGAGCTTTTCGAGCGCTGCCATGGCAACCGGTGCGGCAACACCCGTCGAAATGGCGAGGCCGGCCGCGACCAGCGCATTGGCGATCTGGAAATCTCCGGCAAGCGGGATATGAACTTCGAAGATATCGTCGCCAACATGGACCTCGGCGATCTGCTTGTGGCGAAAATGCTCGACGCGCTTCAGCGTCAGGAAATCGCCCTTGCGCCCGACGGTGCGGACATCATGCCCAGCGTCTCTGGCGGCGGCAATCGCCTGCGCAGACCAGGCGTCATCGGCAAAGATAACAGCTGGCGAACCCTTCGGCAGCAAATCGCGGAACAGCCGCATCTTGGCCGCCATATAGTCCTCGACCGTCGGATGGTAATCCATGTGATCGCGGCCGAGATTGGTGAAGGCAGCAGCAGCAAGCTTCACGCCGTCGAGCCGGAACTGGTCGAGGCCGTGGCTGGATGCTTCCATCGCCGCATGGGTAACGCCCTCGTCCGCCAGTTCGGCCAGCAACTTGTGCAACGACACCGGATCGGGCGTCGTCAGCGCGCCATATTCGTTGCGGGTCGGTGAAACGACGCCCGTCGTGCCGATCATGGCGGCCGGATGGCCGGCATATGCCCAGATCTGGCGCGTGAAAGAAGCAACGGAGGTCTTGCCCGCAGTTCCCGTCACCGCCACCATGGTTTCCGGCTGGCGCCCGTAAAAACGGGAAGCGGCGACAGCGAGGAACCGGCGCGGCTCGTCAACCTGCAGCAGCGGCACATTACCGGCATCAGCCAAGTGACCCGCAACGATAACGGAAGCACCGCGCGAAACGGCATCGGCAATGAAACTTGCTCCATCCGCCTTCGTGCCGGCAACGGCAACAAAGGCCATGCCTGGCGCCACTTTACGGCTGTCGGCGGAGATCCCGCTTATCTCAAGATCGCCAAGCGCTCCGCCAATATGTGTGTTGAGTTCCGGAAACTCATTTCCGGCAATATCCCGCAAGTTCATCGAATGTACTTTTCGCCTTCTCGATCAGTCCGCCCCTCGCGAATCGACGTGTGTATTCTTTCACGCTTAATAAGACGCCAGCAAGGCCGAGTCATCTTTTCCAAAACTGGGCTGTACCCCGAGAATTGGCGCCGCGCGAGCGACGATGTCACGCGCGATCGGCAATGCCGTGAAGGCCGAAATCGTCCCACCGCCGCGCTCGCCGCTCTTCGGCTCATCGATGAACGTCATGACGATATATTGCGGATTGTCGATCGGAAACACGGCCATGAAGGTATTGAAGTTCAGCGTATTGGAATACCGGCCGTTGACCACCTTATCGGCCGTGCCGGTCTTGCTGCCGACATTGTAGCCGGGAACGCGGGCGTTGCGACCCGAGCCCCTGGTGCCGTTGAACTCGAGCAGGAAGCGCACGTCATCACTGGTACTCTTCTTGACGACCATCTTGGCGATGGCATCGGCCTGGTCGCGCGTGCGCGGCAGGAAGGTCGGTTCTATCAGCTTGCCGCCGTTGACGAGCGCTGCTCCCGCAACGGCTGTCTGCAAGGGCGTCGTCGAGACGCCGTGGCCGAAAGAGATCGTGATAGAATTGATCTTCTTCCAGACCCGTGGCTGCGACGGCATCTTCACTTCGGGCAACTCGGTCTGCATCTTCGTGAGCAGGCCGATACGGGTAAGGAACTCCTTATGCCCCTCGATCCCGACAAGATCGGCGATCTTGGCCGTGCCGATGTTCGAGGAGTACTGGAAAATTTCGGGAACCGTCAAAACGCGCCGCTGACCGTGGAAATCCTTGATGGTAAAGCCACCGATGCGAATCGGATTGGTGGCATCGAAGGCATCACGCAACGTCACCTTGCCATCATCCAGCGCCATGGCCATGGTGAAGGTCTTGAAGGTCGACCCCATTTCGAATGTGCCATTTGTCATGCGATTGAGCCAGCCTTCCGTGGCGCCCTCGTTCGGATAGTTCGGATCGAAGTCCGGAGCCGAGGCCATACCGAGAACCTCGCCGGTGTGAACGTCGAGGACTGCGGCACCTGCGCCCTTGGCCTGGAAATTCTTGACGGCATTAACGACCGCATCGCGAACGATGCCTTGTACGCGCAGATCGATCGAAAGCTTCACCGGCTGCAGCGGCTGATCGTTGGTCATGCCCGCAGCAGCGAGGTCGGCGAGCCCCTGGTCGTCGATATATTTCTCCATGCCCGCAACGCCGCGATTGTCGATATTGACGTAGCCGAGAATATGGGGAGCGGTCGTGCCGCCCGGATAGAAGCGGCGCTTCTCCGGACGGAAGCCGATGCCGGGAATGCCGAGCGCCAAAATCTGGTTCTGCTGCTTCGGCGTCAGCTGCCGACGGAGCCAGGCAAAGTGCGAGGATTTCGCCGAAAGCTTCTTGTAGGTGGATTTGGTATCGAGATCCGGCAGAACCTTGCGCAATTCCTCGACGGCTTCGTCCGCGTCGATGATCTTGTTCGGCTCGGCAAACAGCGAGACCGTGCGGATGTCGGTTGCCAGCAGGGCGCCATTACGGTCGACGATATCAGGACGCGAGGCCATCAGACGATCCGGAGGCAGAATGCTTGACGTCATCTCAGGCAATGTCATGGCGAATTGGACAAGCCGGCCGCCGATCACGCAATAGACGGCGACGAAGCTTGCGACCAACAGGACGACGCGGCTCTTTGCCTGACTGGACTTGCGCTTGCGCACGCCTTCAAAGCTCGAACGAGAAAAGCCGTCGCTTGGGCGGTTGTTGCCGTCCGTGGAGAAATGGGCCTTGCTCTTCAGGACCATGATGCGCGAAAGAAAAGACATTAATCCCTCACCGATCCCGTTGCCATGTTGTCGACATCCGGCTTCTTGCGCTTGGCAAGAGCAGGCGGTTTCGGTCGCGGCGCCGGAGCGGCTGCGACATCGGCGATGGCCTTCCTGATCTGAGCATCCGTCGTATCGCCGTTGCTCGAGGCCACCGATGCGCCGCTCTTGGCACCGCCTGCCTTGCCGCTCTTCGGATCGTTGGAGGCCGTTACCGTCGGCGGCGGAAGCTGCGAGCGCAACATCGGCAATTCGCTCGGCTGAACGATCGCCGTCGAGAGCGTCGGCTGCAGCTGAAGTTCGCTGTTGTAGGTGTTGACGAGGCGTTCGAGCCGGTTCGGCTGAGAAACCAGTGCCCAGTCCGCCTTGAGGAGATCGATCGTATCCCTCTCAAGCTTGATTTCGGATTCGAGGCGGCGAACCTCTTCCAGCTTCAGCTCGGCACGATGCTTGATCGTATAGGTCACGCTGGCCATAGCCGTCATGACGCCGATCAGCACAATGTCAAAAGTCTTCAGCATTTTAGCCCCCAAGCTTTCCAAGACTGGCGAGACTGGGCAGATCGAAGATCGAAAGATCTGCCGCCTCTGCCGGAGCCAAGGTGCGAACCCCCGCACGCAACTTGGCCGAACGAGCGCGCGGATTGGCTTCCGCTTCGGAAGCGCTCGCAGAAATCATCGATTTGCCGACCGGCTCGAAAGTGGCGGGCCGCTCATTCACGATCGGCATGTGACGCGATCCGGCAGCACGACCCGAACGGTCGGCGAAGAACTTCTTGACGATCCGATCTTCAAGTGAATGGAAGGTCACGACGACAAGGCGCCCGCCGGGCTTGAGGGCGCGCTCAGCTGCAAACAATGCCTGAGCCAGCTCACCGAGCTCGTCATTGACGAAAATCCGCAGGGCCTGAAAGACCCGCGTCGCCGGATGAATCTTGTCCTTCGCCTTTCTCGGCGTCACGACCTCGATCAACCCGGCCAGATCGCGCGTCGTCACGAAAGGAGCCTCCGCGCGCCGTTTCTCGATCGCGTGAGCGATGCGCGGCGCCTGCTTTTCCTCGCCCAGAAACACGAAGATACGAATGAGATCGGCAAGCTTGGCGCGATTGACGACATCGGCGGCCGAGACACCGCTCGCCGACATACGCATGTCAAGCGGGCCGTTTTTGCTGAAGGAAAAACCGCGCTCGGCCTCATCGAGCTGCATGGAGGAGACGCCGATATCGAGCACGACGCCATCGAGACCGCCTTCAGGAGCATGCTCGACCAACTGAGAAAACTGCGATTGAATGAGCTTGAGATGGCCAGCATGGGCGGAAACGAGCGCCTGCCCTGCAGCAATCGCTGTCGGATCGCGATCAAGCGCGATCACATTGGCGCCAGCCTTAAGGATGGCTGAGGTATAGCCGCCAGCCCCGAACGTTCCATCGAGGATGACCTTGCCAGGCGCCGGAGCCAGCGCCTCCAACACCTCGCGAAGAAGAACCGGAATGTGACGAACCGGTCCGCCACCGGCATCAGAAGAACCTCCGCCTGAATTCGCCGCCATTCCGCTTCCCCGCTCTATTCCGAGCGCCCGCCCGCCAGCCTGCGCTCCTCTCGTGCCTGCGACTGCAAGGCCAAGAAGGCCTCCGGTCGCCACAATTGAAAATGATCCGCCCGACCGACGAAGGTTACTTCGCTTGCGATCCCGGTGAAGTCGCGAATGAAATCCGTGACCATCAGCCGCCCTTCCGCATCGAGCTTCATGAAGACCCCGCCCCCGTGAATGAGGAGCGACATCTGGTTTGCCGCCGGCGAAAACGGATCGTCCGTCGCAATCTGCCGCTCGAAGCGATCGAGCAGATCGAGACCACCGACGCTGATCGCCGGAAACACAAAATCCTGAAAGCAGTACAGCTCCTGGATATTGCGCTCGACCAACACAGAACGAAACGCCGCCGGCACGGAAACCCGCCCCTTGGAATCGATCCGGTTGGTCGCATTTGACAGGAAGCGGTTCATGACGCGAAACACCCGTCCCCCATGACCCGCAAGCCGCTACTCGCTTACAGGCATAGCCAAAATCGGACACAGCTTCGCAAGCCAAAAGAGCCGACACCCCTTCGACACTCCCAGAACGGGAGCAATCATGGCTTTGCGATAATTGGGCTCTGATTTGCCCTTGTGCAGTGTTCTTTTGGGATACCATGGGACCATATGGGCGTCAATGGGATGAAGCCACGTCAGACGTGGCCGCAGCCTGAATATTCATAAGACGTTAAGTTTAACGAAAGGTTAGGATCGGCTTCAGGATACGTCCCGAAACGGATTGTTTTCACAGGTTAAAACCCTCGCCTATCGAGGGCTGAAGGCGTTGAAATGCAGGGCATTCGGCAGCTTCGAAAATTATTTGGCGGAAGCGTTGAACGCGCCGCCCGAAGTGACGCGATGATTTGCCAGTTGGCCTGTAAGCCGGGTTCTGTATGGCTCCGGCCAAGACCGGAACGTGGCAGCCATTCATCTGGGACGCCGCTTGCGCGACGCCTCGTGCAACCCACCCGGATGACCGGCCCGGAAACAGGCTGGAGCGCTTGCGCGCTCCGTGTCATCCCTATTCGGTTTTGCTCCCGGTGGGGTTTTCCGTGCCGTCGCTGTTGCCAGAGACGCGGTGGGCTCTTACCCCACCCTTTCACCCTTACCCGATCCGAAGATCGGGCGGTTTGCTTTCTGTGGCACTTTCCCTGAGGTTGCCCCCGCCGGACGTTATCCGGCACCGTGTTTCCGTGGAGCCCGGACTTTCCTCACCCCATCGCCTTTCGGCATTGATGAAGCGCGGCTGCCCGGCCAACTGGCACAGGCTCATTAACCGAGACCGCCCGCAATTGCCACCGAAATATGCTGGTTTGTGAAGAGCGGATGTCAGTTGCGGAAATGCGCTGAGAAATCCGTGCTGTAGCCTTCGTCCTTGATTCGGCCTGTAAGCAGCAGTTCCGCCCCGAGCCGTCCGATTTCATCGGAACTCTTGGCGGCTGTACCGCAGCCACCCGTCAGAACCGCAACACGCGGTGAAGAGGTATAGCCGATCATGGGATAGCCCGTTGGCGAATAGGAGACGGCACAGGAATTGGTGAAAGCCGGCGGCCGCCTCACGCCGGGAACGAGCCTATGGAATATCCGCACCAGATGCTCGCGAGCCTTGTCGCGGCCGGCGGTGCGGAACCAGGCACGCAGCTCCGCCTCGGTCGTGAATTGCAAATCATCGGGATCGCCACCGATCTTCATGTAATATTTGCCGTCCGGATAGCGGATCGGCGGCAGCATATAGATGCTGTCCAAATCATCAGCCGCCTTCGATATCAGCGATGGCATGCCGGAAAGGGCTTGAGCTTCCGCCTCGCTCACCTCGAAGAAAGTGATCGTGCGGCCATAAACCTTCATCTCAACAGGTCGCGGCAAGAGATTCTCGGCAATGGAGAAACCGCCGGCAGCGAGCAATATCTTTTCGGCGCTGAATGTCTCGCCCTCGGCGGTCGTCACGACAGCTAGGCCGCCCTCGTCGCGGATCGACAGCGCCGTCTGCTTGATGACGCGCGCGCCTGCCTTTTCCGCCAGCAGGGATTGTGCCTTGACCAGCCGGCGCGGGCTGATATGGCCGGCCCCATGCGGTTCGAAGACCCCTTCGCTTCCCGATGCGAAGGAGAAGAAGGGAAACTTCACCTTGAGCTCGGCATCATCGAGGATATCGGTTTGCACGCCGAGCCGCCTGGCCGCTTCCACGACATCGCCGACATAAGCTATTTCACCGCCCCGCTCCGGCCCGACAACAAGGCAGCCGACCGGAGCATAGAATTGAATGCCGCTATCCCGTTCGATATCCGCATAGCGGCTGATCGAACGGTTTGCGAGACGGGCCCAGTTCGTGTCCGGATCGATCGTGCGGGTGATGCGGCCCTCGTCGTAATGACTGCCGAAGACACCCTGATGGCTGGCGCGATCTTCAGGTTCATCCGGTCCGATGACGGCAACGCCGTCCGTTTGGTTTGCCAGGTGACGGGCAGCGGCTGCCCCCATCATGCCCCGGCCAACGACGATGAACCTGAAATCCGCTGCCATGCTGTAACCCTCATCCATAGCCGCGATTTCGATAGCACGGAAAACGATTCCGCCCTATCCGAAATCCTGGCATGAATGTCAGTCCAGAAGGGCAAGCACCTTGCCGCAATAACGCTTCGAGATCGGATTCATGCGCGTAGCGCCGTGGCCGGCATTGTATTTGAGAATGGTGTTGCAGGTCGGTCCGCCGCCAAGGTCCTGCGCCATGGCAAGATATTTCATGCCGAACTTGATGTTCGTTTCGGGATCGTAGAGACCCTTGGTGCGGCCGGTATAGCCCATCAGCTTGGCGGTCGCCGGCTTGATCTGCATCAGGCCGATTTCGCCTGCACTTCCACGAGTTTTCGGATTGAAATTGCTTTCGATCTGAATGACGGCAGTGGCGAGTTCAACTGCAACGCCGTTCTGCTTGGCATATTTGGCAATCAGTGCGGAATAGCGATTTTGCCGTGCGAAGGAGGTCTCGGCGTCGCGCAATTCGGCGGGAACATTGGGAACCGGAAAGCCGGTGGTGCGGCTGACGATCTTGAGAGGAACCGTTTTCTGCTTCGCATGGCGCTCGCCTGCAGAGGCACAATCATATCCCGCCAGCAGCACGCCCACGCATGCCACAGCCGCAACAATCAAATTTTTCATGTAGTCTTTTGTCTCCAGGGGCGGGACCGCGGATAGCGCAAGCCATCACGTCCGGCTGGAGGCAAAAAGAGCCGCCGGAATGCACAGTCCCCATTAGTCGTCTACGGCCGCGCGACACACAAACCCAGACGGCGCGACCGCCGTTCAGCGAGCGTCGTTAGACCAATGCAATGCGGAGATAATAGGGAAAAGCTGTGGCGTAGCAGGGTGTTACGCGTTTTCGCATCTATAGCCGGCTATAAACGCCGATAACGGGATGGAACGAATTCAGGAATAGCGCGGCAGCGCGGCCAGCAGGCGATGCAGCGTATCGATCGTCGAAAAATCGGCAATGCCGTCCACTCGCTCCTGCCGGAAATGGCGTTGGAAGGCTTCAACGTCGCCCTTCAGTTTTTCCGAGAATTCGCCATTTATTTCAGTGCTGTAGCCATAGAGCGAGAGCATCGACTGCAAGGCTTCGATCGGCTGTCCCACATCGCCCTTCTGGAAGAACCGCCCGCCGGTGATCGAAGCCGGCTCAACCCAGTGCCCGACACCGGCCGCAGCCAGCCGCGCCCACGGGAATTTCTCGCCCGGATCGACCTTGCGCACAGGGGCAACATCGGAGTGTCCAAGCACCCGTTCAGGCGCAATTGCCCAGCGTTGGCCGCAATCGCGACACAGTTCGATCACCGCTTCGATCTGCGCATCGGGGAATTCAGGCAGTCCGCCGGGATGGCCGGCATTGGCGATCTCGATGCCGATCGACGATGAATTGATATCGGTCTCGCCATGCCACGAACTCTTGCCCGCATGCCACGCTCGGCGCTCTTCGGGAACAAGCTGCATGATCCGCCCGTCCTCGAAGACGAAATAGTGGCTCGACACTTGGCTCTCCGGACGACAGAGCCAGTCCAAAGCTCCTTCGGCGGTCCCCATGCCGGTGTAATGCAAAAGGATGATATCGGGCCGACGTCCATCCCGCCTCTCGCCATGGTTCGGCGAAGGCTGCACATGGGCGCGAGCGAAATCGGCCTTGAATGCACTCATGCTGCGCGGCGTTCTTTCTCGATCTCGGCATAAGCCGCATTCAGAGCCGCCATGCGTTCGTTCGCAATGGCATGGAACTCTTCCGGCACCCCACGCGACACGAGGCGATCCGGATGGTTCTCGTAGACGAGGCCATGGTAGCGACGGCGGATCGTCGGGAAATCGTCCTGGCGCGAGACTCCGAGCACCTTGTAGGGATCGCGGCCGCCAACATTCACATGGCGCGCCATGATCTGCTCGAACCGCTCTTCGCTCATATGGAAGATTTCGGCCACATGCTGAAGGAAATCCATTTCCTTCTCATGGATCAGGCCATCTGCCTTGGCGATATGGAAGAGACCGTCGAGTACGTCTTCCAGCACGGGGCAATTCTTCGTGCAGGTCGCGCAAAGGGAGGACAGCCGCTCCGCATAGGCTTCGTAACCGGCCACGTCCTGGCGCGCCAGATTATAGAGACGGGCGACGTTTTTCGCCTGATCGGGCGGAAATTCGAAGATCTCGCGGAACGCGTTGACCTCGTTTTCCGTCACCACACCGTCTGCTTTCGCCATTTTGGCGGAAAGAGCGATTATGGCGACGGAAAATGCCACCTTACGGCGCGTTTCCGGATCGCCTTCAAAGACGGTGCGAATAGCCTCGACCACCGCCGACAGGGCATTGCCGGCAGTGCTACCGATAGCATTCAGCAATTTTTCCCAGAACGACATGCCGGTCTCTATATCCTACTGAAACAGTAGAACACCTTGATCAAATAATGGTTGCCATTGCAAGCAGTCCATTCGTCGCAAGCCCGAAAACACTTTTCACAATTTGGTAATGATGCTGCAAATGCGAACTATCGTCCAATCGCCCCGCCCCGCTTTTGAAGACGAAACAAACCGCCGCTTTCTTAAATTCTTTACTTTACACCCTTGCCTGCCTGTCGCATCCATTCCACCGCAACCATTGAAATGAAGCAGCTTGTCTGCAAGGAGGATCCCATGGCCAAACAGAAAGTCGCAATGCTCACTGCCGGTGGATTGGCGCCCTGCCTTTCGTCTGCCGTTGGCGGGCTGATCCAGCGCTATAGCGATGTGGCGCCCGATCTCGACATCATCGCCTATCGTTCCGGCTATCAAGGGGTTCTGCTGGGTGACAGCATCGAGGTGACGCAGGCCATGCGCGAGCGCGCCTATCTGCTGCATCGCTATGGCGGCTCGCCGATTGGCAACAGCCGCGTCAAGCTCACCAACATCGCAGACTGCGTCAAGCGCGGCCTGGTCAAGGAAGGCGAAAACCCGTTGCGCGTCGCAGCCGAGCGACTGGCGTCCGACGGCGTTACTATCCTTCATACGATCGGCGGCGACGACACCAATACGACGGCGGCCGATCTTGCGGCCTATCTTGGCGCCAACGGCTATGATCTGACCGTCGTCGGCCTGCCGAAGACTGTTGATAACGACATCGTGCCGATCCGTCAGTCCCTCGGGGCCTGGACGGCCGCCGAAGTCGGCGCTCACTTCTTCGACAATGTCAGCAACGAACAGACCGCAGCGCCGAAAACGCTCGTTATTCATGAAGTGATGGGCCGCCACTGTGGCTGGCTGACGGCGGCAACCGCGCGCGCCTATATCCAGAAGAGCAACGCGAACGAATATGTCGAAGGCTTCATGATGAATGCCGAGATGAAGGGCATCGACGGCCTCTATCTGCCGGAAATGGCATTCGATATCGAGGTGGAAGGCGAACGCCTGCGCAATATCATGGAAAAGACCGGTCAGGTAACGCTGTTCGTTTCGGAAGGCGCGGGCCTCGACGCAATCGTTGCAGAGCGCGAAGCCTCCGGCGAAACCGTCAAGCGCGACGCCTTCGGCCACGTAAAGATCGACACGATCAATGTCGGCGGCTGGTTTCAGAAACAGTTCGCAGCGATCATCGGCGCCGAACGCTCCATGGTACAGAAGTCGGGCTATTTCGCACGCTCCGCCCCCGCAAACGGCGAGGACCTGCGCCTGATTCAGGGGATGGTCGACCTCGCGGTGGAAAGTGCCCTCAACAAGGTGTCCGGCGTCACGGGACATGATGAAGGTCAGGGCGGTAAGCTGCGCGTCATCGAATTCCCGCGCATCAAGGGCGGCAAGGCCTTCGATATCGCCACTCCCTGGTTCACCGAAGTCATGGACCATATCGGGCAGAAGTACTCACAAGCCTGACCGATCGGCGATCAATCGGCTTAATCGGTGGCCAATCCGCCTGATTAGCAATCAGGCGGATTGACGGATCGCAAATCCAATGTCTTTGCTGACGGCGGAAGAGGAATAGAGGAGGATTCTATGTCCATCGAAACCTGGCTCGCTTTCGCCGCCGCATCCTGCATCATGCTGGCCATACCGGGTCCGACCATTCTCCTTGTCATATCCTATGCGCTCGGCCACGGCCGCAAGACGGCCCTGGCAACGGTGACGGGCGTGACGCTTGGCGATTTCACCGCGATGACCGCATCGCTAGCCGGTCTCGGCGCCCTCCTCGCCACTTCAGCGACACTATTCACGATTCTTAAGCTGATCGGCGCAGCCTACCTCGTTTTCCTCGGAATCAAGCTCTGGAGAGCCCCGATTGTGACGGGTCCTCTAGGCGACAATGACAATCTCCCAGAGGAAAAACCGTTAAAAATTCTCTTACACGCATATGTTGTAACGGCTCTCAACCCGAAGAGCATCGTCTTTTTCATTGCATTCGTTCCGCAATTTCTCGACATGTCGAAGCCATTTCTTCAGCAAACGCTTATTCTGGAGGCAACTTTCCTCACTTTGGCGGCGCTGAACTCACTCATTTACGTGTTTGTCGCCGACCTGGCGCGCGGCTTCATTCGCAAGGCAAGCGTGCAGCGCGCCGTTAACAGAACTGGCGGAACCCTGTTGATTGCAGCCGGCGCAGTGACCGCCGGATACCGCCGGATGGCCGCCTGAGCCGGTGCAGGGTTGCGAGGCGATCACGGATAGGTTAATGGGGATTCATAATTTTATCGATCCTGTGACCGAATTTGGCGGTCCTGTGGCCGAATTGCATCGAAATTAGGTTTGGTTTTTTCGAAAGTGACAGAATGGTAACGATCGGATTTCCCAGCCTGAAGCGCAGCGTTGCCCTGTCGGCAATGATGTGCGGCGCTCTCGCCGGGTGCGCAAGCACTCAGCAGCAGCAGACGTCTCAGGCAGAACTCCCGTCGGCACACGCCAACGTGCCGCATCCGAATACGACCCTGACCGCAACTGGCGCAGCAGCACCTGCAGGCGCCGCAATGGTCGCAGCAGCACCGGGCTTCATCGGCCCGCAGCAGCCGCAACAAATGGCAATGGCAAAGTCCGGCCGTCTTGTTCCGGGCACTGCAAACGTGGCAGCAGCAACGGTAAGCCAGCAGCAGATGGATGCCGCACAGGGACGCTTCGGCGCGCCTGTGGCGAACGCTGCCAATCAGGGAACCGCCGCAATTGCTGCAGCAACGGGCGCGCCCGCCGGCAGCACGTCAGCCGCAGCGGCCTATGCAGCATCCGACGTGCCCCTGGTGCCTTCCGTGGTCGCGATCCCCATGCCCAATCCGGCACGTCCCGGCGATGCTGCCCTCACGCCAGTTTCCGCCTCCGTGGCTCAGAGCGAGCCGACCATTCCGATGACATCGGATGTGGCAGCCATTCAGGTTGCCGTGCCGACGCCCCGTCCGGATTCGATGGCACAGGCAGAGATCGCGTTCGCCACGCCCGCCCAGATGGGCATTCCGCGCTATGCGGACAACCGCATGCATTATGACTTCAATTTCGACAGCAGCGGCCCGACGGTCGTTCCTGCTGTCATGACCACCACCAACACTCCAAATTACGATTCCGATGTCCCGGCGGCGGAGAAGGGCTACGTTTCGAAGCTCATTCAGAAATACGCCAAGCTCTACGAAATTCCGGAATCCCTGATCCATCGCGTCGTTCACCGCGAAAGCCGCTATAATCCGAAAGCCTATAACCGCGCCGGATATTTCGGCCTGATGCAGATCAAGTACAATACGGCCAAGTCCATGGGCTACGAAGGCCCGCCGTCCGGTCTCCTCGACGCCGAAACCAACATCAAATACGCCGCCAAATATCTGCGCGGTGCCTGGATGACGGCGGACAGCAAGGCTCAGAACAAGGAAGCCAATGCCGTGCAGCTCTATGCCCGTGGCTATTATTACGACGCCAAGCGCAAGGGCCTGACGGACGTCGCCAACGGCAATTACTGATTTTACCAAAACCTTATGAGAAGCCGGCCTAGTTCGTGGCCGGCTTTATTATATCCATGATCCGCTTCACCAGGATTTGTGGTCGATAATACGCCCAGGTCGGCGTCAACCCCATCCGCACGACAACGAGATTGGCCGACGGGACGATTGCGATCGTTTGGCCGTCGTGACCGGTCATCCAGAAGGTATCCGCAGGCAGGCCAAATTGCGCATTGGAGCCGCCGGGGCCTGCAAGCCAGGCCTGAACCTGCGAGTAAACGCCCTCGGAAGCCTTTGTCGGCGTGCGCATGGCGCCGACAAAGCCTTCCGGCAGCAGGCGATGCCCATTCCAGACCCCATCCTGCAGCAGAAAGAGACCAAAGCGCGCCCAGTCCCGGGCATTGGCATAGAGATAGGAGCTGCCGACGAAGGTGCCGCGCTCATCGGCCTCGAAAACGGCGCTGTACATGCCGAGCGGCCCGAAAAGCGCCTCGCGCGGATAGGAGATGGCAGCGCTCAGATTGGGCAGCCGGTTCATCCAGAGGCGCGAAAGCAGCGCTGCCGTACCGCTGGAATAGCTGAAACGCTCGCCGGGCGCAGCCAACTGATGCGCGTTGGCTGCGATACTGGTCACGTCCGGATCGAGATAGAGCATGCGTGTAACGTCCGATACGGTGCCATAGGATTCGTTGAAGGCAAGGCCGCTCTCCATGGCAAGAAGATCACTGAGCTTGATATCCTTGCGTGGGTCCACGCTCCATTGCGGCAGAAGATTCTGATCGTCGAAGGAGATGCGCCCGGCCAGCATGAGGCGGCCGATGATGGCGGCATTGACCGTCTTGGTCATCGACCAGCCTATCAGCGGCGTTGCCTTGCTGAAGCCATCGCCATAGGTCTCGGCGACGATGCGCCCGTCCTTGACGACAACGATCGCGCGCATGGCAGGCCCGGCAAGATCCGAATTCGATACGATGTTGGCAAGTTTCGTCCCCTCACCGTCCTGACCGAGGTTTACCGTATCCCCATCCGGCCACACAGCATCGCTCTTCGGCGCCTTGACCTTGTTGAGGAAGACAGCGCTGCGGGCCGCCTGCAGATCGCCGTCCGGCACCAGCGCACAGCCGAGCGCCCCGCGATAGAGCGCACGGTTCGGCGCAAACAGTCCAAGGAAACGGGCCGTGACCACGCCCTCGTCCCGGTCGACATAGACGCGAATGAGCTTCAATGCCGGATTGCCGGGAGCCTGCACATCCTCCTCCATCACCTTGTCGGGGTCCCGTTTGGCCACGAACGTATTGGAGCAGACGATCTTTGCCGCGTAGCCATCGCCAACCTTCAGCAATTCCGGCGGATAAAGAGAGAGCCAGACGGCCCCGCCGGCGACAATGATCAGCAGCAGAACAACCAGAGCCCCGATCACTCTCGATATCAAACGCATATTACATACCCTCCAGAAAGGTAGGCGGAGACAATCAGGAAACGCAGCAAGATGAAAGACCTATGATGGTCAGGGCTCCTTAAATATGTGCAAGGATGCTTTTCCGCCGGATCTGCCAACAGCCCGCGTCATCAGACTGTAGCATTGCCGGGTTAAACGCCCTGATCTTCACAAATCGGTGACAAGACTCAGATGACGGAATTCGCCCCGGATGCCGGTCTCCAAAAGAACCGGAAACTCAAGGACGCTCTGCTGCAGCACAAGGCATTGTCCAAAGCGGGTCTCTCCGAGCGCTTGTTCGGAATGCTATTTTCCGGCCTTGTCTATCCGCAGATCTGGGAGGATCCGGATATCGATATGGAGGCGATGGAGCTGCAGGCGCATCATCGCATCGTCACCATCGGTTCGGGCGGCTGCAACATGCTCGCCTACCTCTCGCAAAATCCCGCATCCATCGATGTCGTCGATCTCAATCGCCACCACATTGCCCTGAACAAGCTGAAGCTTGCAGCCTTCCGCCTGCTTCCCGGCCATGCGGACCTGGTGCGCTTCTTCGGAACGCCCGGCATCGCGGCCAATAGCCAAGCCTACGATCAGTTCATCGCGCCTCGCCTCGACGCGGCAACGGCGGACTACTGGAATGGTCGCGATCTCTATGGCCGCCGCCGCATCACGGTCTTCAACCGCAATATCTACAAGACCGGCCTTCTCGGCCGGTTCATTGGTGCCGCCCATATACTGGCACGCCTGCACGGCGTCCGCCTCGACAAGATGACGGAAGCCCGCACGATGCGCGAGCAGCGTCAGTTCTTTGAAGAGGAGATCGCTCCGATCTTTGACAAGCGAGCGGTCCGCTGGCTGCTCGGCCGCAAAAGCTCGCTCTTCGGCCTCGGCATCCCGCCGCAGCAATATGACGAACTTGCAAGCCTGGCCGGTGACGATTCCATTTCCGCCGTGCTGAAACACCGCCTGGAAAAGCTAGCCTGTCACTTCCCGATGCGTGACAACTACTTCGCCTGGCAGGCATTCTCGCGACGCTACGCTGCCCAGCACCAAGGCCCCCTGCCCACCTATCTCAAGCCGGAGCACTATGCGGCGATTCGCGCCAATGCCGATCGTGTGAGCGTCCATCACGCCAATTTCACCGAGCTTCTCGCTTCGAAGCCGGCAGCCTCGCGCGATCGCTATGTCCTGCTCGATGCGCAGGACTGGATGACCGATGAGCAGCTCAATGGCCTCTGGGCGGAGATTACCCGCACGGCACGCGAAGACGCCCGCGTCATCTTCCGCACGGCCGCCGAAAAGAGCATCATTGAGGGCCGCCTCTCTCCAGCGATCCGCGATCAGTGGGTCTATTTCGAAGAACGCTCACAGGAACTCAACACCCGTGACCGTTCGGCCATCTACGGCGGCTTCCATATCTACGGAAAAAAAGCGTGAGCCAGGCGGATACAGGCATAGAAACCAGCGCGAAAAACCACGCCAAGCTGATGGACGGCATGTACCGCTATCAGCGTCACATCTATGATCTGACCCGCAAATATTACCTGTTCGGCCGCGATCGGACCATCGAACAGCTGAATGTGCCCGTCGGTGGCTCCCTCCTGGAAGTGGGCTGCGGCACAGGCCGCAATATGCTGCTCGCCTATCGGCGCTTCCCGTCCGCTCACCTCTATGGCCTCGATATCTCGCAGGAAATGCTGATCTCGGCACGCAGTAACTTCCGTGGCCTGAAACAGATGCCGGATTTTCGCGTCGCCGACGCTACAGCCTTTTCACCCGCCGATTTCGGCACCGATGGCTTCGACCGTGTGATGATCTCCTACGCGCTCTCGATGATCCCCGACTGGACAAGGGCTATCGACGCGTCGCTCGACGCAGTCGCGCAGGGCGGCGAGCTTCACATCGTCGATTTCGGCCAGCAGGAGGGATTGCCGGGCTGGTTCCGCGCCATGCTCAAAGGCTGGCTGAAGAAATTCCACGTCACTCCGCGCGCCGATCTTCTGACGGTGCTCGAAGAGAAGGCTGCAGCGCGAGGCATGTCGGTGAAAACCGAAAGAATCGGCCGCGGTTACGCCTGGCGAGCCGTGGCGGCACGGCACGCCGCCTGAGTGCCGATGGATTCCAGCGCAAAATCCGGCCTCGTAAGACACCAAGCATAAGAATTTGCTTGAAGATAACGCATTTTTTACGTTGATATGGTGAATAAAGTGGCAAGACCAGCTGGCAACGGTATGGTCTGCCGCTCTTTCGGATTATCGGGGACCATATTACGGAAGCCAAGTCTTGGGGCAGCAAGATCACTCGCGCCATAACAGGATATCTATGCGCCGGCTTCTGGCATGCCTACTGCCGCTCGCTCTTGCCTTGACTGGCTGCACGACGGGCTATGATGCCCTGTCGACGGCGGCCCTCCCCAAGACCAGGTTCGCCGATACGAAGCCACAAGATTTCGGCCGCGATCACCCGCAGCGCCATCCCATCCATGGCATCGATATTTCCAAGTGGCAGGGCGATATCGATTGGAAAGCCGTCAAGGGTTCTGGCGTGGCTTTCGTCTTCATCAAGGCGACAGAAGGCAAGGACCGGATCGATCCGCGTTTCACTGAATATTGGAATGAAGCGAGCGCCGCGGGACTTCTGCATGCGCCTTATCATTTCTTCTATTTCTGCTCCACTGCCGATGAGCAGGCCGATTGGTTCATCCGTAACGTGCCGAGGGATGCCATGGCGCTTCCGCCCGTCGTCGACGTCGAATGGAATCCCGGCTCCCCCACCTGCAAGACCAGACCAGCTCCCGAGACCGTACGTAGCGAGATCAAACGCTTTATGGATCGCCTGCAGGCCTATTACGGCAAGCGCCCGATCATCTATACTTCGGTCGACTTCCATCGTGAAAATCTAGTCGGCTATTTCCAGGACTATCATTTCTGGGTCCGATCCGTCGCCAAGCACCCGAAAGAGACTTACGCAGGTCGCAACTGGGCTTTCTGGCAATACACATCTACGGGGGTCATTCCGGGGATCAAAGGCCCGACAGACATCAATGTTTTCGGCGGTTCTGAGCAGAACTGGCAAAACTGGGTGGCCGCAGTAGAGAAGCAGGGAAATTCTTAATACTGAGCCCATTTCACTCTTGCTTATGTCACAATCTTCTGTGAAAGCGACCCTATTCTATCACTAGGAAGGATCGCTCATGGATCGTCACACCATTCGACGCGGCGCTCTCGCGTTGCTCTTCGCCTCAGCCATGACCGGTACGGCATTGGCTCAAAGCGCGGTTCCGGCAACGGTGCCGCCCGCGAGCAGCGATGCCACTCCAAAAGTAGCCTGCGGCGGCGATCTCACGACATTTCTGGCCGGCGTGAAGGCCGAAGCGATTGCGGACGGCGCGGATGCTGCAGCTGCCGACAAGACGCTCGCCGGCGCCCAGATCGACCAGAAGGTTCTTGCCATGGACCGCAGCCAGGGCGTCTTCCGTCAAACCTTCCTCGAATTCTCCCAGCGCACCGTCAGCCAGGGTCGCCTCGACATCGGCCGCCAGAAGATGAAGCAATATGCCGACGTCTTCGCCAAGGCCGAACAGGACTATGGCGTGCCTCCCGGCGTCATCACCGCCTTCTGGGCGATGGAAACCGATTTCGGCGCCGTCCAGGGCAATTTCAACACCCGCAACGCGCTGGTCACTCTCTCGCATGATTGCCGCCGGCCGGACTTCTTCCGCCCGCGCCTGATCGCGCTGATCGAGCTCGTCCAGCGCGGCGATGTCGACCCGGCAACGACGACGGGTGCGTGGGCCGGCGAAATCGGCCAGACACAAATGCTGCCGCCCGATATCATCGCTTATGGCACGGATGGCGATGGCGACGGCCATGTCAACCTCAAGACCAGCGCACCTGACGTCATTCTGACGACAGCGCGATTCCTCCAGCATCTCGGCTTCCAGCGCGGTCAGCCCTGGCTGCAGGAGGTGACGGTTCCGGACAATCTTCCCTGGGAAAAATCCGGCATCGGCGGCCCGCTGACCGCGGGCGATTGGTTCAAGCTCGGCGTCACCCCCCGCGACGGCAATACGAGCTTCGGCTCCCTGCCGGCTGCTCTCATCCTGCCACAGGGTCGCAAGGGGCCTGCCTTCCTGACCTATCCGAACTACAATACCTATCTCGGCTGGAACCAGTCGTTTATCTACACGACCTCGGCCGCCTATTTCGCGACGCGCTTTGCCGGCGCTCCGCCCTATAACAAGGGCAATCCCGAGCCGGGCCTGAACGATGTAGACATGAAGGCACTTCAGACCAAGCTCGTGGCCCGCGGCTACGACGTCGGCAAGATCGACGGCATCCTCGGCTCCGGCACGCGTGTCGCGATCCAGAAGGAACAGTTCCGCCTGGGTATGCCGGCCGACGGCTGGGCAACGACAGCACTGCTCAACGCACTCTGATTTCCTCCATATATCGATCGAAAAAGGCGGCTCCAGGCCGCCTTTTTTGTATCTGCTCCCCTCACGCCCATGGGCAAAATAGCAAGAAACGGGTGGAGAACCCGCACTCTTCCGGTTTAGATGCATCGAAAGAGGAGAATGCCATGAACGGCCAACATCGAATGAACGCCTCGACCTGGGGCCTGCTGCTATTGCTCGGATTGATCTGGGGTGGTTCGTTCTTCTTCGCCCGTATCGCCGTTCATCATGTGCCGCCCTTCACGCTCGTCTTTCTGCGCCTTTCGCTGGCAGCCGTGGCATTGCATCTCTATCTGGCTGGTCGCCTCAACATCTATCAGTCCCTGCGCCGTTATTGGCCGCAATTTTTGCTGCTGGGCTTAATCAACAATGCGATACCGCATACGCTGATCTTCTGCGGCCAGACGCAAATGGGTGCCGGGCTCGCATCCATCCTGAACGCGACGACGCCGATGTGGACCGTGTTGATCGGCAATCAGCTAACAACGGATGAGCGCCTGACATCGGCCAAGCTGGTCGGCTGTCTCACCGGCCTCCTCGGAACGATCGTGTTGCTCGGACCGAGCGTTACCAGCGGCGGCTCGGTCCCCCTCTGGGCACTCTTATTGCCGATCTTGGCGGCAATCTCCTACGGATTCGCAGCGATTTATGCCAAACGCTTCAAGGGCATCGCGCCGCCGGTTGTGGCAGCGGGCCAGTTGACAGGCTCCTCCCTCATCATGCTGCCGGTTGCGCTGGTGATCGATCAACCTTGGATGCTTGCCACCCCGCCGGTGACGGCAATTGCAGCCATTCTCGGCCTGGCGCTGCTGTCGACTGCTTTCGCCTACATCCTCTATTTTCGCATCATCGAACTTGCAGGCGCCACCAACACCTCCCTCGTCACTCTGCTCGTGCCGCCGAGCGCGTTATTGCTCGGCTTCCTCTTTCTCGGCGAGCGAATGGGGCCGACCGAAATCGCTGGCATGCTGCTCATCGCCGCAGGTCTGCTCGTCCTCGATGGGCGGCTTTTCATGTGGATGAAACGCGGCGTCAAAACGCGGGAAATATGATCTCCTGCTCCATTCAGATGGTCCGCAGTCACAACATATTAATATTTATTCACAGCCCGTCATCGAGCCAGCAATCGACATTTATAACGCAATATCAAAACGTTGCCGAAAGCTCATAAATCACACCGCGAATTCGATACCGCGCCGCAGCATCGAATGTTCTTTCCAAGCAACACATTTTCGACATAAAATTTAACGGCTGACTGAGGAGGAAGACATGGGATTAACGCGATCCATCAACGTCCTAGTGGTCGGTGCGGCCTTCGCTTTCGTCGTGACGATGCTCTTCATCTGACGGCTTCGGCGAAATACGCAAACGACCAAACTCCGAAAAGCTAACAAAACCTCTGTTTCATTAGAAAAGCGCATGCCCCGCCGGACATGCGCTTTTTCATGAGTTCGCGCGACGTACTTTAGGCGGCCGCCCCGGCCCGCGCATCCACCTTGCGCTCAAGGCCCAGCCGTTCAAGCACGGCGGAAACCAGTGCCGAACGATTCATCGTATAGAGATGAAACTCGTGAATACCACGGCGCACCAGATCCTGGATCTGCTCGGCGGCCACATCAGCTGCGACCTTGGCGCGCTCCTCGACATCCTCGTCCAAACCATCAAAACGCTCGTCCAGCCAGGCCGGAATATTCGTGCCGCAGGCGCCGGCGAAGCGCTTGAGTTGCGTCAGGTTCTGGATCGGCATGATGCCCGGCACAACGGGAATCCTGATGCCGGCGGCGCGAACGCGATCGTGATAACGCTCGAAGGCATCATTATCGAAGAAGAACTGCGTCAGGGCCCGGTCGGCACCATTGTCCGCCTTGCGCTTCAGCATATCGATATCGGCTGCCGTATCGCGGCTTTCCGGATGCTTTTCAGGATAGGCAGAGACGGAAATATCAAAATCGCCGCGCTCGCGCAAAGCCTGCACCAGTTCCGCAGCATTGGCATAGCCGCCCGGATGAGGCTGATAGGTCGCGCCGACACCACCCGGCGGATCGCCGCGCAGCGCGACGAAACGGCGAACGCCGGTAGCCAGAAACTCGTCGATCACCCGATGCGTGTCCTCACGCGTGGCACCGACGCAGGTCAGATGCGATGCGGTCGTGAACGGCGTCTCATGGATCATCTTGCGCACAGCAGAAAGCGTCGGCGCTTTGGTCGAACCGCCTGCCCCATACGTAACCGAAACAAACTCAACGTCCCAATCGCTGAGCTCCTCGACGGTGTTCCACAGCTGCTGTTCGGCCTCCTCCGACTTCGGCGGAAAGAACTCGAAGGAGATGCGGATACCCGCGTTATGGCTTTCTGATCTCGAAGACATGTCAAACTCTCCCGGCAAGAATGGGGGATGACTGGTGGCCCTGGTCGGACGCAATCAGCAACCGCGGGTCGCGCGCCAGCCAGATGGTCACGGTCAGCGCCTGACCGCCTTCCCTCCCCGAATGAAGATCCTGCACGCGCTCCACATCCAGCCCCGCCAGTTTCAGCCAATCCGACATGGTCTGATGCGAGAAGCCGAGACGCAGATGCGCATGCTCGTCACGCAGATATTCAAGCCCGTGCGGCGCGAGGTCGATGATGACAAGCCGGCCGCCGGGCCGCAGCATTCGCGCCGCCTCATTAATGGCAACCTCCGGCTGATCAAGGAAGTGCAGCACCTGATGGATGGTGATCAGATCGAAATCCTGCTGCTCGAGCGGCAGGTTGAAAATATCGCCATGCCGCACCGAGGCAGCGGTGATATTGGCCCGATCGAGATTGGCGCGCGCAACGGCCAGCATGTCGCGGCTGGCATCGATGCCGACGGCGCGGCGATAATGCCCTGCCAGAAGCTGCAGCATCCGGCCCGTACCCGTGCCGAGATCGAGAAAGGAGTCGATCGGCTGCGGACCGATGAGATCGATCAGCGCCTTGTCGACATCCTCATCCGCGACATGCAGGCGACGCAGCTCATCCCACTCGGCGGCATTCCGGCTGAAATAGGCCTGCGCGCGTTCGGCGCGGATACGCTTTACGGAGGCGAGACGTTCCCCGTCACGCAGCAGCACCGTATCCTTTTCGGCGGTATGGCGCAGAAGGCTGCGGGCGAGCGTCACGGCCTTGCCCTCCTGCTTCAGGCGGAAATAAGCCCAGGCGCCCTCCTGGTAACGATCGATCAGCCCGGCTTCGCCGAGCAGCTTGAGATGCCGGGAAATGCGAGGCTGCGACTGACCGAGAATTTCGGTAAGATCGGTCACTGTGAGATCGCCGGCCGCCAGTAGCGCCAGAAGACGCAGCCTGGTCGGCTCGCCGACCGCCTTCAGCACGTCTACTACGTCATCCAAGCCGAGTTTAACCAGATCCGTCATTTCACACCCAATCAAGATATAAAGATATCTTTATGTGATTTGAATGGACTCTGCAAGGGCTAATCACCGAAGACGCAGGCAGGGCGTCGGAAATCTGTTAGTTTTTGTCGGCTGGGGAATACATGCGTCCCGCCCCAAGGCAAAGAAAAACCCCGGACGTGCCGGGGTTCTCCATGACGGAAAGACAGCAAACTTATCGTGTCAAGCGCTTGTGTGCCTGGCTGCCCGGATTGAGAGCATCGGGGCCGAGGCGGCGGACCTTGTCCTGTTCGTAATCTTCGAAATTGCCTTCGAACCATTCGACATGGCCGTCACCTTCAAAGGCCAGGATATGCGTGGCCAGGCGGTCGAGGAACATGCGATCGTGGCTGATGATGATCGCGCAGCCGGCGAAGTTTTCGAGTGCGCTTTCCAGCGCCCCCAGCGTTTCCGTATCGAGGTCGTTGGTCGGTTCGTCGAGCAGAAGCACGTTGCCGCCGGACTTCAGCATCTTGGCCAGGTGCACGCGGTTGCGCTGGCCGCCAGAGAGACTGCCGACCTTCTGCTGCTGGTCGCCGCCCTTGAAGTTAAAAGCGCCGCAATAGGCGCGCGAGTTCATGTCGAACTTGCCGAGCTTGATGATTTCGGCGCCGCCGGAGATTTCCTCCCATACCGTCTTATTGCCATCAAGCGCGTCGCGGCTCTGGTCGACATAGCTGAGATGCACCGTCTCGCCGATGCGGATCGAGCCGGAATCCGGCTTTTCCTGACCGGTGATCATCTTGAACAGGGTCGTCTTGCCGGCGCCGTTCGGCCCGATGATGCCGACGATGCCGCCGGGCGGCAGCTTGATCGACAGATCGTTGATCAGGGTGCGGCCTTCGAAACCCTTGGTGATGCCCTCCATCTCGATCACCACCTGGCCGAGACGCTCGCTGACCGGAATGATGATCTGCGCATCACCAGGACGCTGATTTTCAGCAGCATCGACCAGCTGTTCGTAAGCGTTGATACGCGCCTTGGACTTGGCCTGACGAGCCTTGGGGCTGGAGGCGATCCATTCCTGTTCGCGGCTGATCGCCTTCTGGCGGCCAGCTTCTTCGCGGGCTTCCTGCAGCATGCGCTTGGCCTTGGCCTGCAGATAGGCGGAGTAGTTGCCTTCGTATGGAATGCCGCGGCCGCGGTCGAGTTCGAGAATCCAGCCGGTAACATTGTCGAGGAAGTAGCGGTCGTGGGTGATCATCATCACTGCACCCGGATAGTCGCGCAGGTGCTTTTCCAGCCAGGCAATGGTCTCAGCGTCGAGATGGTTGGTCGGTTCGTCGAGCAGCAGCAGGTCCGGCTGCGAGAGAAGCAGGCGGCAAAGTGCGATACGGCGGCGCTCACCGCCGGAAAGGCTGGTGACTTCGGCATCGCGCGGCGGGCAGCGCAATGCGTCCATCGCCATTTCCACCTGGCTTTCCAGATCCCAGAGGTTCTGGCTGTCGATGATGTCCTGGAGCTTGGCGCCCTCTTCCGCCGTCTCGTCGGAATAGTTCATCATCAATTCGTTGTAGCGATTGAGGATTTCGGTTTTCTTGGCAACGCCTTCCATGACGTTTTCGAAAACCGTCTTGTTGGGATCGAGCTGCGGCTCCTGCGGCAGATAGCCGATGGTGGCGCCTTCGGCCAGCCAGGCTTCGCCGGTATATTCCTTGTCGAGGCCGGCCATGATGCGCAGCACGGTCGACTTACCTGCACCGTTCGGACCGAGAATACCGATCTTGGCATCGGGGTAGAAGGAGAGATGGATATTCTCGAGAATTTTCTTGGCGCCATAGGACTTATTCAGACCGGCCATATGATAAATGAACTGACGTGCCATAGCTTGGGTTGCTCCACGGACGAATAGCGTTGCGAGTTGTGCCGCTATGTAGGGGAAACCCCGCCCTCGGGCAACGGCGAAACCTCGTCCGAGGGCATTATCCGCGTCAGAAAAGCCGTATTTTCTCAGAAGCCGGCCGCGTCCACCACGCCCCGGTCGCAGCCGAAGGAGGTGCTGCCGGCACCTTGGATCAGTTTGGCGAGCCGCGGCTCACTGCCTTGTTGCGGATCGATCGCATCCTCCGAGAGGCCGATGGTCAGCTCTGAAATCATCCTGACATCGCCAACACGGCGGCAGCTCATCTTGATGCGCGCATTGGCGCCCTCGCCGAAACTCTGGTCAAAAGCAGCCTTGATGCTCTCGGCATCCAGCTCCTTGCCGATATTTTGCGCGAAGAGATCGCGCACAGCAGATGTATTGAGCTCGGCGATCAGGCCAGCGGCGATGGAGAAATATTGATCCGCACTCAGCCTCGTGCAGGTGCCGTGCTTGATCCATTCATGCCGTTCCAGGCCGGATTGGGTTCCCGGCATTACCTTATCGAGCTTCACCTTCACGTCTTGGGAAAGCTGTACCGCCGGCAGGTCCTTCCAGTCACGGCCACGATCCGCCTGTTTCAGATCCTCGGAAACATCGCAATATTCCTGCCGCATCGGCCAGAGACCATGCAGGGAGAAATTCGTCGCGTCATGATTGTTCGACGACTGGTTTCGGCATTCCGCCTTCTTCTGGTTCGTCTGACAAAATGCCGGCTCCCAGCTTGCCGCCAGGATAAAGCGCGTCCGTCCACGGCTATGCTCCTGCGACATAGCGCTTGCCGCCGCCCCGACCGAAACGAGCACAACCGTAAATACCCGAAGCCACTGCTTCATGCGTACCTCCAACTAGAACATTATAGGAACAAATAAGCAGTTTGAGCGAGCGGGCGCAATCCTGAATCGCAGCGCTCGGAAAGATTTATTTCTGTGAGCTTTACCACCTATCCATTGCAATCGGGCGGATGATAACCTCTCGTCCAACTGGGGAGGAACGAATATATGTTCGCCGAGACGAAGCGCCTGAAAAGTCCGACGGGCGCAACCCTTGCCTACCATCATTTGCCGGCGGCAACCGATGCTCGCGGCGTCCTGCTGATATCGCACGGTCTTGCCGAGCATTCCCGCCGATACGAGGCCTTTGCCGATGCGATGGCAGGCCAAGGCTTCCATGTCTATGTCCACGATCATCGCGGCCATGGCGAGACCACCGCCCCTGACGCGCCGATCGGCCGCTTTGCCCAGAGAAATGGTGTCGAACAGGTGATCACCGATGTGCTCGCCATGCGCGAGCTTGCCGCAAGTACCCATCCCGGCCTGCCGATCATCCTGTTCGGGCATTCCATGGGTGGATTGATCAGCCTGAACGCGGCCGTCACGCATCCGGACAAGTTCGATGCGGTCACCGTCTGGAATTCCAATTTTAATCCAGGCCTCGCCGGCCGCGCCGCCCAGCTCATCCTGAAAACGGAGCGCATGTTCAAGGGGTCGGACGTCCCGAGCGGGCCGCTGCCGAAACTGACCTTCGGCACCTGGGGTAAATCGATCAGCAACCGTCGCACGGATTTCGACTGGCTCTCGCGTATTCCTGGGCAGGTGGACAAATATATCGCTGATCCGCTTTGCGGCTTCGATGCCTCGGTCTCGCTCTGGCTCGACCTGTTCGAACTTACCTTCCGCGCACCACAGAAGGCGCATCTCGATCGTCTCCGCCGCGATATGCCGATTCATCTCGTCGGCGGCGGCAAGGATCCGGCAACCGAGAATGCGAAAGCGATTTCCTGGCTGGCAAAGCATTTGAAAAAAGCCGGCTTCTCTCGTATCACCACCGAGATCTATCCCGACATGCGGCACGAGACGCTCAACGAAATCGGTGCCGAGGACGCCATCTCCCGCTTTGCCGACTGGTGCAGAACGGTGGTGGTAAAGACCTGATTCTCAAGGAAATTCTGCAATGAACACCTCCAGCGGCTCCTCGGTCCGATTGCCGCAATCGGAGCTGACCTTCGGCCTGTCGATGATGTTTCTCTCCGTCATCCTCTCACCGGTCATTGATATCTTCTCCAAGCTTGCCGCAGCCACCATCCCACCCGGCGAAGTGACGGCCGCCCGTTTCATTTTCCAAGCCCTCTTTGCGTTGCCGATAATGGCGATGCGCTGGCAGTGGGGCGTTTGGACGTGGCGACGCAGCGGCGTTCATGCTATACGCGCCGCCATGCTCACGCTGTCCATGGTGTCGTTCGTGACCACGCTGCAGGTGATGGAAGTCGCCGATGCCATCGCCATCTTCTTCGTCGAGCCGATGATGCTGACAATCCTCAGCAGTATCTTCCTGAAGGAAACCATCGGCTGGCGGCGCTATACTGCTTGCGCCGTCGGCTTTTTCGGCGCGATGCTGATCATCCAGCCAAGCTTTCAGGAAGTCGGCTTCATCGCCCTGCTTCCCGTCGTCACCGCGCTTTGTATCGCCATCTACGTGATGATCACGCGCGTCGTCTCCCACAGCGAGGATGCTTGGTCGATGCAGTTCCAGACCGCCATATGGGGCACCGGCTTCAGCCTGATCCTGCTTGTCATCGGCCGGGCGACGGGCGCGGTAGTCCTCGATCCGGTCATACCGGATCTGACCGCCATGCTTTATCTGCTCGGCGTCGGCGCCACCGCGGCGGCCGCTGGTATCCTCACAGTTTACGCTTACCGCGCCGTGCCGGCCTCGACGCTCGCGCCGCTGCAATATTTCGAGATCGTCTCCGCCACTATCTTCGGCTGGCTCGTCTTCGACAATTTCCCGGATGCGATCAAATGGCTCGGCATCGTCATCATCATCGGTTCGGGGCTTTACATTCTGTGGCGCGAGCGGCGCTTTGCTTCCAAGCCGGTATCCGATACATCTGAAACGGCATTCACACCGTAGGCGAGTGGATCGATATGACAGACCAGAAAACAAAGAAACCTCCGCTTTCCGGTATTCGTGTCATTGAGCTTGCCCGCGTGCTTGCCGGCCCCTGGGCGGGGCAGATGCTTGCCGATCTCGGCGCGGATGTCATCAAGGTGGAAAATCCCGACGGCGGCGACGACACCCGCCAATGGGGGCCGCCCTTCGTCGAGGGCAAGGATGGCGAAAATCTCTCCGCTGCCTATTATCACTCCGCCAATCGCGGCAAGCGCTCGGTAATCGCCGATCTCAAGACCCAGGAAGGCCAAGAGCTGGTACGCCGGCTGGTGAAGACGGCGGATGTGGTGATCGAGAATTTCAAGCTCGGCGGCTTGGTAAAGTACGGGCTGGATTATGAAAGCCTGAAGAAGATCAATCCCCGGATCGTCTATTGTTCGATTACCGGCTTCGGCCAGACCGGACCCTATGCCAGTCTCGCCGGCTATGACTATATCGTCCAGGGCATGTCCGGCTTCATGTCGATCACAGGCGAACCGGACGGACAGCCGATGAAAGCCGGTGTTGCGATCGCGGATATCTTTACCGGCATCTATGCCGTCTCGGCAATCGAAGCCGCCCTGATCCACGCTCTGAAGACAGGGGAAGGACAACTCATCGACATGGCGCTGCTCGATGTGCAATCGGCCGTGCTCGCCAACCAGAACATGAACTATCTGATCTCCGGCAAGCCGCCCGTACGGCTCGGCAACGCTCATCCGAATATCTCACCCTATGAAGTCGTGCCCACCGCCGATGGCTATCTCATCCTTGCTGTCGGCAATGATGGACAGTTCCGGCGCCTGTGCGCCATTCTCGGAGTGGAAACCCATGCCAACGACGAGCGCTATGCGACGAACAAGGCCCGCGTTGCCAACCGCAACGAGGTTCGGGTTTTCATCTCGGCGGAGACGCTGAAGTGGAACAAGGCGGAGCTGCTGAAAGCCTGCGCGGCCAACGCCGTTCCGGCCGGTGCCATCAATACGATCGAGGACATGTTCGCCGATCCGCAGATTGTGGCACGCGGCCTGAGGATCGATCTGGAGGATAGCGCCGGCACCGTCATTCCGAGCGTGCGCACGCCGATCGTGCTGTCGGAAACGCCGTTGGTCTATACGCGGCCAAGCCCGCGCCTCGGCGAACATCAGGAGGAAGTTCTGGCTGAATTGGCCGAACTGGAGGGAAAGGCGGGGACATGAAGCGAACGGGCGGGCAACTCATCGTCGAGGCTTTGAAGGCCAATGGCGTGCAGCGCATTTCCTGCGTACCGGGCGAGAGCTTTCTCGCCGTGCTTGATGCCCTGCATGACAGCGATATCAAGGTGCTCGTCTGCCGCCAGGAGGGCGGCGCGGCGATGATGGCAGATGCCTGGGGTCGGCTGACCGGCGAACCCGGCATCTGCATGGTCACCCGCGGCCCAGGTGCCACAAACGCCTCCGCCGGCCTTCATATTGCACGGCAGGATTCGATCCCGATGATCCTGTTCATCGGCCAGGTCCAGCGCGATGCCCGCGAACGCGAAGCCTTTCAGGAAGTGGAGTTTCGGAGAGCCTTTACCGAATTCGCCAAATGGGTCGGCGAGATCGACGATGCCGCCCGCATTCCGGAATTCGTCACCCGGGCCTTCGCTGTGGCAACATCGGGTCGCCCCGGTCCCGTGGTGCTGATCTTGCCCGAAGACATGCTGCGCGATGAGGTCGACGCGCCGCAAGCGCTGCCCTATGCCCCTGTTGCCGCTCATCCGGGCCGCCACCAGCTTGCAGAACTTAACCAGCGCCTTGCGGCTGCGCAGCGGCCGATGGTCATTCTCGGCGGCACGCGCTGGAACGAGAAAGCGGTTGCCGGCATCAAGCAATTCGCGGAGCGTTTCAAACTGCCGGTCGGTTGCTCCTTCCGGCGGCAGATGCTGTTCGATCATCTGCATCCCAACTATGCCGGGGATATCGGCATCGGCATCAATCCAGCGCTGGCAAGGGAAATCAAGGAAGCGGACCTGCTGATCATTCTCGGCGGCCGCCTCTCCGAAATGCCGTCCTCCGGCTATACGCTGGTCGATATCCCCTATCCGCGCCAGCAGCTTGTCCATGTCCATCCCGACCCCTCGGAACTCGGCCGCGTCTATCGCCCGGATCTGGCGATCTGTGCCAGCCCGGCGGATTTCGTTGAGGCTCTCGCAGAGCTCGATGCGCCAACCGCGACACCATGGGCCGAGCGTACGGAACACATGCACGCTGCCTATCTTGCCTGGTCGAAGACACCGCAAGAGTGCCCCGGCGCCGTCCATATGGGCCGCATCATGGATTGGATCGAAGCCAATACGGCCGATGATGCGATCTTCACCAACGGTGCCGGCAATTACGCGACCTGGCTGCACCGCTTCCATCGCTTCCGCCGTCTCAACACGCAGGCGGCGCCCACCTCCGGCTCGATGGGCTATGGCCTGCCGGCTGCGGTAGCCGCGAAACAGCTCTTTCCCGAGCGCGAAGTGATCTGCTTTGCCGGCGACGGCTGTTTCATGATGCATGGCCAGGAATTTGCGACCGCCGTTCAATACGGCCTCCCACTGATCGCCCTGGTCATCAATAATGGCATGTACGGCACCATCCGCATGCATCAAGAGCGGGAATATCCCGGCCGCGTCAGCGCCACGACACTCGACAATCCTGATTTCGCGGCCCTTGCCCGCGCCTATGGCGGCCACGGCGAGACGGTGAAAGCGACGGAAGAGTTTGGCCCGGCCTTCGAGCGGGCGCGAGCGAGCGGCAAACCGGCCATCATCGAGATCGCGCTCGACCCGGAAGCGATCACGCCCTCGCGCACACTGACAGAAATCGCGCAAACAAAAGGCCGATGAGCGCGAGCCCACCGGCCTTTCAAAAATACGCCGGCCCGACTTAGTCGAGTGCTGCCGTTACGATGAATTCGACCTTGTACTTCGGCGCTGCGAGCTTAGCTTCGCTGGTCGCACGGGCCGGCGTGTTGGCCGGATCGACCCAAGCTTCCCAGGCGGCATTCATTTCGGCGAAGTAGGAAATGTCGGAGAGGTAGATGAGTGTCTGCAGGATCTTCGACTTGTTGGTGCCGGCAGCACCCAGCAGGCGGTCGACTTCGGCGAGTGCCGACTTGCACTGATCGGTGACGCTTTCGCCTTCACCAACCTGACCGGCGAGATAGACGGTGTTGCCATGGATGACAGCGCCGCTCATGCGGGCGCCAACGTCGATGCGCTTGATGCTCATGGTTTTCTCCTGGTGTTGTTCTTCGACAGGTAAAAGGCATGACCCAGGGTCTGCCCTCAATCAAAAGGCCCGGGAAGGACCCGTTCAGCCGCGAATGTGATGCGTCTTCTGATAGATCGCCGTCGAGCGTGCGCCCGAGCGGCAGTAGCCAAGCATCGGGCGCGGAAACTCGTCCAGCGCATCGACCATTCCCTGCACGGCCTCTTCGGTCACGCCCATCGGACCAACAGGCACCTGGGTGATCTCCAGGCCGAGTTCCTTGGCACGGGCTTCGATGACTCCAAACGGCGTCTGATCCGGGCTTTCGCCATCGGGGCGATGGCAAACGATGGACTTGAACCCCAGAGCCTTGATCTGGTCGAGATCCTCTACGGTGATCTGGCCGGATACCGAGTATTCATCGTCGATCGGGCGGATATCCATGGTTCATGTCCTCTCTAAAACTGTGGCCTTGATCTACGCCGCAGCAGGCCAAGCGTCAACCGCGGGGCGCTCTCAAACGAAGGCAAAATTGAGCATGAAATTGCGGGCTTCGCCGGGCTGGAGAATATTGAATTCGCCTGCTTCCTCAAGCTCCTCGCGAGAAACCCACCGATGCGAAACCGGCTCGATGCCAAGCACATGGGCAGGCGCGCGCTGATTGCGCCAGACCTGCAGAAACGGCAGCGTGTCCGTTCCGAACCGCACCCTCAGAGTCTTCCCACCAATGGCCGCGATGGGTCCGAGGCTGATCTCTGCCCAATCCTCGCCCTTTTCCTGCGCCGGCACGCAGAAGATATCGCCCCCCTCCTCGCCGAAGGTCCAGGGAAAGCCACCATTTTCCAGCATCTGTCCGGCAAGACGCGTGCCGCTGTCGAACCATTTGCCGCCGATATTCATGTGGTACATCAAAAAGACCGGCATCGCCTCGGTACTCGTATTGACGATGCGGTCGGCAAGCGAGACCTCGCCGGTTGCGCCATCGATCCGCCAAAGACGTTCCAGCCTTGCGGTGCGGCGTTCGGCTGTGATGACATCGATATCGGCGCGGCATTCCGCGTTACCATTCTCGAATTTGGTCCAGAGAATTTTGGCTGGATGAGACGAGAAGGAACCATGCAGCGGATAGCGCTTGCCTTCATAGGCGCCGGACATCGGCTCTGGATGGCGGATATGATCCGGCCCGCAGGTGAAGAGGAAGCCTTCCACGGAATGACTGATACGCGGATCGCCATCGTCGGGAACAGCACTTCCGGGCGCGAGATTGTTGCCTTCGACGATGCAGGCGCCGATATCCAGCACAGAACCCTCGTCCAGCGTCAATTTCGGCCCCTTGGCCGCAGAAAAATCCATCATCCCTAAAGTCCTCCCTGATCGGCGCCGAGCGCAGGTGCTGTCCCAAGGTGGCGCGCGACTGAAATAAACGGTTATTTGGCTTACCAAATCTTAACTTGAAGCCTTGATCACATAAATTTTTATATTTTATTCAGCATGATAATCTAAATCTCCATACTGGCGTCAAAATTGCCATGTGTGTGTCAGCCGAACGACTATCCCGAGGATTCGACAGACGTGAACCGGTTCGTAAAATTGAGTTTTGCCCTGGCAACGACTGCCGCTGTATCTGCGCTCGCCCTCACCGATGCGCAGGCGCAATATTATCGCAGCGGCAACGGCAACACGGTTCTCGTCACTCCCGACGGCCGGATTCTTGATCAGTATCCTTATGGTGGTGGATATTCCATGGCGCGCGACGGACGCGGCCGCCGGGTTCTGATCGATGCCTATGGCAATATCGTCGCCACGGAGATGAAGGCCAGCACCTATTATCCCCGCGCGCCCGCTCGCGACAGCTACGTTGATAACGGCAGCCGCTATGGCGATACGCAGCTTTCCAACAACGGCAACTACCAGGACTATCGTCAGTATCGTACCGACAGCTACGGAAATTACGACGGCACTCCCGATAATGGTTACGGTCAGCAGGATCGTAGCGTGATCACCGGCGGCATTCCGCGTGACAGCGATATCCAGCGCCAGCCGCTCGACAATCAGCCCTTACCAGGCCAGAACCGGGGCCAGGCGAACCAGAACGGCAGTGATTACGCGTCAATCGATCCGCAACAGGGCGCACCTGATATCGTCAACAAGCCACCACCGGCCGAACCCGTCATCACGCTCAAGGGCAAGTCGAAGATGGAGATCACCGCGCTGGAGGTCTTCCTCGCGCGGCAGGGTATTTCGCCTGGTGCCATCGACGGACGGATGGGCGCAAACGTCACCAAGGCGATCTATGCATATCAGCAGATGACCGGCCAGACGCTCGACCCGAACAATACCGACGCGATTCTCGAGCAGCTGCGCATGTCCGGTGGGATGCCGATCGTGAACTACACGATCACAGCCGCCGATGCGGCTGGCCCCTATGTCGCGTCGATCCCCGAAGATTATGCCGCGAAGTCCCAGATGCCTTCTCTCGGTTACACGTCGACGACGGAAATGCTGGCCGAACGCTTTCATATGGATGAAGGCTACCTGAAGGCACTCAATCCCGGCGTCGATTTCACCGTTCCTGGGACTACCATCAAGGTCGTCAATACAGGCCCCAGCAAGACCGGCACGGTCGCCAAGATCCTGGCGGACAAGGGCCGCAAGCAGGTTTTCGCCTATGACGCGAACGGTACACTGATTGCAGCTTACCCCGCCAGCATCGGCTCCGCCGACACGCCCTCGCCGTCCGGCACCGTCACTGTCGAGCGCGTCGCCTTCAATCCCGGCTATACCTACAATCCGAAGATCAATTTTCAGCAGGGTGCCAACGACAAGGTTCTGAACATCCCGCCCGGCCCGAACGGCCCTGTCGGTACGGTCTGGATGGCGCTATCGAAACCGACCTACGGCATCCACGGCACACCGGATCCCTCGAGGATCGGCAAGTCGCAGAGCCACGGCTGCGTACGTCTTACCAATTGGGATGCGACCGAGCTCGCCAAAATGGTCAAGCCCGGCGTAGTCGTCGAATTCGTAGACTGATTGCCAGACATGCTTACACAAAAAAGCCGCCGAGTTTTCCCGGCGGCTTTTTCTTTGTCTTGAAATATCAAACGCACCGCTATTTTTCATCCGGCGCGTCAGGTAGTTCGGCGGCGTATCAGAAGCAGTCGCGGAACAAAGCCTTCGTGTTTTCGAGCGTCATCGGCACCGGATTGCCGCCGGCACTCGGATCTTCGATTGCCATGGCGGAGAGTTCGTCGATCCGGTCAGGTGCAATGCCCATAGCCGAGAGGCTTTCCGGCACGCCGAGTTCCGAGCGTAGCTTCAGCACATAATCATAGAAGCCGTCGAAACCACCCGAAATGCCAAGATAGGCGGCGGCGCGTGCAATCTTTTCTTCGATGGCCTTGCGGTTGAAGCGCAGGACAGCCGGCATGACGACAGCATTGGTCATGCCGTGATGGGTGTTGTAGACGGCGCCGATCGGATGCGAGAGCGCGTGGATGGCGCCGAGCCCCTTCTGGAAGGCGACGGCGCCCATGGCGGCAGCACTCATCATGTTGGCCCGGGCTTCGAGATCCGTTCCCTCGCGATAGGCGCGCGGCAGGAATTCCTTGACGAGCCGCATGCCTTCCAGCGCGATACCGGCCGACATCGGATGGTAGAACGGCGAGGAATAGGCTTCCAGGCAATGCGCAAAGGCATCCATACCAGTGCCGGCGGTGATGATCTTCGGCATGCCGACGGTCAGCTCCGGATCGGCAATGACGACGCCGGGCAGGAATTTCGGATGGAAGATGATCTTCTTCACATGCGTAGCGGAATTGGTGATGACGCTGGCGCGGCCGACTTCCGAACCGGTGCCGGCGGTCGTCGGTACAGCGACGATCGGCGCGATGCCTTCGACGCTGGCGCGGGTCCACCAGTCACCGATATCTTCGAAATCCCAGACCGGCCGGCTCTGGCCGACCATGAAGGCGACGCACTTGCCGAGATCGAGGCCGGAACCGCCGCCGAAGGCGACGACGCCATCATGGCCGCCGTCCTTGAACGCTTTCACGCCAGCTTCGAGGTTCTTCTCGTTCGGATTCGGATCGACGTCAGCGAAGATGGCACGGCCGAGACCTGCATCTTCCAGAATATCCAAGGCCGTCGCCGTGATCGCCATCGAGGCAAGTCCCCGATCGGTGATCAGCAGCGGCTTCTTCATGCCCAGGCTCTTGCAGGCGTCCGCGAGCTCCTTGATGCGGCCGCGGCCGAGCTTGAAGGCGTTCGGATAGCTCCAATTGGCTGAGATAGTGCTCATGCTGTTACTTTCTTCAGATGATAGGATTTCGGGCGCGTCAGATTGTGGAAGCCGATGATCGACAGCGAGCCGCCGCGGCCGGTTTCCTTGACGCCGGTCCAGCATAGAGCCGGATCGAGATAATCGGCGCGGTTCATGAAGACGGTGCCGGTTTCGATTTCGCGGCCGATACGTGAGGCGCGCTCGACATCCTTGGTCCAGAGCGAAGCCGTCAGACCGTAGGGACTGTCGTTCATCAGTTCCAGCGCTTCCGCATCGCTCTTCACCTTCATGATGCCGACCGCTGGACCGAAGGTTTCTTCGCGCATGAAGGCCATGGAATGATCGACATTGACGAGGACCTGCGGCGCAAGATAGGCGCCGCCGTCATCGGCCGGGAACAGCTTCGGATCGACCAGCGCCTCGGCGCCCTTGGCAACCGCATCGGCGATCTGTTCACGCACGACCTTGGCAAAGCGCTTATGCGCCATCGGCCCGAGCGACGTCTCAGGATCCAGCGGATTGCCGAGCTTATAGTTCGAAACCCAGGCAACCGACTTCTCGACAAAATTGTCGTACAGCGATTCATGCACGTAGATGCGCTCGATGCCGCAGCAGCACTGGCCGGAATTATAGGTCGCGCCATCCATCAGCGTATCGACGGCAGCGTCGAGATCAGCGTCTTCCATGACATAGCCCGGATCCTTGCCGCCAAGCTCAAGGCCGAGGCTGGTAAAGGTACCGGCTGCCGCACGCTCGATCGACCGGCCGCCTTCGACGGAGCCGGTGAAATTGACGAAGTTGAAGCTGCCGGCGGCAATCAGCGCCGAGGTGGTTTCATGATCCAGGAAGACATTCTGGAAGACATCGGTGGGAACGCCGGCCTCGACGAAAGCCTGCACCAGCCGCTCGCCAACGAGCAGTGTCTGGCTTGCGTGCTTGAGAATGACGGTATTGCCGGCCATTAGCGCCGGGGCGACCGTGTTGATGGCCGTCATGTAGGGATAATTCCAGGGCGCGATGACAAAGACCACGCCATGCGGTTCGCGCTCGATGCGGCGGGCGAAATTGGCACTATCCTCGACGACCAAGGGTGCCAGTGCGTCGGCGGCGATCGAGGCTACATAGTTCGAGCGCTCGTTGAAGCCGCGATATTCGCCGCCATACTTGATCGGACGGCCCATCTGCCAGGCAAGCTCCGGCACGACGACATCGGCCATCTCATTGAGCCGAGCCACACCCTTCAGCACGAGCTGGACACGATCCTCCAGCGGACTACGCGCCCAATCCTTCTGCGCCTTGCGGGCGCGTGCCACGACGTCCTTGCCAGCTTCCAGCGACAGTGCCGGACGCTCGGCATAAACCTCTCCGTTCACCGGAGAGACGCATGTGATCATGGTCATGATCGAATTCCTGTTTTCTTGGTCATCCGTTGATTGCCCGGATGTTGTGCAAGCAGGGCCGCATTCAAAAGAGAAACGGCGGACAGACAAAACATCCCAGCGCCCTGCCCGATCATAAAATGAAAATCGGGCAGGAGGCAGATCGCAAAAGCCTTACGCTCTTTCGAATCCGCGCGCCACTTCCCAATCGGTCACACGACGATCGTATTCCTCCTGCTCCCATTCGGCAGCGCGGGTGTAGTGATCGATGACATCATCCCCGAAGGCGGCACGCAGCATCTTCGACGTCGTCAAGGCAGTCGTGGCATCGCGCAGCGTGCGCGGTATCTCGCGAACTTCGCGCGCGCCATAGGCGTCGCCGACAAACGGCGCCTCGAGTTCAAGCTTGTTTTCGATACCATCGATACCGGCTGCGATCAGAGCCGCAAAAGCCAGGTAAGGATTGAGGTCCGAGCCCCCGACACGGCATTCGATGCGGATCGATTTCGTATCCTCGCCGCACAGGCGGTAACCGGCGGTACGGTTATCCTTGCTCCAGATCGCCTTGGTCGGCGCGAAGGTGCCGGCCATGAAGCGCTTGTAGGAATTGATATAGGGCGCCAGGAAATAGGTGATCTCGCTGGCATGGGTCAGAAGCCCGGCGACATAGTGCTTCATCATCGGCGACATGCCGTATTTGCCGCCTTCTTCGAAGAACTTCGGGCTCTTTCCGTCGAGGCTCCAGAGGGATTGATGGATGTGCGAGGAGCTTCCGGCGGCACCGTAATTCCACTTCGCGAGGAAGGTGATTGCCTTGCCCTTCGACCAGGCGATCTCCTTGCAGCCGTTCTTGATGATGGCATGGCGGTCGGCCATATCAAGCGCGTCGGCGTAACGGACGTTGATTTCCTCTTGCCCCGCCGAAGCCTCGCCCTTCGAATTCTCCACTGGGATGCCCGCGCCCTGAAGGCCGGTGCGGATCGCCCGCATCACTTCTTCCTCCTTGGTGGTCTGGAAGATGTGGTAGTCCTCGTTATAGCCGCTGGCGAGCTTCATGTTGCGATAGCCAGCTTCGCGCGCGCTGTCATAGCTCTGGTCGAACAGGAAGAATTCGAGCTCCGAAGCCATGTAGGCCTTGAGCCCCATGGCTTCCAATCGCTTCACCTGCTTCTTCAGAATGGCGCGCGGAGAATGCGCAACTTCCTCATGTGTATGATGGTCAAGCACATCGCAAAGGACGAGCGCCGTGCCTTCCAGCCAAGGAATGCGGCGCAGCGTGGCAAGGTCTGGCTTCATGGTATAGTCGCCATAACCCTTCTCCCAGCTCGTCGACTTGTAGCCGGAGACGGTCTCCATCTCGATGTCGGTCGCCTGCAGATAATTGCAGCTATGCGTTTCCTTCCAGGCGCTCTCGATGAAGAATTCCGCCTGGAAGCGTTTGCCCATCAACCGGCCCTGCATGTCGACCTGACATGCCAGAACCGTATCGATGAGCCCTTCGGCCACATCTCGCTTGAGGTCGTCGAACGTATAGCTGCTGCTCATAATTTGGTCCGCCTGAACAATGAATTGAAACGTCGGCCTGCCGAACGATACCGCCTTGCGGGATAATCCGCGCGCGTGCCGCCGTGTCGCTACCGGTGAAAAGGGTCGCAGGTCTGCGACCCCATTGCTCGCAAAGATTAGACTTCGCTTACGTCTCGCCGACGGCGGCTTCCGCTGCCGCGATCTCAGCCTTGCGCTTGGCAATGGCATCGCCGATCGGCGGGCCCTTGAAGCGACGGCGCTCGAAGCCGAACCAGACGATGGCCGTCAGAACCAGGAAGCCGACGGTGATAATGCCCGCCCAGTCGTTCGGCGGCTGAATGCCGAGAACGAAGATGATGATCATCGCGATGATCGACAGCACGGCAAATAGCTTGAACAGACCTTCCCCGAGGTTCCAAGGGCCCATCTTGTCCCACTTCGTCGTACCCCATGCGAAAAGGCCGAGCGTGATCGGGATCGCAAAGGAGAAGAACAGGAAGATGACGGTGCACGAGACGACGATGGTGTAAACCGGCGTATCGCCGATCGATACCAGCGACGACCCCCAGACGAACAGGACGGAAAGGATCGACCCAGTCCAGATCGCCGAAACCGGCGTGCGGTATTTCGGGCTGACCCGAGACAGAGCCTTGGATCCCGGCAGACCGCCGTCACGCGAGAAGGCGAAGATCATGCGCGAAACCGAGGTTACCGTTGCGAGACCGCACAGCCACTGGCTGATGAAGATCAGCAGATAGAGAATGTCCTTCACGATGGGATTGACCTGTGCGTCCATTGCCCAGAAGAACACGTTCCAGCCCTGCTTGGCGGCATCGTCCATATTCGGCAGCATCAGCACAAACGAGCAAAGCATGATGTAGCCGAAGAGCGCCGACCACAGAACCGACGACACCATGCCGCGCGGAACGGAATGGGCGGCTTTCACTGTCTCTTCCGACGTATGGGCCGAGGCATCATAACCGGTGATCGTGTAGATCGGCAGCAGAAGGCCGAGCGCGAAGACCCAGAAAGTCGAAACCTGCGGCCAGACCGGGGCACCGGTTGCCGAGCCGTCGGCAGCAATCGTCGCCAGACCGGAATAGTTGGTGAAGGTGAAAAGCCGCGCAAAATCATAGGACGGCGCAGCGATCAGGCAAACAGCCGCCAGAAGGATCGAGGTTGCGAAGATCAGATAACCGGAGAAGTCGGTCAGCTTCGCCGTCAAGCCGATACCCATGTGATTGACCAGCGCCTGCAGACCTGTGATGACCACCAGGAACACGATGCGCACCAGCGTGGTGTCGGTCATGTTGAAGTAGCCGCCGAATGCGCCGACGAAGAAGTAATAGGTGCCGACATTGATGGCGCCGAGGACGGTGACGAGGCCGAGCAGGTTGAACCAGGCCGTCAGCCAGCCGGTGAAGCGATTGCCGAGGATCGAGCCCCAGTGGTAGAGACCGCCGGCCGTCGGATAGGCCGAACTGATCTGGGCCATCGCCACAGCGAAGACGAGCGATATGAAGCAGCCGACAGGCCAGCCGATACCAATAGCGGCACCGCCCGCACCCGATGTCGCTTGAGCCAGCGAATTGATGCCGCCGGATAGAATGCAGATGATCGAGAAGGACACGGCGAAATTCGAGAATGAACTCATCCGCCGTTCCAACTCCTGAGCGTAGCCCATGGAGTGCAGGATCTGGACATCCTGCTTCTTGTCTGACTCTGTATAATCAGCCATGCCATTCCCCCTAAAGCCCGGTCGTCCGCGGGATTGCGGAGAACCATGTGTCACATTGACCGCTGACATTTCGCCATGCGGCCCGATCGCAGTTGAACTGCTCCCCGGGGTCTTTTTCTTTTATGCTCAGGCTTCCAGACTGCTCTGGAGAAGCCCCGTCAGATAATCGGCCATGACCCCTTGACCGACGTCATCTCGAATGAGGTCGTTGCGGACCTCGATCATTACGTTATGCAGACCATTGGCGAGCCCATGCAGCTTCAACGTATGGGTGACACCGTCTTGAGGACCGTAAGGCTGATTGCGCTCTGTCTGATAGAGCGGTGCCTCAGCTGCTGCATCAAGCATGCGATCGGCCAGCCAACGGTCTTCATCATGCAGAATGCCAAGCTCCACTGCCCGCGGCTTGCCATTATAGACCGGCGTGAAGCTATGGATTGTCACGATCACGGTTTTTTGTCCGCGCGCCGCCCGCTCCTTCAAGAGCGCCCGAATGCGATCGTGAAACGGGATGTAGAGCCCTTCCGTACGCGCTTTTCTATCCGCCTCGCCCAAGTGCTGATTTCCAGGGATCGTATAGATCTCGCTCGTCTCCGGCATGGCACCGGCGCTTTCGGGGGGCCTGTTGCAATCATAGATCAGCCGGGAGAAGCGCTGAAAAACCAAGGTGGCATTCAAGCCGGCGGAAATTCCCCTTGCAACCGCGAGTGCGCCCGGATCCCACGCGATATGGCTGGAAAGCGCCTCAACGGAAAGCCCGAGGTCGCCGAACCGTTCTGGAAGCGCGCGGGAGGCATGCTCACAGACGAGCAAAACCGCACTGCTTCCGTCCGGTCTTTCGACCGCAACGCAATCGCCGTCTGCCTTCGTCAAAATACCTTGCTGCGCGAGCATCGGAGACGCCCCATTGCCGATTAACAAAATGTTTATAAGAAAAGAATTCTTCAGGTTTTCGCCGCTGTCAACTGGAAACTGAAATTATTTCTTCATTTGTGACATTGACTCGAAATGTGACAGCGTTGTTATATCCTGCAAGGAAAGCGGCATCAGACCGTTCCGGGGAGCTAAAATCGAGTGAACAATGCGTCGAAAACAGTTTCAGACGTAATCAATGCGCGCTTTGACACGCTGACGCGCGCCGAAAAGCAGCTCGCCAAGAGCCTGCTCGACAATTATCCCGTTTCCGGGTTGGGCAGCATTACCACCGTCGCCGAGAATGCGCGGGTTTCGACCCCGACAGTCGCACGCATGGTGCAGAAACTCGGATACAAAGGCTATCCGGACTTCCAGGCCCATCTTCATCAAGAAGTCGAGGCAACGATCTCCAACCCCCTGACGAAGCACGATCGCTGGGCATCCAACGCGCCAGGCACGCATATCCTCAATCGTTTCGCCGACGCCATCATGGGCAACCTGCGACAGACCCTGTCGGATATCGACGTGGCGACCTTCGATGGCGTTGCCGCGCTGCTGTCGGAAAGAAAACGCGGCCTTTATTTCGTGGGCGGGCGCATTACAGGGGCGCTTGCCGAGTATTTCTTCACCCATATGCAGGTCATCCGCCCCAACACGACGCTGCTCTCCTCCAATTCCAGCACCTGGCCGCAATATGTCCTGAACATGAATCCGGGCGATCTGCTCGTCATATTCGATATCAGGCGTTACGAGCAGGAAATGGTCAATCTGGCCGCCGCCGCCCGCCGGCGTGGCGCGGAAATCATCGTCTTCACCGACCAGTGGGCAACGCCCGCCGCCAAGCATGCGAAATACACGTTCCGCGTGCAGATCGAGGCGCCGTCCGCCTGGGATTCATCGGTTGTCACCCTCTTCATCGTCGAAGCCCTGATCGAAGCTGTACAAAGCTCGACATGGGACGAGACAAGCGAGCGTATGAAGACACTGGAAGGTCTTTTCGAGCAAACCAAGCTGTTTCGCAAGCTAAGTTGAAGGGGAATGAAAACAGAAAATAACGGTCCGTGAAGGGTGTGAAATACAGCGACTGTCATACTTGTCGATTAGAAGCAAAAATCGACTGCGTTTTCAGCAAACGCAACACTTTGAAGTCGTCACACAACCTTCATGTAACGTCATTAACAGCAACGCCAGACACTGAAAACCCAAAAGGAGGAAATGCAGTGATCTCGAAAATTCATCGTCTTCTGACAATTTCTACGGCGATGCTCGTCGCTTCGACGGCTATCGCGGCCGCAGAACCGAGCGCCGATCTCATCGCTGCCGCTAAGAAGGAAGGCACGCTGACCACGATCGCCCTGCCCCACAACTGGTGCGGTTATGGCGACCTGATCGCTGCGTTCAAGGCGAAATACGGCATCGAAGTCAACGAACTGAATCCGGATGCCGGTTCGGGCGATGAAGTCGAGGCAATCCGCGCCAACAAGGGCAACACCGGCCCGCAGGCTCCCGACGTGATCGACGTCGGTCTCTCTTTCGGCCCGACGGCCAAGAAGGAAGGCCTGCTGCAGCCGTACAAGGTTTCCACCTGGGATTCCATTCCGGACAGCGCCAAGGATGCCGAAGGCTACTGGTACGGCGACTACTACGGTGTTCTCTCTTTCGTCACCAATAAGGACGTCGTGAAGAACCCGCCGAAGGACTGGGCTGACCTCCTGAAGCCGGAATATGCCAACACCGTTTCGCTCGCTGGTGACCCGCGCACGTCGAACCAGGCAGTTCAGGCCGTCTACGCCGCCGGCCTCGCAGCCGGCGAAAAGGACGCCGCCAAGATCGGCGCCGCCGGTCTCGATTACTTCGCGAAGCTCAACAAGGCCGGCAACTTCGTTCCGGTCATCGGCAAGTCCGCCTCGCTGGCTCAGGGTGCAACCCCGATCGTCGTCGCCTGGGACTACAACGGTCTCTCCTGGCGCGACAGCCTGAACGGCAACCCGCCGGTCGACGTCACTGTTCCGGCTTCCGGCGTTATCGCTGGTGTCTACGTCCAGGCGATCTCGGCTTTCGCTCCGCATCCGAACGCTGCCAAGCTCTGGATGGAATTCCTCTATTCCGACGAAGGCCAGATCGGCTGGCTGAAGGGCTATTGCCACCCGATCCGCTTCAACGACCTGGCGAAGAATAAGAAGGTTCCGCAGGAACTTCTCGACAAGCTGCCGCCGGCTGCCGCCTATGAAAAGGCCGTCTTCCCGACGCTAGAAGAACAGGATGCCGGCAAGACCGCCATCACCACGAAGTGGGATTCCGTCGTCGGTTCGAACGTGCAGTAATCACAACTGACTTGGCCTCCCCGCTTCGGCGGGGAGGTTTTCCGTTTTTTGACGCCGCGGATTGGGCCAATCATGAGCACCGTGACAACATCGACCATCAGCACCACGCCCTTGATCAACAAACGCGTGGTCGTTGACTGGCTGGGCATAGCGCCCTTCCTGATCTTCGCGCTGCTGTTTCTGATTTTGCCGACAATCTATCTGATCGCTGGCGCTTTTCTGACGCCGGACGGCGGCCTGACGCTGAAGAACATCGGCGATCTGTTCACGAAATCCATCTTGGACTCCTATTGGATCAGCATCAGGGTTTCGGTCGCCTCGGCGCTCGGCGGCGCGTTGATCGGCTTTTATCTGGCCTGGGCGCTGGTCATGGGCGGACTTCCGGCCTGGGTGCGCCATGCCTTCCTTACCTTTTCCGGTGTCGCCTCAAATTTCGCCGGCGTACCACTGGCTTTTGCGTTCATCGCCACGATCGGTCGCCTGGGCCTCGTCACGCTGCTGATGAGGGATTGGTTGGGTTTCAATCTCTATTCCACAGGCTTCAATCTCTACAGCTTCGTCGGCTTGACCATCACCTATATGTACTTCCAGATTCCGCTGATGGTGCTGATTATCACGCCGGCGCTGGACGGCATGAAAAAGGAATGGCGTGAAGCCGCATCCATCCTCGGGGCGACCACGAGACAATATTGGCTCATGGTGGCGCTCCCCATTCTCTGGCCGAGCCTGCTTGGCACGACGCTGCTGCTGTTTGCCAACGCCTTCGGCGCCATCGCAACGGCCATCGCGCTGACGGGCAGCTCGCTGAACATCATCCCGATCCAGCTCTACGCGCAAATCCGCGGCGACGTGCTGCACAACGCCAATCTCGGCTATGCAATGGCGCTCGGCATGATCGTCATCACTGGCATTTCCAATGTGATCTACATCATCATGCGTATTCGCGCGGAACGGTGGCAGAAATGAAGCTGCAAAAATTCTTTGCCTGGATCGCTGTTGTCATCGGCGCTATCTATTTCATCGTTCCGCTCATCGGTACGCTGGAATTCTCACTGCGCATGCGTCGCGACGCCTATAGTTTTGACGCCTATGCATCAGTCGTTTCGGACGCTCACTTCCTGTATGCGTTCGGCTATTCGATGCTCATGGCCTTGCTGACCATCATCTTCGGCATGTTGATCGTGGTGCCTACGGCTTATTGGGTGCGCCTCCGTTTGCCCCAAATACGCCCGATCGTCGAGTTCATCACGCTGATGCCGCTGGTCATCCCCGCCATCGTCATCGTCTTCGGCTATCTGCGCCTCTACAATTCGTCATCGATCCTGCCTTTGACAGGCTTCGAGCAGACGACGAACTTCCTTCTTGTCTGCTCCTATATTGTCTTGGCGCTCCCCTATATGTATCGTTCAGTCGACACGGCGATGCGCACGATCGATGTCGGCACCCTGACGGAAGCCGCAGAAAGCCTTGGCGCGAAGTGGACAACCATCATGCTCCGCTGCATTTTCCCCAATGTCATGAGCGGCGTCCTCTCCGGCGCATTCATCACGCTGGCGATCGTCATGGGCGAATTCACGATGGCCTCGCTGCTCAATCGTCCGGCTTTCGGCCCTTACATGCAGCTCGTCGGCGCCAACCAGGCTTATCAATCCTCGGCGCTCGCCATCATTGCGCTTGCTGTCACCTGGCTTAGCATGGGTCTGCTGCAGCTCGTTTCCCGCTTCTCAAAACTGGCTCCGGTTAAGGCGTAAGGCTTCTCACCATGGCTTTTCTCGAACTCACCCACATCAAGAAATCATTCGGCGAAGTTCAGGTCGTTCACGATTTCAATATGCAAATCGAGAAGGGAGAATTCATCTCCTTCCTTGGACCATCGGGCTGCGGCAAGACGACCGTGCTGCGCATGATCGCCGGTTTCGAAACGCCGACCGCCGGCACCCTGTCGATCAACGGCAAGGATCAGCGGGCGTTAAAACCGAACCAGCGGAATATCGGCATGGTGTTCCAGGCCTACGCGCTGTTCCCGAACATGACGGTGCACGACAACGTCGCTTTCGGCCTCAAGGTGGCCGGCATGGCAAAGCCCGACATCGATAAGCGCGTCAAGGAGATGCTGGCTCTCATCAAGCTCGATCATCTCGCCGGCCGCTATCCCTATCAGATGTCCGGCGGCCAGCAGCAGCGCGTGGCGCTCGCCCGCGCTATCGCCGTCAAGCCGCAGGTGCTGCTGCTCGACGAGCCGCTTTCGGCGCTCGACGCGAAGATCCGCATCTCGCTGCGCGAAGAAATCCGCGCCATCCAGCAGCAGCTCGGCATCACCACCGTTTTCGTGACCCACGACCAGGAAGAAGCCCTGTCGATCTCGGATCGCATCGTCGTCATGAATGCCGGTCGCGCCGATCAGATCGGCACGCCTTTCGAGATTTACAACACGCCGGCAACCCGCTTCGTCGCTTCCTTCGTCGGTACGCTGAACCTGATCGAAGGCAAGGTCGTCGATCCCGATAGCAACCGCATCATGATCGGCGATCAGGGCGTGACCCTGAAGCAGTCGGTGACGGCCTACAAGCCAGGCGATACCGTATCGCTTGCCCTGCGTCCGGAAGCCGGTTCGCTGGCGGAATCAGCCAAAGGCGATACCGCTCTCACGGGCGAAGTCTCTTCGGCACACTTCCTGGGTTCGGTCATTCGCACCCGCATGAACGTTGCTGGCAACACGATTTCCTTCGACATGTTCAACAGCCCCGGGATGATGCCTCCGAGCGTCGGCGAGAAGGTGACGCTGCGCTTCGCCTCCTCCGATCTGCTCGTGATTCAGGATTGAGAAAGCACCCTGCGTCGCAGGGTCATTTTGGAAAATTATTCGCGGACGCCGGGTCAGAAGCCCGGCGTTTTTCTTTGATTTTCATGAGAGAAAGCATTTATAGTCCGGACGTTCTCAGGGCGGGGTGCAATTCCCCACCGGCGGTATGGGGAGTTTCCTCGAGCCCGCGAGCGCCTTCCGAGCTTTCGGAAGGGTCAGCAGATCCGGTGAGATGCCGGAGCCGACGGTATAGTCCGGATGGAAGAGAGCAAGCAGGATCGCACCTCCTCCGCGCGAGGGATGCCGCGATGTTGCGTGTTCGCCCAAGGGATATTTGACAACAACCCTTGAAAGGCAAAATTCATGACCATTTCGATTTCTACCCAGCCGAGCCGCGTCGCGATCATTCGGGCTCGCTGGCATGCCGATATCGTCGATCGCTCGGTCGACTCCTTCGTTGCCGAATGGCAGACGACGGAAGGTGCATCGCCGATCGATATCTTCGACGTGCCCGGCGCCTTGGAAATTCCGCTGCATGCTCAGACGCTCGCCCGCAACGGCCGTTATTCCGCAATCGTTGCCACCGCTTTCGTTGTCGACGGTGGCATCTATCGCCATGAATTTGTCGCCAATACGGTTCTTGATGCTATGATGCGCGTCCAGCTGGACACCGGCGTGCCGATCCTGTCGGCAGTCCTGACCCCGCATCACTTCCAGGAGTCGGAAGCCCACATCCAGTTCTTCAAGGAACATTTCATCATCAAGGGCCGGGAAGTCGCCAGCGCCTGCCGCCACATCCTGGCGGAGCGCGCCAAGTTGCTGCCGGCCGTCACGGTCTGAACCAGCATCGTGGAGGCGCGGCTAGAGCTCGCCTCCACATCACAAGGGAGAAACGTCAGTGACCGTCCTACGCATCATCCCGAACCTGTCCGCCGCCGATCCCGCCACGGCCCGTCTTTTCTACCACGACCTGCTCGGCCTCGACATCGTCATGGATCACGGCTGGATCCTGACCTTCGCCTCTGAAGCGGCAACAGTGCCGCAGATCAGCGTCGCCAGCGAGGGCGGTTCGGGAACGCTCGTCCCCGACCTTTCCATCGAAGTCGACGATGTCGATACGCTTTATCAGCGCGCCACCTCCATGGGCTTCGGCATATTGTATGACCTGACGGACGAGCCGTGGGGTGTCCGCCGCTTCTACGTCCGCGACCCCTTCGGCAAGGTGGTCAATATCCTCTCCCACCGCTAGTTCAAGCTCGCGAAGAGCCTCAAGGGCTCTCCGGCGCTCTCACCGCAGATCGAGATTGAATGTAGTGCGCTCGGCCGGCCAGACCGATTCCGAATAGGTGATCGGCACTCCGTCGGTATCCGCATCCACCTTGCGCGTCACCAGCAACGGCGCGGATTTCGGCTGGCGCAGGATCCGCGCCTCGTCGGCCGTCGGCATGCGCGCCTCGATCTCCGTCGACAAGCGCTCATAGTCGGTGACGCCATAGCTGGCGAGCGCTGCCGAGATTGTCGGATGCCTCAATCTAGCCTGATCGAAATCGGGAAAACGTTCGGCCGGATAATAGGAATCCCCCAATTCCACTGGAATACCGTCGGCCGTCATGACACCGCGACGATGGATGACCGACGCGCCGATTGCGATCTTTAAATGGGCCGCGACGCGTTCGGTCGCCGGCACGATCTCGTGAACGAGCAGCTCGCCGCCCGGTTCGAAACCTTGCTCGATCAGATTTTTGTGGAAGCGGGTGCGTTTCGACAGCGTATAGTCGAGCACGCCCCTATGAACGAAGGTTCCCCGCCCCTGTTCGGCGCGGACCAATCCACGCTGCTCCAAGTGCCCCAGCGCCTGCCGCACGGTGAAACGGCTGACGCCGAACCGCCGCATCAGCTCGGGCTCGGTCGGCAATTTCTCTCCGGGCGCGAAAGTCCCGGCGGCAATATCGGCCGCCAGGATCTCGCCGATCTGATGCCAGAGCGCGCTGCCGCCCTTTCGGTCGATCGTCTCCATATCAGATACGCTTCTCCAGCCGGAACAGCAGCTTGTATTCGGCTGGATAGCTCAACGCATCGAGAATGCTCGGATAATATTTCCGATCCTTGGTGGCACGCACAAAACCATCATAGCCGAAACGCCTGACCGAAACATCGAAGCCGGCCGCCGTGAAGGCTTCGATATAATCCTGTGGCGAACGATCCTGCATGGGCGCGTTGCTGTTGTTGCCGATCAGCTCGAGCCACTTCGGCCAAAGCGGCATTTCATTGTGGCACCCGGTCACCGCGTAATAGACGCCCCCATTGCGCATGGCCTGGAACATTCCCTCGGCATGCTCTCGCAACTGCGGCAGCAGATAGATCACCTCATAGCTGAAAGCCACGTCGAAGCTGTCGGCAAAGGGCGCCAGGTCGGTCGTGACATGAAACTGGAGCGGCATGTTGCCTGCGGCTTCGACAGCGGCAGCCACCGATTCCGAAGCGATATCGATGCCGACACCGCGTCGGAACGGCCGCATGGCGTAAAGCAGCCGTAGAAAGCCGCCACGGTTGCAGCCGAAATCCAGGACGGTCTTCGAGGAGAAATCCCGCTCCGGCACCGTCTCAATGAAGTGACGCCAATAAGGGCTATGCGATTCTGCCATGGCGGCGTCGCCCTGCGGTTCCTTGTGCCATGTCGCGTAAGTCGTTGCTGCGCTTGTCATCATGCTCTCGCTGTTGGAGTGAACTGAACCCTTTATAACTCCACCTCATGACAGTCACATAAATTCGTCCGGACGACTGGACTAATAATGATAATCTTTCGCGCGTGATCAGTTAGCTCCTATTGCAGGCAGTCTACCATCCATTGCACGCCGAACCGGTCCGTCAGCTTGCCGTAGTAGCTGCCCCAAGGCTGAACGGCGAGTGGCGTCGTCACCGCGCCGCCCTCAGCCAATCGAGCAAAAATCCTCTCGGTGCTCTCTCGGTCATCCATTATGAGCATATGAGCGGAACCTCTCATCGGCTCGGCATCGTGATTGTCGGAAGCGAAGAACGAGACGCCTGGCCCCTCAAAGCGAGCGTGCATAACCCTGTCCCGCATCGCTTCGTTGGCAAGCGGCACCCCATCAGCACCATGACGAACCAACAGCGTCACTTCGCCGAGCCCGCAGACTGTATAGAAGGCAAGCGCTTCCTCGCAATGCGTCGTGAAAAACAGATAATTGGCGAGTTGCATCTCCTGCCTCCCTTGTTGTCGGACGAGCGGCCCACGCAGCCGCCCGGTATCAATGCCAATTATCTCATCTCACGCGCGATGAGCTTCAACCTCAGGCGCTGCGGCGCTCGCAATAGCGCCAACCAGATCGGCATTGCTGTAGCTTTGTCCCGCAATGCCCCAAGCACCCTCAGGCGCATAGACGATGTTCGACCAGATATGCTCACGCTTGATCCGCCCTTCGGCCGCCTGCTCGACGACATCAGTCGCCCTTGCAATGAAAGCGCGCTTGGCTTCGGTGGTCGCAAGCGCGATTTCGGGCAACTTGAGTTCGATGAAGGCTGCAGCGACGGGCTTTCCGGCTGCCAGCACATGTGCGGCCGGAAGCACATTGATCGAGCCGATGACATTGGCCGTCATAAATTCATTCCCGGTCAGGCCGGCAACATCGAGGACTGCACCCGTAAGTCCGGCAAAAGCTTTTGCCTGCGCTTCGGATGAAAGCAGTCCTTCGGACACGGTAAGTGTAATGGGCATGGGGTATCTCCTTGTTGGACCTATGACGGCAATTGATATATACCGATCACTCTTTAACGATACATACCGATCGCTCTCTATGCAAGCAATAAAGAGAGATCGCTCTCTATGGAGATAGCAATGCGCTACAGCGCCGAACATAAGGAAGAGACCCGGACGCGGGTAGTCGCTGCTGCAGGGCAAGTCTTTCGCAGGGAAGGCTACGGCGGCGCAGGCATTGATGCACTGACGAAAGCGGCCGGCGTTACCAACGGCGCCTTCTACGGACACTTCAAGTCCAAGAGCGAAGCGTTTCGCACCGCCGTCGTGGAAGGATTGGAAGAGCTGCGCCAAGCGATCCTAACGCTCAGGCAAAACCAGTCGAAAGACTGGTTGAAGGCGCTCGCCAGCTTTTACCTCGGCTACAAGCGGACTTGCGATCTCGGTGACAGCTGCACACTGCCAAGCCTTTCCCCCGATGTCATGCGTGCCGATGAGGAAACGCGCCGCGCCTATACGGTGGAATTGAAAAAACTCATCGCCGATGTCGCCGCCGGCCTGCCGGGGAGCACAAGCTCTGGTGAAACGACGGCAGAGGATCGTGCCATCGTTCTTCTCGCTACGCTGAGCGGTGGTCTGACGCTTGCCCGCGCCGTCTCCGACCCCGCCCTTTCCGTCCACATAGCCGAAGTCATTGAGCGGGCTGCTCTGACAGCGGGCGATCCTCCGCGGCCGCAAAGCGAATGACGATGCAACTCAAGCGGACGAGATGCAGCCGAGACGGAGCCTATTGCCTCCTCTCGGTGGGGCCATTCACGCCCGGATCGCCTTGTCGTTCACATCGAAACGATGCATCTGGTTCGCATCCGGCGTCGCATAAACCATTTCGTCCGGCTCGTATTTGTGTTCACCGAAGAGACGCGCCGTGAGAAGACCGGTGGTCTCCGACTCCAGATAGATGATGGTGTCCGCGCCGAGATGCTCGACGTGGATGACTTTGGCGGCCCATGCACCCCGATCGCGTGATAGCGTGATATGCTCGGGGCGGATGCCGACGGTCTTGGCGCCGCTTTCGCCGAGGCGCTCGGCCTCGATGAAATTCATCTGCGGCGAGCCGATGAAGCCGGCAACGAAAGTATTGGCCGGGCGGTTATAAAGCTCCATCGGCGAGCCAATCTGCTCGATCGCACCGGCATTGAGCACGACGATCTTATCGGCAAGCGTCATCGCTTCGACCTGATCGTGGGTCACGTAGATCATCGTTGCCTGCAGGCTGCGATGCAGCCGGGCGATTTCGAGGCGCGTCTGCACACGCAGCGCCGCATCGAGATTCGACAGCGGCTCGTCGAAGAGGAAAAGCTCCGGTTCGCGCACGATGGCGCGGCCGATGGCGACGCGCTGGCGCTGGCCACCGGAAAGCTCCGATGGCCGGCGGGCGAGATAGGGCGCAAGTGAGAGCATGCCAGAGGCCTTTTCGACGCGGCTGTCGATCTCGGCCTTCGGCGTGCCGGCCTGCTTGAGGCCCAGGCCCATATTGTCCTTGACGGTCAGATGCGGATAGAGCGCATAGGACTGGAAGACCATCGAGATGCCACGCTTGGCGGGCGGCGTCACAGTCACATCCTGGCCGTTGATCAGCACGGCACCGGAGGTCACGTCTTCGAGACCTGCGATGCTGCGCAGCAGGGTCGACTTGCCGCAGCCGGAAGGACCGACGAAGATGACGAACTCACCATCCTTCACCTCGAGGTCGATGCCCTTCAGCACGTCATGCGTACCATAGGCCTTGCGGATGGATTTCAGTTGAAGCGATCCCACAGTCTTTTGTCCTTATAGATAAACGGGCTTGCCGGTGCGCACGCTCTCATCGGCGGCGAGGCATATGCGCAGAGATTGAACGGCATCAGTCATATGACGATTGAGGTCGAGATCCTCGCGGATGGCCTTCAGCATGAAGGCCTGCTCGAAGTTGCACAGTTCCTGGTGACCCGGTTCGCCGTCCATATGCAAGTCCTGATCCGGCCGGATGAACTGGCCGTCGGGTCCCGTTTCAGCGCTATGCAGCCGGATAACGGATGTCTTCGTATGCATGTCGATATCGTCGGACTTGGCGTTCTGATCCATGGCGATCGAAACCGAGCCGTTCGGCGACATGACATCCTTCACGAAGAAGGCCGTCTCCGAGATCATGGGACCCCAGGCGGCCTCGTACCAGCCGACGGAACCGTCTTCGAAGATCACCTGCAGATGGCCGTAATTATACATGTCCGGCTTGATCTCCTGCGTCAGCCGCAGGCCCATGCCGCGCACCTCGACGGGCTTGGCATCGGTGATCTGACACATGACGTCGACATAATGCACGCCGCAATCGACGATCGGCGACGTCATCTGCATCAGCGCCTTGTGCGTCGCCCAGGTCGGACCGCTCGATTGCTGATTGAGATTCATGCGGAAGACATAGGGGCCGCCGAGCTTGCGCGCTTCGGCAATCAACCGCATCCACGAGGGATGATGGCGCAGGATATAGCCGATCGTCAGCTTCTTGCCGGCTTTCTTTGCCGCCGCGACCACACGCTCGGCATCTTCGACCGTCGTGGCCAGCGGCTTCTCGACGAAGACGTGGCAGCCGGCTTCGAAGGCCATGACGGCGAAATCGGCATGGCTGTCGGAATAGGTATTGATAGAGCAGAGGTCCGGCTTCAGCTCCTTCAACGCCGTCTCGAAATCCGGATGGACCGTATATCCCCGCAACTCCTCGGGCAGCTCCCGCTTGGAGCGGTTGACGAGGCCGACGATCTCGAAGCCCGGATTGTTGTGATAGGCCAGCGCATGGCTGCGGCCCATATTGCCAAGGCCGGCAACGAGAACGCGGATCGGCTTTTCAGATAGGCTCACTTGACTGCTCCGGAGGTAATGCCGCGAATGAGTTGACGCGAAAAGATGACGTATAGGATGAGGATCGGCAGGATAGCGAGCGTCAGCGCCGCCAGCACCGCATTCCAGTTGGTGACGAACTGGCCGATGAAGATTTGCGATCCGAGCGTCACCGTCTTTGTCGCCTCGCTCGGCGCCAGGATCAACGGGAACCAAAGATCGTTCCAGATCGGGATCATGGTGAAGACGGCAACCGTCGCCATCGCCGGGCGAACCAGCGGCAGGACGAGGCGGAAGAAGATCGCATATTCGCTGAGGCCGTCGATGCGGCCGGCATTCTTCAGGTCGTCAGAAACCGTCCGCATGAACTCGGACAGGATGAAGATCGCGAGAGGCAGACCCTGTGCCGTATAGACAAGGATCAGCGCCGTCAGCGTGTTGACGAGGCCGGCGGCCACCATGCCCTGCAGGATCGCAACGGTGCCGAGGCGGATCGGGATCATGATGCCGATCGCCAGATAAAGGCCCATGACCGTATTGCCACGGAAGCGGTACTCCGACAGCGCGAAGGCGGCCATCGCGCCGAACAGCAGCGTCAGGATGATCGAGACGATCGTGACAATAAAGCTGTTCTGGAAATAGGTGAGGAAGTCCCCCTGCTTCAGAACGGTGTCATAGCCGATCATGCTGAAGGAGGATGGCGTCGGGACGCTCAAGGGCGCGCGAAAAATCGAGGCGCGATCCTTGAACGAATTGATGACGGTCAGGAACACCGGAAAGATGGCTACGAGCGTATAGGCGATGAGCGCCAGATGCACGAGGCCGGTGCGAAGGGTGGAAGTGCGTGCCTTGGACATGGGTCGCGCTCCTCAGAACTGGTAGCGACGGATGCGCCGCTGTACGATGAAAAGATAGAAGGAAACGCCGGCCAGGATGATGAGGAACATCACCGTCGCGATCGTCGCGCCCATCGAGCGGTCACCGAGCTGCAGCTGGAAGCCGAAGAAAACGCGATAAAGCAGCGTACCCAGGATATCGGTCGAGCCATCCGGCCCCGCCAGGGCGCCTTGTACGGTATAAACCAGGTCGAACGCATTGAAATTGCCGACAAAGGTGAGGATCGAGATGATGCCGATCGCCGGCAACACCAGCGGCAGCTTGATCTTCCAGAACTGGCTCCAGCCGGTGACGCCGTCGCATTCGGCCGCCTCGATAACCTCTTCGGGAATATTCAGCAGCGCGGCATAGATCAGCATCATCGGAATGCCGACATATTGCCAGACCGAAATAAGAGCCACGGTAATCAGGGCAGTGCTCGGCCTGCCGAGCCAAGGCGCGAAAAATGACTTCAGGCCGATCACATTCAGCAGCTCGGGCGCTACGCCCCAAAGCGGCGAAAGGATCAGTTTCCAAATAAAGCCGACGACGACGAAAGACAGCAGCGTCGGCAGAAAGATGGCCGTGCGATAGAAGGCGACGAAGCGCAGCTTCGGTAGCGACAGGAGTGCCGCCAGCGCAATACCGATCGGATTCTGCACGCACATATGAATGGCGAAGAAGATCAGGTTGTTGCGCAGCGCACTCCAGAAATCATGCGACCAGCGATCGTCGCCGAACAGGACCTTGAAATTGTTCAGGCCGACGAAGACGGATTGATTGTCGACGACATTGTAAAGCGACAGCCGCAAGGTCTCGATCAGCGGCAGGATCATGACCGCCGTATAGACGACAAAGGCCGGGAAAAGGAAAACGAGGATGTGCCAGCGCTTGGAGCGCCTGATCGGCGTTACGTCAAGGGCGTCTGATGTCGCGGCGTCGCTCATGGCTTTCTGCCTGTTTTTCTTGGCTGCCTGATGAGACGGCAGTGCAAAGGTTCAAATCCGCCCGTTGCCCCGGCTCTCTGGCCGGATGGAAGCGACATCAGGCGTGTCGAATGTAACGGCGAAATAATCGCCAATTACTCAAGATAATGAAAAGGGCGAGGCGCCTGAAAGGCCCCTCGCCCACATCATGCGATGCTTACTTGCCTGGTTTGTACCAGCTGTCGAGGCCCTTTTGGAGCTTCTCGGCAGCCTGTTCCGGAGTGTCCGTGCCGTTGATCACGTTTGCAGATTCGGTCCAGGTCTCATTTTCCAGGTTCGGCGTGCCGCGCGACAGGATCTGATAGGTGGAACGAACCGTCGACTTGTGATTGTCACGCCAGGAAACGAATTCCTGGGCGAGCGCATCGCTCATCTTCACCGGATGCGAGTTCAGGCTGAAGAAGCCCGGCAGCGAGTTGGCATAGATGGTTGCAAACTCGTCGGAAGCGACCCAGTCGAGGAACTTCTTGGCTTCTTCCTGGTGCTTGCTCTTCGTATTCAGGCCGACACCGATATCCGGATGGTCGGAGATGTAGGCGGTGTCGCCAGCCTTTGCGACCGGCGGCGGGAAGGCGCCCATCTTGAATTGCGCCTGGGTGTTGAAGAGAGCAATTTCCCAGGAGCCGGCCGGATAGATCGCAGCCTTGCCGAGCGTGAAGAGGTTCTGGCTGTCGGCATAGCCCTGCGCTTCGAAGCCGTCGCCGAGATAGGGCTTCCACTTGGCCAGTTCCTTGTAGGGATCGACCCACGGAGCATCCGTCAGCTTTTCCTTGCCCGCGATCAGGGCCTTGCGGCCTTCCTCACCCTTCCAGTAGTTCGGGCCGATGTTCTGGTAGCCCATGGTAGCGGCCTCCCAGAGGTCCTTCGTGCCCATCGCCATCGGAATGTAGGTGCCATCAGCCTTGATCTTGTCGAGAACGGCGAAGAACTCGTCACGCGTCGTCGGTACCTTCAGGCCGAGCTTGTCGAAAGCGTCCTTGTTGTAGATGAACCCGTGGATGACCGAAGCCATCGGCACGCAGAAGGTCGACTTGCCATCATCGGTCGACCAGGCAGCCTTGGCAACAGCCGAGAAGTTTTCCATGCCCTTCAGCTTGGTCAGATCGACAAGATGCTTCTTGTTGAAGAGGTCAAGCGAGGCGTCGAACGGACGGCAGGTGATGATATCGCCCGCGGAACCGGCATCGAGCTTGGCGTTCAGCGATGCGTTGTATTCGGTTGGAGCCGTCGGCGAGAAGACAATCTTGATCCCCGGGTTCTTCGCCTCGAAAGCCGGGATGATCTTTTCCTGCCAGATCTGCAGGTCGTCGTTACGCCAGCTTTCAACCGTCAGCGTCACATCGGCCGCATGCGCCAGGCTGACAGAAGTCAGCAGGCTCGATGCGAGAAGCAAGCCTTTCAGAACATTGGTTTTCATTTCCCTCTCCTGTTTTCCGCGCCATAGCAAGGCGCTGTTCTCGATCTGAAAATCCGCTGGCCTGTCCGAGGAGACGGTCAGCGCTCCATAGGGACCGCCAATATTGCCGACCCCTCCATGCAAAAGGCTTCAGAGGCTTTGCGCCTGATCAGCCCAATCAATTGCCGTCGCCGCCACTAGACGGAGACACAGCAAGAACCACGCGGGAAAATTATGACGAACGTCAAAACGGGATCCTCCTGATCCCTAACGGCCTGGCGCAACGACGAGATGCGCGCCCTTCCGCCTCACTTACCGGCTGTTGTTTTTCTGCCGGCTTTGCCGATGTCCGTTCGCACTGTTCCCTTGGACCGAATTAAGTCCAAAAAAATACCAATTGTCCAGCCGAATTTGACTTTCGGATACAAAAAGATTGGAGCTCATTAATTTAACAAGGCAATTCAATGGGATAAAAACAATCAAAAATGCCTGCCTTGCCTATTGGTAAATGGTATTTTTTTGGTATTGTATGGAAAAACGGGGAACAGGCGGCATCCGGAGGCGTGATGGGGCAGTTTGCAATTGGTATCGATGGCGGTGGCACGAGTTGCAGGGCGGCTGTCATAGACGCTGCGGGAAAGGTGCTCGGCACCGGCAAAGCCGGCGCGGCGAACATCCTCTCCGATCTGGAAAACTCGCTGATACATATCGTCGCCTCGGCAAAGCAGGCCTTGATCGATGCGAACCTCGCCCCTGAACTGCTGCGGGAATTGCCTGCCATTATCGGAACCGCCGGGGCCAATGTCGGCAATTATGGTAAGCAGGTCGAAGGCGCCCTGCCCTTTGCGAGCACGCGTGTTGTCACCGATGCAACCATTGCCCTTCAAGGCGCGCTTGGCGACGCCGATGGCGTTATCGGCGCCTTTGGCACCGGCTCTGTCTACAATGCCCGCCGCGGCGGCAAAAGCTGGGGCATCGGCGGCTGGGGGTTTGTCGTCGGCGATCAGGCAAGCGGCGCACGCCTTGGTCGCGATCTGCTCGAAAAAGCGCTTCTGGCTCATGACCGGGTGACACCCGGCTCAGCGCTGACGGCATCGATCATGGCGGAATACGGCAATGATCCCGAACGGATCGTCGAATTTGCGCACGCCTCCAAGCCCAAGGATTTTGCCCGCTATGCGCCTGTTATCTTCGAATATGCCGGCATGGAGGATGCAGTCGCCATCGACATCGTGAGAACTGCAGCGAAATCGATAACCGAAAGCCTGGATGCGCTGCTTTGGCCGGAATGCCCTTCGATCTGCCTTCTCGGCGGCGTCGCTCAGGCTTATCGTCCCTGGCTCGACGAACGTCACAAGGCGATTCTCGCCGAACCCAAGGGCGATGTCTTGCGCGGCGCCGTGGAACTGGCAGCAAAACTGCTGCGGGGCGGAGAGGAAAACAGGGCATGACCGAAGATTTGAGTGCAATCTTCTCGCCGGAGCGCCTTTCCGTGGGCGGCACAGGCCCGCTCTACGTCAAGCTGCGCCGCACGCTTGAGGAGGCAGTGAAGGTCGGGAGGCTGAAGCATGGGGATGCACTGCCGCCGGAACGTGACATTGCCGAATTTGCTGCGGTCAGCCGCGTCACTGTCCGCAAGGCAATCGACGACCTCGTCGCCGAAGGCGTACTCGTCCGCCGCCACGGCTCGGGCACATTCGTCGCAAAACCCGTTTCAAAGGTGGAGCAGCGGCTGTCGCAGCTGACATCCTTTACCGAGGACATGGCGCGGCGCGGGATGACAGCTCGCTCCGAATGGCTGCATAAGGGCATCCACACGCCCTCCCCGGATGAGATGATGATCCTCGGCCTTGCCGCCGACACGAAGGTATCGCGGCTGAGCCGTCTCCGCATTGCCGACGACCAGCCACTGGCGATCGAGCATGCCAGCGTCTCCGGCGAATTCCTGCCGGATCCGTCTGTCGTGACCACATCGCTCTACGCAGAGCTGGAAAAGCGTCAGGTGCGCCCTGTTCGCGCGGTGCAGCGCATATCCGCGACCAACATGAAGGAGGCCGATGCGGGCTTGCTCGGCGTTCCCGTCGGCGCTGCCGGCCTTTCGATCGAGCGCATCTCCTATCTCGGTTCCGGCCGCGCAGTGGAATTCACCCGGTCGCTCTATCGCGGCGACGCCTATGATTTCGTCGCGGAACTGACGATTGGCGCAAATTAGCTTACGTCTGCAAGACCGTAAAAATCCCAGAATCAAAAAAAGCGCCACCCCAACCGAATGGCTGAGGTGGCGCTTTTATATAGAATCAAATTCTAAGCTAAACTCGGCAAGTCTTTGACATGACTCGCGGTCAGGCTGCGTCGTCGACCGCGGCCTCGCGCTTCTCCGGCACATAATTGAGAACCGGACCCAACCAGCGCTCCACCTCGCCCACGGGCATGCCCTTGCGGGCAGCGTAGTCCTCGACCTGATCGCGCTCGATCTTGGCGACACCGAAATAGTAGGAAGACGGGTGAGCGATATAAATGCCCGAAACGGAAGAACCCGGCCACATCGCATAGCTTTCCGTGAGCTTTACGCCCGTTGCCGCTTCGGCGTCCAGCAGGCGGAAAAGTGTATCCTTCTCGGTATGGTCGGGCTGCGCCGGATAGCCCGGTGCTGGACGGATGCCCGCATAGGCTTCTTGAACGAGCTCCTCGCTCGTAAAATTCTCATCCGCGGCATAGCCCCAGAACTCTCGACGCACCCGCTCATGCATCCGCTCGGCGAACGCTTCGGCAAAGCGGTCGGCCAGTGCCTTGACGAGGATCGACGAATAATCGTCATTGGCGCGCTCGAAGCGTTCGGCAATGGCCACCTCCTCGATACCGGCCGTAACAACGAAACCGCCGACGTAATCGCCGACACCACTGGAAACCGGCGCCACAAAATCCGACAACGCGACATTCGGACGACCGTCCCGCTTCGACAGCTGCTGCCGCAGCGTATAGAAGGTTGCAAGCTCCTCGTTGCGGCTTTCGTCGGTGAACAGCCTGATATCGTCGCCGACCGCGCCCGCCGGCCAGAAACCGATGACGGCGCGTGGGCGGAACCAGTTTTCCGCGATGATCTTTTCCAGCATCGCCTGCGCATCGCTGTAAAGCTGGCGTGCGGCCTCGCCTTGCTTCTCGTCTTCGAGAATTGCCGGAAAACGTCCCTTGAGCTCCCAAGTCTGGAAGAATGGGGTCCAGTCGATATATTTAGCCAATTCGGCAAGATCGTAGCTTTCGAACACCTTGGTTCCGAAGAACTGCGGTCTGACCGGCTTGTAATCAGACCACTCCACCTTCTCGGCATTCTCGCGCGCCCTTGCGATCGACAGGCGCACCTTCTCCGCCTCGCTGCGCGCGTGGGCGGCCGCGACCTTGGAATACTCAGCCCGAACGGTATCGATATAGCCCTGCCGCGCATCCTGCGATAGCAGAGCGGATACGACGCCAACGGCACGGCTCGCATCCGTAACATAGACGGTTTGCCCCCGGTGATAACCGGGATGGATCTTCACCGCGGTATGGACGCGGCTCGTCGTAGCGCCACCGATCAACAACGGTATATCGAAGCCCTGCCGCTCCATCTCGGAAGCGACATGCACCATTTCGTCCAGAGACGGCGTGATGAGCCCCGACAGACCGATAATATCGACCTTCTCTGCGATCGCAGTTTCGAGAATCTTCGTCGCCGGCACCATGACGCCAAGATCGATGATCTCATAATTGTTGCAGGCGAGCACGACCCCGACGATATTCTTGCCGATGTCGTGGACATCACCCTTGACGGTCGCCATCAGCACCTTCCCGGCCGACTTCCTCTCTCCGTCGCCGCCATTGGCGAGCTTCTCGGCCTCCATGTAGGGAAGCAGCACGGCAACTGCTTGCTTCATCACGCGGGCGGACTTCACCACCTGCGGCAGGAACATCTTGCCCGAACCGAAGAGATCGCCAACGACATTCATGCCGGCCATCAGCGGGCCTTCGATGACATGCAACGGCCGTTCAGCAGCCTGGCGCGCTTCCTCTGTATCGGCCTCGATATATTCGGTAATGCCGTTGACCAATGCATGTTCGAGCCGCTTCTCCACCGGCCATTCGCGCCAGGAAAGATCCTGTGCCTTGGCCTCCTTACTGCCGGAACCGCGGAAGCGTTCGGCAATCTCAAGCAGACGCTCTGTGCTGTCCGGACGGCGGTTGAGCACGACGTCCTCGCAGGCTTCCCGCAGTTCCGGATCGATATTGTCATAGACGGCAAGCTGCCCGGCATTGACGATGCCCATGTCCATACCCGCTTGAATGGCGTGATAGAGGAACACGGCATGCATCGCCTCGCGAACGGGTTCGTTGCCGCGGAACGAGAAGGACAGGTTTGAGACACCGCCGGAAATATGAACGAGCGGCATCGTCTGGCGGATCGTCCTCGTCGCTTCGATGAAGTCGACACCGTAGTTGTTGTGCTCTTCGATACCCGTCGCAACGGCGAAGATATTCGGATCGAAGATGATGTCTTCCGGCGACAGGCCCGCCACTTCCGTCAACAGTTTATAGGCACGCGAGCAGATCTCGACCTTGCGCTCGTAGCTATCAGCTTGACCTGTCTCATCGAAGGCCATGACGACGACCGCTGCGCCGTACATGCGCATCAATCGAGCCTGCTTGAGAAAATTCTCCTCGCCTTCCTTCAGCGAAATGGAGTTGACGATCGGCTTGCCTTGAACGCATTTCAGGCCGGCCTCGATAATCGAGAACTTCGAACTGTCGATCATGACCGGAACGCGGGCAATATCCGGTTCGGCGGCGATGAGGTTGAGAAACTCTACCATCGCCTTTTCAGAATCGATCAGGCCCTCGTCCATGTTGATGTCAATGACCTGCGCACCATTCTCGACCTGGTCGCGAGCAACGGCAAGCGCCGCCGTATAATCGGCATTGGTGATCAGCTTGCGGAATTTCGCCGAACCGGTGACATTCGTGCGCTCGCCGACGTTGACGAACGGGATGTCCTTGGTCAACTCGAACGGCTCGAGACCGGAGAGCGACATGAACGGCCGATGTTCGGCAAGCTGGCGCGGCGGATATTTCGAAACCGCCTGAGCGATCGCCGCAATATGCTCGGGCGTGGAGCCACAGCAGCCACCAACGATATTGACCAGACCTTCGCGGGCGAATTCCTCGACCTGAGCGGCCATCATCTCGGGCGTCTCGTCATACTGACCGAATTCGTTCGGCAATCCGGCATTAGGATAGGCGCAAATGAAGGTGTCCGCGGCCGCGGAAAGCTCCTGCAGATGCGGTCGCATGGCATTGGCTCCAAGCGCACAATTGAGGCCGATCGTGAAGGGGCTGGCGTGGCGCACGGAATTCCAGAAGGCTGACGGCGTTTGACCGGACAGCGTGCGCCCGGAAAGATCGGTGATGGTGCCTGAAATCATGACGGGCAAACGGATGCCCTTGGCGTCGAAACGCTCTTCGCAGGCAAAGATCGCCGCTTTTGCGTTCAGCGTATCGAAAATCGTCTCGATCAGAATGATATCGGCACCACCATCGATCAGGCCATCGATCTGTTCGCCATAGGCAAGACGCAAATCATCAAAGGTAACCGCACGATAGCCAGGATTGTTGACATCGGGAGAGATGGAGGCGGTCCGATTGGTCGGACCGATGGCGCCCGCAACGAAGCGGCGCTTGCCATCCTCACGCTCTGCGCGGATCGCCGCTCGGCGCACAATTTCCGCGCCCTCCTTGTTGAGGTCGTAGACCGCACCTTCCATCTGGTAGTCCGCCTGCGCGATGCTGGTGGATGAGAAGGTGTTGGTCTCCAGAATATCGGCGCCCGCCTTGGCGTAGCGATAATGTATCTCTTCAATCGCACCGGGCTGGGTCAAAATGAGAAGGTCGTTGTTGCCCTTCTGGTGGCAGGCACAGCCGACGAAACGATGACCGCGAAACTGATCTTCGTCAAAGCCAAGGCCTTGAATCTGCGTGCCCATGGCGCCATCAAGCACGAGGATTCGCTCGCTCGCAGCCTTTCGCAAGGCCTCAAACACCTCGCTGCCGTCGCGCTTCGCCGTTCCCGAACCAAAAAGATTGTCAAACATAAGCGAACTCCTCGGGCCAGATTGCGACTTCACAATCAGATCACATAAAGATATCTTTATGTCAACATATGTATGCTTTCAACCACTCGATAGCAAGAACGATGCGTCCATCCTTCCGGCCGTTTCAGGAAAATAACCGCACCATGGGCTAATTGCCGATCCGACCATGGACAACGCAGTGCCGACGACACAGTTTCGTCCATAACGCCATGACAGCGCTTTCGGGCGGCGCTATACGGCGTCAGGAAAAGAATCCATGGAGGACGGCATGAACATACAGGTTGAACCCGCAGCGCTCGGAAACTGGAGCACGCGCGCCTACCATCGGCGTTGGCTGCTTGATCAAGCGGACGCGCTTTTCGATTTCTTCCAATACCGCGCCGTCAATCCCAAAGGCGGCTTCTACGACATGGACGATGCCGGCAAGCCGTTGGATAAGGCAAATCCCGTGCGCGGCATTCATTCGACCGCCCGCATGGTGCACTGCTTCTCGATCGGGTCGTTGCTCGGTCGTCCCGGCGCAAACGAAATTGTCGACCACGGCATGAACTATCTATGGAATCATCATCGCGACACGGAGCATGGTGGCTACTTTTGGTCGCTGAACAATGACGGCCCCGTCGATTCCAGCAAGCAGGGCTACGGCCACGCTTTTGTGCTGCTTGCTGCCTCATCCGCAAAGACGATCGGCCATCCACTGGCCGATGGCATGTTGGCAGATGTCACGGAAATTCTGAATACTAAGTTCTGGGAAGCGAAGCACGGAGCGATTGCCGAGGAATTCAATCGAGATTGGTCGTTGATCGACGGAGGCACCTATCGCGGCCAGAACTCCAACATGCACCTGACGGAAGCCCTGATGGCCGCATTCGAAGCGACCAGCGACAAGACATATCTCGAAAAAGCAGAAAGTATCGCCGATCTCGTCATTCGCCGCTCGGCTGGATCCGTCGGCTGGCGCGTTGCCGAACACTTCAACGCCGATTGGGTGCTCGACAAGAATTACCGCGGCAACGAGATGTTCCGTCCATCGGGAACGACGCCAGGGCACTGGCTGGAATGGGCGCGTCTCATCCTGCAACTCTGGACGCTGGGGGAAAAGCGTCATGACTGGATGCCGGAAGCAGCCAAGGGTCTCTTCTCCCAATCCATGTCACTCGGCTGGGACAATAAGAAGAATGGATTCTTCTATACGCTCGACTGGGAAGATGTGCCGGCAAAGCGCAACAAGCTTTGGTGGCCTGCATGCGAGGGTGCCGGTGCGGCCCACTATCTGAATGAACACGTCCCGAGCGATTTCCACGAAGAAAGCTACCGCAAGATCTGGAGCGTAATCGGCCAGGCCTTTATCGATCGTGCCAATGGCGGCTGGCATGAGGAACTGACGGAAGATCTCGTTCCTGCTCACACGCTGTTCCCGGGCAAGGGCGACATCTATCACGCCCTGCAGGCATGCCTCATCTCCCTCTTCCCGGCAACGGGAAGCTTGACCAAAGTCATCGCCGAGGCTGGCGGCAAGATCTAAAATCGGCGGCGGCGCCCGATCGACGTGCGCCGCCTCGCCGCTCTATGCGAGGCTGAGATTGTGAAGCTCGTGGCCGAGAGTGAGAGCCAAGGCTTCGACAACGAGATTATGGTCTTCCCGCTGCGGCAGCCCAGAAACGGTGACGGCGCCGATGCAGCCCGTGCCGTTGACGAAGATCGGAAAGCTGCCACCAGACGCAGCATATTCGGTGCTGGAAAGCCCGTTGTCTTCGATCGTTTTGCCCTGCTGCTGCAGCCGCAACGTGCTGGCGTAGCTGCTTCGGAAGTAACGCAGCACCATGTTGCGCTTCCGACGGATCCAGTTGGAGTTGTCGGGCGTCGAACCGGGCAAAGCTATGTAGAAAACCGGCATGGAATGAAGCGTGATATCGATAGCAACACCCATGTTGCGCTCGCTGGCGAGGTCGCGCAACAGCTTGCCGAGCACCCAAGCGGTCGAAAGGTCAAAAGCATCGAAACGCAGCGTTTCCTCTTGCAACTCGATTCGAGCAAGGTCCTGGTCGATCGTCATGGAAAACCTTCTTTAAAAATTGATCGGCCTATCAAACGCGCAGAGAATGATTTGTCCACCTATCTCTTCGGTATTTCGAAGCCAAGCTGCCACTTCTGACCGATTGAGAAGTCATATTCATCCGGCTCGAATGCCTCGAAACCTCCGCCTGGATAGAAGGTCAGCTCCCCGACGCGGACCCACTCTGTCGACGCATAGAGATCGACACGAACGAAGTCGATATCGCGAGCGACCGTTTCAGCGACGTGAATCATCTCCTCGAGCCGCGACGGGCGGGCTACTTCGCCTGGATAGAGACCGAGATAATCCCGGTCATAGAACGGCAGCTTCTGCCAGTCGGGAGTGTAGTTGCACGAATAGCCTCGATCATTTTCGCGTATGTCGATCTCGATATGCGAGACCTTCCCGCCAAATGCGAAGAACCGGTAGTCCCACGGAACTCGCCCATCAACGAGCAGCATGCTTTCGATGAGAATACGAGGCTCTAATTGGCTGTAAGCCCACTCTCTGTTGTAACGGGCATGGTTGATTGCCAGCCACTCGCCGGACGGATCGTTCTTAAGGAGACGATCGACGTCGGCTTCACCGTAGAGAAATCGCCCCACACCGCTCGCATGGGTTGGCTTCACAACGGCCGGCAACGAAATCCCTGACCAATCCACGGAGGCTAGATCGTTCCCAATCCAAAGCGTCGGGATAACATATTGGCTGCCAACCCTTTCTCCAATCAACCCTTTCGCATCGGCCTTGTCTACGAGGCGCGGAAAGAGAGGGTTGCGATCGTATAATTTGCGCGCCTGTACCTTCTCGGTAAAGGTTTGAGGAGATGACAAATTAGGGAATTTGCCGCGAATGGCGCGATACTTAAGCGCACAATAGGTCTTATCGGGCAAAGGCGACATGAGCCGCCAGAGAAGGTTATGCGCGCGCTCGCGCAATCCCTTCTGCAGATATCCCGGGATGAGAAATCCATCTTGATCGGCGGCTCGATCTATCATGGTGACGGTCTCGAATTTCAACTAGAAAGCAAGTGAAAACTATCAGCCGCCCTTTAACACAAGGTTATGCGTAAGCCTTCAAGATAGATAGCCATGAGCGCGTTCGTACCCAATCTCCTAAGAAGCTCGTTGATTAGCTTGGCGGCGACGCTCATCTCGCTTGCCGCGGGCTTTGCGAGCAGCATCATCGCAGCCCGCCTGCTCGGTCCTGCGGGGTCTGGCAACGTCGCCTACGCATTATGGATTGCAACGTCAGCTGCAGCATTGGCCGACATGGGCCTGCCTCAGACCCTGCTGCGCAATGCGGGCGGTCACGCGGACGATGGTGATGCATGGAAGGCGTTGGTCGTCACTGCGCTCCGCAGTTTCCTTATATCGGTCAGCATGGTCAGTATAGGGATTCTTCTCTTTGCCGCGATCACCTATGCTTATCGCGATGCATGGCATGCGTGCTTCTGGCTGGTCACCGGGCTCCTCTTTCTTAGTTATGCGTTCTACGCATTTTCCACAGCCGTGGCACGCGGAAGAAACCGGTTCGGGCAGACCGCCCGCACTACCCTGCTCGGTGGGGCTATGCAGGTCCCACTTGTATTCATCGGAGCCTGGTTGCTAGGCCCGACGGGAGCTTTAATCGGCTATATCGCCCGCTACCTACCGCAAGCCTTGAAATTGCGCGACTATGTCCACCCCACCGCAAGACACTCGCGGAAAAATCTATCGCCGGAACTGTTGCGCTATGGCCGGTACATCTGGTTCAGCGATCTCATCGAGATCCTCATCCTCTCCCGCATTGAATTCCTTTTTCTCGGCATCTTTCTTTCTCCCACCAGTATCGGCTACTTCGCTGCCGGACTCGGTCTGGCCGGTCTCATCGAACAGATCATGCTCCAGATATCGCCGGCATTAATCGTCAACTTCACCGAAGCTCACGCAAGAAGCGATCCGCAGTCTCTCAATGCAGCTTACAGGCGCGTCATCCGCATAGTCGCCCTGGTCATGCTGCCGATCAGCATGGGTGGCGCAGCCATCATGCCTGAGCTTTTGCCGACGATCTTCGGCGATGTTTTCGAGCCCGCCGTGCCGGCTGCAACCACACTGCTAGCCTTCGTATGGCTTGCCGGCATGTCCGTGGTCCCCTGGGGTATCATCAGTGCAGCTGGACGAAGCGCCATTGTGCTACGCGTGCAGATTACAAGCGCTGTAGCAACGATACTCTTGCTAATCGCTTTCGTGCCATCCCTCGGCCTGGAAGGCGCGGCTCTAGCTCGCGCGATGACCGTGACATTGACGTTTGTGTTGCTTTGCTGGATGGCCCGGAAATATGTCGGCGTCACAGTCCCTTTGACTGCGTTGGCGAAAACGGTTCTTGCGGCAGCTCTCTGTGCGGGTGCAGCAAGCCTCGGCATTTACAGTCTCGATGGGCTACCGGCACTTTTAAGCGCCATTCCCGCTGGAGCAATTACCTATCTGTTGGCTATTCGTTTCTTACGCTTGATTACGACCGAAGACGTACAAATTCTGATGACGACGGCTGGTGGAAGATTGCCGAGCGTATCACGTCTTTTCGCTGGCAGATTGCTAAGCTTCCTTGTACCCGGCTGAGCGATTATTGGGCTTCGTATGCGGCAGCCAGAGTTTGCCGCGCAACCTCGTCCCAGGTCATTATTCCATCGCGGAAAGCCGCCGAACGCTGCATCGCCAGCGCTGCGTCGATCTTTTCTCGCCAGGCGACCTCGCCATCCAATCGATAGGCAATCCCGTTGGTGCGGGTAAAGGGTACGAGGTCAGGTAACAGGATCGGCAGACCACAATAGCTGTATTGGGCGAGTTTCAGGCTCGATTCCGCGAGATAGACCTCATCCGCGGTCAAGCGATAGGGAGCAATACCGAAATCAGCATGTTGCACGTAAGGGATGATGCTCTCAAAGTCCCTTTCGCCGTAGATGGTGACATTCGGTCGGGCCCAGCCATTCCATGTGGCACCAAAAACATGAAAATTCACATCCGGCGCGGCAGCAGCCATCGCGGCGACGGAAGTTTGGTCAAAAAGCATATTGCCGATGGAAATTGCATTGCGGCTACCGGGGGTATAGGGGGATGGCAGTTCGCGATCGAACAGAGTCGCATCAACGCCTTGCGGGATAGTACGCACACGCCCGCCAGGGGGGAGCATGGCACCCAGCCGCTGTGAAGGAACGCAAATCGCATCAAAGTGGGCGATCTGCCGAACTTCGATATCCTGTAGCGCCGAGGCAGCCCCGATGGTTCTCAGTAGATCGCGACAAAAATACAAAATCCGCGCCCTTGGATTTATTTTCTTGACCTTGGACAAGAAAGCCAGAGCGGAACCGCTCTCAATCAGCACTAGATCTGCGTCGGCTATAGCACGGCGCGCAAAGGGAGGGAAAAAGCTGCCATAGAGCCAAAATAGCGCGGGGCTAACTGCATTGATAAAACGGTTACCGGAACTGAAAGCATGTAGTGGAGGGAGACATGCGCCGGCTCTCAAATTAGCAGCGATGGTCTGAAACCGGTTTGCCTGATCTTGGGACAAAGCACGAAAGCGCCGGCGATCCTTAAGCAAAGTGAGCCAGCTGTGGCCGATAGTGAGAAAATGGACTTCATGCCCCTGCTCGGCCCAGCGGGATGCAATGAAGTGAATTGACGCCTTGCGGTAGCCGCGCAAAAACGCATGCGACGTCAAGATCACGATTTTTCGTCGTAGCTGCGCCTCTCGGCTGCCCAGCTCTAGTTCACCATTTGCCAAAGGCGGTCCCCAACAGCGACCCTCAGCCGGTTTATGTCATGACCGACATTCAAACATCGATGAGGTCGCAGCGACGAACAGTCATGTCCGGGGCATTGATAGCCGCAACCAAAGCCCAATTCCGCGGGATATGAACCGCAAGCGCCTAACATGCGGTTAAAGTTGTATCATCAATCATCACATTCATAGGCTGCAGCTCGCCTGGAATTGATCAGAATTGAACAGTGGGTCATCAACCCGGCCTTTTAAAGTAACACGGCTCTCGCTTGCCTGTGGGAAGCGAACAGGTCATTGATAAAGCTTTACGAATGTCTCGCCACAGGAATAGCCCAGCATGAATGCAAAGTACGCACTGCCCGCCATACTGGCCTGCACCTGCGCCGCAACACCGGTTCTGGCCGATAGCCCCTCACAAATGGTGCTGCGTGATGGTTTCGACGGCACAGATTTCGCCCCCTCTGGCCATCTTTATTATCGCGACAACTTCGAGCAAAGGGCCGGAACGATCGAATTTCAATCGGAAGTCAAGCATTCTGGAACCGGCGCATTGAAATTGAGCGTCAGACCATTCTGCCCGCCGGGTAAGGCGAACTGCAGCGAGAGAGCCGAAATATGGGAGCGCACAAAGTATCGCGTTCCATACGACCAGGGGGTTTGGTACGGTTTTGCCGTAAAATTCGCCGATCCCGTACCCTCAGGCGACCATCGCTACCTTATCGCGCAATGGAAGCGAGAAATCGGGCCGAACGCCAAAGGGGATTTCAGCCCCTTCCTCGCACTGCGGCTCAATAATGGCAAACTCTTCGCAACCGTTGAAACCAACTACGTTGCTCCCATCAAGAAACACAAGCCCGAAAGCAACGGCAAAGCCTGCAGCGATGACGAAGCGCCGGTCTGGTTCCGTCCCGACACCAATCAAATGCGCGCATTGGTGGCCACCGACGACAACTGGGGCGTATCCGACGGACAAGAATTTACAGGCTGCACAGATGCCATAAAAGTAATAAATCGCGGAAACAAGCTACCAGCGCCGACATCAGGCTGGATCGATTTTGCCATTTACAGCAAACCCGGCCCCGATGGTTCTGGCCATATTGAGATATTCGCTAACAACAAATGGATCGTTACAGTTACAGGTCACATAGGACATGCCGATCACGGATTAGGAAAGAATCAATACTTCAAATTCGGCCCTTATCGCGCCGCCGATACAACAGTATGGACGCTTTACTATGATGATTTTCGCCGCTCACCCCACTGCGCCGATGTATTATCGGATCCCAGCCTTTGCCCTATCAAGTGACAAGGTTGCCAAGGATGCGTGCCTCTAGATCAATTGAGCGACCCACATCCCGAGCGTGCGCTTTTTTTGAGAAATGGCCGAACTTTTTCCTTTCTCGATAGTTATCTTCCTTCGTGAAGGAGGTGACCGAAATGCTTACTACCCATCGCGATTGCAAACAGCATGTGAAGAGGAATGCAATACCCTCACTAGGTGAAATTGAAGGGCGAGTTGCGGTCCTGGAAATTGTCGCCCAGTCTGCGCTGACACATGTGTTCGACGAAGGTGAAGTCGATATCGATGCGGCCTTGCTGGCCCAGATCCGCAGAGCGATGCATCGCAAATGCAAGGACTTGAAACTTGACGGCGACGATACGGCATCGGCACTTTTATACGCCGAGGAATTGATTGAGGCCGCGGTTAAGGCGTCGCACCCAATCCATCAATGATGCCTTCTCGGCCAAGGCTGGTTTTGTCCCTCTTAGTGGCGCTGGCGATTACGCTCGGCGTCCTCTTGTTTGTTGCACCCACGATACAGCGGTGAAGATTGTCCCTCCCGTTGCGCCGCTCGGCGGACATCAAAATCGGCAATAATGTGCCCGAGAATAGACCTGTGTCACGTTAAGACACACGCAGCCTGTCCCATATCAGGCTGCCGTTAACGTCGCGCGATGAACTCGGTTGCAAATTTCCAAAACCCAAGCAGTGTTCGCTTCACTCACCCGATGCCAAGCTCCAGCAATGAATGGTGTAGCGAATGTCTATGATGGTCAATGCGCCGCTTTACCCCGATGACATCGATGTTCTCGCAGGCGCACTTTTTGCATGGTGTGCCGAACGCAGTATTAAATTACAAAGTCAGGAAGGTCTGTCGGCAGCCAATCTGGCCATAGATCTCTATAATGCCGGCTATCAAACACAAGATCAGTTGCTTGGCGCATTGCATGACTACGATTTTCATTGATGCCTCGCCCGGACATCCAGCTTTGCATCTAAAACCCGAGCACAATTTCTCCAGGGAACGTATCGAAAAATGCGGCGGTAGTGACCACTGTTTTATGCCGCATTCTCTTTGAAGGCATTAGCGATACAGTCTCGCTCTTCGAGAATTCCGGACCATTCATCCTGATAATATGTAGAGTCGTAGATCAGCGTGAAAGGACCTTGATAGCCAGCCGCGTTGGAAAGCCTAATGCAGCGGACATAATCCTCTGCATCAAGACCCGTTGCTGAATAACGCCCCTTTGAATGACAAAGTTCGGCCCGGCTCATGATCTTTGCGAGATCCTCGTATTTGCCGTCCCGCTCCCAGTTGCCGAAATCACCGTTGAGGCCGACTTTGCCGTGCAAAGCATCGAGAATCCGATTGACCTCCGTCGGTCCGGGTAACAGGTTGAACCAGTTCTCGATGACGAGACGCACTCCCGCTGCGGCAGCCAATTCAGCCAGCCGCCGCAGATGGGTCTCCGCAAGCGTCAAAGCCGAATCTGTCGGCAGAGCCTTTCCGGCAATCACGCGCATGTTTTCAGCTCCGAGAGCCACAGCAACGTCAATCCATCCTGCCATCCATTCGGCATCGCGCTGGGCGGTTTCAGAATTACTGAGATCTCCCTCTTCAACGAGCAGTGTCTGAAGCTTGACGCCAGCCTCCTCCATGACCTTCCGAAAATCACGGAGATAGTCGGGAAGAAGGCTCGGCAAATGGAAGGAGCAGATCTCAAGTCGAAAGATGCCGCGATCGGCGCATTGTTGCGGCACATCGATCAATTCGATCGTGCCCTTCCCATATGTCGGCTGACGTGCCGGATATGCTTGATCGGCGGGCTTATAAGGATAGGTCGAGCCAAGTGCCCG